>JANQSN010000011.1 GCA_028284045.1 Alphaproteobacteria bacterium | reverse complement strand
CGGCGCACCGTGCGCGAAGTCGACAACCTCACTGAGGAAATCAAGGTTTGCCTCAGTGAAATCCGCGATATCCACGCAACTCTTCGCACCACACAAAGTTGCCGCCAAATCGCGCCGACATCATGTCGCGCGTTGAAGGCACGCGGGTCGCGAACCTCACGCAAAGTCGAAATGATCGTCTGCATCGGAGATCCCTGCAAAATCAAGGAGCCCCTCTACAGAATCCTTTTCAAAACCCTATGCAACCAATTTACTGATATGCGATTCCCCTCCCCCATCGAGGGGGAGGGAATCCTGAAGGTCGATTGACACTAAAGCACGTCGAGGCGGCGCCACACCGGGTAGAGGTCCGACACGACGCGGCCGATCTGTGCTGCGTCGATCGCCCCGCCAGCGGTCGGGCGGCCGCGCCGGCGGTACCAGGCGTCGACATGGGCGGCGACCGCGTCGCCCAGCGGCGCGATGCCCGAGGCCAGCGCCAGGAAGCACAGATGCACCGGTGCCGACAGCGCCAACAGGCCGCCGGTGGTGGCGCCGGCGATCAGGCCGGGCGCGTCGAGATCGGCCTCCACCGCGGCGCGGGCGAGCGCGAGGTTGGTCCGGTGCAGCATGGTGGCGCGGATCGGCGTGTCGCGTTCCAGCGCCGGCTGCACGATGCCGGCGGCCAGCAGGACGCGCAGCAGGCGGTCGGCCGGGATCTGGCGGGTCGGCAAGGGCAGGAAGGCGCTCAACTCGCCGAGCCGGCGCGGACCCGCCGCCAGGGCCGCCACCAGCGGCCGGAACGCGGACTCGTCGCCGGGCAGGCCGGCGGATTGTCCCAGACGGCGGGCGGCGGCCGGTGGCGGGACGACCAGCGCCAGGCGCTGGCGCTCGATCATCTGGCGGCGCGTCTCCCGGTCCAGCGGCGGTGCCCCGCGGCCGAACAGGTCGCTGCGCAAGGGGCGCGCCCGCACCAGATCGTCCAGCGCGCCCCGCAGCGCCTGATCGGTCGGCGCCTGATCCGCCAGGGCGCCCGGCCGGCCGCCGGCGTCCCGGCCGTCCTCGCCGGACGCGGCCACCGGCAGCTCGGGGATGCGGGGTCCGTCGGGCACCAGGCGCGCCGGGCCGATCAGGCGGAACCCGCCATCCCCGAAACTCCGCACGACGTCGGGATGCCAGCAGGGACGCCACCGGGTTTCCAACAGCGTCTCGATCACCGCGGCGACGTTGTGGCCCTGGGTTGCCGCGCCCAGGGCGGCCCGCCAGGGATTGCCGACCAGGCGCCTGGCGCCGGCGGCGCTTGCCAGGTGCAGCGTGTCGGCGGCGCGGGCAACCCGCTCGGCCGGGTCCGCGTCGGTGTCGGTGGCCCGCGCCAGGTGTTGGACGTCGACCAGCGGCAAGGCGCCCGGCAGGCAGGGGTAGCCGACCTGCAGGAGGCCGCCGGGGGCGACCAGGCGGCGCGCCGCATCGACCAGCCGGCGACGGTCGGCCTCGCCGCTGCGGCCGAACAACGTCGGTATGGCCACGAACTGGCAGGGCTCAAGATCGCGCGCGGCCTCCGCCAGGGTCGCCGCCGGCACCGTGAGCGAGGTCAGGTTGGCGGGTCCGTCGGTGGGCCGGGGCGGCGCCGGCGGCCGTACCTCGCCGTCGTCGACCGCCAAGTCGATGACGGTGGCCGTCGGATGGGCTGCGGCCAGGAGCGCGGCCAGGCGGCGGTCGCGCGCCCCGACCAGGGCATAGCGGAACGGCGGCCGGACCACCGGCGGCGTGACGTCGCCGAGGATCGCCGCCAGGACCAGCGACCCCGGTGCCAGATGGGTGGCGAAGGTGGCGTCGGTCAGCGTCGCCAGGCCCTGCGGGGCGCTGGCTGCGGGCGGCGTCGGCTGCGGGTCGAGGATCTCACCGGGTGCGGACACGAAACGGCTCCGGGTCCGGGTGTTCGGGCGGCGGCACCTGCCTGTCTAGATCAACCTGCGCTCAGATGGAATCATCTGAACGCAGATAAGTTGATCTAGTTCAAAGTGGTAGAGCATCTCATCTGCGTCCATTCGGACGCGGGACGCTCTAGCACGAAAGTCCGCGGGCGGCGCGGCCCCGGACCCAGGGCTATCCGTAGACCAGGCTCGGCAGCCAGGTGACGAGCTGCGGGAACAGGATGCACAGGCCCAGGCCCACCGTCTGCAGGGCGAGGAACGGCAGGGCGGCGCGGAAGATCGTCCCCGTCGACACCCATCGGGGCGCCACGCCGCGCATATAGAACAGCGCATAGCCGAAGGGCGGCGACAGGAACGACATCTGCATGTTGACCAGATAGAGCACGCCGAACCACAGCGCGACGTCCTCCGGCGCTACCCCGGGCAGGCCGAGCACGCCGTCGAAGGCCAGAAGGTCGATGATCGGGATGAAGATCGGCACCGCCAGCAGCAGGATGCCCACCCAGTCCAGGAACATGCCCAGGAAGACCAGGATGATCATCATCAAGATCAGCACGCCGTAGGGGCCGAGATCGGTGCCGAGGATCAGCTCCGACACGAAGGTCTGGCCGCCCTCCAGGATGTAGAAGCCGACGAAGATGGTGGCGCCGAAGATGATCCACAGCACCATGGCGCTGGCCTTGGCGGTGGCGATGCTGGCTTCCTTGACGTTGTGCCAGGTCAGCCGGCCATGCATCGCCGCGACCACCATGGCGCCGAAGCTGCCGACGCCGGCCGCCTCCACCGGCGTCGCCCAACCGCTGAAGATGGCGCCGAGCACGATGGCGATCAGCACGAAGGGCGCCAGCATGCGCTGGAGCAGCCGCAGCTTCTCCGCAAAGCCGACGCGCTCGCGGGCCGGCAGGGGCGGGCCGATCTCCGGGCGCGCCCAGGTGCGCAAGCCGACGAACAGGCAATAGAGCCCCGACAGCAGCAGGCCCGGCAGGACGGCGCCGACATACAGCTCGCCCACCGATTGCTGGGCGACCACGGCATAGATGATGGCCAGGATCGACGGCGGGATCAGGATGCCCAGCGTCCCGCCGGCCATGATCGAGCCCAGCGCGATCTTCGGGTCGTAGCGCCGGCTGAGCACCGCCGGCAGGGCGATGATGCCCATGGTCACCACCGCCGCACCGATCACCCCGACCATCGCCGCCAGGATGGTCGAGGCGATGATGGTGGCGATCGCCAGCCCGCCGCCGAGCCCGCCCATCCATTTGTAGAGGACGTCGAACATCTCATCGATCAGGCCGGCCCGCTCCAGCATCGAGGCCATGAAGATGAACAGCGGGATCGCCGAGAGCTGATAGTTCGTCATCAGCGGGAAGATGCGGGTCGGGATGATGTTCAACATGAACTGGTCGCCGACCATGAAGATGAAGACGACCCCCAGGGACCCGGTGACGAAGGCGAGCGGCAGGCCGAGGAACAGCACGACCAGCAGCGTGCCGAACATCAAGATGGACAGCTTGGCGATGGAGATGTCTGACAGCACGCCCTGCAGGCTGAACAGGAACACCGCGTCGCCATAGGGATCGTAGAAGGCGACGTTGACCACCTGCACGACAATCACCGCGGCCAGCGCCAGGCTGGCCAGCAGGATCAGCCAGCCGAGCCCGGTTTCCGGCAGCATGCCCTGCGGGCGCAGGCCGGCGGCGCGCTCCTGCACCACCGTGACATAGGCGAGGCGGCCGCCGCCCTCCACCGCCACGGCCGGGCCGACGCGGACCGTGCGGATATCCTTGATCAGCTTGCTGAGGCCCTGGGCGAACAAGAGGACGCCGCCGACCACCAGCGAGAACTTGATGGGGTAGTACGCCACCGCCCATTCGGAGAACGACGTCTCGTTGGAATAGCCGATCGCCCAGAAGAACTGGTTGGCGTCCATCGAGGTGGCGAAGAACCGCCACGCCGTCCAGATGAAGCCGAGGCAGAACACCAGGAAGAAGAAAAAGGTCAGAATGTCGGTCGCAGCCTTCGCCCGTGCCCCGCCGCGCGCGTAGAACAGATCGACACGGACATGGGCTTCGCGCAGATAGGCATAGGAGCCGGCAAGGATGTACTGCATGCCGAACATGAGAAACATGCTCTCATGCGCCCAATTCGTCGGTGAATTAAAGAATTTACGGGCGATGACTTCGTAGAAATAGACGAAGACGGCGATGATCGTCCAAAACGAAATGAAGGTGCCGGTGAATTCGCTGATCCGGTCGACCACCCGACAGAACAGCGGATCGCGCACCGCGCCGGGGATCGGCGCCTCGGCCGCCGCGGCCAGCGGCGCGCCGTCCCGGCTGACGCGGTTGCGGCTGTCGCCCCAGCCGGTCACCGCCATGAAAACCAGCGGCACCACCGCCAACCCGCCCCAGTACATCCAGTGCGGCAACTCGAAATTGAGCTGAAGATCCAGCATTCGGTTCGGTCCGGTGATCGGGCGGCGCGACAAACAGGTGGCTGAAGACCGCGCTGTCCAGGCTTGACCGTCATTCCCGCGAAAGCGGGAATCTCATCGTTTCATTGCGCCGGCGGTCGTCTTGCGCTGCTGCCAAGCCGGCGGAACCGGGGGCAGGCGTCGGCGCCTGCCCCCGTCCGGGGGCCTATTCGAGGTTCAGCGAGTAGCCCTCGATATCCGTCGGGTCGAGATAGGCGACCGCCGGGTTCTGCATCACCTGCAGATGCAGGTCGAACAGGCGCGCGGCATCGGTGTCCTTGTTCGCCCATTCGAACCAGCGCGGGATCGCCACCTCGCGGAAGCGCACGGCGTCTTCCTCGCCGAGCCGGCTGATGGTGGTGCCGGCCTCGGCGTATCTCGGCCACGCCTCGCGGTTGGCCGCCTGGATGCCGGCGTAGTGGGTCGCGGAGTAGGCCCGCACCAGATGGGGCATCAGCTCCTTCATAGTGTCGGAGAGCTGGTCCCAGGCCCTCAGCGAGAAGGAGATGTCCATCAGGTCGACCGGCTGGTGCAGGCACGGGGTCGACGGCGGCCCCATCACGATGACATTGGTCACCTGGTGGAAGCCGAGGTCGTAGTTGACCGCCGGGCCGACGAAGTCGGCGGCGTCGACGATGCCGCGCTCCAGCGCCGGATAGACTTCCGAGCCCGGCAGCAGCGTCGTGCGCGCGCCGATATCGGCGAAGCAGTCGGCGACGATGCCGCCCGGCACCCGCAGCTTCAGGCCGTTGAAGTCGTCGAGCGAGCTGATCTCGATATTCGAATGGATCAGGTTCATGTCGTGATGGACGTGGCCGACGAAGTGCAGCCCGTTCTGGGCGTAGATCTCCTGGGCGAGCTGGGTGCCGCCATAGGCGTCGAACATCATGTCCCAGTGATGCGGGTGGTTCAGCCCCATCGGGTAGCTCGACAGGAAGACGCCGGCCGGCACGCGCCCCGCCCAATAGACGGTGAAGACGTTCATGCCTTCCAGGACGCCGTTGCGCACCGCGTCGAAGAGCTGGAAGTCGCCGGAGACGGCGCCGGCCGGGAAGGGCTCCAGCGCCAGCTCGCCATTGGAGATCTCCGCCATGGCGCCGCACCACGCCTCGAAGATCCGATAGCCGGTAGTGCCGGGCTGCCAGGAGGTTTGGATGCGGAAGGTGTTGGCCGTCTCCTGGCCATAGGAGCGGATCGGGGTCGCCGCCGCGGCCACCGCGGCCGCGCCGCCGATGCCGGCCGTCTTCAAGAAGCGCCGGCGGCTGTCGACGACGCCTTCGACGGCTTCGCGGAATTGGGTCTGATCGGTCATGGGTGGCCTCTCCTTGTCGTTCCGGCTTGTTTGTTAAGGGTTCTCAGAAGGAACGTGCCGAAGACACATCCGAATTGAACCCTTCGATTGCCAAGCTCTTGCTAGACGGTTCCACGCTGAGGGGCAAGGACGGCGGCGATCGGCCGCGCGGCGCCGCGCCAGCCAGATCGGGATCCCGAGGGTGCATCGGCTCACACCCTGGTATGCGATGGCCGGGCTATCTATAGTGTGCCTTGCGGGCAACAAGGGACGGGGGCGGCCCATGGCGACGGCGGTATCGGCGGACAAGCCGGCGGCGGGCGACCCGCCGCTCAAGCCGCGGATCATCCAGGCCGACCACCGCCGCTACTCGCTGAAGCTGGAGCCGGTCTTCTGGGCGGCGCTGGAGGAGTTGGCCGAGCTTCAGGGTCGCCGGCTGAACCACCTGGTGGCGGAGATCGCGCGCGAGGCCGGGCCGGATGCCAATCTGGCCTCCCGGCTTCGCATGTTCTGCCTGACCGCCTATCAGGGCCAGCAGGCGGAGCGCGAGGCGGTGCGCCAGCGGCTCGACCTCGGCGGGCTGCTCGACAGCTCGCCGATCCCCGCCTTGCTGATCGCGCCCAACATGCTGATCCGGCGTGAGAATGCGGCCTTCGCCCAGCGTTTCGGCGGGGAGGGGCGGCGCTTCGTCGGCCGGCCGCTGCAACGCCTGTTCCGCCTGCAGACGGCCGTGCCGCTGGTGGAGGCCTGGGCGCGGTTCGCCCGCGGCGAGGTCTTCCCGGTGCGCGGCCGGCTGATCCACGCCGTCCCGGGCCGGGTGACCACGGCGGAAATGCGGCTGTTTCCGGTGCCGGGGCGCGGGGCGGGCCGGTTCTACTGCATCGTGTGGATCGCGCTGGGCCTGCCCGCAGCGCCGCGGGCGCCATGATCGGCGCCATGATCGGCGCCGGTCGGCGGCTGATGCTGGGGCGGGGGCGGCGCTTGCGCCGTCCGCATCCGCGCGCTGGACGCCGCTGGATCCGCAGGCGCGCAGCCTGGCGCGGGAGCGGGGGCTGACGGTCCCCGACGGCTTCGTGGAGCGGGGCTATCACGAGCGGTGCGAGGAGGCGGACCCCGACGCTCCGGGCGGCGTCTTCGTCACCGAGCGCGAGGTCTGGCTGATCCGCGAGCCGCTGCCCGGCCGCCCACGTTGCCGGCCGCGCAGGTTGCCGGCCGCGCACGTTGCCGGCCGCGCACGTTGATTGACCCACCCGGTGGTGCCCTATAGATTGGAGGGTAGAGGGGAAGGACATGGCGCCGCACGGCAAATCCGCATTGGCAGGCTTGGTGACCGAGCAGGAGGCTCTCCTGCCCGAGGGCTTCGATGCGGCCGCCTTCGACGCAGCGCCGCTCGACGGGTTCGGCGATGCCGGCGACGCACTGGTGCTGCAGTTGTCCGACCTGATGCCCGATGCCGATGGCGAAATCGTCGTCTTCAACGATGCCGACGCGCCGATCCGCCTGGCGGCGGAGGGGCGGGTGGTCGCCTCCGGCATGGCGGATCCGCATGTCACGGCGGCCGGCATCGACGTGACCGGCATGCAGTTCAGCATGCTCGACAGCGGCCTGACCGTCTATCACGACCCCGAGGTCGACCTGACCGTCGGGTGATCGGGTCCTCGGCCCCGTTAGAATCGAAACTTCAAACTGTCATGCCCGCACTTGATGCGGGCATCTACGCGCCAGCCAAGGGCCCCGTCGCTCGCAAGGCTCTAGGATCAATCGACGTTCAGGACTTCCCTCCCCCTTGATGGGAGGGGAATCGCATATCAGTAGATTGGTTGCATAGGGTTTTGAAAAGGATTCTGTAGAGGGGCTCCTTGATTTTGCAGGGATCTCCGATGCAGACGATCATTTCGATTTTGCGTGAGGTTCGCGACCCACGTGCCTTCAACGCGCGACATGATGTCGGCGCGATGTTGTTCGCGTCGTTGGCGGCGACTTTGTGTGGTGCGAAGAGTTGCGTGGATATCGCGGATTTCACTGAGGCAAACCTTGATTTCCTCAGTGAGGTTGTCGACTTCGCGCACGGTGCGCCG
>JANQSN010000008.1 GCA_028284045.1 Alphaproteobacteria bacterium | reverse complement strand
CGCGACATCCCGACCCCCAGTGCTTGACCTCAAGCAAAGGGAATCATCATTGCGCCGCTCCTCAAAGCCCCTTTCGCAGAGGAATCCGAAAGCGGGAATCTTTATGGTTCAATCGGTTAGAGATCTCCGCTTTCGCGGAGATGACGTGTGTAAGGCGTCTTCCTCAGCAGCGATGTAGCCAGCCTTCGCCTACCGCGGCGGGAACCGGCCGCGGTCGGCAGTGGCGGCCCAGGGCTTGTGGCTGCGCACATACTCTTCCGACGCGTCGCGCTGGGGGTGGTAGTCCCACGCGGTACGCCGGCCGACCTGCATGGCGGCGTGCACGGCGCGGCGGCGGCGCTGGGTGGCGACCACATCGGCGCGGATGCGCGCACCGTCCCAGCGCGCCGCCACCTCCTGGGCGAAGGCGGCGGCCGTGGCGGCATGCGCCGGGTCGCCGACCAGATTGGTCCGCTCGCCCGGATCGGTCGCCAGGTCGTAGAGCTGCGGCGGATCGATATCGCAGTGGATGTATTTGTGGCTGCCGCGGCGGATCATGAAGATCGGGTGGATGGCACATTCCCCGCAATACTCGCCGATCGCCTCGTCGGCCGTGTCCGCCCCGCCGGTCGCCACCGGCCACAGCGACCGTCCGTCGATCGGCGCGCCGAGCGCCGGCGACACGCCCGCACAGTCCAGAAACGTTGGCAGCAGGTCGACCAGCGAGCACGCATTCGCCACGCGCTGCTGCACGACCCCCGGTCCGGCCATGATCAGCGGCACCCGGGCCGACGGCTCGAAGAACGTCATCTTGTACCAGAGACCGCGCTCGCCCAGCATGTCGCCGTGATCCGAGGTGACGACGACCAGCGTGTCGTCGAGCGTTTGCGTCTCCTCCAGGGTGTGGAGGATCTCCCCGAGCTTGGCGTCGAAATAGCTGGTGTTGGCGTAGTAGGCGTGGCGGGCATTGCGCACCTCCGCGTCCGTCACCGCGTCGTCGTCGGCCTGGATGCCCGCCTTGATGCGCTGGGAATGGGGATCGAGCGCCGGGGCCGGCGCCGGTAGATCGATGTCGCCATGGGCGTAGAGGTCCCACCATTCCGGCCGCGCGACATACGGGTCGTGCGGGTGCATCAGGCTGACCACCAGGCAGAACGGGGCGACGTCGTCCCGGGCATAGTCGAAGATGCGGCGCCGCGCGGCGAAAGCGACCTCCTCGTCATAGTCGATCTGGAAGGTGGCAGCGGCGACACCCGCTTCGCGCACCGGATCCATGTTGTGATACCAGGCGTCGTCGCGCTCGTCCGCCTGCTCCCAATCCGGCGTCCAGGCATAGTCGGCGGGGTAGATGTCGGTGGTCAGCCGCTCCTCGAACCCGTGGAGCTGGTCGGGGCCGACGAAATGCATCTTGCCCGTCAGACAGGTGCGGTAGCCGGCCGCACGCAGGTAGTGCGCGAAGGTCGGGATGGCGGCCGGGAAATCGGCGGCGTTGTCGTAGGCGGCGATGCGGGTGATCAACTGGCCCGACATCAAGCTGAAGCGCGACGGCGCACACAGCGGCGCATTGCAATAGGCCGCATCGAACCGGGCACCGCGCTCCGCCAAAGCCGTCAGGTTCGGCGTCTTGACCAGCGGATGGCCATAGGCCCCGGTGAAGTGCGGCGCCAGTTGGTCGGCCATGACGAGAACGATGTTCGGCGGGCGGCGTGCCATGCGGTCGATGACCTCTTTCGAGCAATGCGGACGACGGTGGGGCATGAGAGTGCACCGGCGCGTGAGGCGCACGCTGTTCCAGGACCGACAAACAATGAAGGGGATGGTCGGCCGCAAGACCGCAGAGACCCTCGCCCGGGCCGGGCTTTCGGCGCCATCGGTTGCCGGCTATGGTGGCGCTTCAACGAATGCACGGGGAGCCACCGCGTGCCGCATCTGGCGATCAGCGAACACGACGCGCTCTACTACGAATACGACGCGCCCGGCGACCGCGGGCGGACCTTCGTCTTCATCAACGCGCTGACCGGCAACACGGCCATGTGGCAGGCGGAGATCGCGCCGGCGCTGCGGGCCGCCGGGTGTGGCACGCTGGCCTACAATTTCCGCGGCCAGGCAGACAGCCCGTTCGCCCCCGGCACTCGGCTCGACCAGGATCTGATCGTCGGCGACCTGATGCGCCTGCTGGCGGCGATCGCGCCGCCGCGGCCGATCCTCGTCGGCCTGTCCATCGGCGGCCTCTATGCCG
This sequence comes from Alphaproteobacteria bacterium, assembly GCA_028284045.1. Classification (GTDB taxonomy): domain Bacteria; phylum Pseudomonadota; class Alphaproteobacteria; order DSM-16000; family Inquilinaceae; genus JANQSN01. The sequence continues at coordinate 1,591 of JANQSN010000008.1, read as the reverse complement.
CCTGGGCACGGCTGCGGGGGGCGGCGATGGACGCCCTGGTGCTGATCAACACGCTGCGCACACCGGGGCCGCGGCTGGAATGGATCAACAGCGCCATGGCCCGCGCCGCATCGATCGGCGGCACGCGGCTGGTCATGGACATGTACATGCCGCTGCTGGTCAATCAGGCGCGCAGCGCGGCGATCCGGCGAGATTTCCTAACCGACGCGCCCTATGAGGGGCTGGCGCCCGAGCACGGCCACGCCGTCCTGTTGGCCAATGCCGGCAGCGCCGACTGGTCGCCCCCTTGGGGCGATGTGGATGTGCCGACGCTGGTGGTCACCGGGCTCGACGACCATGTGTTCCTGGACCTGGCCGACGTGCGGGCGCTGACCGCGTTGCTGCCGCAGGCCCGGTCGGTCGACATGGCCGATGCCGGCCATCTGATCCCGGTGGAACGGCCGGCGGCGCTGACCCAAGCGCTGCTCGACGTCGCGGGCGGTCTCGCCTGATGGCCGCGGCCAACCGCGCCACGCTGGCCTATCTCGCCGTCTTCATCGGCGTGTGCGGGCATGCGTCCAGCGAGTTCTTCGCCGTGCTGTCCGGCGTCGCCGGGCCGGAGGCCTCGGTCTGGCGCTACACCATCGGCAGCGCCGGCCTGCTGGTGGCGGCGCTGCTGTGGCCCGGCAGCCGCGACCTGCTGACCCCGCTGAAGGCGCATTTCTGGCGGCTGATCTGGTTGTCCATCGTCGGCTTCACGCTGGCGTACCTCGCCTTTCACTGGTCGCTCGACTTCGCCACGGCGGTCCAGGTCGGCACGCTGGTGACGACCATCCCGATCTTCGTCGGCATCGCCAATCTGGCGATCAACCGCGTCGCCTTCCCGACGCCGAAGCTGATCATCGGCGCCGCCGCCGTGGTCGGCATCGCGCTTCTGCTGACCGACGGCTATCTGTTTGAGCTGGCGGGGCGGGAGGGCTCGCTGTTCGGCATCGCGCTGGCGGTCGGCTGTGCCGCCCTGGTGGCCGTCTATGCCGTCGCCGCCCGGCCGCTGATCGTCACCTACGGGGCGATCCGCATCACCACCATCACCATGACCATCGGCACGGTCTTCCTGTGGCTGCTGGTGGGTGCGTCCTGGGGCGTGTGGGTCGACCCATCGACCCTGTTCGACCGCGAGCCGCAGGCGGCCTGGTCGCTGCTGGTGCTCGGCGTCTACAACACGACGATCACCCAGCTCTTCTGGCTGGGCGGCCTGGCCGCGGTGCCGGACATCACCCGCGGCTCCTACCTCTTCTTCCTGAAGCCGGTGATCACCGCCGCGCTGGCCTATCTGTTCCTGACCCAACCGATCACCTGGATCCAGCTCGTCGCCATCGCCGTCATCTGCGGCGCGGTAATCGTCGAGCTGCTCTGGCCCCGCCTGACCGCCGGGCGGCAGCGCGTAACGGAGGGGTAGCGCCGCCGTCTGGACGGGCCGGCCCGGAGGGTGATATGGGGATCTCCTCCGCGGCTCGGCCGGCCGGCCGCGCAGGATGCGGGTGTAGCTCAGTGGTAGAGCAGTAGCTTCCCAAGCTACGTGTCGAGGGTTCGATTCCCTTCACCCGCTCCA
>JANQSN010000007.1 GCA_028284045.1 Alphaproteobacteria bacterium | reverse complement strand
CGCGACATCCCGACCCCCAGTGCTTGACCTCAAGCAAAGGGAATCATCATTGCGCCGCTCCTCAAAGCCCCTTTCGCAGAGGAATCCGAAAGCGGGAATGACGGTTTCTACCCCATCGAGCGGGCTTAGGCCGCGACCGACTCCGGCGCGACGTCGCCCGCATCTGCCGCGTACGTCTCCAGCAGATAGCGCCGGATGGCGGCGCTCTCGAACATCTCTACGCCCGTATTGGGATCGATCAGATAGGGCACCATCACCCGTCCGGCGCGGGCCTGGAAGGCCTTGCGGTTGTCGCTCGCCGGGGCGATGGGCAGCGACAGCCGATCGCGCACAAACGGCGGCACGAACTCCGCCAGCCGGGTCCGGCCGACATTGCGCAGGAGATAGGCGATCTCCAGCTCCGACAGGGTCTCGCGGACAAGCCGGGCGAAGGGGCTGGCCTCCAGGCTGTACAGCTCCAGCGGCTGATCCGGGGCGCGGGAGGATCGCGCCCGGGTGCCGGCGCGCGGGCGGAGCGCCGAGGCGGCGAGCGACGACAGGCGCTGCGACCGGCGGAGCCGCCAGGCGGCCGGCACCGGACGGTGCCCATAGGTCTCGAACAGATAGGCGATGATGTCCGCCGACTCATACAGCGACCGGCCGGCGTTCGGGTCGACCAGGAAGGGGAATTGCTGCTTGCCGCCCAGCGCCGCCGCCTGCGGGCGCCAGCGCGTGCCGCCCTTCGGGCACGGGTAGACCATCGCGTCGAGGTCCAGTTCCGTCAGCACCTCGCGCACCAGCCGGCAATAGGGGCAGCCCTCGAACTCGTAGAGTTCCAGCGGCACCGCCGGCCGCACCGCGGCGGGCCGGGCGTTGATGCCGCGGCCGAACCGGCTGACCGACGCCAGCGTCGAGGCCAGCAGGTCTACCGGCGGGCGAGGGGAGGATCGGCGGTTCGTCATCAGCGGGCACGGATCTGTTGTGGACGGCTTACGCATGGACGATGGCGGGCGCCTTGCCATCGTCAACGAGGCGGTACGCCGCGGGCGGCGTGGCGGATCAGCCGGCGCCCGTGCCGCCCGGGCGCGCCGCCGCCCGCTGAAGGCCGCGCGGGTCACGCGCTCGCCGGCGTCAGCCTTCGTCCAGCACGTCGATGAACCGGGCGATCGCCGGCATCTCGCGGCGTCGGCGCAGATAGCACAGCGTCTCCCACACCCGCTCTTCCACATCCTTCAGCGGCAGTCCGCGGACCCGAGGGTCGCGCGGCATGTCGTGCTCCAGCACGAAAGAGGCGCCGAGGCCGGCCGCCACGGCCTCGTAGGCCGCCATGCGGCTGTCCAGGCGCAAGACCGGACGCACCTCCAGCCCGGCCGCGGTCAGCGCCCGATCGGCCATCCGCTGGGTCTCCGCCGCGTCGGCGCGCAGCACCATCGGCTCCCGCGCCAGCGCCGCCAGGGTGATCGGCTCGCCGGCAATCGCCAATGGATGGTTCGCCGGCATCAGCGCACAGAGCCGCTGCTCGACCAGCGGCAGGGAGGCCAGCCGCTCGTCCGGCGCGCCGTTGGCCGTCGCGAACAGGCCGATATCGGCCTCCCGGTCCAGCAGCCGGCGCAGCGCCTCGCGGGTGCTGCCGACCCAGATATCCAGTTTCAGCCCGGGGACCGCGTCGCGCACCTTGGCGACCAGCGGCATCAGCACCTCCGGCGAGGCGGTGGCGATGGTCAGCGATCCGCCGTCGCGATCCCGGTCGCGGTCGAGCAGCGCCGCCGCGGCGTCCTGGATATCGTCCAGCGCGCCGGTGATGCGGAACAACGCTTGGCCGGCATCGGTCAGCGTGACGGCGATCCGGCCGCGCCGCTCGAACAGCAGCACGTCGTTGTCGGCTTCCAGCGTTCTGATCTGGGCCGTTATTGCCGGTTGGCTGACGCCCAGACGCCGGGCGGCCCGCGAAAAGGCGCCGGTGCGGGCCACCGCGTTGAAGGTTCGCATCTGGGTGAGCTTGATGCCCATGGTCCTGGGTTCCGGTGTCCGGGCTCTCGACCGCAAAGCAATCTATCAGTTCGGTATGGGAGCGGCAGTAGGATTTATATCTTAACATATTTCGATAACATTTGTTTCAGAAAAGCTTCCATTGAATGACGGCGGTCGCCTGCGCCAGCTTGGAGCGGCGAGGGGGCTGGTCCGCCGTCCGGGGACCTCAATGAGCGGACCTCGTTGACCGGGCCCCATGGAACGGTCTCTCCTCCACAAACCGTTAAGCCGTTAATCGGGAGGTGTCGGTGATGTTCGTTTCGACCCGTCGGTCGTGGCGCGGGGCTGCGCTGTGCTCCACCGGTCTGGTGGCGTTGGGATGGGCGGCGCTGGCCACGCCGGCGGCCGCCCAGGATTGTCCGGCCGTGACGCTCGCCGATCCCCAAGGTCTGGAGAGTGCCTTTCCGGGCCAGTTCGAGCTGGCCGCGTTCGAGGCGGCGGCCGGCTGCACCCTGACCTTTCAGGAGAACCCGGACATCGCCGCGCTGAACGAGCGCATCGGCGGCAACGCCGCGTTGGCACCGGTGGCGGAGCGCCTGCCCGCCGAGCCGCTGGTGATCGCCCCGTTCGACGCGATCGGCAGCCATGGCGGCACCCTCAACGGCCTGTCCAACGCGACGGAGGCCGGCACCTCGGACCTGTTGTCGGTGCGCCACGTCAATCTGGTGCGTTACTCAGACGACCTGCAGACGGTGGTGCCGAACATCGCGCGCGCCTGGAACTGGAACGACGACTATACGGAGCTGACCGTCAGCTTGCGCGAGGGCCATCGCTGGTCGGACGGCGCGCCGTTCACCGCGCATGACATCGTCTTCTGGTACGAGGATCTGATCCTCAACGACGAGATCTACCCGGAGACGCCGAGCCGCTGGCTGTTCGAAGGCGAGCCGATGGGCATCGAGGCGGTCGACGATACGACCGTGGTGATGACCTTCCCGGTGCCGGCGCCGGGCATCATCAACCGCTTCGCCATCGATTACGGTCAGCCCTTCCAGCCGCGTCACTTCCTGGCGCCGATGCACATCAACCACAATCCCGACGCCGATGCCGAGGCGATGGAGGCCGGCTACGAGGGCTGGGCCGACCGGGTGAACAACTTCTACGGCGGCAGCGACTGGAAGGACGTCCCCTCCCCGCTGATCGACGAGAGCGAGGAGATCGTCGTTCCGACGCTGGAGAGCCACATCTTGGTGGCGGAGTCGGCGACCGGCCGGACCCTGGTCGCCAATCCGTACTTCCACATGGTCGATACGGCGGGCAACCAGCTCCCCTACATCAGCGAGATCGACGAGCAGTACGTGCCGGACGCCGAAGTCCGCAACCTGATGATCACCAACGGCGAGGTCGACTATAAGACCCAGGCCATCTTCATCGAGAACTTCCCGCTCTATAAGGAAAACGAGGAGAACGGGGACTACACGGTGCATCTGGCGCCGGGTCTCGGCGACAACGTGTTCTACGCGTTCAACGTGAACCATCAGGATCCGGAGATGCGCCGGGTCTTCGAGGACGTGCGATTCCGCCGGGCGATGTCGCTGGCGATCGACCGCGACGAGATCAACGAGGTGATCTGGCTGGGCCAGGGCTCGATGCAGCAGGCCACGCCGGCGGAGCCGCTGACCGTCGCCTTCGTGACGGAAGAGCATCTCGCCACCGACATCGCCTACGATCCCGACGCGGCCGTCGCCCTGCTCGACGAGATGGGGTTGGTGGACGCCGACGGCGACGGCCAGCGCGACCGGCTGGACGGGTCGCCGCTGGTGATTCGCCTCCTGTTCGCCACCCAGGGCAGCCCGGCGCGGCTGCACGAGCTGGTGGCCGGCTATTGGGCGGATGTCGGCGTGCGGGTCGACCTGCGCGAAGTGACGTCGGACGAGTACCGCGCCAACGCCAACAACAATCTTCACGACATCACGGCGTGGCAGAACGACAATATCAGCGGCCCGACCATCTCGCAGGACACCAAAGCGTTCGTCCCACCCTTCGGCGACTTCTTCAACCCGGGCACGGGGTTCGAGTGGTCGGCCTGGATCCGCACCGACGGGGCGGAGGGCACGGAACCGCCGGCGGTGGTCAACGAGCTCTTCGACCTGGCCGAGAAGTTCCTGCAGTCGCCGATCGGTAGCGAGGACAGCAATGCCATCGGCGCGCAGGTGGTCGACCGGCACATCGCCGAGCTGTGGAAGATCGGCACCGTCGGCAACATCCAGGCGCCGGTCATCCAGCACAACAACCTCAACAACTTCCAACCGTTCCGGGCGCGGACCTACGACTTCTACTGGTCGTATCCGTACCGGCCGTTCCAGTGGTATCTGACGGAGAACTGATCGTTTGAGGCCAGCGGGCGGCGCCCATTGCCGCCCGTCCCTCTTGCGGTGCGGCGTGGCCGCGGCCGTGGTTGAGACGATGTTGCGCTGTGGAGCGTTTGGACCGGGGGGAGGGACTCGCATGGTCGTCGCCAAACCCATCCCTTTGGCGTCCGGTCCGGGCTCGTCGAAAGGCTGTTCGGTTCAGCGAATTCGGTTGAGGGAGGCGCTGAGGCGGCAGTCCTTCTTCGTCATACCCGCACTCGATGCGGGCATCCATGGGCTGCAAGCGGCGCCGCTGCTCGGAGTGACTTTGCGACAGCGCCAGCGGCGAGCCGTGGATGGCCGGGTCGCGCCCGGCCATGACGTTTGGGGGTGGCGGCATACGGGACAGGGGCCACCGGTCGGTTTTCTGGGGACGGCCGGCCCATGGTCTTGAGGTTCGCCGCCAACCGCCTGATCGGCATGATCGTGACGCTGTTCGCCGTCTCGATCATGGTCTTCATCATCATGGAGATCCCGCCGGGCGACTACGCGGAGCGCTATGCCTTCCGCAAGTTCTCCGGCACCGGCGTCTCGGTCACCGAGAGCGACATCGACAGCCTGCGCCAGGAATTCGGCCTCGATCGCCCGGCCTGGGAGCGCTACTTCACCTGGATCGGCGGCATCGTCACCGAGTTCGATTTCGGCGAGGCCTTCGCCTACGAGACCTCGGTCAACAATGTCATCGGCGATCGGCTGTGGCTGACCCTGGCCATCCTCTACGCCACGCTGATCCTGACCTATCTGCTGGCGATTCCCATCGCCATCTATGCCGCCGTCAAACGCCATTCGCTGCCCGATTACGGGCTGACCATCTTCAGCTATCTCGGGCTGGCGGTGCCCAACTTCATGCTGGCGCTGATCCTGCTCTATATCAGCGTCACCACCTTCGGCGCCGGGGTCGGCGGCCTGTTCTCGCCGGAATACGAAGACGCGCCGTGGAGCGTCGCCAAGGCGCTCGACCTCTTCAAACACCTGATCGTGCCCGGGCTGGTGTTGGCTTGGTCGGCGACAGCGCTGCAGCTTCAGACGGTGCGCGCGACCATGCTGGACGAGCTGAACAAGCTGTCGGTGACGGCGGCGCGCGCCCGCGGCCTGCCGGAATGGCGGCTGTTGCTGAAATACCCCGCGCGGCTGGCGGTCAACCCGGTGGTCAGCACCATCGGCTTCGACGTCAACCGCATCTTCTCCGAACTGCCGATCGTCGCCCTGGTGTTGAGCCTGCCGGAACTAGGGCAGCTCCTGATCGCCTCCTATATCGACCTCGACATGTATGTTGCGGGCGCCATCCTGCTGATGCTGACCTTCTTCATCGTCCTGATGAACTTCGTGTCGGATGTGGCGCTGGCGCTGCTCGACCCGCGCATCAAGCTGGCCGGCGGTTAGGCAGCGCGCCATGGTCACCATCGACAAGGCACCCGAACCGGCTGCGCCGGCCGCCGATCAGAAGAACCTCAAATACTACACCGCCTCGCAATGGGACTTGGTGTGGTGGCGCTTCCGCCGGCACAGGGCGGCGATGGCCGGCTTCATCGTGCTGGCGCTGATGGTCTTCGTCAGCACCTTCGCGGAGTTCTTCGCCCCCTACGGCCCGACCGAGCGCAACAGCGACTATCTTCTGGGCGCGCCGCAGATCCCGAAGGTCTGGGACGCCAACGGCGTCTCGCTCCAGCCCTTCATCCACGGCCTGTCGACCGAGCGCGATCCGGTGACGCTGCGCCAGATCACCGTCGTCGACCCGGAGGTGCGCGAATACGTCTCGTTCTTCGTGCGGGGCCAGTCCTACCGCCTGCTCGGCCTCATCGAGACCGATATCCGGCTGTTCGGGGTGCGCGGCGGCCATGTCCATCTGTTCGGCACCGACGAGTTGGGCCGCGACGTCTATTCCCGCGTGCTCCATGCGACGCGCACCTCGCTGTCGATCGGCTCGCTGGGCGTCGTCCTGTCCTTCGTGCTGGCGCTGATCATCGGCGGCATCGCCGGCTATGCCGGCGGCTGGGTCGACTACGCCATCCAGCGGCTGACCGAGGTGATCCGGGTGATCCCGGTGATCCCGCTCTATATGGGCCTGGCCGCCGCCTTCCCGCGGGAATGGTCGAACACCCAGGTCTACTTCGCCATGTCGATGATCTTCGGCATCGTCGGCTGGCCGACGCTGGCCCGGCGCATCCGCAGCCATCTGTTGGCCCAGCGCGGCGAGGATTATGTGATCGCCGCCCGGGTCGCCGGCGCCAAGCCGTCGCGCATCATCGCCCGGCACCTGCTGCCCAGCTTCACCAGCTACATCATCGTCGATCTGGTGATCAGCTTTCCCTACATGATCTTGAGCGAGACGGCGCTGAGCTTCATCGGCCTGGGCCTGCGGGCGCCGTCGGTGAGCTGGGGGGTGATGCTGCAGGACGCCCAGAACATCCGCACCATCGAGCAAGCGCCCTGGCTGTTCATCCCGGCGGGCTTCGTGATCCTCGCCGTCCTGGCCTTCACGCTGCTGGGCGATGGGCTGCGCGACGCCGCCGACCCCTATCAGGTCAAGAGCTAGGGCAAGGGACCGCCGGACGATGGACGCGACGACCCCGCCCGCCAGCGTGGAGCGCCCGCCGGGCGGCGAGCCGGAACCGGCGCCGGATCAGCTCCTCCAGGTGATCGACCTGAAGGTCTCCTTCCGCTCCGACGAAGGGCTGGTGCGCGCGGTCGACGGCGTCACCTTCGACCTGGCCCAGGGGTTGACCCTCGGCCTGGTCGGGGAGAGCGGCTCGGGCAAGAGCGTTACCACCAAGGCGGTGATGCAGCTTCTGCCCAACAACGCGGTGGTCGACCCCGCCTCGCGCCTCTATTTCCGCACCGAGCGCACCGCCGCCGATATCGCCACCCTGGCCCCGCGCAGCCGCGAGATGCGGCGCATCCGCGGCGGCGAGATCGCCATGATCTTCCAGGAGCCGATGGCCTCCTTCTCGCCGGTCTACACCATCGGCAACCAGATGATGGAGGCGATCCGCCTGCACCGTCATGTCGGCAAGGCCGAGGCGCGGGAGATCGCGGTGGACATGCTGGACCGGGTCGGCATCGCCAACCCGGCCTTGCGGGTGCGCCAATACCCGCACGAGCTGTCCGGCGGCATGCGTCAGCGGGCGATGATCGCGCTGGCGCTGTCGACCCGCCCGGCGCTGCTGATCGCCGACGAGCCGACCACGGCGCTGGACGTCACCACCCAGGCGCAGGTCTTGGAACTGCTGGACGAGCTGCGCCGCGACTTCGCCATGGCGATGATCTTCATCACCCATGACATGGGCGTCATCGCCCAGGTCGCCCAGGCCGTCGCCGTGATGTATCTCGGCCGGGTGGTGGAGCGCGGGCCGACCCGCGCGCTGATCGACACGCCGCACCACCCCTATACTGAGGGGCTGTTGCGCGCCATCCCGCGGCTCGACCGGCTGGACGAGCGGCTGTCGCCGGTCGGCGGCGACATCCCGAGCCCGATGGAGCGGCCCACCGGTTGCCCGTTCCATCCGCGCTGCGCGCGGATGATCGCCGGCACTTGCGATACCGCGCCGCCGCCGAGCGTCAAGGTCGGCCCGGACCACCATGTCGACTGCTTCCTCTATGCCTGAGCCTGCGTCCGAGGCCCCGCACGGGCCGCCCGCCGACCGCCGGCCGCTGATCGAGGTCGACGGCCTGAAGGTGCATTTCCCGATCCCCGGCAAGGGGCTGTTCGCGCGGGGCGGCGGCGTGGTGCGCGCGGTCGACGGCGTCAGCTTCGCCATCAATCGCGGCGAGACGCTGGGCCTGGTGGGCGAAAGCGGCTCCGGCAAGACGACGGTCGGCCGGGCGATCCTGCGCATCCTCGACCCCACCGAAGGCCGCGTGCTGTTTCATCCCGAGACGCCGAGGGCCGGCAACGGGGCAGGCGCCGGCGGCCCGGTCGACGTGACGACGCTGAAGGGCGAGCGGCTCCGCCGCTTTCGCCGCCACATGCAGCTCATCTTCCAGGACCCGTACGCCTCGCTGAACCCGCGCATGACGGTGCGCGACATCATCGCGGAGCCGTTGGAGGTCCAGGGCCTCTTGAAATCGAAGGCGGCGATTGACGCGCGAGTGCGCGAGATCGCCGGGCGCTGCAAGCTGAATGTGGAGCATCTGCGGCGCTTCCCGCACGCCTTCTCCGGCGGCCAGCGCCAGCGCATCTGCATCGCCCGCGCGCTGGTCACTCAGCCGGAGTTCATCGTCTGCGACGAGTCGGTCTCCGCGCTCGACGTTTCCATCCAGGCGGAGATCCTGAACCTGCTGATGGACCTGCAGGCGGAGTTCCAGCTCACCTATCTGTTCATCGCCCATGACCTTAGCGTGGTGGCGCATCTGTCCACCCGGGTCGCGGTGATCTATGTCGGCGAGTTCGTCGAGCTGGCGCCGACCCGCCGCCTGTTCTTCCAGCCGATGCACCCCTACACCAAGGCGCTGATGTCGGCGGTGCCGACGGTGGATGCCGACGCCGCCTTCGATCCGATTGCGCTGCAAGGCGAGATCCCGAACCCGGCGGACGCGCCGTCGGGCTGCCGCTTCCACACGCGCTGCCCCTATGCGCAGCCCGCCTGCACGATCGACCGGCCGGCCTGGCGGGAGATCGCCGCCGGGCATTTCGTCGCCTGCCACTATGCGGAGGACATCGCCGCGGGGCATCTCGCCCCCAACCACGCGCCGGGTGTGGCGGCGGAGTAGGCCCTCGATTCCGCCCCTTCGTTTCCGGGCGGGCATGACAGCCATGCCCGGCGCGCGGCGGGTCCGGCCTCGTCGCCGGCGGCGCGGGCGTGGCACAGTCGGCGCCTGATGACGACCCTGTCCCCCACGGCGGCAGCCGACCGCGACCTGAAGACCGGCATGGTGATGATGGCCGTCGCCATGCTGACCATGCCGGGTCTCGATGCGCTGGCGAAATACCTGACGCTGAGCCTGTCGCCGGGCCAGGTGGCCTGGGGCCGCTTCCTCTTCCAGACGGTCATCATGGCACCGGCCTTCGCCGCGGTGGTCCTGACGGGGTCGGGCTGGCGGCCGCGGCGCATCTGGGCGCATGCGACGCGCGGGCTGCTGCTCAGCAGCGCCACCTTGTGCTTCTTCTGGGGCATCAGCTATCTGCCGCTGGCCGATGCGACGGCGCTGTTCTTCATCGCGCCGTTCATCCTGACGCTGATGTCGGTGGTGTTCCTGGGCGAGACGGTGGGCTGGCGGCGCGTCGTGGCGATCGCCGTCGGCTTCGCCGGGGCGCTGATCGTCATCCGGCCGAGTTGGGGGGTGTTCGGCTGGGCGGCGCTGCTGCCCTTCGGCGCGGCCGTCTGCTATTCCGCCTATGTCGTCATGACCCGCCGCTTCGTTGCCGGCGAAGGGGCGGTGGAGATGCAGTTCTGGGCCGGCCTGTTCGGCACCTTGAACCTGTCGGTCTTCCTGCTGATCGGCTGGCAGGCGGGCGCGCCGCTGTTCGCCGTGGTGGCGCCGACGGGCGCCCAATGGCTGATGCTGGCGGGCTGCGGGCTGATCGCCTCGGGCGCCCATTTCCTCGTCGTGCTGTCGGTGCGCCGGGCGCCGGCCGGCCTGGTCGCACCGTTGCAGTACCTGGAGATCGTCAGCGCCACCACGCTCGGCCTCCTGGTCTTCGGCGACTTCCCGGACGGCTGGACGCTGGTGGGCATCGCCGTGATCGTCGGCGCCGGCCTCTACGTCTTCTCCCGCGAACGCCGCCGCACCGCCGCCGCGGCGCGGTAGGGTCAATCGACACCCAGCACTTCCCTCCCCCTCGATGGGGGAGGGTTAGGGTGGGGGTGATGTCGCCGCATGGCGTGGGGCCTTTGGGGGCTCATCTCGCGCGGTAGGGTCCGTTTCCATCCAATGGCGCCGTCGAAAGGGTGCTTGTTCATCCGGCTCTTCGACGGACGAGCATGACCCCCTCCCAACCCTCCCCCATCGAGGGGGAGGGCTTCACAAAGCTCCGGCGACGACTGTCGATTGGACCCGAGCGCTACTCCGCGATCTCCGGCGCCGTGTCGGTGCGGGGGCCGAGCCGGGCGAAGTCGAAGGCGGTGCTGGACCGCGCGTGCAGCGCCAGGCCGACTACGACCGGCACGAAGGTCGCGATGACGAAGGCCTTCAGCAGGCTGGCGGTCGCCCAGTCCGCGCCGGTCAGCGCGAAGAGCAGGCCTTCGGTGCCGAAATCGGGCGGGATGAACACCAACCCGCCGGCGACCAGGCCGCAGGCGAAGGCGACGGCCGCCTGGCGGCCCGACCAGCGCCGTGCCCACAGGCCGAAGAACACCGGAAAGGCTGCCGCCGCGCAGATCAGATCGGCGAACAGCAGCAGATAGAAGATGCTGTAGCCCTGCGCCGCGCCGATCATCGGCCCGATCGCCAGCACGATCATGCCGACCCGGGCCAGCGTCAGCGCCCGGCGATCCTCGCGCAGCGACGGCAGGGCGCGCGGCAGGTCGATCACCAGCAGGCTCGACAGGGCCGACAGCAGGCTGTCCAGCGAGCTGATGATCAAGGCCACGCCGAGCACCACCACCAGCAGCGCGAACCCCTCCGGCAGCGCCTCGCGCACCAACAGGAAGGCGGCGACCGGCGCATCCTCCGCCCGGCCGAGCGCGACCGCGGTCAGGCCGAACAGGCCCATGATGGCGATCACCGGCAGGACGACCAGCGCGCCCGCCAGGAACCCGCGCACCACCGCGCCGGCGCTGCGCGCCGCGTAGACCCGCTGCCAGTAGCCCTGATTGAACATCTCCGCCAACAAGATCGCCAGGACCAGCGCGATCCCGGTCTCCACGCCGGGCCCATAGGTCCAGTCCAGGAGATGCGGTGCCTCGGTCGCGAGGCCGGCGGAGACGGCGTCCAGCCCGCCGGCCTGGGTGAACCCGACCACCACCAGCCCGGCCAGCAGCGGCAGCACGACGGCGATCTGCACGGCGTCGGTGAGGATCGAGCCGCGCAGGCCCGACACCAGCGTGTAGCCCAGTGCGGCCGCCAGCACGATCGCCGCGGCCAGCGGGCTCGGCGTGCCGGTCAGCGTGCCGACGATCTGCGCCACCGCGCTCAAGCCCGCCGTCAGGAAGATGAGCTGGACCGCCAGCATCACCCCCAGCGTGACGGCATACATCACGCCGCCATAGCGGCGATGGGCGAATTCCGTCAGCCCGCGGCCCGCCGGCATGACGCTGCGCAGGCGCCGGCCGACCAAGGCATAAGCGAACAGCGGCGCCGCGGTGCCGATCGCGTAGCCGGCGACCGTGGCGACGCCGCCGACGGCGGCCGATTCCGCCGGGCTGAACAGGATCCAGCCGCCGAGCATCGAGGCGAGCACGGTGGCCGCCGCGGTCGACGCGCCGATCTGTCCGCGGGCGGTGACGAAGTCGTCGGCGGTCAGACGGGCGGTACCGTGCCGACGGGCGATGGCGAGGCCGAGCGCGAGGAACGCGGCCGACGTCGCCGCCACGGTCGCGAGGACCGTGGCGCTGCCAAGCGCGTCCATCAGACGACGGCGTCGACGGGCGTGCGGCGGTGGTGGAAAGCGCGGCCGGCGGGCCGCAGGAGGCTTGTCATGCGATGGCTTCCCTTCGCTGGCGTGACCCAGATCAGGTTCGACGGGTGTGATCTCAGCCCTGCACATTGCAGGACACCCCGGCTGACCGCACAACAGCACCGCCGCCGACGGCGTGTCAATCGCGACGTCGGGGATTGCGCCGGCGCCGCGCTTGGCATTGGATGGGGGCTGCCCGCGATCCCCCACCTGCCCGACGGTGCCCGCCCATGAGCGACCCCATCGCCAACATCATCAACGGGGCCGCCGTGCCGGCCTCCAGCGGCCGCACATTGCCCGTGTGGAACCCGGCGACCGGGGAGCAGCAGGCAGCGGTCGGCCTGTCGACGGCCGAGGACGTCGCCGCGGCCGTCGCGGCGGCGAAGGCGGCGCTGCCCGGCTGGGCGGCCACCCCGCCGGCTAGGCGCGCCCGGCTGATGATGCGCTTCATGGCGCTGTTGGAGGACAATCGCGAGGAACTCGCCCGCATCCTCGGCGCCGAGCACGGCAAGGTGCGTGAGGACGCGTTGGGCGAGATCCAGCGCGGCATCGAGAATGTCGAGTTCGCCTGTTCGGCAACCGAGCTGTTGAAGGGCACCTACAGCCGCGATGTCGGCCCGGCCATCGACATCTTCACCCAGCGCGCGCCGGTCGGCGTGTGTGCCGGCATCACGCCGTTCAACTTCCCCGCCATGGTGCCGATGTGGATGTATCCGATCGCCATCGCCTGCGGGAACACCTTCGTCCTGAAGCCGTCGGAGCGTGATCCGTCCGCCTCGCTGTTTGTCCATGCCCTGTTCCGGGAGGCCGGCTTTCCGCCCGGGGTCCTCAATGTCGTGCAGGGCGATAAGGTGGCGGTGGACGCGCTGTTGACCCATCCGGACGTGGCGGCGGTCAGCTTCGTCGGCTCCACGGCGATCGCGCGCTACATCTACGCGACCGGCGCTGCCCATGGAAAACGGGTGCAGGCGCTGGGCGGGGCGAAGAACCACCTCGTCGTCATGCCCGACGCCGATCTCGACCAGACGGTCGACGCGCTGTTGGGCGCCGGCTACGGCTCGGCGGGGGAGAGGTGCATGGCCGTCGCCGTCGCCGTGCCGGTGGGCGAGGAGACCGCCGACCGCCTGGTCGCCGCCCTGAAGCCGCGGGTGGAGGGTCTGCGCATCGGGCCCGCCACCGATCCCGACGCGGAGATGGGGCCGCTGATCACCCGCGAGCACCGCGACCGCGTCGCCGCCTATATCGACGCCGGGGTGGCGCAAGGGGCGGACTTGGTGGTCGACGGCCGCGGCTTCCGCCTCCAGGGCTACGAGAACGGCTTCTTCCTGGGCGGCACGCTGTTCGACCGGGTGACGCCGGAGATGTCGATCTACACCGACGAGATCTTCGGCCCCGTCCTGTCGACGGTGCGGGTGCCGACCTACGAGGCGGCGGTCGACCTGATCCACGGCCACGCCTACGGCAACGGCGTGGCCGTGTTCACCCGCGACGGCGACACCGCGCGCGACTTCGCCGACCGCATCGAGATCGGCATGGTCGGGGTCAATGTGCCGATCCCGGTGCCGGTGGCCTATCACTCCTTCGGTGGCTGGAAGGCCTCGCTGTTCGGCAGCCATGCCATGTACGGACCGGAAGGCGTGCAGTTCTTCACTCGGCTGAAGACGGTCACCCAGCGCTGGCCGTCGGGCATCAAGGAGGGGGCGAACCTGTCCTTCCCGTCGATGGACGGGTCGTGATCGTCAGGTTGGCGTCTCTTCCGGCGGTGTCACCGGGTTGCGGGCGGTCGCCCAATCCAGGAAATCGTCGCCGGGCAGCGGCCGGCAGACATGGAAGCCCTGCACCTCGTCGCAGCCCTTGCGGCTGAGATAGCTGAGCGCCGTCTCCGTCTCCACCCCTTCGCCGACCACCGACAGGCCGAGATGGCGGCCCAGCGCCACTACGGCATCGACGATCGGCGCCTGGCGGGCGGAGCCCTCCAGCAACTGGACGATGCTGCGGTCGATCTTCAGGCGATGCACCGGCAGGTGCTGCAGGCGCGACAGCGACGAGTTGCCGGCGCCGAAATCGTCGATGGCGATGCGCACGCCCTGCTGGGCCAAGGCGGCGAGCCCGCGGGCGACCTCCACGATGTCGCTCATCGCCGCGTTCTCGGTGATCTCCAGCTCCAGCGCGCTGGGGTCGAGGCCAGTCTCGGCCAGCACGTCGCGCACGGCGGTGACCAGGCCGCCGTCGCGAAGCTGGACCGGCGAGACGTTCACCGCGACCGCCAGCTCCGTCAGGCCCGCATCGTGCCAGCGCCGGCACGCCAGGCAAGCCTCCCGCAGCACCCATTCGCCGATCGGCACGATCTGGCGCGTCGCCTCGGCGATGGGGATGAACTCCACCGGCGGGATCGCGCCGCGGATCGGATGATACCAGCGCAACAGCGCCTCCGCGCCGGTGATGCGGCCGGTCGCCGGCTCCACGCGGGGCTGGTAGTGCAGAGTGAATTCACCCTTGGCGAGCGCCCCGGGCAGGGCCATGCCCAACTCGCAACGCTCCAGCAGATCGGCGTTCAGGCTTTCGTCGAAGAAGCGGATGGTGCCGCCGCCGTCCGATTTCGCGCGGCCTAGCGCAAGATCCGCGTTCTTCATCAAGGTGTGCACCGCGATGCCGTCGGGCGGGCACAGGCTGACGCCGATGCTGGCGCTGATCAGGCATTGCTGGCCGGCCAGCATGCAGGGCTCCACCAGGGCTTGGAGGATGCGTTCGGCGAGCGTGCCGATATCCGCCTCGTCGCCGTCGTGGCGGGCGAGCACGGCGAACTCGTCGCCGCCCAGGCGCGCCAGCAGGTCGTCGGCGCGCACCACCTGGCGGATCCGTGCGCCGACGGCCTTCAGCAGGAGATCGCCGATATCGTGGCCAAGCGTGTCGTTGAAGCCGCGGAACTGGTCGAGGCCGAGGATCAACAGGGCGAAGGGATGAGACCCCCGGCGCGCCCGCGCCACCTCGCGCGCCAAGGCGGCCCGCAGCATCGTCCGGTTGGGCAGGCCGGTCAGCGCATCCTCTTGGACCAGCCGGTCGCGCTGGCGGGCGAAGCGGCGCCGGCCGAGCGCGTAGGCGAGCGCCCGGCGCAACAGCGCCGGCGTCAGCTCGTCCCGGGCGATGACGTCGACGCCCTGGTCGACGCCGTCCTGCTCGTCGATCTCCATCAGGCCGCCGGGGCCGATCGGGTCGTCGCGGGTCGGAACGATCGCAATCGCGCCGAGGGTCGGGTCTCCGGCCGCGGCCTTCAGGTCGTCGACCAAGGCCCGGGCGCCGAGCGGCCCCAGCGGGCCGCTGACGATGACGCAGTCGATCGGCCGGCGGCGCAGGGTCTCCCGGGCGACGGCGGCGTCGCTCGCCGGGATAAGCTGGCAGCGGGTGGCATCCGGTGCGGACAGCGCGTCTTCGATCTCTGCGCGCGCCACCGCCTCGGCGACCACCAGAACCTGGGGGCCGCACGGTGCCGGCGGCCGGTCAATGCCGGCGAGAGCGGCGGCGTCCGCCTCGTCCGGTGCGGCGCAGCCCGTCTCACGGTGCCGGTCGAGCATCGCGGACAACTCCTGCAGCGCCGGCGCGGTGGCCGGCGCAGGCAGCCAATTCCTTCGAACTGTAAGAATTCTCGCCGACAACGGTAAATAGAACGTTAATGGCGATGCGATATAGTATCATGACTTTGAGATTTCTATGGTTAAGTCAGCCGGCGCGTTAACCAATTTCAAGTACCATGATGACTCTTACATGAGTGGGACAGTTGGTTTGCCGGTTGTCGGCGTGGCTCGCTTAGGGCTCGTCATGCGAAAGGGCGATCTTTGCCATCGGGACGCGTGCGTTACTGCGCCGAAGACGGCAGCGGGCGGTGGCGCGAGGCCGACATGTCAGGCGCGGCACCGGATGGGCGGTGGAGACGGTGTCGGGAGGGTGTCGCAACGGCGCCGCCGACCGGCGGGCGGGATCGCCGGTCAGGCGAGGATGTCGACCGCGTGCTTATGCATCTCGTCGGCGGTCCGCGCCACGGCGGCGTTGGCCTTCGCCTCATGCTCGGCCGTGATCAGGGCCGTGGCCGAGGTTGCCTCCACGCCGCCCTCGGCGATGCGGCGAGCCGCCGCGTCGGCCTTGCCGAAGGCGCGGTTCAGCCCGTGCAGGGCTTGGCCCAGGATGCTGTCGATCGGCGAAGTCATGACAGCGTCAGTCTAAGCGAGGAGGTCCTAACGTCCGGTAAACGGCGACCCGACGGCCGCGGCTATCGGGACTGCAGAATGCCCTCGCGCACCAGGCGGCGGCACAGAACCAGCCGTTCCTCGCCGTCCAGCGGTCCGGGCAGGTCCTCCGGGCGATGGGCGGCGCCGTCCATCAACCGCTCTAGGGCCGGGCGCGTCGATGCGGGCAGCAGCACCTGCCGGCCTTCCGCAAGGAGCATCACCTCTTCGTCCGGCGTCGCGCTCAACCGGACCGTCAAGTCGCGGCGGCGCATCAGCGGTGTGGCGAGGCCGACGTCGGCGGCCTCGGTCTCGCGTGCCGACGGATCGAAACGCAAGGGCCGCTGGGCGGCGATGAAGGCCTCGCCGCGGCGGTCGAGGGCCGCCCTGACATCAAGGCCGTCGACCGCACGGCGCGCCAGATCCGCGATGGCGTCGGCGGTCATCGAGGCGGCCGGCCCGCCGGCGGCATAGCCGGGCAGAAGGGCGGCGCGCGCCGCCGCATCGCCGCGCACCCATTCCGCCACCGCGTCGACCAGAACGTCGCCCATCGCCCGCCCGAGCACGCCGACCGTGACGTGCAGGGAGGCGGTGTCCGCCGTCGCCTCCGCCTCGTGCATCAGGCCGCGCGGCAGGTAGAGCGTGTCGCCCGGGTCCAGCCGGAACCGGTCGCTCTCCGCCCCCGGGTCCGGGCGCCAATCCTCGAAGGGTTGGCTGGGCAAGGGGCGCTCAAGCGGGCTGTCGTAGAGCCGCCAGGCCTTGGAGCCGGCGACCTGCAGCACGAACACATCATGGGTGTCGTAGTGGGCCCGGAACCCCTGACCGCCCGGGGGCGTGTAGTAGATGTTGGTCTGGATCGGCGCATGCAAGACGGTTTCCAGCGACCGAGTCAGCCGCGCCAGCCCCGGCACGGTGCGGTGAAGCTGGTCGAGGATCACCGTGGCGCCTTGGTGGAACGCCGCGAACACGGCCGTGGGGTCGCTGGCACCGTCGGGAAAGGTGAACCGCTCCGCGGCCAGCGCCTCCGACTGGGTCACCAGGCGCAGGCGCGGGAAGGGCGGTGCCAGGGTCGTCACCACCCGTTCGACATCCGCAACGGTCAGGATCTCGGCGAACCAGGCCGGGTCGTTGCGGGCGATGCGCAGGGCGGAGCGGTCGTGGATATCCCGCACGAAGTCGTCGAGCGACCAGGGCGCCAGGATATGGCCGAACAGGTCGGGTTGGTCCGCCGCCGCATCCATCGGCGACGACGCCCGGGCGGGCGGCCGTGCGGTCACCACGGCGCGGGACGGGCCTACCAGCCGCGGCGTCCCTGCCCGACGGCGTCGGCATAGGCGCCGGTGTCGGTGTCGGTCAGGCCCGTGCGACGGCCGCCGCCGACCGGATCGGCATAGGCGCCGCTGTCGCTGTCGGTCACCCCGGTGCCCCGGCCCCCGCCGACCGGATCGGCATAGGCACCGGTGTCGCTGTCGGTCAGGCCGGTTCCCCTGCTGCTGCCGCCCCGGCCGCCGCCGGCCGGATCGGCATAGGCGCCGGTGTCGCTGTCGGTAATGCCGGTGCCCCGGCCGCCGCCGACGGGATCGGCGTAGGACCCGGTATCGCTGTCGGTGATGCCGGTGCCGCGGCCGCGTCCCGCGGGGTCGGCATAGGCGCCGGTGTCACTGTCGGTAATGGCGCGGGCCTGGCGCGGGGCGGCAGCGGCGCCGGCCAGGCCGGCGAGGCCGGTCAGCAAGGCGCGCCGGCCCACCCGGGGACCGGAGCGAATGTCGTCATCGGTCAGTCGCGGTTTCTGCGCACCCTTGCGCGTCTTCTCATCGGACATCGGCCTCTCCCCGTTCGTCTTTCTGGGCCACCGGCATCTCCGGCCACCGCATCGCCGGTGCCACGGGTCCGGAAAGCACTGTTAACTGTCGACACCTGTTATCGTTCCGGCGGTCGGATGTCGAGCCATGGTGGGGCGATTTTACCGGTAATGCCGGTGCGGCCCGATCAGGCGTCGACCCTGGCGCAGCACGGGACGACTTGACCCGTCCACAGCGCGGCAAGCTGGCGGCGGGCCACCAGGCGGGCGAGGGGGCTGGGGTGCTCGGTCGCCAGATGGTTCAGCGCCGACCAGGCGGGCGGCTGCATGCCCGCCAGTGCCTCGGCCACGGCACGGGTCTGCGGGACGTCCAGGGGCTGGGCGTGGGTCAGGGCGACCAGCGCGTCGACCGCATCGCCATCGCCCCGGCAGCCAAGCGCCGTGATGGCGCGCAGCCGGACGACGGCGTTCGGGTGGTCGAGCGCGTTGGCCAGCTCGTAGGCGTAACCCCGTCGCTGGGTCGCCGCATAGGGCTGTCCGCAGGACGGGCACGGGTCCACACCGTCGGCGATCAGGGTAAAGCAGGCGGGACAGAAGACCGAACGCGTCGGCACGGGCTCACCGGACTCCCAGGCGATCGCGGTGCCGCCGGCCCGCGATTGGTCTAGACAATCGCGAATCCTAGCATAACCGCGGTCGGTGTCGCGGGTTTTGTCGGGTCGTCCCGACCAACCGGCCAGTAAGGGTGAGATCAGCAGGCTCATCGGTTGAGTCGCCTCGACGGACACACGGAATTGCCGTGTCAGTCGTAGCGGCTCAACCTTGACGGTGGATTAACCGGGAAGCGCCAGGGCTGTACCGCTTGGTCGCACCGGGTCAGTCCGGCCGATCGGCGTCCCCGACGGCCGAGACGACGCCGCTCCCCGCGCTCAGGAAGAAGCAGGTCCGCTCCCCGGTGTGGCAGGCCGGTCCGGTCTGATCGACCAGCAGCAGCAGGGTGTCGCCGTCGCAGTCCGGCCGGAGGTCGACCAGCCGCTGGCGGTGGCCGGAGGTTTCTCCCTTCCGCCAGCGCTGTTGGCGCGAGCGCGACCAGTAGGTGACCTGGCGGGTCGCCAAGGTTTCCTCCACCGCCTCGCGGTTCATCCAGGCGACCATCAGGACTTCGCCGGTGTCGTGCTGCTGGGCGACGGCCGGGATCAGCCCGTTGGCATCGAAGGTGAGCCGCCGGACGACCCCGGCGCGGGCCACGGCCGCCAGCCGCGCGGCCAGCGGCGGCCGCGCGAAGGCGGCCGGATCGATCGCGACATGCACGACAGTCCGCGCTGCCGGTGCGCCGATGCCGGTCGGCGCCTGGCCGTGGATCTCGAAATCCGCGCCGCCGCCGCGCGGCAGGTCGCTGGCCAGAATGGCCGCCCAAACCTCGGCCAGGGCGCCGGGCATCGGGCCTTCGGCGGGCACCAGGGCATAGGTGCCGGCTGGTGCTGCGTGGGTCTCGAAGGGGCCGGCGACCGCCGCGCCCGCCGGCACCGCCAGGCCGACCACCGCCAGCACGGTCCGCTCGCCGTCAGCCGGGCCTTCTGGCTGGGTGAACAGGGTGAAGGGACGGTCGCTCGCCCGTTCGCTGACCGCTGCGGCCAGCGCGGCGGTGTCGAGGTCCTGCCAAAGCCGGCCGACTGCCGCGGCGTCGCCTTCCGGGATCCGGCGGGCGAGCCCGGCAACGGCAAAGGCCGGGTGGCGTTCCAGGCCGTCGATTTCGGGCCAGGACATCTGTGGTGCTCCTCGACGGCGGGCGGGGGGATGCGGCTTCCGCGGCGCTGGTACACCATTTCCCGCCGCCGCACCAAGGTTGCGGTGCGGGTCGGGGTCGACAGGCGGCCCCCCGATCCGCAATCGTCACGTCGACCGAGGGCCGCGCGCCCCGCCAAGACCGAGACCCGCCCATGGCCCGCCCCCTCGACCCGCCCGCGCCGGTCGCCGCACATCCGGTCTTCGCCGAGCGGCCGACCACCATCTTCGAGGTGATGTCCGCGCTGGCCCGCGACCACGACGCCATCAATCTGGGCCAGGGCTTCCCCGATGGCGGGCATCCGCCGGATGTCGTGGCGCGGGCGGCCGAGGCCCTGGTCGACGGCTGGAACCAGTACCCGCCGATGATGGGGCTGCCGGCGCTGCGCCAGGCGATTGCCCGCCACGAGGCGCGGTTCTACGGCCTCGATCTCGACTGGCAGCGCGAGGTGATGGTGACCTCCGGCGCAACGGAGGCGTTGGCGGCGAGCCTGCTGGCGCTGGTGCGCCCGGGCGACGAGGTGGTGCTGTTCGAGCCGTTCTACGACGCCTATCTGCCCATGGTGCTGCGCGCCGGGGGTGTGCCCCGCCTGGTGACGCTGCAGCCGCCGGACTGGCGGCTGACCCGCGAGGCGCTCGCCGCCGCGATCGGCCCGGCGACGGCGGTGGTCCTGCTGAACAATCCGCTGAACCCGGCCGCCCGGGTCTTCGACGCGGGCGAGTTGTCGGTCCTGGCCGACCTCGTGGGGCCGACCCGCGCCGTGATCGTCGCCGACGAGGTCTACGAGCATATCGTCTTCGACGGGCGCCGGCACATCCCGGCCATCACCGTCCCGGGTCTGGCAAGGCGTACGGTCAAGATCGGCTCGGCCGGCAAGACCTTCTCGCTGACCGGCTGGAAGGTCGGCATGGTGGTGGCCGACGGCGCGCTGCTGGAGCCCATCGCCAAGGCGCACCAGTTCTTGACCTTCACCACGCCGCCCAATCTGCAGGCCGCCGTCGCCTATGGCCTGGACAAGGACGACGCGTATTTCGCCGACCTGGCGTCGGGCTTGCAGGCCAAGCGCGACCGCTTCGCCCACGGGCTCGATCGTCTCGGCTTCGACGTGCTGCCGGCGGAGGGCACCTACTTCCTCAATGTCGATGTCGGAACGGCCGGGCCGGTTGGCGACGGCGAGGCGTATTGCCGGTGGCTGGTGGAGACGGCGGGGGTCGCGGCGATCCCGCTGTCGGCTTTCCACGACCGGCCGCCGGCCTCGCGGGTCATCCGCTTCTGCTTCGCCAAGGCCGACGACGTGCTCGACGCCGCCCTCGATCGCCTGGCCGCGATCTAGGGTCTGTCCACGGCCGTCGCCGAAGCCCGGTTAAGCCCTCCCCCTTGATGGGGGAGGGTTGGGTGGGGGTGGTCCTTGTCGCCATCACCCCCTCCCTGACCCTCCCCCATCAAGGGGGAGGGATTCTTAAGTGTCGACGGATCCGACTCGCGCGACTCCTGCCCCAGAAACAGCGTGGGAAGCAGAATTGTTCGTCACGACGATTGACGACGCGGCCGCTGCGTCGCACCTATGCACCACCGCATTGCGAAAGGGCCGATCGATTTCGGCGGCGGCGCTCGGCCCCGACTACTCCGCTTGCCTCCTTCTCTGCTTGCTCGACGTGACATGACCGAACGGATCCTTCTGACCCCCGGCCCCCTGACCACGTCCCCCGAGACGAAGGCGGCGATGCTCGTCGACCACGGCTCCTGGGACGAGGACTTCCGCAGCCTGACCGCGCGCATCCGCCAGCGCCTGTTGGCCGCCGCCGGCGGCAGCCGCAGCCATACGGTCGTGCCCCTGCAGGGCAGCGGCACCTATGCGGTGGAAGCGGCGATCGGCACCTTCGTGCCGCGTCAGGGCAAGATCCTGGTGCTGCAGAACGGCGCCTACGGCAAGCGCATGGCCCGCGTGGTGGAGGCCCTGGGCCGCCGGATGACCACCGTCGCGGTGCCGGAGACGCGGCCGATCAGCCCGGTCCAGGTGGCCAGCGCGCTCAACGCCGACCCCGACATCACCCATATCGGCATGGTCCATTGCGAGACCGGAACGGGGCTGTTGAACCCGGTCGACGAGATCGCCGCGGTGGTGCGCGACCAGGGCCGCCGGATGATCGTCGACGCGATCAGCACGTTCGGGGCGCTGCCCCTGGATATCGGGCACTGGCCGGCCGATGCCGTCGTCGGCTCCGCCAATAAGGGGCTGGAGAGCGTGCCCGGCTTCGTCTTCGCCTTCTCCACGCCGGAGGCCTTGACCGCGGCGGCGGGCAACAGTGCCTCCCTCAGCCTCGATCTGGCCGATCAGTGGCGCTATATGGAGGAGACCGGCCAGTGGCGCTTCACCCCGCCGACGCACACCGTGGCGGCGCTCGACCGGGCGCTCGACCAGCTTGAGGCGGAGGGCGGCATTCCGGTGCGCCATCGGCGCTACCGCGACAACATGGCGACGCTGCTGGCGGGCGTGCGGGCGCTCGGCTTCGAGACGCTGTTGCCCGATCACCTGCAGGCGCCGGTCATCCTGACCGTGCTGACTCCGGGGGACCCGGCCTTCTCCTTCCAGGACCTCTATGCGCTGATGAAGCAGCGGGGCTTCATCCTCTATCCCGGCAAGACGACCGACGCCGCCAGCTTCCGCATCGGCTGCATCGGCGCCATCACGCCGGCGGTGATGGAGCGCGCGGTGGCGGCGCTGGACGCCTCGCTGCGCGACCTGGGCATGCGGGACCGCGCGCCGGCCACGCCGCTGGAACCGGTGGCGTGAGCGTGGCGGTGGCGGAGCATCCGGCCGGCGCTGCGGCGCCGGGACGGACCGTCGCCCAGGCGGTGCGCGGGGTCGTCTTCGACTGGGCGGGCACGCTGGTCGATCACGGCTCGTTGGCCCCGGTCTCGGTATTCGTGGAGGCGTTCCGCGTGTTCGGCGTCGACGTGACGACGGCCGATGCGCGCGCGCCGATGGGTCTGCCCAAGCGCGACCACATCCAGGCGATGGGCGCGCGGCCGGGCGTCGCCGCGGCCTGGGCCGCACGCCGCGGCCGGCCGTTCGGCGAGGCGGATGTCGACGCCGTGTATGAGCGCTTCCTGCCGGCGCAGGTGGCCGCGGTGGCGCGCTACGCGACCCCGGTGCCGGGGGCGGTGGAGACGTTCCGCGGCTTGCGCGACCGGGGCATCGCCATCGGCTCGACCAGCGGCTACACGCGCGAGATCATGGATGCGCTGGTGCCCGCGGCGGCGGCCCAGGGCATCGCCCCCGACAGCGTCATCGCCACTGGCGACCTGGCGGAGAGCCGGCCGTCGCCGCTGATGTGCCTGAAGACCATGGTGGACCTGGCGGTGTGGCCCGCCGCGGCCTGGGTTAAGGTCGACGACACCGTCCCCGGCATCGACGAGGGGCGGAACGCCGGCTTCTGGACCGTCGGCGTCGCCGTCACCGGCAACGGCGTCGGGCTGTCGCTGGCCGACTGGCAGGCGCTGACGCCGGAGGAACAGGCGACCCGCCGCGCCGCATCGGCGGCGCCGCTGGCCGCGGCCGGCGCGCACTACGTCATCGACGGCGTCGGCGACCTGATCCCGGTGATCGACGCCCTGTCCCAGCGCATCGCCGCCGGCGAGCGGCCCTGAGCCCCGCCGGCACCGCCCCCAATCGCCCCTTCCAAGGAACCGACGATGCGCCTCGTCCGCACCCTGTTCGCCGCCCTGGCCTTTGCCGGGCTCGCCTGCCTGCTGCCCCCGGCGGCCTCTGCCCAGGAGACGCAAGACGTGCTCTATCTCGATCTCGACTATGGCCGGGTGGTCATCGAACTGCGGCCCGATCTGGCCCCCCAGCATGTCGAGCGCATCCGCACGCTGGCGTCGGAAGGGTTCTACGACGGCATCGTCTTCCACCGGGTGATCGACGGCTTCATGGCCCAGACCGGCGATCCGACCGGTACTGGCACCGGCGGTTCGGACCTGCCCGATCTGCCCGCGGAGTTCTCCGACCAGGCGTTCCTGCGCGGTACGTTGGGTATGGCGCGGACCGCCGATCCCAACAGCGCGAACAGCCAGTTCTTCATCACCTTCCAGCCGGCCCCCTGGCTCAACGGCCAGTACACGGTGTTCGGCCAGGTGGTGGAGGGGATGGAGTTCGTCGACCAGATCGTCCGCGGCGAGCCGCCGGCCAATCCCGACCGCATCGTCGAGATGCGCCCGGCCGACGACAAGGACGAGTAGCGCCGCGCCCGCCCTCGACGGTCCGGCGCCGGTATATTTCAGTTCATTAAGTTCGTACTGTACCCCTTCGACCCGTGGCACCGGGGAAGGGGGAACCCATGACGTATGCGCCGGACCAGGCGATGGCGGACCGCATCGGGCAGCTCTGTGCGCTGGCCCATGACCGTCTGCCATCGGCCGATGTCGAGGACGCGATCGGCTTCATTCAGCATTTCTACCGGTTGGTCCCGCCCGGCGACGTCCTGAAGCTGGAGGCGGAGGACCTGTACGGCGCCGCCGTCGGCTTCTGGCGGTTCGGGTCCCAGCGGTCCCCGGGCCGCGCCAAGCTCCGCGTCTTCAACCCGACCTATGACGAGCATGGCTGGCACACCAGCCATACGGTCGTGGAGATCGTCAACGACGACATGCCCTTCCTGGTCGACAGCGTCACCAGCGCGCTGTTGCAGGCCGGGCTGAACGTCCATCTCGTCATCCACCCGGTGATGTCGGTGGTGCGCGATGCGGCGGGTTTGTGCACCGCGCTCGCCGCGTCCGGATCCGGCAATGGCGGTGGGCAGGCGGAGAGCTTCATGCATGTCGAGGTCGACGAGCTGACGGCGGCGGCCGACCTCGTCAACCTGGAGACGCTGCTGGCCCGGGTGCTGGACGACACCCGCGCCGCCGTCGAAGACTGGCAAGCGATGCTGGCGCGCCTGGCGGCGCTGGAGGAGCGGTTCCGGACCCGCCCGCCGGTGGGGATCCCGCCGGCGGAGGTGGAGGAGGTGCTGGCCTTCTTCGACTGGCTCGGGGCGAACAACTACACCTTCCTCGGCTACCGCGAGTACAGCTTCATCGAAAGCGACCAGCGGACCGAGCTGGTGATCCTGCCGGATGCCGGGCTGGGCGTGCTGCGCCGGACCGAGGTCTCGGTCTTCGAGGGCATGCGCCAGTACTCCGCCCTGCCGCCGGAGATCCAGCAGTTCATCCGCCAGCCCCGGCTGCTGATGGTCACCAAGGGCAATATGCGCTCCACCGTGCACCGGCCGGTGCATGTCGACACGCTGGTGATCAAGTCGTTCGACGACCAGGGCGAGGTGGACGGCGAGTACCTCTTCGTCGGCCTGTTCACCAGCCAGGCCTATACGACCAACGCGCGCGACATCCCGCTGCTGCGCCGCAAGGTCGCCCGCGCCTTTGCCGACTCTGGCCTCGACGGCGGCGGCCATGACGGCAAGACGCTGACGCACATCCTCAACACCTATCCGCGCGATGAGCTGTTCCAGCTCGGCGACGGTGAGCTGCTGGCCAACGCGATTGGCATCCTGCACCTGCAGGAACGGCCGCGCACGGCGCTGTTCGTGCGGCGCGACGCCTATGAGCGCTTCGTCTCCTGCATCGTCTTCGTGCCGCGCGACCGCTTCAGCACGGAGCTGCGCACCCGCTTCCAGGCGATCCTGGAGCACGCCTTCAACGGCCGGCTGTCGGCCTTCTCCACCCAGCTCTCCGACGGCATCCACGGCCGCATCCACTACATCATCGAGACGGTGCCCGGCAGCATCCCGGACATCCGCCCCGAGGAGGTGGAGACCCGGCTGGTCGAGGCCGGGCGATCGTGGTCGGACCGGCTGGCCGACGCTCTGGTGGAGGCCAAGGGGGAGGAGCCGGGGCTGACCCTGCTGCGCCGCTATGGCGAGGCCTTCCCCACCGCGTACCGCGAGACCACGGTGCCGGCGGCGGCGATCGGCGATATCGATCGGGCGGAAGCGGTGGCCGCCAGCGGCTGGATCGCGCTGAACCTATATCGGCCGGTCGGCGCGCCGGAGACGCAGGTCCGCTTCAAGCTCTATCACCCCGACAACCCGGTGCCGCTGTCGGACGTGCTGCCGATGCTGGAGGACATGGGCTTCCGGGTGGAGAGCGAGGTGCCCATCGAGGTGCGGCCGGCGGGCGGCCGGGCCGGCGCCATCTGGATCCACGACTTCGCCATGAGCGAGCGGGACGGCCGGCCGATCGACCTCGGCGCCATCAAGGACCTGTTCCAGGAAGCGCTGGAGCGGGTGTGGACCGGCGACATGGAAGCCGATGGGTTCAACGCGCTGGTGCAAGGCGCGCGGCTGTCCTGGCGCGAGGTCGTGGTGCTGAGGGCCTATGCGAAGTTCCTGCGCCAGGCCGGGTTCGCGCTGAGCCAGGATCTGGTGGAGCGCACGCTGACGGCGCATCCGACCATCGCGCGGCTGCTGGTCGAGCTGTTCCAGGTGCGCTTCGATCCGGCCTTGGAGACCGACCGGCTGTCCCGCGCGGGCGGGGTGGTCTCCGCCCTGGAACACGCGCTGGACGATGTGGAGAACCTGGACGAGGACCGCACGCTGCGCCGCTTCATCAATCTGATCCGGGCGACGCTGCGCACCAATTTCTACCAGCGTGACGCGGAGGGGCGGGTGAAGCCGCATCTCGCGCTGAAGCTGGACAGCCAAGCGATCGACGGCCTGCCGCCGCCGCGGCCGATGGTCGAGGTCTTCGTCTACAGCCCGCGGGTGGAGGCGGTGCATCTGCGCGGCGGCAAGGTGGCGCGCGGCGGCATCCGCTGGTCGGACCGGCGGGAGGACTTCCGCACCGAGGTGCTGGGCCTGATGAAGGCGCAGATGGTGAAGAACGCGGTGATCGTGCCGGTCGGCTCGAAGGGCGGGTTCGTCCTGAAACGCCCGCCGCGCGAGCGCGATGCCCTGCAGGCGGAGGGCATCGCCGGCTACCGCACGATGATGCAGGGTCTGTTGGACGTCACCGACGATCTCGACGGGTCCGACGTGGTGCCGCCGCCGGACACGGTGCGCGCCGATACCGACGATCCGTATCTGGTGGTCGCCGCCGACAAGGGCACGGCCACCTTCTCCGACATCGCCAATGCGATCGCGCGCGAGCGGGGCTTCTGGCTGGACGACGCCTTCGCCTCGGGCGGCTCGGCCGGCTACGACCACAAGAAGATGGGCATCACCGCGCGCGGGGCGTGGGAGTCGGTCAAGCGCAATTTCCGCGAACTGGGCACCGACATCCAGAACCAGCCCTTCACGGTGATCGGCATCGGCGACATGTCGGGCGACGTCTTCGGCAACGGCATGCTGCTGTCGCGCCAGATCCGCCTGGTCGCGGCGTTCAACCACCTGCACATCTTCCTCGATCCCGACCCGCACGCCGAGACCGGGTTCGCCGAGCGCGAGCGGCTGTTCCGCGAGGTGCGCGGCTGGGATCACTACGACCGCGCGCTGATTTCACCGGGCGGCGGCGTCTTCGAGCGCCGGGCGAAGTCGATCCGGCTGGACCCGGCGGTGCGAGAGCGGTTCGCCCTGCCGCGCGAGACGGTCACGCCCAACGAGCTGATCGCTGCCCTGCTGCGCAGTCCTTGCGATCTCATGTGGTTCGGCGGCATCGGCACCTATGTGAAGGCCGCCGAGGAGAGCCATGCCGATGTCGGCGACAAGACCAACGACCCGGTGCGGGTCGACGCCCGCGCGCTGAACGCCCGGGTGATCGGCGAGGGCGCCAATCTGGCGCTGACCCAGCGCGGGCGCATCGAATATGCGCGCCTGGGCGCCGGCGGGCGGGGCGGCATCGTCAACACCGACTTCATCGACAACTCCGCGGGCGTCGACTGCTCCGACCACGAGGTCAACATCAAGATCCTGCTGGGCAAGGTCATGGCCGCCGGCGACATGACCGAGAAGCAGCGCAACCAGCTTCTGGAGAGCATGACCGACGAGGTCGCCGCCCTGGTCTTGCGCGACAACTACCTGCAGACCCAGGCGGTCTCGATGACGCTGGCGGACGGCTTCGAGCTGTTGGAGGAGCAGACGCGGCTGATGAAGGCGCTGGAGAAGGCGGGTAAGCTGGATCGCGCCATCGAGACGCTGCCGAACGACGAGGAGCTGATGGAGCGGCTGGGCCGGCGAGAGGGCCTCAACCGGCCGGAGCTGTGCGTGCTGCTGTGCTACGCCAAGATCACGCTCTACGACCAGTTGCTGGCGAGCGATCTGCCCGAAGATGCGGCGCTGGTCGACGATCTCCACCGCTACTTCCCCAAGCCCTTGCGCAAGCGCTTCGTGCGGGAGATCGAGCGGCATCCGCTGCGCCGCGAGATCATCGCGACCTGGGTGACCAATGCGGTGGTCAACCGGACCGGTCCGACCTTCGTGGCGGAGATGACGGACAAGACCGGGCTGGGGCCGTCCGACGTCGCGCGGGCCTTCCTGGTGGTGCGCGACGTGTTCGCGCTGCGCGATCTGTGGCTGGCGATCGAGGCGCTGGACAACCGGGTGCCGGCAACGGTGCAGACCCAGATGCTGCTGATCACGCGCCGGCTGGTGGAGCGCGAAACGGCCTGGATGCTGCGCTGGCACGGCCAGGAGCTGGATATCGGGCGCCTGATCGCGCGCTTCCGGCCGGGGGTGGAAGCGGTGGTCGCGACCCTCGACGACATCCTCTATCCCGAGGCGCGCAGCGTGTTGGGCGAGCGGGTGGAGGCGATGATGGCCGACGGCGTGCCTGAGGATCTCGCGGCACGGGTGGCCTCGCTCAACGTCGTCGCCGCCAGCCTGGACCTAGTGCGGGTCAGCGAGGCGACCGGCCAGGGCATCACCGATGTCGCCCCAGTCTATTTCGCGCTGGGCCACCGCCTCGGCATCGCCTGGCTGCGCGACCAGGCGATCCGCATGCCGGCCGGCAACCACTGGCAGAAGCAGGCGGTGACGGCGACCATCGACGACCTGAACGGGCTGCAGGCGGAGCTGGCGTCGCGCCTGTTGGACGGCGCCAGGGCGGGGACGCCCGGCGAGGACGCGCCGGCGATCGATGGGGCGGCGCTGTTGGAGGCTTGGATCGCCCGGCGGCGGGCGCCGGTGGAGCGGATCGACCAGTTGATCGCCGAGCTGCGCGCGCTGACGGCGGTCGATATCGCGATGCTGACGGTGGCCAGCCGGCGCCTGCGCAGCCTGGTATCGGGCTAGGTCCAATCGACATTCGTCACCGCAACCCGTTTAGGCCCTCCCCCTTGATGGGGGAGGGTTGGGTGGGGGTGATGCCTGTCAGTAGAAGAGCCGGATGAGAAAACGCTCTTTCGATGGCGCGGTTGGACGGGACGGACTTTGCGGCGCGAGATGGGCCCCTCGAAGACGCTAGTGTCCTGATCGAGAAGTTTAATGGATCATGTTCCCGAGATTCGAGGAGCATGATTGATGGGCAAGCCAGCGGTTGCGATCAGATTGTCGGCGC
>JANQSN010000062.1 GCA_028284045.1 Alphaproteobacteria bacterium | reverse complement strand
GCGCCTCCTTCTCCGGCAGGCTGTCGATGAAGCCGGGCAGGACGTTGTTCATGCGCAGGCCGTCGCCGGCGTAGCGGTCGGCGAACAGCTTGGTGAAGGCGGCCAGGCCGGAGCGGAAGACGCCGGAGGTCGGGAAATCCTCCTCCGGCTCGAAGGCCGCATAGGTGGAGATGTTGACGATCGAGCCGCGGCCTTGGGCGGTCATGATCGGCGCCACCAGCCGGGCGACGCGCACGACGTTCAGGAGGTAGACTTCCAGCCCCTCGTGCCAATCGGTATCGGTGAGGTCCAGCACCGGCCCCTTGGGACCGTGCCCGGCGCTGTTGACCACCGCGTCCACCCGGCCCCAGCGCGCCGTGGCCGTCTCGACCAGCCGGCGAAGATCCTCATCCGACCGGTTGGAGCCGGTGACGGCGAGACCGTCGATTGCCGCCGCCAGGGCCTCGCCCTTGCCCGACGCGGTCAGGATGGCGACGCCAAAGCCATCCGCCGCCAGCCGGCGCGCGGCCGCCGCCCCCATGCCGCTGCCGCCGCCCACGACCAGGGCGACGGGTTGGTCCGCTTGCGCCATCGCGGCGATCCTCGGTCAGGTGCAGTCAAGCCAACGAGCGAACGAGAAACGCGTTCGCTCGTTGGAAGCGCCATTGAGGCGCCGCGCCCTCGTGGGCGCGAAAGCCAAGGGCCCGCATGGGCCCGCCCGGCGCCTGAGGGAACGCTAGGCGAGTCACGTCAGTGGCTCGCCGATATCACGTATCCAGAAAACTGCGCAGCTTGCGGCTGCGGCTGGGGTGCTTGAGCTTGCGCAGCGCCTTCGCCTCGATCTGGCGGATGCGCTCGCGGGTCACGGAGAATTGCTGACCGACCTCTTCCAGCGTGTGGTCGGTGTTCATGCCGATGCCGAAGCGCATGCGCAGGACGCGTTCCTCGCGCGCGGTCAGGCTGGCCAGCACCCTCGTCGTGGTCTCGCGCAGGTTCGCCTGGATCGCGGAGTCCAGCGGCTGGACCGCGTTCTTGTCCTCGATGAAGTCGCCGAGATGGCTGTCTTCCTCGTCGCCGATCGGGGTTTCGAGGCTGATCGGCTCCTTGGCGATCTTCAGGACCTTGCGGACCTTCTCCAGCGGCATCATCAGCCGCTCCGCCAGCTCCTCCGGCGTCGGCTCGCGGCCGATCTCGTGCAGCATCTGGCGGCTGGTGCGCACCAGCTTGTTGATCGTCTCGATCATGTGCACGGGGATGCGGATGGTGCGCGCCTGGTCGGCGATGGATCGGGTGATCGCCTGGCGGATCCACCAGGTGGCGTAGGTGGAGAACTTGTAGCCGCGGCGGTACTCGAACTTATCGACCGCCTTCATCAGCCCGATATTGCCTTCCTGGATCAGGTCGAGGAACTGCAGGCCGCGATTGGTGTATTTCTTGGCGATGGAGATGACGAGGCGGAGATTGGCCTCCACCATCTCCTTCTTGGCGCGGCTCGCTTCCTTCTCGCCCTTCTGCACCGTGGCGACGATGCGGCGGAATTCGGGGATCGGCAGGCCGGCGCCGTCGGCGATCTCCGCCACGTTGCGGCGCAGGTCGACGACCCGGTCGTGGCGCTGCTCGGCGAAGCGGCGCCATTTGGCGTCCAGCTCGGCGACCCGCTCCATCCAGCCGGGGTCGAGTTCGTGGCCGAAATACTGCTCTAGGAAGCTTTCGCGCCGGACGCCGCTGTCGATGGCCAGGCGCAGAAGCTTGCCCTCCAGGCCGATCAGCCGCCGGTTGCGGTCGTAGAGCTGCTCGACGAGCTGCTCGATCCGGGTGCCGTTGAGATGGACGTCCTCCATCAAGGTCACCAGCTCGTGCTTCAGCTTATCGTATTTGGAGTTGGATTGCTTGGACGGCTTCTGGCCACGCTGTAGCACGGCCAGGCGCTGGTCCTGCAGCTTGTGCAGCTTGGAGTAGGTGGCCTCGATCTGGTCGAACAGTTCCAGGACGCGCGGCTTCAGCGCCTCTTCCATCGCCGACAAGGAGATGCCGCCGTCGTCCTCGCCCAGGTCGCCGTCGCCGGCGGCGGCGCCGTCCTCGCCCTCGGCCTCGCCGTCGCGCTCCTCACGCTCTTCGTCCTCGCCTGCGCCGTCCTTGCCGGCCTCGGCCGGGGTGGCGTCGGCGTCCGCCTCGCCCGCCGCTGCAGCCTCCGGGTCGGCGTCGCCCTCGGCGTCGCCCTCGGCGTTGCCCTCGGTGCCGGCTTCGGCCGGCGCTTCGCCGCCGGTCTGCTGGCCGGCGGGTGCGTCCGGGCCGCCGCCATAGGTCGCGTCGAGGTCGATGATGTCGCGCAGCAACATCTTCCCGTCCTTCAGCGCGCTGTGCCAATGGATGATGGCACGGATGGTCAGCGGGCTTTCGCAGATGCCGCCGATCATCATCTCGCGGCCGGCCTCGATGCGCTTGGCGATGGCGATCTCGCCCTCGCGCGACAACAGCTCCACCGAGCCCATCTCGCGCAGATACATGCGCACCGGATCGTCGGTGCGACCGATCTCGTCGTCGTCGAGATTGCCGGCGGAGCGGACCTCGCCGTCGGTGTTCTGGGGGTCGGCGGCCTCGTCCTCCGCCTCTTCGTTCTCCACGACGTTGATGCCCATCTCCGACATCAGCGCCATGACGTCCTCGATCTGCTCGGACGAGGTCTGGTCGGGCGGCAGGGCGGCGTTCAGCTCGTCATAGGTGACGTAGCCGCGTTCCTTGGCGCGTGCGACCAGCTTCTTCAGGCCCTGGCCGGCATTGTCCAACAGCGGCGCATCGCCGCCGTCCTCGCGCGCCTCGGTCATCTCGGCATTCGCCGCCGCCTTGCTCGCCATTCGCCACGCCCCTCTCTTTCGCCGCCGCCCGCCCCGCCGGGCAAACGCCCTCGATATACCGACTGTCCTACGAACACCAGGGAACAAATTCCGCTTTTACCAGATGGCATCCCTTGCCGGTCGCGCGTGGTCGGGCGCGATCGATCAGTCCCACGCCTCAGATCCCGTCTCAGACAGGGAGCCGGCCGCTGCAAGCTGTGCCTGCAAGGCCAGGAACCGCGTCTGGTTGGGTTCGCTGGGATCGTCCACGAAAGCCCGGCGTGCCGCTTCCAAATCGGCGCGCAGGCGCAAGACCAGCCATTCCTGGGCGAGCTCCCGCCAAAGCAGTCCCGCACGGACGGGATCTTCCGGGACGCCCGCGGCGGCCTCCACCGCCTTGTCCGCAGCGAGCAGCCGCAGCCGCGCCGCGCGCCATCCGTTGTCGTCGAGATGGCGGCAGAGCGCGGCGGAATCAAGCCCTGGTTCTCGGTCCAGCAGATCGGCCACGGCGGCGCGCAGGCGATCGGCTTCCCCGTCGATCGGATCGAGGGTGGCGAAGTCCTCGCCATGCGCCTCGAACAGAACCGGCTGGCGGATCATCAGCCCGACGAGCAGCCGTCCGATCCGCTGCCGCCGGTCGCCGGCCGCGCCCTGCGGCGATTGCGGCTTCGGCGCGGCGGCGGTCGTACCGCCGGGCGTCCCCCGGCGGCCGTCGCGTCGGGCGAAGAAGGCGTCGCCGATCCGCCGACGGAACTCGCCGCGGTAGAAGCGGCTGAGCTCGGGATGGGCGATGGACGCCGCCAGGCGGTCCAGCGCGGCCTGCAGGCCCGCCCGGGCGCCGGGATCGTCGAGCCGGCGCGCCGCCGCCTCGCGCTGCCAGAGGATTTCCGCCAGCGGCTGGGCGGCGGCCAGCACCGGTTCCAGGGCCGCGGCGCCGGACCCGCGGACCAGGCTGTCGGGATCTTCGCCCGCCGGCAGGAAGGCGAATTTCAGCGTCTGGTCGGGCTTCAGGCGGGCCAGCGCGCGGTCCGCCGCCCGCCAGGCGGCGCGTTGGCCGGCGGCGTCGCCGTCGAAGCAGAGGACCGGCCCGGGGTCGAGCCGCCATAGGAGGTCGAGCTGGTCCTCCGTCACCGCCGTGCCGAGCGGCGCCACCGCCGCGGCGTAGCCGGCATCGGCCAGCGCGATGACGTCCATATAGCCTTCCACCAGCAGCACCGGCTGGCCGGCGCGGGCCGCCGTCCGCGCGGCGGGGAGGTTGTAGAGCAGCCGGCCCTTGTGGAAGAGCGGGCCATCGGCGCTGTTGAGGTATTTCGGCCCCTCGCCGGCCAGCAGCCGGGCGCCGAAGCCGACCACCCGGTCGCGCGCGTCGGTGACGGGAAAAATCAGCCGGTCGCGGAACATCGGGTATGGGGGGCGGCCATCCTGGCCCGGACGCAACAGGCCGGCCTCGATCAGCATCGCCGGGTCCGCGCCGTCGGCGGTCAGCCGGTCGAGCAGGCCGCGGCCGTCGCCCGGCGCGTAGCCGAGGCGGAAGCGCTGACGCGTCGCCGGCGCCACGCCGCGGCCGTCGAGATAGGCGCGGGCCGCGCGCCCGTCCGGTCCGTCCAACGCGGCTTCGAAGGCGCGGGCCGCCGCCTCCAGCACCTCCACCAGGGTCGCCTGGCGCTGCTGGCGTTCCCGCTCCGCCGGGTCGGGGCGGGGGACGGGCAGGCCGGCCTCGCCCGCCAGCCGCTCCACCGCGGTCATGAAGTCGAGGCCGTCATGCTGCATCAGGAAGCCGATGGCATCGCCATGCGCGCCGCAGCCGAAGCAGTGAAAAAAACCCTTGTCGTCGTTGACGGTGAAGCTGGGCGTCTTCTCGTTGTGGAACGGGCAGAGACCCTTGTACTCGCCGCGGCTGCCGCGGATCAGCCGGACGACGCGGCCCACCACCTGCGACACCGGCAGGCGGGCGCGAAGCTCATCAAGGAAGTGGGACGGCAGCGGCATGGCCGGCGCAGCATAGCGCGCGGGTCGGGCGGTCGGCGAGGGGTGGGGCGGCCGTTGCGGGGGGCGGGTGTCTCGCTGTGCGGACATTTGCCGTACGATTTCCGCTCTTTGCGCATAGTGGGCTAACTGCGTCCTGCGTTCTTCCCTTTCTCATATTTATTGTTTAGGTAGGCGCTCTTCGATCTTGTGCGACGGAAATAGAGCGTTTTCATGTACCAACAGTTGACAAAAATCCACCAACGTCCAGAGGTATTTTCTGTCTACACCGCAGAAACACTCTGGACGGAGCCGCATCTTGCGAACCAGATGCTCCAGTTTCACTTGAATCAGGATACTGTTCTTGCATCACGCCCGGTTGAAGCCATTGACCGAGTGGTTGATTGGATCGACCAGTCTTTTGGGTTGAAAGGTAAGTCAGTATGTGATCTTGGGTGTGGCCCTGGATTGTATGCAAACCGATATGCAAAGCGTGGCGCAGTCGTCCACGGTATAGATTTCTCCAGCAATTCTATCGATTATGCACAAAAAATTGGGTCAGTCGATGCGGTGCCGATCACGTATCAGGTCGCAAATTATCTTACGGCGCCACTCCCAGAGCAACAGGATTTGGTCACCTTGATCTATTGTGATCTATGTCCACTCTCTCCCATTCAACGTCAAACGCTACTGACAAAAATCCGTCGGACGTTGTCGGCAAGTGGGAAGTTCGTATTTGATGTTTGTTCAATCGATGCATTTGAAGGCGTGTGCGAAGGTGTTTCTTTTGGGCGAAATCACATGAACGGGTTTTGGTCTGCGCGGGATTATTTCGCATTCCAACTCACATTCAGATATGACAATGAAGCCGTGTCTCTTGATCATTTCATCGTGATTGAGGAAGATCGAACCTGGGACGTCTACAATTGGCTGCAGTATTTCTCGCCCGATAGCATCCGTGGTGAGCTTAAGCAGGCAGGCTTCGGTACGGTTGAGTTCACCGAAGGTTTCGGCGTTGATCGCTCGGACGTGGCCACATTCGGCGTGGTCGCCGGCGCGTAGAAATTGGTCTGCACCTTCTGTTGCGTTTCTGGCGCGGGGGCGAGGGCCATAGAGAGACTATGAACGCCTGTACCCATTCTTGGCCGTATTGGGTCATGAGCCAGCGATCACCAGGTGATCGAAGGCGACAGATCAGCGCGCGGGCGCCGATGGATCAAGACGTGGGCGCTGCGTCGGCGGACGTTCCTCTGTCCCGATAAACCTCACACCACCGGCGTGAGCGCGGCGAGGCGCCGTGCGCGGTCCTGACCCCAGGCGTTGCCTGGACGCTCGGCCAGTCGATCGTCGATCAGGAGCCGGGCCGCGTCGCACTGGCCGGCGGCCAGGGCGGCATCGATCAGCAGTTGCTGGAACACGTCGCGTTGGGCGTGGCTGCCGCCGATGGCGCTCAGCCGGTGGCGGAGCGGCATCAGCCGCTCCACGGCCTCGCAGGAGCGGCCCTCCGCGAAGGCGAGGATCGCCTCGCCGAGGCGGAGTCCGACGGTGCGCAGGATGCGAGCCTGCGACGTCTCGCCGGCCGCGGCGTTGCGCATGGTGTCGACCCAGGCGCGGGCCGTCGCCAGGCGTCCCGCACCGGCCAGCGCCAGGAGGTAGTGGGCGTCGGCGAAGGCGCAAGTGTGGTCGTCGCTGCGCGCCTCGGCCTTGTCGGCCAGCTCCTGCCAGCGTGGGCCGGCCGCCACGCCTTGGCGTTCCAGGCGGAACAGCAGGCTGGCGGCGTTGGCGATGTCGCGGAAGTCGTCGGTGGCGTTGCAGCGGATCGCCCGGTCGTAGAGCGCCAGCGCCCCGTCGGTCTCGCCGAGCGACAGGTGGAACAGCGCCCGGTGCCAGAACAGGTGATAGCCGAAATTGTTGGCGCCGCAGCAAAGGCCGTCATGGCCTTCCAGCCAGGCGAGGCCGGCCGCCGGCTGGTCGCGCATCTCGTGGACATGGGCGACGGCGTGCAGGCCCCAGCGGTCGTCCGGCGCCAGGGCGAGCGCGCGGTGCCCGGCGTCTTCCGCGCTGTCGTAGTCGCCCGTCTCCTCCAGCGCGAAGGCGTGGCAGCCCAGCAGATAGCCGGCCCCGGGCAGATCGTCCGTCCAGGCCGGCAGGACCGCGTCGAGCGCGGTCAGCATGCCGATCCGGTCGCCCAGCATGAAGCGCAGCGCGTGGGCAAGGCGGGCCGCCAGCACATCGGTCGGCGCGGCGATCAGCACTTGGTCGAGCCGGGCGACCGCCGCCTCGTACTGGCCGTCGGCCAGCGCGGCCAGCGCCGCGACATAGCCGTGCTCGCGATGGGTGCCGCCGCGATCGGCCAGGCTCTGGCGGGCCAGCGCAAGCTGTCGGCGGGCCGGGTCGATCATCTCGCGCCGGCCGAGCAGCAGGGCGAACAGCCCGCGGGCCGCCAGCGCGATCACCAGGCCCGGGTCGGCGGCGAGCGTCCGGTCCAGCCGATCGGCCGTCTCCGACGACTGGGCCAGGAAGGCCAGCGTCATGTCTTCCAGCGCGTCGGCCGCCGCCGCGCTGTCGGTGGTGAGGTCGTTGCCGCGGGGGTCGGTCTGCATGGGGGTGCCCGTTCCTTGCCCTGGGCGGCTCGGCCCGCTCGCCCGGATGACGCGTCGCTATCGTCATACGCCAAAGCGCCGATCACGGGGTGTCACGGTCCGGCGATCCCGGTGATAGGCCGGCGCGACGGCGTCGCCCCTTGAACGCGGGCGGTGGCGGTCCGATTGTCTGAAGCCTCAATTCCTAATCTTCGGTGCGGAAGGAACCCGGGTCGTGAGCCTTGCCATGGATCGGGCGGTGGGCGGCGTATCGGCGGAGGTCGGGAATGCCGGGCCGCCGGCGAACCGCCGTGTGGTCGTTCTGGCGCTGCTGCTGCTGGGGGGCGGTGCGGTCGCGCTGGCCGAGGGGTTCGGCTGGCGCCAGGGGGTGTTGCTGGGCCTTGGGGGCGCGCTCGGCCTCGTGCTCTACCACGCCGCCTTCGGCTTCACCGCCGCCTGGCGCGTCTTCCTGGCCGATCGGGAAGGGGCGGGGCTGCGGGCGCAGATGGTCATGCTGACCGTCGCGGTCCTGGTGTTCTATCCGGCGCTCGCGGCGGGCGAGCTGTTCGGCCGGCCGGTCTGGGGGTTCGTGGCGCCGGCGGGCGTCTCGGTGCTGGTCGGCGCCTTCATCTTCGGCATCGGCATGCAGCTCGGCAATGGCTGCGCCAGCGGCACGCTCTACACGGTGGGCGGCGGCAGCACGAAGATGGTCGTCACGCTGGTCTTCTTCATCACTGGGTCGCTGGTGGCGACCCATCATCTGGACTGGTGGCTGGCCCTGCCGGCGCTCGACCCCTATTCGCTGCCGCGCCGGCTCGGCCTGGTCCCGGCCCTGGCGATGACGCTGGCTCTGTTCGCCGCGATCGCGCTCTTCACCGTGGTGCTGGAGCGGCGCCGGCACGGCCGCGTGCGCTCGATTGCCGAGACGCCGCGGGCGATGCGCTGGCACCGCCGGCTGCTGCGAGGGCCGTGGCCCTTGGTGTGGGGCGCGGTCGGCCTGGCGGTCCTCAACATCGCGGTGTTGTGGGTGGCGGGGCGCCCTTGGGGGGTGACCTCTGCCTTCGCGCTATGGGGCGCCCAAGTGGCCGACGGGCTGGGCTTGGAGGTGGTGCGGACCTGGCCCTATTGGGAGGCGCGCGCCGGCGCGCTCGACCGGTCGGTGCTGGGCGACATCACCACGGTGACCAATCTCGGCATCCTCCTGGGCGCCTTTCTGGCCGCCGGGCTGGCCGGGCGTTTCCGGCCGGAGCTGACGCATCCCTGGCGGCCGATCGCCGCGGCGGTGATCGGCGGATTGCTGATGGGCTACGGCGCCCGCCTCGCCTTCGGCTGCAATATCGGCGCCTATTTCAGCGGCGTGGCCTCGGGCAGCCTGCACGGCTGGCTGTGGTTGGTGGCGGGCTTTGCCGGCAGCGTGGTCGGCGTGTGGCTGAGGCCCGTGTTCGGCCTGTCCGGCGCCGGGCGGCAGCCCTCCTGACCGGGCATCCGCTGGGCCCCGCTACTCCGCGGCGATGGACAGATCGGCCGCGCCGGTGTGCCAGGAATGGGCAGCATAGGCCGCAACCGCGCGGTCGACGGAGAACCAGCCGGTCAGCGCCGTGTTGCGGACCGCGTGATGCCACCAGGACGCGGGATTCCGCCACAGCGCCTCGGCGCGCGCCTGGGCGTCGGCAAAGGCGGCGAAGTCCCGCAACACCCGGTAGGTCGCCGCGCTCAGCATCTGGTGGATCAGCGGCCGGAACAGGTCGCCCGGCTCGTCATCCGCGCACAGCCCATAGGCCACCCGGCCGATGGCGGCGCGCAAGGCGTCGTCATGGGCGAGCAGGTCGGCGATCGCGGCGGGGCTCAAAGGCGCCGAATCATAGTCGGCGTCCTCGACCGCCGGGCCGAACAGGAAGATCGACGCATCACCGACCCGGTCGCAGATCTCCAGGTTCGCGCCGTCGCGCGAGCCGAGGGTCAGTGCGCCGTTCAGCGCCAGCTTCATGTTGCCGGTGCCGGAGCTTTCGGTGCCGGGCGTGGAGATCTGCACCGACAGATCGGCGGCGGGGATCACCCGCTCCGCCAGCGTGACGCCGTAGTCGGGCAGGAACACCAGCTTCAGCCGGTCGCCCACCGCCGGGTCGGTGTTGATGCGCCGGGCGAGCGCATGCGCCAGCTTGACGATCAGCCCGCCGAAGGGGTCGGCCGGCGACGCCTTGCCGGCGAGGATTTTTACGCGCGGTGCGAAGTGCTGGCCGTCGCCGACGCGGATCGCCTCATAGAGGGCGGCCGCGTGCAACAGGTTCATCAACTGGCGCTTATGCCCGTGGATCGGCTTGATCTGCACGTCGAACAGCGCCGCCGGATCGACATCGACCGCCGTGGTGCGGGCGATGTAGTCGGCCAGCGCGTCCTTCGCGGTCTGCCGCGCGGTCGCGAAGGCATCGCGGAAGCCGGCATCCTCCGACAGCGGCAATAGCTGGGACAGGCGGCCCAGGTCGTCGACCCAGCCGTCGCCGATCGTCTCGGTGATCAGCCGGGCCAGCGGGCGGTTGCATTGGTCCAGCCAGCGCCGCGGCGTCACCCCGTTGGTGATGGCGACCAGCCGGTCGGGATAGACGCGGTCGAGATCGGGGAAGATCCGCGTCCGCAACAGCCGCGTCTGCATCTCCGACACGCCGTTGACCCGGGTCGACCCGTGGAAGGCGAGGTGGCCCAGGCGCAGCACCGGTTCGGGATCCGATCCGGTGCTGCGATCGATCAGCGCCTGGCCGGTGGCGGCGGAGACGGCCAGCGTGTCCGGTGCCGCCACCGCCGCCAACGCGCCGTCCAGCCGTTCCACGATCTGGCGATGGCGCGGCAACACGCGGCCGAGCAGGGCCAGCGGCCAGCGCTCCTGCCCCTCCGGCAACAGCGAATGCGCGGTGTAGGTGAAGCACTGGCGGGTGACGTCCCAGGCCCGGTCCCAGTCGAACCCGTGATGGTCGACCAGCAGGCGCTGCAACTCCGCCACCGCGATCGCGGAGTGGCTGCCGTTCAGGTGAACGGTCGCCTTGGCCGGCAGGCCGGCGACATCGTCGGTGCGCTTCAG
The DNA here is from genome assembly GCA_028284045.1 of Alphaproteobacteria bacterium. Classification (GTDB taxonomy): domain Bacteria; phylum Pseudomonadota; class Alphaproteobacteria; order DSM-16000; family Inquilinaceae; genus JANQSN01. The sequence continues at coordinate 81,493 of JANQSN010000062.1, read as the reverse complement.
GTGCCGGCGCAGCACGTCCTGCAAGGACGCCGTCGCCAGAAAGTACTGCTGCATCAGCCGCAGCTCGCGCCCGGCGTCGCTCTCGCCGGCCGGATAGAGCACCCGGGTCAGCGCGGCGGCCTGTTCCCGGCCGGCCATCGCCGCGACATGTTCGCCGCGGTTGAAGGCGGCGAGGTCGAAGCTCGCGTCCGGTTCCGCCGACCATAGCCGGAGCGTGTTGATCCACCGCCCCTTCCAGCCGACCAGCGGCGTGTCGTGGGCGAGCGCCCAGACCCGCGTGCCGTCGGTCCACCGGCCGGCCGCGTCGACCTGGCCGTAGAACGAGACCGGATGGACGATCTCCCCACGCTCGAAGGCCCAGGGATTGGTGTGCTGCAGCCAGCTTTCCGGCACCTCGACCTGCCAGCCGTCCACCACCTGCTGGCGGAAGGCGCCGTACTCGTAGCGCAGGCCGTAGCCGAAGCCCGGCAGCCCGTGGCTCGCCATCCCGTCCAGCAGGCAGGCAGCCAGGCGGCCCTGGCCGCTGTCGCCCAACGGCGCCTCCGGCTCGCAGGCCATCACCGCCTGCATGTCGACGCCGTAGTCGTCCAGGATGACCCGGGCGGTCCGATCGAGGCCGAGGCTGGCCAGGGCGCTGCCCAGGAGGCGCCCGGTCATGATCTCCATGGACAGGTAGTAGACCCGCCGGTCGCTGCGCTGGTGCTGGCGCTCTATGGTGCGCATCCAGCGCGACACCATGCGCTCTCTGAGCGCCTGGGCCATCGCCAGATACCAGTCATGCGCGGTCGCCGTCAGCGGCTCCTTGCCGACCGAGGAGGCCAGCCATCGCAGAAGGTCTTGGCGCAGACCGGTCTCGGCGTCTGCGGTATCGGCGGTATCCGCCAGGGACAGGGTCAGCATCGGGTGGGGGGTTCCGATCGCAAGATCCTTAGCTAACGAAGTTAGGGTACGGACAACCTCGCCTCTCGCCAAGTACCGTATTCGTGTGTCGACGCGGTAAATGTGTCGGCAGACAGCCGCGTGGCGGGGGTGCGGCGCGAGGTCGCGGCAGGCGTTGCGCCCGTCGGCGCGACTGTCGACGCGGGACGGAAGGGATGGGGTGAGGATGGTGGCCATACAGCGCGGCGAGGTGCGACGCAGTCTCCACGATGCCCTGGAGGGCGGTGGGGCGCGGCCGGGGCTGGCGCGGCGGCTGAACCGGGGCCTGTTGGCGGTCATCGTCTTCGCGTGCCTGGTCGCCATTGTGGAGACCGAGCCGCGGGTCCTCGCCTGGCCCGGCATGGCGGTGGGGTTGGCCTGGCTGAACCTCGCCTTGGCGGCGGTGTTCCTGGTGGAGTTCCTGGTGCGGCTGTGGGCGGCGGGGTCGGAGCGGCAGTATCGGGGTTTGCGCGGGCGCCTCCGATATCTCAGCCGGCCGCTGACGCTGATCGACTTGGCCGCCTTGGTGCCGTGCCTGCTGGTGGCTGGTCTGTCGGACAGCTATCTGCTGCGTCTGGCGCGGCTGTTGCGCCTGGTGGTGCTGTTGCGTCTGGCGCGGTTCACCCAGGCCTGGGCGGTGCTGGCCCGGGCGATCGGCGAGCGGCGTTATGAGCTGATGCTGTCCATGGCGCTGGCCGGGGCGATGCTGCTGGGCTCGGCGACGCTGCTGCATGTGCTGGAGCGCGACGTCCAGCCCGAGGCGTTCGGCAGCATTCCGCGGGCGCTGTGGTGGGCCGTAACGACGCTGACCACGGTCGGCTATGGCGATACCGTGCCGGTGACCCCGCTCGGCCGGGTGGTGGCCGCGGTCTCCGCGCTGATGGCGGTCGGCGTCATCGCCATTCCCACCGGCATCCTCGCCGCCGGCTTCTCAGAGGGACTGCAGCGCCAGCGCCGCGCGGCGGACCGTCTGAAGCGGGCGAGCCGACAGTCGGTCGCGATCGCGGGTGGATCGTCGAGAGGCCGGCGTGGTGGCGATCCGTCACGGCCCGGCGACGATGATCCCGACTGATCCGACCGGTCAGATCACCAGCTTGCGCAGCCGCTGGCTGATGATGTCGATGATCGAGACCGACACGACGACGATAATGATGATTGCCGCGGTCTGGGCGTAGTAGAAACCGCGGATCACCTCGTAGAAGATCTGGCCGATGCCGCCGGCGCCGACGATGCCGAGCACGGTGGCGGAGCGGACATTGCTCTCGAACCGGTAGAGCGAATAGCTGATCCATAGCGGCAGGACCTGCGGGATGACGCCGAACACCGCCTCCTGCACCGGGGTGGCGCCGGTGGCGCGGATGCCCTCCACCGGGCGCGGGTCGACCGCCTCCACCGCTTCGGAGAACAGCTTGGCGAGCACGCCCGTGGTGTGGATCCACAGCGCCAGCGTGCCGGCGAAGGGGCCCAGCCCCACCGCGACCACGAACAGCATGGCGAACACCATCTCGTTGATGGCGCGGAAGGCGTCCATCAGCCGGCGCACCGGGTGAACGATCCACCAGGGCGCGATGTTCTCCGAACTCAGCAGACCCAGCGGGATGGCGCAGACCACCGCCAGGAAGGTCCCCCAGACGGCGATCTGCACCGTGATCACCATCTGTTCGAGGTAGTAGTCCCAATCGCGGAAATCCGGCGGGAAGAAGCCCGCCAGGAACTTCACCATATTGTCGGACTGGGCGACCAGATCCCAGGGGCGCATGTCCGCACCCTGCCAGGAGCCGATCAGCACCAGCGCCAGGGCCCCCCAACCGGCGATCCATAGCCAGGTGCGTTTGACGTCCCGCGGCGGGAGAGAGACCTGCGGCGCGTCCGGCACGGCGGCAGCTGTCCGAGCAGAGGCGTGCGGATCGGTCATGGTCGGGGAATCCGAGACTGTGGTGATTCGGATTGCGGCCATCGGTGCGGCGAAGCCGGTTCGGCCGATGCGCCATTCCGGCCGTCCCACGAGACGAAACGCGCACCGGCGCCGCGGTTTCGCGCGGCGCCGGTCGTTACCGATGGCAAGCGAGCTTACTGCCCGAGCGCTTCCATCTGCGCGTTCAGCGCGGCGAGCTGATCATCGATGGCGGCAAGCTGCTCGGACTTGTCCGCGTCGGAGAGGTCCTCGTCCGCCTCCACCTCCAGCCGCTCGCGGAACAGCCGAAGCTGACGGATGGGCAGAAGCTGGTTGTTGTCGGAGGCGACATACGGCCCCATGCCATCCTGATTGGCGGCGAGGATGGCCAGCTCCTCCTCCACATTGTCGCCTTCGACACCGTAGCGCAGGAAGAAATCGGTGATCCGGCCCTTCAACTCGTCCGACAGGTCGGCGCGCAGGACCATGGGGTCGCTGGGGATCAGCGGCGAGGTCCAGAGGACACGCACGGCGGCGGCGGCGTCGGGGGCGTTCGCCTCGGTGCGGGCAAGCTGCTCGCTGTTGTTGGTGGCGGCGTGCACCAGGCCGTTCGCCACGGCCAGCAGATTGGTCTCGTGATTGGCGTTGCGCACGCTGGCGAAGCAGTCCTGCGGCGTCACGCCGTTCAGCGCGAAGACGTAGTAGCTGGGAACCAGGAAGCCCGACGTCGAGTTGGGGTCGCCGATCCCGAAGTCGATGGTGTCATCGCCGCAATGGGCCAGCAGATCGTCGAGGGTCTGCAGCTCGCTGTCGGCGTTCACCAGGATATGGCTGTAGTAGCCGCGGGTGCCGTCGATCTTGGTGGTCTGGGCGAAGATCTCGCCGCCGGCGCGGTCGACCGCCTGCATCGCCGAGGCATTGCCGAACCAGGCGACGGTCACTTGGCCGAAGCGCATCGCCTCGATCACGCCGGCATAGTCGCTGGCGTAGAAGGCGTTGATCGGCATGCCGAGCGCCTCTTCCATGTCCTCCAGGAAGGGCTGCCACTGCCGCTCCAGGTTCTGCTGCGACTCGGTGGAGATAATGCCGAAGTTGATCTCGGCGGGATCGCCCTCCAGCGGTTCCGGCTGTGCCAGGACCGGGGTGGCGGCGAAGAGGGCGGCCGCGGTGGCCGTCAACAGGCGTGCGCTCATAGATACTCTCCCCTAACGTCGGTTGTCGGGTTTGTTGGCGTTGTCTGCGCGGGGCCGCGTGGCGCCGATGCGGGCACTGCGCGGGGTTCAGCCTTCTCTTGGATCTCTGCGTCGATCGGCTGGGGTTTTGTGACTGTTCAGCCCGTGGCGGCCGTGACGGCGGCCACCGGTACCGGCGTGCCCGGCAGCGCGGCGCCCTGCGTGTCGGCTGCGTCTTCCGACTCGGGGCCATGCTGGCCATAGGCGCCGGGCAGGATCAGCTCCTCGCTTTGGGCGCCGTAAAGCTCGGTGAGGAAGGACGGCGTCAGCGCGCGCGACGGACCGTCATAGACGATCCGCCCGTCGCGCAGCGCCACCGTGCGCGGGCAATAGGCGAAGGTGTAGTCGACCTGGTGCAGCGACACGACGACCGTGATCCCGAAGCGCCGGTTGATGTGCGCCAGGATCTCCATGACGCGGCGCGCCGATTTCGGGTCGAGCGAGGCGATCGGCTCGTCGGCCAGCAGGATCTCCGCCTCCTGGACCAGCGCGCGCGCGATGGCGCCGCGCTGCTGCTGCCCGCCGGAGAGCGTCGAGGCGCGCTGCGTCGCCATGTCCGCCATGCCGACCTGGGCCAGGGCCTGCATGGCCAGCAGCTTCTCGTCCCGGCTGAACAGGCCCAGCGCACCGCGCCAGTGCGGCACGCGCCCGAGCACGCCGAGAACCGTGTTGGTCAGCAGCGACAAGCGGCCGACGAGATTGAATTGCTGGAAGATGACGCCGATGCGCGTGCGTGTCCGGCGGGCGCCCGGCGCAAGGTGGCCATTCTCCTGAATGGTCTCGCCGCCGACGCGAACCACCCCGCCGCGCCCGTCCGCGTCGCCCGTGACCAAGCCCGCGATATGCCGGATCAGGGTGGACTTGCCGGAGCCGGAGGCGCCGATCAGGCCGACCATCTCGCCGCGGCCGACCGTCAGGTCGACGCCGTCCAGAGCCTTGCCGCGACCGGGGAAAGTTCGGCTGAGATTACGGATCTCAATCGCCGCCATGCCCTGCCCGCCTTGGATGTCGTCAGTCGTCTCCCGGCCGGTGTCATAGCCCTCCGCTCGCGGCGGTTTAGCTAAACTACGGTGAATGTTCCGTGACACGGGGGGCGCATTTGTCGCCGAGCACCGGGCCGGCCGCGCGCATCGTCAAGCGCGGCACGTGCGCGGTTGCGTCGCCGGTCCGCCCGCGGGACGATGGCGGCGGCCCGTCTTGGCGCGGGCGGCATCCGGCGGTCGCCAGGATCTACGGCGGGACTCGAAGGCAGATGGGCACGCGCCCGAACCGATCCTCACCCCTCCACCCGCGGTCGCGGCACCGGCGTGGCCGGGGCCGCCAGGGCCATAGGCTTGGCGTGCTGGCGCTTGCGCTGGGGATCTCGGTGGCGGGCGGGCCGGCGGATCTGCGGGCCCAGTCGGATCCGCCGGTGCTGCCGGGTATCGCCGGCACCGACGACCGCCAGGTGCTCGAACCCGATGAATGGCCGTGGACGGCGATCGGCCGGGTCAACCGCGCCGGCGGCGGGTTCTGCACGGGCACGCTGATTGCGCCGCGGCTGATGCTGACCGCGGCGCATTGCCTGTGGTCGGGCCGGCTGGGCCGCTGGACGCCGGCGATCGATGTGCATTTCCTGGCCGGCTATGCGCGCGGCGAGTTTCTCGGCCACGCGCGCGGGGTGCGCCTGCACACGCCGCCGGACTACCAGCCCGACGCGGCGATCGAGACGGAGCAGGTGGGGCAGGACTGGGCGTTGGTGGAGCTGGACACCGCGGTGCCGGTGCGACCGATTCCGCTGGCCGTCCGCCAGCCGGAGACGCTGTTGGCCAACGCCGCCGACGGTCGCGTCGAACGGGTCGGCTACAGCCAGGATCGCGCCCATCTGCCGACGCGCGTCGGGCCCTGCCCGGTCACCCGCGTGCTCGACCGGCCGCCGCTGATCATCCATCAATGCGATGCGACGCTGGGCGACAGCGGATCGCCGCTGCTGTTGCGGGCCGACGGCAAGACGGTGGTGCTCGGGATTCACTCCGCCGTCGGCGTGATCGACGGCGAGATCGTCGGCATCGCGGTCAGCACATCGCGCTTCGTGGAGATCGCCGTCGGCCTGAACCCGACCGCGGTGGAGGAGGGGGGGCGGTAGCCCGGATGTCTCGCCACGGCGCGTCAGTCGCGCCGGATCGACTCCAGCCGGCCGCAGCCCGAGGCGACGTATTGGTCGACCAGATCGCCGTAAACCGCCATCATCCGCTGGGCGCGGGCGACCTCCCGATCCATCGGCGTCGATCCGTAGGAAGTCAGCAGCATCCGGTGGCCGGCGGTGACCTCTGCGATCTCCCGCAACGTGTCGGCCATGCGGTCGCAGTCGGCGCGGGTCAGCGGATCGGCATCGGCCGGCGACGCGGCGAGGGCCACGGCGAGTGCGGCGATGCTCAACAACGGGAGACGGGACATCGAAGCCGACTCCATCGTCGATAGGATGCGGAGCAGACCCTTGGATCGGCCCTATCCGCGAGGCACATCAAAGTTTAAGGAAGATTTACTAAAATCTGCTTAACCGGGCTTTGAGCGACATCAAAGCACGCCGCCCTGCCACCCGGCCGCCGGGACCCTCCCGGCGGCCGTCCGAGAGGCGTGATCCGCGCCGACCACCACCCGCGACCACGCCGACCAACACCGAGGAGCCTTCCGGATGCTTGCGTCCCATCGTCACGGCCGCCCGTTCGCATCGGCGGCGCTGTTATGCGGCGTCGCCGGTTTGCTGGCGGCCTGCGAGGCTGCCAGCCCCGGCGAGGCGCTGTGGCCGACCGTGGCCTTCCAGCCGGCCGATACCTGGCAGCCGGCGATCGCTGCGGCGCCGGCGGCCTGGTGGCAGGACCGCATTGCCGTCTCCGCCGGAACGGTGGACGACCGCCCGGCGACGCTGCTGGAGAACCTGGACACCGACCGTGCCGTCACCGTGCACTATTTGGACGGCAGCGGCGTCCGGCAGAGCATCGAGGTGCCGGCGGGCGGGTCGGTCGGCGTCGCGGCACCGCCGGCGGAGGTGATCGCCATCGATTGATCCACGCGGCGGCGAGCCTGGCATCCGGCGCGGCACGCCGGCAGCGCGTTAACGATTTTGTCTCGCACGCCCCGGCGGATGGTGGCACCGTGCTGCAGACCGGCAAACGGGCCGGATAGGGCGACATCGGCAACGGAGCGGCCTGGACGGGCACTAGATACGGGGCTCCTCGATGTCGCGACCGCCGCGGATCGGCGCCGCTGCTCGGGCGTCGGGCGACCCGCGGCAGGGATGACGATTCCTTAACCAGTTGTTTGAGCCGGCGGCCCAGACTTCTTGCCGAATGCCCCCGTAGGCACGGTCGGAATGAACAAGGCGACTCCCTCCTCCAGCGACCTCGACCGGGTCAAGCTCACCCAGCAGCAGCTTGACGAGATTCTGGCGCTGCATCGCGATTTCCTGAGTCGCCGCGGCAGCGATCGGGCGCGGCTGCGCATGCTCGATCTCTCGCATCTCGACTTCTCCGGTCACGACCTGCGCGAAGCCGACCTGACGGCCTGCAAGCTGTTCGGCGCCCGGATGACCGGCGCCAATCTGGCGATGGCCAACCTCTACGGCGCCGACCTCCGGCTCGCCAATCTGCGTCGGGCCAACCTGACCAGCGCCGATCTCAGAGGCGCATGCCTGCGCGGCGCGGTGCTGAGCGAAGCCACCATGGTCGACACCGATCTGCGCGACGGGGTGGTCGTCACCCCCGGCGATGACGGGGCGCTGAAGCCGATCAGCTTCGATGTGTCGATCACCGAGCTGACCTGCGCCAAGGTCGAGGGCGCGGACATGACGCGCGCCAAGCTGGCCAACGCGTTCATCATGCAAACGGACCTGACCGACTGCATCCTGCGCGACGCCCGGCTGGTGCGCACCAACCTGACCAACTCCGTCCTGACCGGCTGCGTTCTGGAAGGCGCGGACTTGACCGAGGCCAACCTGACGGGGGCCGTCCTGAATGGCGCCGATCTCACCGGCGCGCGCCTGATCAAGACCAACCTGACCAATGCCGACCTGGTCGGGGCGATCTATGAGGAAAGCGACTTCGAGCAGGCGACCCTGACGAACGTGAAGACGGAGCGGCCGCCGGAAAGCCTGCGCCGTCCGGTCGCGGAGGTGATTCGCCTGCACGGCCTGTGGGTGGACAGCAACGGTCATGACGGCGAGCGCGCCGACCTTGCCGCACTGGACCTATCGGGCTGCGACCTGCAACGCAGCAACCTGTCCGCGGCGGTGCTGCGCCAGGCGAAGCTGGCCGGCGCCGATCTCAGCCGGGCGCGTCTGGCCATGGCGGACATGACGTTGTGCGACCTGCGGCATGCCAACCTGTCGGAGGCGGATCTGCGGGGCGCGTCGTTGCAGCGCGCATCGCTGTCCGGCGCCAACCTCCACAAGGTCCGCCTGTCGCCGGTCAAGATCACCGGCACCAATGCCCTGACCTGGCAGGCCAACCTGTTGCGTGCCCGGCTGAACGGCTGTGATCTGACGCGGGCCGATCTGCGCGGGGCGCAGATCCCCTTCGCCAATCTGAAGAACGCCGATCTCCGGGGCGCCAATCTGACGGGTGCCAACCTGCAATACGCCGATCTGACCGGCGCGCAGCTCGACGGCTGTCGGCTGGGCGATGCCGACATGACGGGGGTCACCGGTCTCGGCGGCGCGCCGGTGCCGGAGGATCCGCCGGTTCCGGACTCCCTGGACGACGGCTGAACCGGCCCGCGCGCGCCTGGACAGACCCGGCCGTGCGGCGATAAACGGGCGGTCATGACGCCGCTGGACGCATACGACCCCCAACCATCCGACCGCCGGGCGCCGGAGCATTTCCGGAAGATGCACGGCATCGGCAACGACTTCGTCGTGCTCGATCGCCGCGACGGCGGGGCCGTGCCCGGGCCGCACGCCCTGGCGCGGATCGCCGACCGGCGCCTGGGCGTCGGCTGCGATCAAGTGCTGGTGCTGACCGCAGGCGGCGAGGGGGCCGATTTCGGCCTGGCCATCTTCAATCCCGACGGCGGCACGGCGGAGGCGTGCGGCAACGGCACGCGCTGTGTCGCGGCGCTGGTGCTGGCGGAGACCGGCGGCGATCGCCTGGTCATCGATACCGCCGGCGGCCGGCTTGAGGCGCGCGCTGAAGCGCCGGATCGGATTGCCGTCGACATGGGGACGCCGTCCTTCGGATGGTCGAAGATGCCGCTGGCGCGCGCCGTCGACACGGACCATCTGCCGATCGTCTCGGGCCCGCTCCGCGACGGCGTTGCGGTGTCCATGGGCAATCCGCACGCCGTCTTCTTCGTCGACGACGCCGATACGGTCGACCTCGACCGCGATGCGCGCCCGATCGAGACCGATGCGCTGTTCCCCGCGCGCACCAATGTGGAGGTGGTGAGCGTCGCCGGGCCCGGCGCGCTGCGCATGCGGGTGTGGGAGCGCGGGGCGGGCATCACCCGCGCCTGCGGTTCCGGGGCCTGCGCCGCCGTCGTCGCCGCGCATCGCCGCGGGCTCACGGGGCGGCGCGTCTCGGTGCATCTCGACGGCGGGGTGTTGGAGATCGATTGGCGTGCCGACGATCGCGTCTGGATGACCGGACCGGTCGCCCTGGCGTTCGAGGGCCGGCTGGATCCCGCCCTGCTCGACGAGGCCGCGTCGTGACCCGCCGGGGGGCCGAGGTGGTGACCTTCGGCTGCCGCCTCAACGCCTATGAGAGCGTGGTCATCGAGCAGTCGCTCGGTGAGGCCGCCACGCCTGGCGAGGACATCGTGGTGGTCAACACCTGTGCGGTGACGGCCGAGGCGGAACGCCAGGCTCGCCAGACGATCCGCCGGCTGGGCCGCGAGCGGCCGGGCGCGCGCATCGTGGTGACCGGTTGCGCGGCGGAGATCGCGCCGGACGCCTATCGGGCCATGCCGGAAGTCGATGCGCTGGTGAGCAATCGCGCGAAGCTGAAGCCGGCCGTGTGGACCGCGCTGGCGGGATCGGCACCGGCAGCGGAGGAGACGGCGGCAGAGGCGGATGCCCGTCTGGTCGGCGGCTTCGCCGGGCGGGCGCGGGCCTTTGTGCAGGTGCAGACCGGCTGCGACCATCGCTGCACCTTCTGCGTCATCCCCTATGGTCGCGGCGAGTCGCGGTCGATCCCGGCCGGCGAGGTGGTCGGACGGATCGCCGATCTGGTGGCCGCCGGTCACCGCGAAATCGTATTGAGCGGCGTCGACCTGACGGCCTGGGGCCGCGATCTGCCGGGCCGGCCGACCCTGGGGCAGCTCGCCCGGCGGGTGTTGACCCTGGTGGCGGACCTGCCGCGGCTGCGCTTCAGCTCGCTCGATCCGCAGGAGATCGACGAGGACCTAATCCATCTGCTGGCGACCGAGCCGCGGGTCATGCCGCATCTGCATCTCAGCCTGCAGGCCGGCGACGATCTGGTCCTGAAGCGGATGAAGCGCCGGCACAGCCGGGCGCAGGCGGTGGCGCTGTGCCGGGACTTGCGCGCGCTTCGGCCGGGCATCACCTTCGGCGCCGATCTGATCGCCGGCTTCCCGACGGAGAGCGAGGCGGCCTTCGACAACTCCCTGGCCATCCTCGACGACTGCGGCATCGCCTTCGCCCACGTTTTCGCCTATTCGGAGCGGCCGGGGACGCCGGCTGCGCGGATGCCACCGGTGCCCAAGCCGGTTCGGCGCACGCGCGCGGCGCGGCTGCGGGCCCGGGCGGCCGACCGGCTGGCGGCGCTGCAGCGCGCCCGGCTCGGCCGGCGGGCCGACATCCTGGTGGAGCGCGACGGCGAGGGCCTGTCGGAGCATGGGCTGACGGTGCGGGTGCCGGGCGGCGCGGCTGGCACGATCGTGCCCGTCCGGCTCGACCGCATCGACGGGGACGGGCGGTTGATCGGCCGCCCGGTCGCGGCCGGCGGCTGAGTTGGGGGCGCCCGGCGATCAGTCCTGCGGGCGCGGCAGGAGGGCGCCGCGGGGGATCAGCATCTCCATGCCCAGTGCACCCATCTCCTCCGGCGTGAAGCGGGGCGGCACCGGGCCGTGCCCGGTGGCCAGCGTTCCATCCTCGTTGACGGCGAGGCCCAGCGTGCCGTCCGGGAAGGTGACGATGATCGGCTGCGGCCCGTGCAGGCCGTCGATCATGTCGCCGTCGTCCGGGCCGAGGGCGCCGTCCCAGGCGCGCATCAACAGGTCGCCCCATTCGGCGATGATCTCGTCCGACCGGCGGCGCACCAGGCCGGGCACCAGCAGGCCGGCCCGGCTGACGATCTCGCGCGCGATCTCCAGCGTGTCCGGCGGCAGCGGCTGGGCCGGCAGGTCGATCGGCCGGTACGCCTCCGTCCACAGCGCCCGCGCGGCCATGATGTAGGCCAGCTCGCCCGAGCGGTGGCGGAACGGCAGGTCGGCATAGAGCAGCATGAGCTGGCCCATGGCCACGGCGCTGCCTTGGCTGGCCGCGCGTTCGACCAGCTCCATCGCCCGGCGCTGATCGGCGGTGACGCCGATGCCCTCGCGGTAGAGGCGGGCGAGCTGGAGGCGCGCCTCGGCCACCCCGGCCTCCGCGCCGATGCCGAGGAAGACGATGGCGAGCCGCGGGTCGGCCGGCAGCCCGTCGCCGTTGAGATAGACGTTGCCGATCAGCGTGGCCGCTTCGCCGTGGCCGGCCATCGCCGCCTCGACCAGCCATTTCTCCGCCTCCTGCGGGTTGACCGGCACGCGGTCGCCCTGCAGCAGCAGGAGGCCCAGCGTGAATTGCGACTTGCGGTGGTCCAGGGCCGCGGCGGCGCGCAGCATGTCCAGCGCGCCGTCGCGGTCGGGCGCCATCCCCTGGCCATGCAGCATCAGCCCGCTTAGGCGGAACATCGCCTCGGTGTGTTCGGCCTCCGCCGCCCGAGCGTACCACCCGGCCGCGGCGGTCATGTCGATGGCCACGCCGTCGCCGGCCTCGTAGCGCAGGCCCAGGCGATACTGCGCCTCGCGGTCGCCGGCCTCCGCCTGTTCGACCAGCGCCGCCAGGGCCTGTTCCTCCGGCGATGGTCCGTCATCCGGGGGTGCCGGCGCGTCGGGCCCGGCCGGCGGGTCTTGCGCCGCCTCGACCTCCTGCGCCTCGGCCTCCTGGGTCGGGGCCTCTTCAGGCACGGACGGCCGGAGTGCGCCCACCGGGCCGCGGGTCGGCGGTGCGTCGGTCTCGTCTGAGTCGCTGGGGATCACGTCGGCCTCTGCGGCCGTGCCCGCCGTCGGCAGGCCGTCGGGCAGGGCGGTGTCGGCCGCGGCCGTGCCGGCGGCGAGAACCGCGGCCAAGACGGCCGCTGCAGCAGGCAGCCAAGGCCGACCCGCACGCCGGGCCGGCGCCGTACGCACCATGACGTCATCCTTCTTAGCCTGGCGGCCGGGTCGTGCGGCCGGCCTCGCCCGGCGGTCGGGTCGTGCGGCCGGCCTTGCCATGGTCGGCGCCGGGGCGATCGTGTATACCGCCGCCATCATGAGCGACACCATTCAAACGTCAAATCCGGGCGGGTCGGGCGCCGATCGCCAGGGCTGGCTGTCGCGGCTGCGGCGCGGCCTCGACCGATCCTCTACGCGGCTGTCCGGCGGCATCTCCGACATCTTCACCAAGCGCCGCCTCGACGACGAGACGCTGGAGGAGCTGGAAGACCTGCTGATCGCCGCCGATCTGGGGCCGGCGATCGCCGCCCGGCTGGCCGCCAATCTGGCGAAGACCCGCTTCGGGCGCGAGGTCGACGAGCGGGAGGTGCGCGAGGCGCTGGCCGCGGATATCGCGACCATCCTCGCACCCGTCGCCCAGGCGATGGAGCTGGACCTGAAGCACCGGCCCTCCGTCGTGCTCATGGTCGGCGTCAACGGCACCGGCAAGACCACAACCATCGGCAAGCTGGCGGCGATCTGGAAGCATATGGGCTTCAACGTGATCCTGGCCGCCGGCGACACCTTCCGCGCCGCGGCGATCGGCCAGCTTCAGGTCTGGGGGGACCGCGCGCGCTGCCCGGTGCTGACCCGCGATCCCGGCTCCGACGCCGCGGCGTTGGCCTTCGATGCGTCCCGGCTGGGGGAGGCGCAGAACGCCGATCTCGTGGTCATCGACACCGCCGGCCGGTTGCAGAACAAGGCCGACCTGATGGCCGAGCTGAGCAAGATCGTCCGCGTCCTGTCCAAGCGCGATCCCACCAGCCCGCACCATGTCGTGCTGGTGCTGGACGCGACCACCGGCCAGAACGCCCATGCCCAGGTCGAGGCCTTCTCCGAGATGGTCAAGGTCACCGGGCTGGTCGTCACCAAGCTGGACGGCTCGGCCCGGGGCGGCGTGCTGGTTTCGCTGGCGGAGCGGTTCGGCCTGCCGGTGCACGCCATCGGCGTCGGCGAGGGTATCGAGGACCTGCGACCCTTCGAGGCGACGGCGTTCGCGCGGTCGCTGCTCGCGCTCGATCCCGATCAGGGCTGAGGCCGGGGCGGGATGACCGAGTTGGAAGACCGGCGTTTCGACGATCCGGCGGCGGCGCTGGCGGAGGTGGCGCGCCGCTACGAGGAGGCGATCGCCCGGCTGATGGAGGCGTTCGAGGCATTCGTCGCCGGCCGGCCGCCGCGGGAAAGGGTGCGCGCCTGCTATCCGGCGGTGGAGATCGCCATCTCCGCCGCCGCGGCCCGCCCGCCCGACGGGCGCCTCGCCTATGGTTTCGTCAGCGAGCCCGGGCGCTTCCGCACGACGCTGACGCGCCCCGATCTGTTCGCCAGCTACCTCGCCGACCAATTCGGCCTGCTCTTGGCCAATCACGGCCAGCCGCTGACGGTGACCACCAGCGACCTGCCGATCCCGATCCATTTCGTGCGGCCGGAGGGGCTGCCGACCGATCGGCTGTCGCCGCATCAGGTGCCGCTTTTGGGCCAGTATTTCGACGTGCCGGACCTGGCTCTGTTCGACGACAATGTGGTCAACGGCACCGACGTTCCGGCGCCGGACGCGCCGCGCCCGCTGGCGCTGTTCTCCGCCGGCCGGGTCGACTACAGCCTGGCCCGGCTGAAGCACTACACGGCGACCGCGCCCGACCACTTCCAGAAATTCGTGCTGTTCACGAACTATCAGTTCTATGTCGACGACTTCGTGCGCTGCTCGCTGGACCTGATCGCCGATCCGACCAGCGGCTATGATGCATTCGTCGAGCCCGGGGACATCGTCCACCGGCGCGGCATGCCGCCGGGCGGCGGTCCGCCGCCGCGCCTGCCGCAGATGCCGGCCTATCACCTGAAGCGGCCCGACGGGCAGGGCATCACGCTGGTGAACATCGGGGTCGGGCCGTCCAACGCCAAGACGGCGACGGACCATATCGCGGTGCTGCGGCCGCATGCCTGGGTGATGCTGGGCCACTGCGCCGGCCTGCGCAACACGCAGACCCTGGGCGACTACGTGCTGGCCCATGGCTATGTCCGCGAAGACCATGTGCTCGACCAGGATCTGCCGACTTGGGTCCCGGTGCCGGCCCTGGCGGAGGTGCAGCAGGCGCTGGAGGCGTCGGTGGCGTCGGTCACCGGGCTGGGCGGCTACGACCTGAAGAGCGTCATGCGCACCGGCACGGTGGCGACCATCGACAACCGGAACTGGGAGCTGCGCGACCATGCGGAGCCGGTGCGCCGGTTCAGCCAGAGCCGCGCCGTCGCGCTGGACATGGAAAGCGGGACGATCGCCGCGAACGGCTTCCGATTCCGAGTGCCCTATGGCACGCTTCTGTGCGTTTCCGACAAGCCGTTGCACGGGGAGCTGAAACTACCGGGCATGGCCGACGCGTTCTATCGCAACCAGGTCGACCAGCACCTCAAGATCGGTCTCCTGGCGATGGAGAAGCTGCGGACGCTGAGCCTCGAAGTGCTGCACAGCCGCAAGCTGCGCAGCTTCTCGGAGGTGGCATTCCGCTAGATCGGCCCGCCCGCCCTTGCGAACCTGGAGGGCGAGCCCATGACGGTGGCCGATACGGGCAGGGCGGTCGCAGCAGTCTTGATCGCGGCCGCCTTGGCCGGGACGACCGCGGCAGAGGCCGAAACAGCCGGCATGCCGAGCGGTGCGGAGCTGATCGGCACCTGGAGCTTCGACGGGAGTTGCGCCAGCAGCGACGGCATGGGCCTGACCGCCGACGGCGAGATCTGGTTCGACGAGTGGGGCTGGGGCCTGTGGGTCGTTGAAGACGGTCAGATCCTGATGATCCTGCAGGAAAGCGAGATGGGGGTCGACACGGTCATCGGCGTGTCGTCGGTGGTGCTACGCATCGACGGCTTCCAGGGCGACCGCTTCAACGGCACCTTCGTCGGCACCGGTCAGGCGATCGAAGCGGTGCGCTGCAGTTGAGCCGCCCACCGGTTGACGTGGCTCGGTTAAACGATTTACCTGGCCCTTCCGAGATCTCCTGTTAGCATCCGAGGGTCAGCGCATGGCCGAGCATATCGTCGTCGAGGGCGCGCCGGCCGTGCCGATCCTTCGGCTGAACCGGCCGGAGAAGCTGAACGCCCTGACGCCGGAGATGCTGGCCCGGTTGGCCGAGGCGGTGGGCGCTCTCGACGAGCGCGAGGATCTGCGCGCGCTGATCCTCACCGGGACCGGCCGGGCCTTCTGCGTCGGCGCGGATATCGGGGTTTGGGCGCGCCAGGGGCCGGAAGATTTGCGGCGGCGCTGGATCCATATCGGCCATCGGGCATTCGACCGGCTCGCCCGCCGGCGGGTGCCGGTGATCGCCGCGCTGAACGGCGATGCCTTCGGCGGCGGGCTGGAGCTGGCGCTGGCTGCCGATCTGCGCATCGTGGCGCAGACCGCCCGCCTCGGCCTGCCGGAGGCGTCGATCGGTGCCGTGCCCGGCTGGGGCGGCACCCAGCGGCTACCCGCCCTGATCGGGCCGGCCCGTGCCAAGCAGATGATCTTCACCGCCCAACCGGTCGATGCGGCCACGGCGCTGTCCTGGGGGCTGGCCAACTGGTCGGTGCCGGCCGAGGCGGTGGCCGATCAGGCCCAGGAGGTTGCCGCGGCGATCTGCCGCCTCGCCCCGCCGGCGCTGGAGATCGCCAAGATGGCCATCGATGCCGGCCGCGGCCTCGACACCGGCGCGACCTTGGAAGCGCTGGCCGCCGTGGCCGCCGCCGCGACGGAGGATGCCGGCGAGGGCACGACCGCCTTCGCGGAGAAGCGCCCGCCGGTGTTCAAAGGGCGCTGAGCGGCCTTCTGTACCCTTGTCGACCGCGCCGGGCGCCGTCACAACGGACCGGTATCGCGCATTGGCGAAGGGAGCGGTCCCACTATGGCGAACCCTATCGCGAGACGGGCAGGTGGGCTGCTCACGGCGGCGCTCGCGCTGTTGCTGGCGGGCACACCGGCGCTGGCGGTCGACCATGTGGTGGAGAGCCAGCAGGCGCGCTTCGCCGTGGAGACGGTAGCGGGGGGCCTAGAGCACCCCTGGGCCATCGCCTTCCTGCCGGATGGCAGCGCGCTGATCACCGAGCGGCCGGGGCGGCTGCGCCTGCTCGGCGCCGACGGCGCACTGTCCGATCCCGTCGCCCGCACGCCGCCGGTCTTCGCCCGCGATCAGGGCGGGCTGTTGGACGTTGCGTTGGACCCCGATTTCCTGGCCAACCGGCTGATCTATCTGAGCTATGCCGAGCCGGGGCGGGACGACACCAACGGTACGACCGTGCTGCGCGTCCGGCTGACCGACGACGCGACCAGCCTTCAGGACGGCCGGATCATCTTCCGTCAGCAGCCGCAGGTGCGCAGCACCAAGCATTTCGGCTCCCGCCTGGTGTTCGACGAGGCTGGGCACTTGTTCGTGGCGCTCGGCGAGCGGTCCGACCGCGCCTATCGCGGCCAGGCGCAGGATCTCGACAGCCATCTCGGCAAGGTGGTGCGGATCTTCCCGGATGGCAGCGTGCCGCCGGACAACCCCTTTGTCGGGCAGGCCGATGCCTTGCCGGAGATCTGGTCCTACGGCCACCGCAATATCCAGGCCGCAGCCCTCAACCCGGCGACCGGCCAGGTGTGGGAGATCGAGCATGGGCCGCGCGGCGGCGACGAGCTGAACATCGTCGCGCGCGGCGCCAACTACGGCTGGCCGCTGGTCTCCCACGGCATCAACTATATCGGCACGCCGGTCGGGACGGGGGAGCGGACCCTGCCCGGCATGACCGACCCCATCTACACCTGGACCCCGGTGATCGCGCCCTCGGGCATGATCTTCTATGGCGGCGAGGCGTTTCCCGACTGGCAGGGCGACCTGTTCGTCGGCGGCCTGCGGTCCACCGCGTTGGTGCGCCTGGAGCTGGACGGCGAGCAGGTGATCGGCGAAGAGCGGCTGTTGGAGGCACTCGGCCACCGCATCCGCGACGTCGCCGAGGCGCCGGACGGATCGATCTACGTGATCACGGACTCGTCCGACGGGCAGGTCCTGCGCCTCTCTCCGCGAGGCTAAGGCGGGGGGACGGCGGCTCGGTCGACTGGGATAGGCTCGCGGCAAGCTGCTCCGCTGCCGTCCGCACCGGCGCCGACAGGCCGGCGCCTAGGGCCGTGCCGGCCGCCTGGATGGCAAAGATCACCAGGACCGGTGGCAGGCGGCCCAGCGTCTCCGCCAGGCCGATGGCCGCCGCGGGGCCGAGCAGGTGGCTGGCCGAGCCGAAGGCGCCGGCGGGCAGCGCGTCCTCGCCGATCGCGAAGCGCCGGACCGTGCCCGGCGGCGCGCCGAGTTGTGCGGCGTCCACCAGCGCGACGCGGCCGGCATCGGCCCACAGCGTCAGCAGCGACAGGCAGTCGCCGTGGATGACGGCGGCCGCGCCCCCGGCGCCGCGCACCTGCTCTGCCACGAAGGGGCCGACGCCGTCGTCGCCGCGGTCGGGATGGCCGACGCCGATGACGAGGTCGAAACGCTCCGGCCCCTCCGGCGCAGCCCTTTCCGGCGCCGTCATTCGCGGATCATCTCAAGATCCAGGAAATGGGTGGCGCAGGAGATGCAGGGGTCGTAGTTGCGAATGGTCTGCTCGCAGCGCCATTTCAGCGCCTCATCGTCGAGATGCAGGTTGCGTTCGACGACGCCCAACAGGTCCGCCTCGATCTGCGGCTGGTTCTGGGAGGTGGGCGGCACGATATCCGCCTCGACGATACGGCCGTCGTCGTCCAGGCGGTAACGGTGGACGCAGATGCCGCGCGGCGCCTCGGTGCAGCCATGGCCGAGGCCGGCGCGGGCCTCGCCCTCGACCGCCGCCGGCTCCGGCGGCCGGTAGTCTTCCGCCAGCCGGGCGGCCTCCTCGCAGGCATAGAGCGTCTCCACCATGCGCACGACGATGCTCTGGAACGGGTTGGTGCAGACGGGGCCGAGACCGGCTGCCGCGGCCAGCGCCCGCGCGCGTGGGGAAAGCTGGGCGTGGTTGTTGTTGTAGCGGGCGATCGGGCCGACCAGATACGGGCCGCTGCCGTCCCGGGCAACGCCGTGCAGCGCGTTGGAATGGGCGACATGCGCCTCGCCGAAATGCTCGAAGAAGCCGTCTACGGCCACATCGAGGCCGAGGCTGGAGACCAGGCGCCCGTCCTCGATCGCATAAGTGTCGGGGTGGTGCAGGCTGACGCAGGTATAGGCGTGGTCGTAATCGGGGAAGTCGAAGCCGCCGAAGACGCGGCCGAGCCGTTCGGCCTGGTCGGCGCCGCGCTTCAGCCGGTCGGCGAGCGGCCGGATGACCGATCCGCTGGGCGCCTTGAAGAAGCCGCCGACCCGCGTGTTGACCGGGTGGACGGCGCGGCCGCCGACGATCTCCAGGATCTCGTTGCCGAGTTTCTTGAGTTCCAGCGCCGTTTCCACCACCGCGCGGTCGGTCTTGGCCAGCACCAGCGCGTCGTCGAGGCCGAGGAAGTCGGGCGCGTGCAGCAAGGCGGCGTGCAGCACATGGCTTTGGATCCACTCGCCGCAATAGAGCAGGCGGCGCAGCGCGCGGATTTCCGCCGTCGGCGTCAGGCCGAGCGCGGCTTCCATGGCATGGCTGGCGCCCATCAGATAGGCGACCGGGCAGATGCCGCAGATCCGCGCGGTGATGTCGGGCGCGTCGGAATAGAGCCGGCCCCGCAACAGCGCCTCGAAGAAGCGCGGCGGCTCGAAGATGCGGAACTTGATGTCGCGCACCTGGCCGTCCTTGACGCGGACCGACAGGGCACCTTCGCCTTCCACCCGCGCCAGCGCCTCGACCTTGATGGTGCGCCGGCCCTTGCCGGCCTGTCCGGCGGCGGCCGTCTCAATCATGGACTTCGCTTTCCCGGCGGAAGGCTTCCGCGCCGGCGTTGAAGGAGCGGAAGGCGTGCGCGATCTGCCGGCGCTCCAGGCCGCCGGCCTTCAGCGTGGCGGCCAGTGCGGAACAGTTCGGGCTCTCCTGTGGACCGAAGCAGCCGTAGCAGGCGCGCCCCACCGCTGGGCAAAGCGCGCCGCAGCCGGCCTGGGTAACCGGGCCTAGGCAGGGCGCGCCCTTGGCTACCGCCACGCAGGGCACGCCCCGCATCTTGCACTCCACGCACACGGCGTGGGTGGGCAGCACCGGGGCGCGGCCGTTCAGCAGGGCCGACAGCAGTTCCAGGAGCTGGTGCTTGTCGATCGGGCAGCCCCGCAGCTCCAGATCGACCGGCACGTAGTCATGGATCGGCGTGGAGGTGGCCAGCGTCTCGATATAGTGCGGCGTCGGGTAGACGGCCGTGACGAAATCATGGATGCGCGCGAAGTTGCGCAGCGCCTGGATACCGCCGGCGGTGGCGCAGGCGCCGATGGTGACCAGCAGGCGCGACTGGCCGCGGATCTTCTGGATGCGGCGGATGTCGTCGGGCGTGGTGATCGACCCCTCGACCAGCGAGACGTCGTAGGGGCCGCGGATGCGCGCCCGCGTCGCCTCCAGGAAATAGGCGATCTCCACCGCCTCCGCGACGGCCAGCAGCTCGTCCTCGCAGTCGAGCAGGCTGAGCTGGCAGCCGTCGCAGGAGGAGAACTTCCACACCGCCAGCTTCGGCCGCTTGGGCGCGCGCCGGTCGCCGTCGGGCTTCGCGTCGTGGGGGGCGGAGCGGGCCATGGCCTCTCAAAGCTCCCAGATGTCGAACAGGGGGCCGAGCCGGTCGAACCGGTAGACCGGGCCGTCGCGGCAGACGAAATGCGGCCCGAGCTGGCAATGGCCGCACAGGCCGATGCCGCATTTCATGTTGCGCTCCATGGAGACGTAGACCCGGTCGGCGGTCACCCCGACGGCGTCCAGCGCCTGGACCGCGTAGCGCATCATCACCTCCGGTCCGCAGACATAGGCGACGGCGTGGCGGTGGTCGAAGCCGCCGCTGCGGATCAGCTTGGTGACGACGCCGACCCGGCCGGTCCAGCGGCCGGTCGCCCGGTCGACGGTGACATGCGAGGCGATGTCGTGGCGGCTGCGCCAGACCGGCATCTCGCGCCGGTAGAGCAGGTCCTCCGGCGTGCGCGAGCCGTAGAGCAGCAGCGCGTTGGCGAAGCGCTCGCGGTGGCGGGCGACGGCCAGGATGGCCGGGCGCAGCGGCGCCAGCCCGACGCCGCCGGCGACGAACACCACGTCCTGGCCGTGGGCGGCTTCGATCGGCCAGGGGCTGCCGAAGGGGCCGCGCACGCCGATCACGTCGCCGGCCTTCAGGCGGCCCATCGCCTCCGTCACCGTGCCGACGGCGCGGGTGGTGTGGACCAGCACCGCGGGATCGGCGGGGTCGCCGCTGATGCTGATCGGCACCTCGCCGACGCCGAACACATAGAGCATGTTGAACTGGCCGGGCCGGAAGGCAAACGGTGCGCCGTCCAGCGCGGTCAGGTAGAGCGTGAAGGTGTCGGCCAGGTCCTTGCGCACCCGCGCGATGCGGAAGGGGCGCGGGCGCATCGGGTCGTCGCCGGCGGGCGTGGCCGCCGGATCGATCAGGGAGCTGAGGTCGTCCATCTGAGCCGGTCGCGGGGCGTCAGGGAGCGCGGGCCGCGCGGGGCGGCGGCGCGTAGAGATCGACCAGCCGCAGCCGGGTCGCCGACAGGCGGTTGGCCATGACCCGCAGGATGCGGTGATAGATCTCGTAGCCGAAGGAATGGTCGTCGTCGCATTTGGCGCGCAGGCAGCCTGCCTCAACGCTGATGGCGCGGACGATGGTCACCGCGCGGACGTCATAGGCCCAGCGATAGGGCGGCACGATCCACGACCAGCCGAGGATCTCGCCGGCCTCCAGCGTCTCGATGATCAGCGGGTCGTGGCCGGGCCGGCGGATCTCCAGCGCGGCGGTGCCGTAGCGCAGGAGGAACAGCCGCTCGCTCGGCTGGTTCTCCCGCGCGATCATGCTGCCCGCCGGGAATTGCTCGTTCTTCGCACAGCCGCTCATCAGCGCGATGGCGGCCTCGTCGAGGTCCTGACAGAAGGGGTGCTCGCGCACCAAGCTGTCGATCCCGCGGATCTGTTCCATGGCTCAGCGCTCCTCGCTGGCGGCGATCGCCTGGGCCTCGGCGGTGATGTCGATGCCGACCGGGCACCAGGCGATGCAGCGCCCACAGCCGACGCAGCCGGACACGCCGAACTGGTCGTGCCAGTGGGCCAGCTTGTGGGTCATCCATTGACGGTATCGGGCGCTCATCTCGCGGCGCACGCTGCCGCCGTGCATGTAGCTGAAGCCGACGGCGAAGCAGCTATCCCAGCGCCGCCAGCGGGTGGCGGTGGCGCCGTCCAGCGTGGTCTCGTCCTCCACCGTGGCGCAGAAGCAGGTGGGGCAGACCAGCGTGCAATTGGTGCAGCCGAGGCAGCGCTCGGCGACGCGATCCCAATGGGGGTGGTCGAGAGTGCGGCGCAACAGGTCTGCGACGTCGCCGATCATCGCGCGGCCGCCGTTGGCCGGGTCCATCTGCCGCGTCGCTTCGGCGGTGGCGGCATCGGCCGCGGCCCGGTCGGTGGGGTCGGCGGAGCGCTGCGGCAGATCCGCCAGGAGCGCCCGGCCGCGGTCGCTGCCGGCCTCCGCCAGGAAGCGGGGGGCGTCCGGGTCGGGGATTTCGGTCAGCGCCAAGTCGTAGCCGGCGGTCGCCCGGGGGCCCGTGCCCATGGAGGCGCAGAAGCAGGTCGCCGCGGCGCGGGTGCAGTTGACGGCGATGAGGACGGCGCGGCGTCGGCGCGCCGCGTAGTCGGAGTCGGCGTAGGGACCTTCCAGGAAGACGCGGTCCTGCACCGCGACGGCGGCCAACTCGCAAGGCCGCAGGCCGAGGAAGGCCAGCGCGGGGGGCGGCTGTGCATCCTCGTCCGACAGGTGCCAGCCGCCGGCGGCGTCGCGGTCGGCCTGCCAGAGCCGGCGCCGCGGCGGATAGAGGTAGCGCTTCAGGCCCTGGGCGGGCAGCACGGTGTCGAACAGATGGGGCGGGGCGTCGGGGTCGGCGGGGCGGGTCTCGACGCGCCCGGGGGCCTGGTCGACCCGCCAGCCGGCGGGCAGGTCGGCGATGTCGGTGATCTCGTCCAGCACCACCGCGCCGTCGGCGATGCGGGGTCCGATCACCGAGAAACCGGCCGCGGACAAGCCGGCGATCAGGGCGGCGAGCCCGTCGCGGTCGAGAACGGCCGCATCGTTGCCGGCCGTGTCGCCGCGATGCGTACGCTGGGTCATGAACGCTCGCCTTGGCAGCGGATGGGCGGGCTGCCGGCGGACCCGGGTCCAGACGGCAGGCGCAACCAGGCAGTATCCATGATAACCTGCGATCCGATGCTGGCGCCTTGATGTCCATCAAGCGGCGCGGCGGATCTTGCGTTCGCGGCCGATCTCGGGTATCCGGTCGCGTGCGCCGCGAAGGGTTTCCTTTGCGCGATGTCGGGTGTTGCCTTGCTGCAAAGGCGTGTCCGGCCGTTTCTTGACGACAAGCTGGTTCGCCGGATGCCGACCGGCCGCACGCGGATCGCCGATCCGCGACGGGCACCGGCGACGCGAGGATCAGGCAAGGAGAAGAGAGCCCAGTGCAGGTTCAAGTCCGCGACAACAATGTCGATCAAGCCTTGCGCGCGCTGAAGAAGAAGATGCAGCGCGAGGGCGTCTTCCGCGAGATGAAGCTGCGGCGCAGCTACGAGAAGCCTTCGGAGCGGCGGGCCCGCGAGAAGGCGGAGGCAATCCGCCGCGCGCGCAAGCTGCTGCGCAAGCGCATGGAGCGCGAGGGCTACTAGCCCTTCGGTCGACGTTGGGCTGAGAGCATTCGCCAACGTCATCTCCGCGAAGGCGGAGATCTTCAGCCGCTTGTGTGGTCTAGAGATTCCCGCTTTCGCGGGAATGACGATTCAGGCCGGGTTGGGTGAGCGCGGCCCGCCTATGCGGCCCCGGCACGTCGCAAGGGCCCGGTCTCGACGGCACACCGCGAAAGGGCGTGCGATGCGGTATCTGCATACCATGGTGCGGGTGAGCGATCTCGACGCGTCGCTCGACTTCTATTGCAACAAGCTCGGCATGACCGAGGTGCGCCGGGTCGACAACGACAAGGGGCGGTTCACGCTGGTCTTCCTGTCGGCCGGCGAGGACGTCGATCACGCTCAGGCGGCGCGTGCGCCGCTGGTCGAGCTGACCTTCAACTGGGATCCGGAAGCCTACACCGGCGGCCGCAATTTCGGCCACTTGGCCTATGAAGTCGACGACATCTACGGCCTCTGCCGGGACCTGATGGACAAGGGCGTGACCATCAACCGCCCGCCCCGCGACGGCCGCATGGCCTTCATCCGCTCGCCCGACGGCATCTCCGTCGAACTGTTGCAGAAGGGTGACGCCCAACCGGCGCAAGAGCCTTGGGCGTCGATGGGCAATACCGGTAGCTGGTAGGGCTCAGGCACCGGCTCGCCCCCCGTCCGGCGCTTCTTTCGGCGTCGGCAAGGCCAGAACCGCATCGATCGCCGCGAAGGTGTAGCGGCGGGCGATGGGGGCGGTCTCCTGCAGCTTGATCAGAAAGTCGCGGGCGCTGTCGTCGTCCGCGTCCGGCCAGAACCCCTTCTCGTCGGTCGTGTCGTCATGTCGACCGGCACCGGCGAAGGCCACGCGCAGGACGGCGTAGACGTTGTTCGTCTCGCCCTCAGGCACGGCCGAGCTTGATCTTGAAGACTCTATCAGATTTCGAAATCTGCTGAGGTTGCCCGTGCATTTTGCGAGGGCGTCGAAGTAGAGGCGTGCCGAGACCGGCGAGCCGGTGGCGATGGCGAGCTGTGCCAGCAGGGCTTGGCAGGTGGTCGGGTCGTTCTCCAAGTCGAGGAGCGGCGCGCCGCCGGCATCCGTCACCGATTTGATCAAGCCATAGACATTGACGAAGCGCAGGAGTTGGCGGGGCGACCGGCCGGCTTGGGGCGCCAACCGCTGGATCATCAGGCGTTCGCGCTGCGTGATGACCACGGGGCGCGTTGCCATCGGCGTCTGGTTCTGGCCGTTCGGAAGGTTGCTTTGAGTCTGTACCTCCGGGTTCGGTTGCCCGGCACCCAAGTCTTCTTGGGTCGCAAGAGGGTCTTTTGGTTGGACAGCTCGATCGGTTCGGGCCGGCTCATCGACGGTTTGGGTGCTGGTCTCCATCTCAGCATCTGAACTGAGGTCCGGGGGCGGTCGGCTGTCATCCGGCGGCGGTCCCGATCCCGGTTCGGTGCTGGTCGGGGGTGCTGTGATGGAAGCTTCGGCTGGGATCTTGTCCAGGACGCCCTTCACGAACCCGCGGCTGGCCGTCGCGTCCATGCGGCGGGTCCAGTAGGGGATCTGAAAGATCTTCTCCAGATAGTCCTGCGCGGTGGTGCCACGGGTGCCATTGACCAGGTCGCCCAACTCTCGGATCAGGGATGTCTCCATCCACCGGGTGTCGACGCCGACGACCACGACGAACAGCCGGAAGTTCAAGAACAGATGGATTGCCTGCAGCACCCGGTAGACCTTGTCGGGCGGGCAGCGGTCAAGATCGTCGACGAACAGAACGATGCGGTCGACCGAGATGTTCAGGGGATTCTCTGACTTCTTGGTCTTCTCCACCCGATCCAGGGCCTCGCCGATCGGCGCGAACAGCGCACGCTCGGCCTTACTCGCGTGGTCACCCAAATAGCGCGCGCGAAGGGCCCCGATTCGTCGATCGAGGTCTTTTTGTTGATTCTCCAGGATCTTGTTCTCTTTCTCAGCTCTTTTATCCGTCTCTTTCATCAGCGTGGTGAGTTGTTCGAAGTCGCGGCGGATCGTATCGATGATCCCGAGGTGCCTGGCGTAGGTATCGCCTTCCGCGCGTGAGCGGATGAAGGCGGCGACGCGGCCGGCTGCGGAACCGGCGTGCAGCGTTCGCCGGGCGACCGCGCTGGCTTGCTCGGCATGGGCCAGCGCGGTCCGGGCTTCGTTGATCCTGGTCTCGCAATCGGCAAGCGTCCTCTTCCTCTTCTGGGCTCGCTGGTGCTCCACCGCGTCGAACGCTGCTCTGAGTTGGCGGAGCGCGCCGACTACGGTCTTCGTCCTGAGGGCGATCGTGCTGAACCAGGCCGCGGCAGCCGTGGCGAGGCCGGTCAGGGCCGATACCGTCGGGGCTACCGCCGCCTCCTGCAGCAGCCAGACGAGAAGCAGGGGAAGGCCCAGCATCAGCACGGTCAGCAGGACCAAAAGGATCGGCGAGGCGGCGCGGGCGCGCAGCGATGTCCAAAACAGCCTGGCGTCGGACGCGGTATGGCGGGTCTCTTCGATCGCCGCCTGCAGCTTGGCGCCTTCGCCGGACAGTTGTTCCAGGCCGAAGGCGTCGACTACATCGTCGAAGGCTGCGCCGACCTCCGGTTGCGCGATGATCTCCCGGGCGATGGTGGTCCAGTGATCGGCTTCCGCTTTGCCGGCGCTCTGGAGAGTCCAGCGGGCGGTTTCCACGTCCCGCAGACGGTCGGCATAGGTCTCGATCGCCTCCAGCCGCTCGGCTTGCGCCGTTGCGAGGCTCTCGAACAGAGCCTCGATCTCATCGCCGGTGTTCTTTTCCGCGATCTCCTTGCGCAGCCAGCCGTCCAGATCCCTGAAAATCACATCGACCAGGCTTGCCCAGACATTGGTCTCCATATAGTGCCAGGCATTGAAGTGGATTTGGACGATGTTGCGGTGGAATATCTTTTCCGCATTTTCGGCGTCTTCGAGCGTTGTTTTGGGTAGATCTTCGGGTTTGAAGAGATTTTCGATCTCTTGCAGGCCCTTGTCGATACGATCGATGAAGAACGACTTGCCGGTTCCCCACTGGCCGAAGATGCCGATGGCCAAGGGTGGCTCGAAGCTCTTCGAGGCGATCAGGCGGGCGAAGGCCTTTGCTTCATGTCCGACGTCGAGAAAGTCCTTGCCGTGGTCAATGGTGTCGTTGAGCGTTCCGGCGATGCCATCGCCCAGCGGCGGCTCATATGGTGGGGGCGGCGGTGCGCTCCCTTCGCTCGGCGACCCATTCTCGCCGGACGACGACCCTGCCTCTTCGGGCGATACCTTGTCCCTTGCGGATGTCGCCCCTTCCGGCACGGAAAGCCCCAGCGAACGGGCGAAGTGTTCCAGGTCCGCAGGGGGGCAGCGCTCGCGGCCGCCTTCGATGATCCGGTCGATCAGGGTGGCTCGGTCGCTGGCGAACAGCACGTCGCAGGCCTTGTCCGTTTCCGGGGATGACAGCAGCGCCGCCAGCAGGGCATCGACCGTGATCGGGTTCTTACCCGAGTAGTCCTTGGCGTCGCGGAAGACGTCGTTCGCATGTGGCGTAAGGTATTGGACCGGTTCGGCCCTCCGGCGATCGATGTCGCCCGGTTCTACTGCACGACTGCTCAAGCGAAGCATCAATCGCCGGAAGCGCGTGGTATCGCCCTCGGGAACAGCTAGATCGTAGAGAACGACCGCCAAGGCGCGGGTGACCGCGTCCGACGGCAGGTCCCGACCGACCACGGCTAGTCCGGTCAGAAGGTGGGCCAGAGCAAGCTCCGCCGGTCTCGAAGATCCGTCGTTGATGGTGCGGGCAGCGTGCAGGCTGTGGGCCACATGATTGTTGACCCAGGCGCTCTGTCGCTCGATCAGCTCGGTCAGCGCGTCCCGTTGTTCCGGGCTGATCTTGTCCGGCAACGACCTCTTGGCCGCTGATTGGAGATTAGGAGGGCCGTAGATGCCTATGGCGTCGATCAACGCCTGGGCCGCTGGCGCGGTGATCGCGAAGTTGGTGCCCTGTTGGTCGAATAGCACGCTGGTGTCGGCGACCCGATGATCGTGCCAGACCCGCCAGTCTGGTAAGGGGTTTAGCCAAGAGAAGGCCAACGTAGCCACCGGGATACCACGGGGACTCAGAGCACCTTCCAGATCCACCGGCGGTCCTGCAGCGCTGCCGAGGCCGGCGATTCCGCGCCAGGGCTTGTCGCGCGGATAGTCCCGGGCGGGGGGCCTTTCACCGCATCTCAGAAAGAAGACGGGATCCCCCGGTTGGGGTTCGGGCCCTCGCTCGTTCCAAGGCCAGGGCACGTCGTCGCCCGCATGATCCGACCGCAGCAGCCGGTCGACGCGGGTGTCGTGCGTGTACTGGAAGATCCAGTAGTTCCTGCCTTCCACCGTCCGTCGCCTCCCTCGATCTGCGGTCGGCGCTGGCCTGTCAGCTCGACACGAGACTCGATCGCGTCTCTGTCGCGACGGTCCCGACAGAGAAATCTCTACAGCTCTTGGAAGGCTTGCGCAGAAAAAGGGAGAGGTCCAGCAGGATCCTATCTGGAATCGAGCGAGCACGACAAAACGACTGCGGCACCCCGAAGGGTGCCGCAGGACAGGGACGGAGCCTGAAGGTTCGTCAGATGCGCGGCCGGATACGGGGACCGCGGGTCGGGGCGGGGTATCGCGCCGCGCGCAGCTACTCCAGCGCCTTGACGATGTTCTCGCACATCGCCTTGGCGTCGCCGAACAGCATCATCGTGTTGTCGCGGAAGAACAGTTCGTTGTCGACGCCGGCATAGCCCGACGCCAGCGACCGCTTGATGAACAGCACGGTCTTCGACTTCTCGACCTCCAGGATCGGCATGCCGTAGATCGAGCTGGTCGGGTCGGTCTTCGCCGCCGGATTGGTGATGTCGTTGGCGCCGATGACGAAGGACACGTCGCTGTTGGCGAAGTCGCGGTTGATGTCCTCCAGCTCGAACACCTCGTCATAGGGCACGTTGGCCTCGGCCAGCAGCACGTTCATATGGCCCGGCATACGCCCGGCGACCGGGTGGATGGCGTAGCGCACCTCCACCCCTTCCGCCTTCAGGATGTCCGACATCTCGCGCAAGGCATGCTGGGCCTGGGCGACGGCCATGCCGTAGCCGGGGATGATGATCACGCTCTGCGCGTTCTTCATGATGAAGGCGGCGTCGTCGGCGGAGCCCTGCTTGACCGTCTTGTCGCCCATCGCGGCGGACGGCCCCGCCACCTCGCCGCCGAAGCCGCCGAGGATGACGTTGAAGATCGACCGGTTCATCCCCTTACACATGATGTAGGAGAGGATGGCGCCGGACGAGCCGACCAGCGCGCCGGTGATGATCAGCAGGTTGTTCTGCAGCGTGAAGCCGATGCCGGCTGCGGCCCAGCCGGAATAGCTGTTCAGCATCGACACGACCACCGGCATGTCGGCGCCGCCGATCGGCAGGATCAACAGGAAGCCGAGCGCCAGCGACACCAGCACGATCAGCCAGAACGGCACCTCCGACTGGGTCATGCACATCCACACGATCAGAACGATGGTGAGGATGCCGAGCGCCGCATTCAGCGGGTGCTGCAGTGGGAAGACCAGCGGCGTCCCGGTGACCAGCCCCTGCAGCTTGGCGAAGGCGACGATGGAGCCGGTGAAGGTGATGGCGCCGATGGCGACACCGATCGCCATCTCGATCAGGCTGCCGATGGCGATGTCGCCGCGGATGCCGATGCCATAGGCCTCCGGCGCATAGAAGGCGGCCGCCGCGACCAGCACGGCGGCAAGGCCGACCAGGCTGTGGAAGGCGGCGACGAGCTGCGGCAGCGCCGTCATCTGGATCTGGCGGGCGATCAGCGTGCCGATGGTGCCGCCGATCAGGATGCCGACGATGATCAGCGGGTAGCTGACGACATCCGGCAGGAGCAGCGTCGTGCCGATGGCGATGACCATGCCGGCGATGCCGTACATGTTGCCGGCCCGCGCCGTTTCCGGCGAAGACAGACCGCGCAGCGCCATGATGAAGAGGACGGCGGCGACCAGGTACGCGATGGTTGCGTAGGCGAGCATTATCCGAGGTCCTTCCGCGCTACTTCTTCTTCTTCTTGTACATCTGCAACATTCGTTGCGTGACGATGAAGCCGCCGAAGATGTTCACGGAGGCGAGGACCACGGCGACGAAGCCGAGGGCCGGGCTGAACCCGAAATCCGCCGGTCCGGCCGCGATCAGCGCGCCGACGATGATCACCGACGACACGGCGTTGGTGACGCTCATCAGCGGCGAGTGCAGCGCTGGCGTGACGTTCCAGACCACGTAGTAGCCGACGAAGACGGCCAGCACGAAGACGGTCAGGCCGATCAGGAAGAAGTCGGCATGCCCGCCGCCCCCGCCATGGTCGGCGACGACCGTGGCCGCCGCGGTGGCTGCCTGCTCGGCAAGCTCAGCCGCCCGGCCGGCCAGGTCCCGCGCCTCCTCGGCCAGCGCCTGGGCCTGAGACAGGATCGATTCCGGTTCCATTGTCGATTGCTGTCCTCTCAGTCAACCGTCCCCGATGCACCCCCGAGCCGGCCCGTCCGGCAAGGGGGGTCCGGGGATGTCGGCGGCGCGTTAGGCGCCGGCCGCGGCTTCGGCGAAGCGGGGATGGACGACGGCGCCGTCGCGGGTCAGCGCGGTGCCGGTGACCACCTCGTCCTCCCAGTCGATCTTCAATGCCTTGGTTTCGGCATCGACCATCGGGCTCAGGAACGAGGTCAGGTTCTTGGCGTAGAGCAGGGAGGCCGCCGCGGGCAGCCGGCCGGCCATGTTGGTATAGCCGACGATGGTGACGCCGTGCTTGACGACGACCTTGCCGGGCTCCGACAGCGGGCAGTTGCCGCCGCGCTCGACCGCCAGGTCGACCAGAACGGCGCCCGGCTTCATCGACTTGACCATCTCCTCGCTGACCAGGGTCGGCGCCGGCCGGCCGGGGATCAGCGCGGTGCAGATCACCATGTCCTGCTTCTTCAGGGTCTCCGCGATCAGCGCCGCCTGCTTCTGCTTGTAGGCGTCGCTCATCTCCTTGGCGTAGCCGCCGGCGGTCTGCGCCTGGGCGAACTCTTCGTCCTCAACGGCGACGAAGGTCCCGCCGAGGCTCTGCACCTCTTCCTTCGCCGCCGGGCGCACATCGGTCGCCGAGACGATGGCGCCGAGGCGCTTCGCCGTGGCGATCGCCTGCAGGCCGGCGACGCCGGCGCCCATGACGAAGCAGCGGCACGGCGGCACGGTGCCGGCGGCGGTCATCATCATCGGCATTGTGCGCCCGAAGACGTCCGCCGCCTCCAGCACCGCCTTGTAGCCGGCCAGGTTGGACTGGCTGGACAGCACGTCCATGACCTGCGCGCGGGTGATGCGCGGCAGCAACTCCATGGAGAAGGCGGCCACCTTGCGGTCGGCATAGCGCCCCAGCAGCGGCACCATGTCGTAGGGTGCCAGCATGCCGATCAGGGCGGCCCCTTCCGGGATCTGGGACAACTCGTCCTGGCCGGCCGCCACGCCGGTTTCGCCCGGCAGCGTCGGCGCCTGGACTTTCAGCACCACCTGCGCGCCGGCATAAGCCGCGGCGGCGTCCCTGGCGATCTCTGCACCCATGGCGGCGTAGTCGCCGTCCGGGATCGATGCGCCGTCGCCCGCCCCGGTCTCGATCGCGACCGTCAGACCCATGCCGACCATTTTCTTGACGGTTTCGGGCGACGCCGCGACCCGGGTTTCGCCCGGGCGGCGTTCCTTGGGAATCGCAACTTTCATGGAAGATCCGACCTCTGCGGACGAGACGCCGTCGCTACGGCCCGCGAACGATGCCGGATGCGGACACGCGCCGCAAGGCCGGCTTGTGCGGCGCCGAACATTTTTGATGTGCGTCACCCGCCCCGCCGCAACGGCGGGTGGGCGTATGTGCGGGCGATGTATGTGTGGTGTGGCGGCGGTGCGGCAGGTCTCGTACGGCCGGGCGTGGGCGCTCAGATCTCCGTACGGGCCAGCGCCATCAGCTTCTCGCCCTCGGTGGTGTTCAGGACGATGTCGAGCACTTCCAACAGGTCTTCGCCGAACTTCTGGCTGGAATGGGTGCGCAGCAGCGTGCGTGCCTCGTCCGGCGACACCCCGGCCCGGTAGGAACGCGGGCGGATGCGCGCGCAGAAGACGTCGGCGAGGCCGAGGACGCGCGACAACAGCGGTATGTCGTCGCCCTTGAGATGCAGCGGGTAGCCGGTGCCGTCCAGGCGCTCATACATCGCCGCGATGGTCGACTGCACCGGCAGGTCGAAATCGATCTCCGCCAGCACGGCGCGGGCGTAGTCGATGTGCCGTTCCATCACCGCCTGCTCTTCGGCCGACAGGCGGCCGGGCTTGGAGATGATGTCGCGCGGCACGAACAGCTTGCCGATCTGCGCGACATTGGCGGCGATCTCCAGCGTCTGCGCGTCGCTGGCGGACAGGCCGAGGCCGCGGGCCATCAGTTCCGTGAAGCGGCCGACCAGGCGGGCATGCCCGCTGAGATAGGGGTCGCTGAACTCGATGGTCTTGATCAGGGCGTCGACGGTGTGGTGCAGCGCAGCCTCGCGCCGCCGCCGCTCGTCCACCAGCTCGGTGACGTCGCGCGCGACGCTGACGATGCCGTCGGCGCGCCCGTCCTCTCCGATCAGCGGGACCTTGGAGATCTCCAGATAGTGCAGGGTGCCGTCGACATACAGGCGCTGTTCAGCACGGATCGCGGTGCCGGTCTCCAGGGCCTGGCGGTCGGCCAGCTCCAGCCATTGCGCTTGGCCATGGCCGAAGACGCCTTCGTCGGTCTGGCCGATGATCTGGTCTTCCGCCCGGTCGACGATGCGCACGAAGGCGGCGTTGACATAGGTGTAGGTGCCGTCGGGCCGTTTCAGGCCGATCATCTCGTTGATCGTGCTGTTGATGCTGTCGAGCAGGCGGCGGTGGGCGTCGATCTTCAGGGCCAGCTCGCGGTACTGGCGGGCGAGCGCGCGGTTGAAGGCGCTGGCCTGACCGGACAAGAGGGCGATGGCGACGGTCGTCATCAACACCACGACCAGCCCGGCGACCAGAAACACCACAAGGCGGGCGCGGACCAGCGGGCGAATGGCGATCGCCTCGTCGACCTCCTGGACGACGTACCAACCGAGTCGCGCGACCGAAACGGCGACGGAAAAGACCGGCTGGGCGTCGAGCGGGCTGGCGCCGCGCCGCATGGCGCCGATCGCGCCCTCCGGCGTCCAGTCGACCGGCTGGAAGCGGTTTGCCCGTCCGGTCGCCACGGCCGACGCCGACCCCTGATCGGTCTGGATCAGCACGATCCGTTCGCCGGGCGCCGCCAGCATCGGGCGCTGCACGAATTCCGCCAGCATCTCCGCCACCGGGACCGTCATCACGAAGACCCCGACGATGTCGGCCGGGGTGTCCGGCGCGGGCGCCTGCACGGCGCGGACCGGCAGGAAGACGTCGAGCGCCAGGCCATCGGCGCGGCGGTGGACCGCGGAGAAGCGCGGGTTCCCGTTCTCGAACACCGTCAGGGCGGGTGACCGGGCGTCGGGGCTCAACTCCGGCGCCGCGCCGCTGGCCAGCACCGACTCGCCGTCCCGGGCCATCAGATAGGCGGCTACCAGGCCCCGCTGGCGCACCAGCTCCGACAGCGCTTCGGCCATATAGGGGGCCATGTCGTGCAACTGCACGGCGAGCGGATCGTCGGCCGCCACCAGATCGACCTCGGTGGCGAACAGGCGGAAAGCATCGCTGTCGATGACATAGGACGGCAGCTCCACCAACCGGTCGATCCGCTCGTCGATTACCGCCGCGCGTCCGGCGGCGAGCAGGCCGAGCCGTTCCTGCAAGCCCCCGAACAGCGTCTCGCGCCGCTCCAACAGGATCCCGGCCGACAGCCCGGCGACCAGGACCAGCACGACCGGCAAGGCGATGGCGAGGCGCACGCGCAGGCGCTGGCCGACCGCGGCCGGCCGGTCCACCGCCTTCGGGTCGAGCAGCCGGCTGACATCGGGTGGGGGCGGGGGCGGCAGCGCCGTCTCGCTCATGTCCCGCTCATGTCTCGCGTGAGGGGCCGGCCCGGCCGGCGCAGGCCATCCGGCGGCGCGCCGTCAGCGCATGATGTGAGCCCATCGCGTGTCCAGGTTCACCGAGTATTGGGGGATGTACTGCGGCAGCCGCGTGTCGTCGGTGACGCTGGAGATCAGGCTGTCGAGGATCAAGGTGCGGTCACCGACATCCACCGACAGGACCGCATGGGCGATGTTGCGGACGACATCGTTGACCACCACGATCCGCATCGACGCGTTGCTGTGCCCGAGGTCCAGCATCGAGACGAATTTGGTGATGGCATAGTCTTCGCAATCGCCGGACCGGCGCAGGAACTCCAAGGGTGCGGCCCAATAGTCGCTGACGCCATAGTTCTCGTAGTCGGTGATGTAGGGGACGATGCTGTTGACGTAGCGGTTGACGGCATCGGCCTGCGCCGCAGCGGACAGGCCGGCCAGGCCGTCGGTGTGGCGCCGCCAGGTCTGCACCCGCGGTGTCGGGCAGGTACCGGCATCGTGGTCGCAGGACTGGATGGTCGCGCGTTCGTTGCGGATGCGCGCCATGACGGAGACCCATTGCGGGATCGCCGCCAGATTGGTCGAGCTGAACTCCATCGACCCGAACAGCCCGTTGGCCGCACCGGCCGGCCCGGCCATCCCCGCCAGTCCGGCGGCGATGGCAAGCACCAGGACCAGGGCCAAGCCGGGCCGTCGGAGTCCTGCCGAGGGTCGCGCGCCGGCCGGGCGCGGTGCTGCGGCGCGCCGGGTCGTCATCGCTCCCGCAGCGCCTCGGTCTGTGCCTTGATGATCGGCTTCAGGATGTATTCCAGCACCGTCTTCTCGCCGGTCAGGATATCCACCGAGGCCACCATGCCGGGGATGATCGGCAGCGGGTTGCG
Source organism: Alphaproteobacteria bacterium (assembly GCA_028284045.1). Taxonomy (GTDB): domain Bacteria; phylum Pseudomonadota; class Alphaproteobacteria; order DSM-16000; family Inquilinaceae; genus JANQSN01. Next base: position 47,289 of record JANQSN010000062.1, on the reverse strand, counting down.
CTCGTTGCCCAGGAAGTTCTGATCGGTGCGCACGATGACGCGATAGAAGCTCTCGCCGGTCTGGTCGTCGGTCGTGGTGTCGGCGCTGATGCGCTCGATCCGGCCGTCGAGGCCGCCATAGATGGAGAAGTCGTAGGCCGTGATCTTGACGGTCGCGGTCTGGCCGGGATGCAGGAAGGCGACGTCGCTGGGCCGGATGCGTGCCTCCACCAGCAGGCTGTCCTCGATCGGCACGATCTCCACCAACGCCTCGCCCGGCTGGACCACGCCGCCCACGGTGTTGACGTGCACCGTGTTGACGATGCCGGAGACCGGGGAGCGCACATCGGTGCGGACCACCCGGTCGGTGGCCCCGCGCATCGTCTCCTCGATCACCGACAGCTCGGCGCGCACCCGGTTCAGCTCGATGCGCGCGTCGGAGCGGAAGCGCAGGTCGACCTCCTCCAGTCGCTGCGTCGCCTCGTCGATCGCGGCCTGGGCGCGGGGGATCGCGTTCTGCGTGGTCTCCAGCTCGCCGCTGAGGTCGTTGACCTCGCGCTGCAGGCGCAGCACCTCGACCCGCGGGACGACGCCTGTCTGGGCCAGCGGCAGGTAGATGGAGAGTTCCTGGCGCGCCAGGCCGAGGCTGCTGGTGAAGGACTGCTCCTGCAGCTCCAGCTCCGACAACTCGCGGCGGCGCTGCTCGATCTGCTGTTCCAGGATGCTGCGCTCGGTCTCAAGCTGGCGGCGGCGGGCCTCGAACAGCTCGCTCTCATTGGCCAGCATCTCGTCGGTGACGCTGGCCGGGCGGATCGGCATGTGGAAGCTGTCCGATCCGTTGGCTTCCGCCTCCAGCCGCGCAATGGTCAGCGACAGATGCCGGCGCTGCACCTCCAACTCGCCCAGCGAGGCGGCGGCGCGCGTGTCATCGATCCGCACGAGCACTTGGTCGGGATCGACGATGTCGCCCTCCGCGACCATGATCTCCTTGACGATGCCGCCTTCCAGGGACTGCACCACCTGGAGCTGGGTGGACGGGATCACCCGGCCTTCGCCGCGGGTCACCTCGTCCAGCGTCGCCTGGGAGGCCCAGAAGATCGCCCCGCCGAAGACCAGCGCGATCGTCAGCAGGAACAGCCGGGTCAGCGGATGGGGGCCGCGGCGCACGGCGGCGCCGACCTCCGACGCGAAGTCGAGATCGCCCCATTGCCAGGACTGGCTCATGACGGACCTCCGCCGCCCGGACTGACGGGCTTGGTCAGGGACGGCCCGTCATGACCCTGCTGGGCGACCTTGGCGTCCGCGTCGCCGCGCCCCGGCGGCCGTTGCAGCGCACGAATGACGTCGTCGCGGGCGCCGTCCATCACCAAGCGCCCCTTGTCGAGGACCAGCACGCGGTCGACCAGCTTCAGCATCGAGGCCCGATGGGTCGTCACGATCAGCGTCCGGCCCCCGTCGGAGATGGTGCGCAGCCGACGGATCAACGCCTGTTCCGAGGCCGTGTCCATCGCGCTTGTCGGCTCGTCCAGCATCAGGATCGGCGGGTCCAGCAGCAAAGCGCGGGCGAGCCCGATCGCCTGGCGCTGCCCCCCGGACAAGTTCTGCCCGCGCTCGCCGACGGGCAAGCCATAGCCCTGGGGGTGCTGCCCGACCCAGTCGTCGACGCCGGCGAGCTGTGCGGCGTGCAGCACCATGGCATCGTCCGCGTAAGGGTAGCTCATCGCGATGTTCTCGCGCACCGTGCCGAAGAACAGCGCGACATCCTGCATCACCGTGCCGATGCCGCGGCGGACGTCGGTGGGGTGGTACTGGCGCAGTTCCACGCCGTCGATCAGCACGGAACCGTCGTCGGGCTGATAGAGGCCGATCAGCAGGCGGCTGACCGTCGTCTTGCCCGAGCCGATCTTGCCGATGATGCCGATGCGCTCGCCCGGCTGAATGGTGAAGTTCAGCTTGCGGATCGCCGGCTCCGCCCCGCCGGGATAGGTGAAGTCGACGCCGCGGAACTCCACCTTGCCGCCGGTGATCGGCCGGCTGACGAAGGCCTGGTCGGCGGGCCGCTCGACCGGCTGTTCCATCAGGTCGTTCAGCGTCTTCAGCGCCACCCGGCTCTGGTGGAAGCGCGACATGGTGTTGGCGACGCTGGACAGCGGCGCGACCGCGCGGCCGCCGAGGATGGTGGCGGCGATCAGCCCGCCCATGGACAGTTCGCCTTCGCCGATCAGATAGACGCCGGTGATCACCGTGACGACGGAGACCGCCTGTTGCGCCAGACCGGAGAGATTGACGCCGAGCGAGGAGTAGAAGCGGGACTTCTGGCTGGTGCGGGCGGTGACGCCGACGAAGTGCTCCCAGGCCCGCTGCATGCGGCCTTCGGCACCCAGGCTCTTGATGGTGTCGAGCGAGCTGACCGTCTCCACCAGGATCGCGTGCTTCTGCGCGGCCTCCTGCTGGGTCTCCTTGACCGCCTTGTTCAGCGGGATCTGGATCAGCAGGCCGATGATGATGACCACCGGCACGGCGACCAGGGCGATATAGGCGACCGGGCCGGCGATGATGTAGATGACGAACACGAACAGGCCGACGAACATCAGGTCGGTCAGCGTCGCGATGGTCGAGGCGGTGAAGAACTCCCGCACGCTCTCGAACTCGCGGAGCTGGTTGGCGAAGGCGCCGGTGGTTGGCGGGCGCGCCTTCATCTGGATGTTCAACACCTGCTCGAACAGCCGGCTGGCGAGCAGGACGTCGGCGCGCTTGCCGGCGTTGTCGATCAAGGCACTGCGCAGGCTCTTCAGCAGGAAGTCGAACAGGAAGGCCAGGCCGACGCCGATCGCCAGGACCCAGAGCGTGGCGATCGCCTCGTTGGGCACCACGCGGTCGTAGACGTTCATGATGAACAGCGGCGAGGCGAGGGCCATCAGGTTGATCAGCGCCGCCGCCACGATGATCTCGGCATAGGTCGGCCAGAACCGCGCCACGGTGCCCCAGAACCAGTGCCGGGCGCTCGGCGCCAGCTCCTCGTCGACGCGGCCGTCGAAGCGATATTGCGGGCGCACGAATAGCGCGAAGCCGTCATAGTCCGCCGCGAGCTGGTCGAGCGGCACGCGCGCGGTGCTGCCATCCGCCTCCGGCAGGATGACCTCGGCGGTGGTGGCGTCGGGGCGGCCCATCAGCACGCAGGCGCGGCGCCCCGACAAGAGCAGCACCGCCGGCAGGACGAGATTGGTGATGCCGGAGAGCGGCCGGCGCACCAGCCGCGCGGTCAGGCCGATTCGCCCGGCCGCCCGGACGAACAGCTCCGGCGTCATCAGCCCGTCCTGGAGCGGCAGGCCGGCGACGACCGACTCCGACGAGACCGGCCGGTGGAAATGCTTGCTGAGCGAGATCAGCGACCGCAGCAGCGGGTCGAAACGGTCGGCGGCGGCGTCCCCCGGCTGATACTCCCAGCCGGGAGCGGCGTCGGTTTCGGCCGCCGGTGCGGCGAGGTTCGCCGCTGCGGGTGCCACGTCCGACTTGTCCAGGGACGTCGGTGCGGCCGTGGGGGCCGGCGTGTCCGTCCCGGTCACCGGTACGGCGTCGGAGATCAACGCGGTTGCCGCGTCGGGGGCGGCCCCGTCGTTCGCCGCTTCGGTGTCCGCCGTCGTGTCCGCATCGGCGACGGTCTCGGGCGGGATGTCTGTCTCGATGGACGGGTCGGCGGGGACTTCATCCGTGTCGGTGTCGGGCACCGCCGCGGCGTCCGCCGTCGAGTCGGGATCTGCGATCGTCGCCGGTTCCACCGTCCCCGGCACGGCCTGCAGCCGCACCGGCGTCGCCCCATCGTCGCCCGTATCCGACGGGTCCGGCCGGCTGGGACCGGAATCCTTCAAAGGGTAGGGCGTCACCATGCCGATGGCTCTCAAGCGTCCAGGGCCGCAGCCCGGTACCCAAGACTACGAGCCCGGGCGTGAGCTATTCGTTAAGCTCGATCGGCCAAACTCGATCGGTTGCGCGGCGGACACCGATGTAGGATCGGCACCGATGCCGGATCGCCCGCGTGTCCGAGCGATCCTTCGGGTCCTACCGACCCGTCACACTGTGCATCGGCAAGCCGACCGGACCCAAGCGGCGGCCGGTCGACGACCCTACACTATTGCGTGATGCCCACGGCATCCCGGCTCAACGACGGCGAGGTCCGCGTGTCGCTGCGGTCCATCGTCTCCGACTCCGGCGTCACCGGCACATCGGCGTCCTGGCGGGCGATCGCGGCGGCCGCGGGATGCGGCTGGATGTTGAAGGTCGTCAGGAATTGTCCGGTCGCGCCGATGATCTGATACTTCGAGAACATCAGGTCGAACTCGGAATTGACCAGGTCGACCCGGGCGTTGAACAGGGCGTTCTCTGCATCCAGCACGTCCAGCAGGGTCCGCTCGCCGATCGAAAACTGATCGAGATAGCTCTGGCGGACCTGCTCCGACACGGCGACCTGCTCACGCAACAGCACCAGCCGGCGCTGCGAGCGGTCCAGCGTGTTGTAGGCGCCGCGGACGATCTCCTGAACCTCGCGCTCGAACTGTAGGAGCGCCTGGCGCGCCTCGTCGATGCGGCGGACCTGCTCCTCCCGGTTCGCCGTGTCGATGCCGCCGCGATAGAGGTTGTAGCGCATCACCAACAGCGCCTCGATGTCGCTGTCGGAGCCCCGCTCGCCACCGATGTCGATGCCGGTGCTGGCCCGTCCCTCGATGTCCAGGGTCGGCCAGAAGGCGGCGTTGGCCGCGCGGAACTCGGCATAGGCGGTGTCGATATCGGCGCGCGCGATCGACAGCGTCGGGTTGTTGTTCAACGCGATCTGGATGGCGCCGTCCAGCGAGGTCGGGATCGACCCATCGACCGCCGGCGGCATCGATAGCTGGCCGGCCGGCAGGCCGACGAGCTGCTGATAGGAGATGCGGGCGGCTTCGAAGTCCCGCTCGATCTCGATCAAGGTGGCTTCCGCGCCGCGCAGCCGCTCCTCGGTCTGCTGGACGTCGGCGACGCTGCTGCGGCCGGCGTTCACCCGCGCCTGAACGTCGGCGAGGATCTGCTCGTGAACCCGGATGTTGTTCTGGGCGAGGCCCACCAACTCGTTCTGCCGCAGGATGTTGATGTAGGCCTGGGCGATGTTGACGGCGACGAACTCCGAGCGCTCCAGCACCCGCGCGGCGGCGGCATCGACCCGGGAGGCTTGGCGCTCCACCTCGCTATCCGTCGCGAACCCGTCGAACACCATTTGCTGCAGGGTCAGCGCGACCTCACGCCGCACCAGGATGGTGTGGTCGGCATCGTCGCCGGTCGAACCCGGCCGATCCCGCCAGCCCGGCCCGATCGAGCCTTCCAGGTCGATCTGGGGCAGGTAGAGACCGCGCGCCTGGCGCAGTTCGAAGTCGATGGCCGAGCGGTTGGAGGCCGCCGCCAGGATCTCGGGACTGGTGGAGACCGCGTAGGCCACGGCTTCCTGCAGCGTCATCGCCTGGGCGGCGCCGATCCACACCATTGGGACCAGTGCCGCAGCGACGACGGCGACGCGGCAGCGCCGCGCCAGGGACCGCATGCGGTTGACCACGGTCAGCGCCGTGCCGGTGGTGAGGGAAGAAGCCAGTGGAGTCCGCATCGTCAACCTCGCCAGTCCCCATTTACGGTTGTATTGGGCCGGATCTGCGCATCATCCGACCGGATTGCGTCGCGTCCTCAAGGGTCGTTGCCGGCCGCCGCGCCGGACGCGTTCCCGACGGCAGGGCACCTGCACCGGGGTCGACGCCGTGCCGGCGCCTGCCCTCGGCCGATGCCTGACCATACCTGCCCAAGAGGTCGGTAGCGGGTAACGATGCCGTTGGATGTCCGCCGTTTCGCCGGCCGGATCCATCGAAACCGCCCATTCTTGGGTCTGGTTTGGTCTTCCTCCCAAAATCCGGCGGCGGCGAAGCAAGCCCCTGCCATCACCAACGCCGGTCAATTCAGATTTCAGATGGTGGTCACCCGCGCCCACCGAACGCCCTACATGGCAGATACCGAACGGCTGATTGAGGTCTCCGTGTGAGCGCCGCCATCGGTTCGACACCCATTCCACAACCCCGAACACCGTACACCCAGCATCCACTATGATCCCATGTGATAACGATAAACCCCTGCTTGCGCAAGACTATGGCGGAACGTTTACTATAAACAACTGAAGTCTCAGCGAGATGCCATCGCCGGGATGCCGACGGCCTGGGGCGGTATGCGGCTCAGCGATCGGCGTCGCGCTCGACCCCCCCGGCGACGCATCCGCCGCGCCGCGGGTCGCCCGCGCCACACAGCCGGCCATCCGGATGGCGCTGTACCGCGTGCACGCCGCCGAAGAAGAAGCTGGTCCTCTCCCAGCGCACGACGCGGTCGGCGGCCGTTCGGGCCGCGTCGTGCGCGCCGTCGGGAATGCCCGGTTCGACGTCGAGCTGGCCGGCCTCCAGGTGCAGGCGGGGGGCCGTGACTGCCGCTTGGGCGTCCAGGTCGAAATCCACCAGATTGACCACCGCCTGGACCAGGGCCGATCGAATCCGATTCGACCCGCCACTGCCCAGCACGACGCGGGTGCCGTCGGTGCGGTCGAGGACGCTGGGCGCCATCATCGAGGACAGCCGCCGGCCGCCAGTCCAGCGCTGAAAACCCGTCGGGTTGAGGTCCTGCTCGCCCAGCATGTTGTTGGGCATGTAGCCGAGCGCCGGCAGCACGGCGCCGCAGCCTTCGCCGTTCGACACGGTCAAGGACGCCGCCTGTCCGTCGCGGTCGAGCACGCTGATCTGGGTCGTGCCGCGGGCGGCCGGTATCAGGCCGTCCAGCGCCCGCAGCCAATCCGGCGGTTCGCCCGCCTGCAGGGCCTCGCGCACCTGCTCGCTGGCAGCGAACCCGGCGACCAGTGCTGCGACATGGGCAGCGCCGTGCAGCCCGTCGTGCGTGATGTCCCATTCCGCCAGCCGGGCCAGGCAATGCGCGATCAGCGCCCCGCCGGCTGCAGGCGGCGGATTGGTGGTCAGCCGCGCGCCGCGATGGTGCCAGACCAGCGGCGGCCGCCGTTCGACCCGATAGGCGGCGAGATCCGCCGCGGTGATCTGCCCGCCGCCAGCTGCGCAGGCCGCCACCAGCGCCGCTGCCATCTCGCCGCGATAGAACAGGTCGGGACCTTCCGCCGCCAGGGCCGCCAGCGCATCGCCCAGCGCCGGCCAGGCGAGACGCTGCCCGCCGGCCAGGGTGCGATCCTGCGCGTCAGGCGCGGCAAAGACGGCGCGCGCCTCGGGCGTGGCCAGGAGGATCGGTGCGACGGCGTCCATGACGGCGGCCTGCATCGGCGCCAGCACGGTCCCGTCGCGCGCCAGCGCGATGGCCGGCGCCAGGATGTCCTTCAGGGGCATGCGGCCGAGATCGGCATGCACGGCGAACAGGCCCGCCACGGTGCCGGGAACGGCGATCGAGCCGAGGCCGATATGGAATTCCTGCGTCGCCGTGCCGAAATCCACCAGGATCGGCCGGAAGTCGAGATCGGCGGCGGGACGCGGCCGGGCCGGCGTGGCGGCGAAGAAGTCGTAGACGCAGGCCGGCCGGCCGTTCGCCATGGCCAGAAGGAAACCGCCGCCCCCCAGGCTGGCCAGCACCGGTTCGGCGATGAAGGCGACGGCGAGGCCGGCCAAGGCCGCATCGAACGCGTTGCCGCCCGCGTCGAGCACCGCGGCCGCCGCACCGGCGGTCGCACCGTCGCCCGCGGCCACGATGCCGCGGGTCGCCGGCCCGCTGGCCGTACGAAACCCGGTCATCGGCCGGCGGCGATGCCTTCGCGTCGCGGATCGGCGCCGCCCAGCAGCCCCGTGGCGGTCACCTGGATGCCGTGCAGGCCGCTGTTGAGATCGCGCACCACCACCTCGTGCCCGAGCGCCGACAGGGTTTCGGCGAGGCCGGCCGCCGGCGTCCCGGCTTCAAGCTCCGTCGTTCCGTTGCGGTTGACGACATGGCCGAGTTCGATCGCCGACTGGATATCGAGGCCCCAATCGAGCACGGCGATCAGCGTCTTGGCAACATAGGGAATGATTCGGCTGCCGCCGGGACTGCCGATCACCAAGACGAGGCGGCCGTCGCCGCCGAGCACCAGCGTCGGCGCCATCGAGCTGCGCGGCCGCTTGCCCGGTTCGACCCGGTTGGCCACCGGATCGCCGTCGATCTCGGCCACGAAGGCGAAGTCGGTCAGCTCGTTGTTGAGCATGAAGCCGTCGACCATGAGCTGGGACCCGAAGGCCCCTTCGATGGTCGTGGTCAAGGAGACCGCATTGCCATCGGCATCGACGATCGAGACGTGGCTGGTGCCGGGTCGGCCCCCGCCATCGTCGCGTCCGCCCGGCGCCGTCGATCCCGGCGGCCGCCCCGCCGGTGCCGGGGTTGCCATCGCCGCGGTCGGATCGATGAGGCGTGCGCGTTCGGCCAAGTAGCCGGGGTCGAGCAGGCCGGCGATGGGCACCGGCACGAAGTCGGCATCGGCCATGTAGCGGCCGCGATCGGCATAGGCCAGCTTCGCCGCCTCGGCGAACAGGTGCCAGGCCAGCGGATCGGTAGGCCCCATCGCCGGAAGGTCGAAGCCCTCCAACAGCATCAGGATCTGCCCGACGGTCAGCGCGCCCGAGCTGGGCGGTCCCATGCCGCAGACCCGCCAGGTTCGGTAGGGATGGCACACGGGGCGCCGCTCGACGACGCGGTAGCCGGCGAGGTCTTCCAGCGACAAGAGGCCCGGATTGCCGGGGGCCGTCGCGACGGCGTCGACCAACCGCCGGGCGCCGGGGCCTTCGTAGAGGGCGCCCGCGCCCTCCACGGCGATGCGCGCCAGCGTCTCGGCGAAGGCCGGGTTGTCGCGGAGATCGCCGGCGGCGAGCGGCCGGCCGTCGGGGAAGAAGTAGTCGCGGGCGGTCAGGAACGTCGCCAGTCGCGCCCCGGCCGGCCCGGCCAACAGGCCGGCCAGCCGCGGGCCGACGGTGAAGCCGCTTTCGGCGAGGCTGGCGGCGGGGGCGATCAGCCGGGGCCAGTCGAGCCGGCCGTGTGCGGCGTGCACCGTCTCCAGCAGCGCCAGCGTGCCCGGCGCGCCGACCGAGCGGCCGCCGACCACCGCATCGAAGAAGCCCATCGGTTCGCCGGCATCATCGAGGAACAGTGCGGAGTCGGCCGCCATCGGCGCCGTCTCGCGCCCGTCATAGGTGGTCACCGTACCGGTGGCGCCGTCGAACCAGACGAGGAACGCACCGCCGCCGATGCCGGAGGACTGCGGTTCCACGAGGTTGAGGACGAGCTGGACCGCCACCATCGCGTCGGCGGCGGTGCCGCCGTCGTCCAGCACCGCCAGGCCGGCTTCCACCGCCTGGGGATGGGCGGCGGCGACCATGGCGGTGTCTGCAACAGCGGCCGGGCGGTCGGCCGTGCGGCCGGTCGCGTCTTCCGGCTGATGGTCCTGGGCCGCCGCGAGCCGGGGCGCCGCGGGCGTCGACAGGGCCAGCAGCAGCGCCAGCCCGCTCAGGCGGGCCGGTTTCCAGAAGGCGCGGCGGGACGACATGCGCGGACGGCTCTCACGGGACCGACGGACGAAGGGCGCGGGAGGGGGCCGTCCCCGCCCGCGCCGTCCATCCGTTCCTAACGGTCCGTGACTATCCCATAGGGGCCGCGACCGGCTCCAGCCCTGTTCGTCGCGCGACCCTTCCTTTGCGCCTACGCGGCCCGGATGTCGCCCAGGAACCGCTGCACGTTGCCCTTCAGCTCCTCGGCCTTGCGGGACAGCTCCTCCGAGGCGTGGAGGACGTCGCTGGCCGCCTGCCCGGTGCTCTGCGACGCTTCGGAGACGCCGGCGATGTTCACGCTGACCTCGCGGGTGCCGGCGGCCGCCTGCTGGACGTTCTGGCTGATCTCGCCGGTGGCGACGGTCTGCTGCTCCACCGCCGCGGCGACGGCGGAGGAGATCTCCTGCATCTGGGCGATGTGCGAGCCGATCGTCTGAATGGCCGTGACGGTTTCCTCCGTCGCGCCCTGGATCGCCATGATCTTCTGCGAGATCTCCTCGGTCGCCTTGGCCGTCTGCCCGGCCAGCGTCTTGACCTCCGAGGCGACGACCGCGAAGCCCTTGCCGGCATCGCCGGCGCGCGCGGCCTCGATGGTGGCGTTCAGCGCCAGCAGGTTGGTCTGCTCGGCGATCGAGGTGATGAGCTGGACGACCGCGCCGATTTCCCGCGCCGCCTGGTCGAGATCCTGCACCTTGGTGTCCGACGTGTGCGCCGCCTTGGCCGCCGCGCCAGCGATCTCCGCCTGATGGTGGACCTGGCGGCTGATTTCGCTGACGGAGGTGCCCAGCTCCTCCGCCGCGGCGGCGACGGTCTGGACGTTGCCGGTGGCTTCCTCCGCCGCCGCGGCGACGGTGGTGGCCTGGCTCGACGCCTCTTCCGCGGTGGTGGTCATGCCGTTGGCGGTCGAGGCCAGCTCGGTCGCCGCGCCGGCGACCGTCTCCAGCATGACGGCCGACTGCGCGTCGAAGCCGTGGGCCAATTCCTCGATGCGCTCGGCGCGCCGGGCGCGCTGCGCCTCTTCCTCCGCGGCCTTGGCCGACAGCTCGTCATTGCGGCGCATGTTGTCCTTGAACACCTGCACCGCCTTCGCCATCTCGCCGATCTCGTCGTGGCGGTCGCGCGCTGGGATGTCCGTCGTCCTGTCGCCTTCCGCCAGCGCGCGCATGGCGCCGGTCATCTGGGTGACCGGGCCGGCGATCCCACCGGCGATCACATAGGACGCCGCAATCCCGATGGCGATGGCGAGCGCGCCGACCACCGACATGACGATGATCGCCACCTGCATGGACTGCTCGGCCGCAACCCCCAGCTCGGTCTGTCGCGCCTGAATGCCGGCCTTCAGCTCGGCGACGGCGGTGGCCACCGTCGGACCGACCCGATCGAGCGTGTCGGCAATGATCTCGTTGCGGGCGGAGATCGCCTCGAACGCGGCCTCGGTCGTCGTGGAGTAGGTGTTCATATGGGTCAGCGCCTCTTGGGCCAACTGGCGGCGCCCGAAGTCGCTGAGCGAGGCGAGCAGGGCCTCCGACGCCACGGCCATCTCGTCCAACTCGGCGATGGTCCGTTCGTATGCGGAGGGCTGATTGGTGATGAAGTAGAGCGCGACATAGAACCGCGCGAGCAGGGCATGCCGCAGCATGATCCCGGCCTTATAGGTGGAGTCGGCGTCGCCGTCGCGGAAGGTGCCGGTCATTATCTCGGTCAGGGTCCGGTCGATCTCCGGCCCGATGCTGCTCAAGACGCCGAAATGCTGGTTGCGCTCTTCCTGAAAGACCACGGCGCGGTCGAAGGCTTCGACATATTCCTCAAGCTGGTCCTGCAAGGCGACCAGGGCGGTGGTCCGCCCCTCGTCAATGGCAAGCTCGAGAGCCTCGCCGATGACGGCAAGGGTCGCCTGCGCGCCCTGGCGGACCGGGTCGACGAATTCCGGCTGACCGTGGACGATGAAGTCCCGCGCGGCAAGACGCGTGTTCAGCATCTCCGCCTGCACGTCGCCCACTTGGTTGGACAATTTGGCAAGCTGCTGATACTCGTCGAAATGTCCATCTTCCTTATTCAATGACACGATGCCGACGGCAATAGTCGCGACCATCATCACCATGACGGTGGCAAAGCCGAGGCGAATTTTGTTACCGATCTTGATAGAGTTGAGAACGCTCATTTCGAAGCTTTCCCGATGCCGAGCGGAGTCTTCATCGAAGCGGGTAGGGGCGCCGCGCTCCAACGTGGTCTCGCCAATAAGGCACGAATGCGGGTTAAACTTCCCTTAAACCGCTCCATGAGCCGGGCATAGAATTATATAAGTTACTTTTATATTGACTTCTAATAGTCAAGAAAAAGCACAATCCAGTGCAATCCAGGTCACGGCGTCAGGAGGCGGCGCCGTCGGGATCGGGCCGGCGACCCGTCTCGACCACCGGCGCCTGCCCGCGGCGCAGCCAGCCGACCAGGCCGCGCACCACCGTGTAGAACACCGGGGTGAAGATCAGCCCGAAGACGGTGACGCCGAGCATGCCGGCAAAGACGGCAGTGCCGAGGGTCTGGCGCATCTCCGCGCCGGCGCCGGTGGCGATGGCCAGCGGCACCACGCCCAGGATGAAGGCGAACGACGTCATCAGCACCGGCCGCAGCCGGGTGCGCGCCGCCGCCACCGCGGCGGCGAACCGGTCCTTGCCGGCCGCCTCCGCCTGGCGGGCGAACTCGACGATCAGGATGGCGTTCTTGGCGGCGAGACCGACCAGCACGACGAAGGCGACCTGGCCCAGGACGTCGACCGGCATGCCGCGCATCATCAGCCCGCTGACCGCCGCCAGCAGGCTCATCGGCACGATCAGGATCACCGAGATCGGCAGCGACCAGCTCTCGTACTGGGCGGCCAGCAACAGGAAGGCGAAGATCACCGACAGGCCGAAGATCGCCAGGCCGCCGCCCGCCTGGCGCTCCTGATAGGCAAGCTCGGTCCATTCGTACTGGAAGCCGTCCGGCAGACGCTCTTCGGCCAGCGCCTCCATGATCAACAGCGCCTCTCCGGTCGACACGCCCGGCGCGGCGGAGCCCTGGACCTCGGCCGCCGGGAAGAGGTTGTAGCGCGGTACGCGTTGCGGCCCGGTGGTGCTGCGGAACTCGGCGACCGAGCCGATGGGGACCATCTCGCCCTGCAGGTTGCGGGTCCTCAGATCGGCGATGTCGTCGACGTCCTGACGGAAGGCGCCATCGGCCTGCGCAGTGACCCGGAAGGTTCGGCCGAGGAAGTTGAAATCGTTGACATAGGCCGAGCCCAGATAGACCTCCAGCGTCTCGAACAGGCGGTCCGCCGGCACGCCGAGCATCTGAGCGCGCACGCGGTCGAGATCGGCGTAGATCCGCGGCGTGCGGGTGTTGAACAGGGTGAAGACCCCGACCACCCCGTCGGCCGCGTTGGCCGCGGCGACGAGGTCCTGGGTCGCCGCCTCCAGCGCCGCCAAGCCGCGCCCGCGGGTATCCTGGATCATCATCTTGAAGCCGCCGGCATTGCCGACGCCGCGCACCGACGGCGGCGGGATGGTCAGGATGAACGCCTCCTGGACCGAGGCCAGCGCCTGGTTGGCCGCGCCGATCAGCGCCAGCGCGCTCTGGTCGGGTCCGCGCTCCTCGAACGGGGCGAGCGCCGTGAAGATCGCCCCGGCATTGGAGGCATTGGTGAAGGTGGCGCCGTCGAAGCCGGCGAAGGCGACGGAATGCTCGACGCCGTCGATGCCGCGCAGGATCTCCGCCACCTCCTGCACCACCGCATCGGTGCGGCTGAGTGCCGCGCCCGGCGGTAGCTGCACGACGGTGATCAGGTAGCCCTGATCCTGTTGCGGGATGAACCCGGTCGGCGCCCGGTCGAACTGCCAAAGCGCCAGCGCGACCAGCACGCCGTAGACCGGCAACACGATCATCGGCAGGCGCACGGCGCGCCGGGTGAAGGCGCCGTAGCCGCTGCTCAGGCCCTCGAAGCCGCGATTGAACCCGCCGAAGAAGGCGCGCAACGGCCAGGTCAGGGGCGACGGCCGGCGTCCCCGGTCGTGATCGTGCGGCTTGAACAAGAGGGCGCACAAGGCCGGGCTCAAGGTCAGCGAGACGAAGCACGAGATGATCGTCGCCGTCGCGATGGTTAGCGCGAACTGGCGGAAGAATTGGCCGGTGATCCCCGTCACCAGCGCCGCCGGAATGAACACGGCGACCAGCACCAGGGTGATCGCCAGGATCGCGCCGGACACCTCGTCCATGGTGCGGTGGGCGGCCTCCTTTGGCGAGAGGCCGTCGCGCAGATGACGTTCGACATTCTCCACGACGACGATGGCGTCGTCGACGACGATGCCGATCGCCAACACCAGCGCGAACAACGAGAGATTGTTGAGCGAGAAGCCGAGTGCGGCCAGCACCGCGAAGGTGCCGACCAGCGAGACCGGGATCGCCAGAATCGGGATGATCGAGGCGCGCCAAGTCTGCAGAAAAACCACGACCACCAGGATGACCAGGGCGATCGCCTCGTAGATCGTCACGATCACCGCCTGGACCGACTCGGCGATGAACTCCGTCGGGTTGTAGACGATCTCGTATTGCACACCGAGCGGGAAGGCCTGCGCCAGCTCGGCCATCGTCTCCTGCACGGCGGTCGCCGTTTCCAGCGCGTTCGATCCCGGGCGCTGGAAGATGAGCAGCGGTACGGCGGACCGCTCATCGAGATAGCCGATTTGGCTGTAGTCCTGGGCGGCGATCTCGACTCGCGCCACGTCGACCAGGCGGGTGACCCGGCCGGCCTCGTCGGTGCGCACCACGATGTCCTCGAACTGGCCGGGCTCGACCAAGCGGCCCAGGGTCTCGATGGTCATCTCGTAGGCCGCCGGCGTCGGCACCGGCGGCTGGTTCAAGACGCCCGAGGCGATCTGCACATTCTCCGCCCGCAGCGCCTGCAGCACGTCGCCGGCGGCGAGGCCGCGGGCGGCCAGGAGGTCGGGATCGAGCCAGATCCGCATGGAGTAGTCGCGCGCGCCGAACACCTGGACATCACCGACGCCATTGAGGCGCGCCAGCACGTCGCGGACCTGCAAGGTCGCGTAGTTCGAGAGGTACAGCTCGTCGCGCGACCCGTCCGGCGAGGAGATGTGGATCACCATCATCAGGTCGGGCGAGTTCTTGCGAACGGTGACGCCGAGGCGGCGCACCTCCTCCGGCAACCGTGCCTCCGCCACCGCGACGCGGTTCTGCACCAGCACCTGCGCGGTATCGAGGTCGGTGCCGAGCGCGAAGGTGATGGTGACCGCCAGCCGGCCATCGCCGGTCGACTGGCTGTTCATGTAGAGCATGTTCTCGACGCCGTTGATCTCCTGCTCCAACGGCGCGGCGACGGTGTCGGCGACGGTCTCGGCCGACGCGCCCGGATAGGTCGCGCCGACCACGATGGTCGGCGGCGCGATCTCCGGATACTGGGCCACCGGCAGGCGCAGGAAGGCGAAGGCGCCGATCAGGACGATGAGGATCGAGCAGACGCTGGCGAAGACCGGATGGTCGATGCAGAAATGCGAGAAGCCTCTCATGGCTGTTCCGGCAGCTCGATCGTGCCGTCGACCGGCGTTACCGGTGTGCCGGGGCGGGCGCGGACCAGGCCGTTGATGATGACCCGATCCTCCGGCGCCAACCCCTCGCGGATGACGCGCAGGCCAAGCTCGCGCGGGCCGGGGCGGACGATGCGCGGGACCACGACATTGTCGGCGTCGACGGTGAGGACGATGCGGCGGTCCTGGTCGTTGAGGATCGCCTCGTCCGGCAGCAGGATCGCGGCATAGCGGGGCGAGCCCGGCAGGCGCAGCACGCCGAACTGGCCGGGTGTGAGGAACCGGTCGGGATTGGCGAAGACCGCGCGCATGCGGATGGTGCCCGACGAGCGGTCCACGCGGTTGTCGACGAAGTCGACGCGCCCGTCCAAGGGCCAGTCCGTCTCGTCGAACAGCCGGCCGCTGACCCGCACGCCGCCGTCGCGGTGCGGTTCCAAGAGCCCTTCGGCGATCGCCCGCTGATAGCGCAGGAAGTAGGCCTCGCTCATGTCGAACTCGAAATAGATCGGGTCGAGCGAGACGATGGTGGTCAGCAAGGTGGCGCCCGCCGTGGCGCCGCCGATCACCAGATTGCCGATGCTGATCTCGCGCTGGCCGATGCGCCCGGCGATCGGTGCGGTGATCTGGGTGTAGCCGAGATTGAGGTCGGCGAGCCTGAGATCGGCGCGGGCCTGGTCGATGGCCGCCGTGGCGGCGCGCACCTCCTGCAGGCGCTCGTCATAGGTCGCCTCGGGGATATTGCCGTTGGCGAGCAGGGACGCGGCGCGCTGGAGCTGGCTTTCCGCCAGTTCCAGGCGCGCGTCGGCCTGTTCCAGCCGGGCGGCGGCGCTGTCGCGTTCCGCCTCGAACGGGCGGGGGTCGATGACGAACAGCCGGTCGCCGGCCGCGACGAACTGGCCGTCGTCGAAGTGGATCGACTCCAGATAGCCGCTGACGCGGGCGCGAAGCTCGACCCTGTCCACCGCCACGAACTGGCCGGTGAACTCCTGCCACTCGATCAGCTCCTGGACGAGCGGTGGGCTGACGGTGACCTCCGGCGGCGCGCCTTGGGCGGTAGCCGACTGTGGGAATGCGAGCGCAGCGGCCAAGGCCAGCGCGATCGGCGGCGCGGCGCGCCGGGCGCCACGGTGGGTGAGCGAACAGGTCATGGCCGAGGTCGCAGC
This sequence comes from Alphaproteobacteria bacterium, assembly GCA_028284045.1. Classification (GTDB taxonomy): domain Bacteria; phylum Pseudomonadota; class Alphaproteobacteria; order DSM-16000; family Inquilinaceae; genus JANQSN01. The sequence continues at coordinate 30,990 of JANQSN010000062.1, read as the reverse complement.
CGGAGAGTGCGTAAGGCACGTGAAGATGTCGCCGGGAGCTTCCGCCGGTGCGGCCGCGGGCGCTACGTCAAAGCGCCCTGCGTGGCGCCTTGTCGCATGAGATGCCGCGATCGATCTCCGATGAGACCCTAGGGTGCCGTGCCAAGCTGGTAGTTGACGCGCCAGTCGTACGCCCGGAAGACCACGGCGTAATCGTCCGGTATCGGGTTCGTCCGATACCGGTTTACATAGGCGATCAGGCTGCCGGCATCGGCGATGAACTCGTCCTCGTAGAACGCGAAGATCTCGTTCAGCTCGACCGTCCGAGCCGTCGCGTCGACGCGCACCGTTCGGTCGTCGGTCGCGAAGCGCCGGGCCTCCCGATCCAAGGCCGCGTCCAGGTCGTCGGCGGCGAAGGGCTGGCGCGGCAGCACCGGGCAGTCGCGGACCATGCAGTTCACGGCGAAATGGGCCCGCGGATCGGCGAATCCGTCGAAGATCACGTCCCGTTCCAGATCCAGCAGGTTGATCGAGTGTCCGCCGACCCGGAAATGCGGATAGACGAAGAAGCCGAGGAGCTGCGGGCCGCCGAGCGAGTACGGAAAGTCCTGGCGGATCACGTTGTACATCGCCAAGGCGTTGTAAACGTTTATGTAATAGGCGAGCGCGTGATCCGCCGTCGGGAACAGGTCCGGCCGGTTCTCCGGACTCACCGCGGCGATGTAGGCGACGAAGCGTTCCAAAGGCAGCGGCGCCCGGGACAGGCCGACGAAGTCGGTTCGCCCGTCCTCGTCGACATGGGTCTGCAGGACGGCGGCCCAATCGGCGGTGGCCGCTTCGGGGGTCCGATCGGGGTCGAGCGGCGGTGTCGGCGTCGGCACGCCATAGCAGCCGGCCAGGAAGAGGCCGACGACGGTCAGTAGCAACAGTCTCATGGCGTCCGTGGTTCCGATCCCTGTTTGGCGCGGCCCTTGCGGAGTTTCGTGGGAAGCCGCGCCGGCCCGTCGCCGAGGGGTCCCGTCAGCGGCAGGGTGAAAGCGTCGCGGCGGGCGTTGTGCAGGCACATCGGCACCGTTCCGTCGGCGGTGACCGTGCGGAAGATGCAGGCGTCCAGCCGTTCGCCATCGAGCGCGCTTGCGTCCATGAAGTTGTGGATCATGAAGGAGAGTTTCTGCACGCGCCCGCGGGCCGGCCAGAGGTCGCGCCGCATCGCCCAGGCCCGCCCGGCAGCCCAGGCGGCCGTGGCCGGCAGGTGCTGGGGGTGCCGGAGCAGCCAGAGGGCTGCGCGGCTGAGCGAGCGGCCGGGGCTACGCCGCTCCAGGACCAGGTCGCCGGTCGCGCGCATCATGCGGGCGGCGAAGGCGTCCGACGGGGCCAGCGGGTGCGCCCGCCCGTTGCAGACAAGCGCCATCGCGTAGCGGTTGCACTGACGATGGCCGGGCTGAAGCTGACCGAAGCGGAGGGCGCCGCCCGTGCCCTCGTCGATCGCCGCCTCCACGCGCTCCACGGTCAGCGCGGTGGCGCGGTGCCGGTCGATCCCGCGTCCGGTATCGGCTTGGATCTGAAACGACGCCAGGTTGACCACATCGGCGTGGCCCAGGAAGAAGCGCACGATGTCGGGCACCGCGCCGAGGTTGCCGGCATGCACCGTCGTATTGAAGTAGACGGCCAGCGGCAGGCCGCGCGCCGCCTCGATGCAGCGCGCCCGAACGGCGTTCAGCGCCTGTTCCGACGCATAGCCCTTGAGCTGCTGCGTGAGGTCGACGTGAAAGGCGACGTCGACCAGCCCATTGTCGGCCAGTGCCGCAAGCAGGGGGCGGCGCGCGCGCAGGCCGTTGGTGAACAGCGCCGGGCGCAGGCCCCGGTCGGCGGAGTAGCGGGCGATGCGCAGCAACTCGTCACGTGGGCGCAGGGTCGGTTCGCCCCCGGTGATCTGCACGTTCGTTCCGGGCCCGTAGAGCGCATGGATCATGTCGATGCGCCGCTCGATCTCGCCGATCGGAAGGTCGACGACCGCCTCGGCTGTTTCGGAGAGGTAGCAGATGGTGCAGTCGAGGTTGCAGCGCTGGGTGATCTCCAGCGCGACGCAACCCACGGGCCATCGGCGGCCGGCGACCTGCGCGTCGTGCCACTGGTCCGTCGCGGCGAGGCGGCAACGCGTCAGCGCCATCGGGTCGCCGCCGGCCGTTTCCGGCCGGTCGATCGGGTAGGCCGCGATGTCTGCGGGGGTCAGGACGGTGGGGGCAGGGCGCTGATCCGGCATGCGGAGAGCATGACCGCGGATGGCGGGAACCGGTCATCACGTCGGCTGGCGACGGATCACAAGACCTTGATCTCTATGAGAAGTCGCCGTCTGCGGTGGATCGTCGCTACATCCGCTCCGGCACGGCGATGCCCAGAAGGTCGAGCAGGCGGTCGAGCGCACGCTCGGTGGTGTGCGCCAGCATCAGCCAGGACGCCTGGCGGTCGGCGTCGTCAGCGCTCAGGACGTGACAAGCGGCGTAGAAGCGGCTGAACCCCTGGGCCAGATCGTAGGCGTAGTCGCACAGCTCGTGCGGCGCGCGCTTGGCGGCCGCTACGGCGACCGCGTCGGGCAGCCGGGCCAGCGTCAGCATCAGGTCGCGCTCGACCGGCGCCTCGGGCGGCAGGATGGCGCCGGGCCGGAGATCCTGGGCCGCCGCCTTGCGCAACAGCGAGCGGATGCGCACCGCAGCGTACTGCAGATAGGGGCCGGTCCGGCCCTCGAAGCGCATGAAGCGGTCGAGGTCGAAGATGTAGTTCGACATCCGCCAGTTCTGCAGATCGGCGAACTTGACCGCGGCGATGCCGACCAGGCGCGCGATCTCCGCGCGCTCCTCGGCCGGGTAGTCGGCGGCGAGGCCGGCTTCGCCGAGCCGGGCTTCGGCCTCCTCCGTCGCCATGGACAGGAGGTCCTGAAGCTTCATGACGCCGCCGGCGCGGGTCTTGAAGGGCTTGCCGTCGGTGCCGTTCATGGTGCCGAAGCCGATATGCTCCAGCCGCGCATGCCCGCTGATTGCGCCGCGGCGGGCGGCGCGGAACACCTGCTCGAAATGCAGGTGCTGGCGCTGGTCGACGACATAGAGCACGAGATCAGGGTCGAAGGCGGTGACCCGGTCGACGATGGTGGCGAGGTCGGTGGTGGCGTACATGACGCCGCCGTCCGCCTTCTCCAGGATCAGGGGCGGCACCTCGGCCTTGTCGCCGTCCTCGGCGACGCGGATCACCAGCGCGCCTTCGTCGCGTTCGGCGATGGCGTGGTCGGCCAGGCGTTCGACCATCGGCGCGATCAGCGGGTCGACATCGGCCTCGCCCTTGAACAGGTCGAAATGCACGCCCAGCGCATCGAAGTCCCGCTTCATCGCGGCGACGGAGATGTCCAGGAAATGCTGCCACAGCGCGCGGTAGCCGGGCCGTCCGGACTGCAGGGCGGCGGTGGCCGCGCTCGCCTGGCGCCGCCGCTCCGGCTCCGCCTGGGCGGCGGCGGCGGCTTCGGGATAGAGCGCCTCCAGATCCTCCAGGCCGACCGGGGAGTCCGCCGGATATGGGCCCTGGAAGCCGGCATCGAAATAGGGCAAGTCCGGCCGGCGGCGCGCCATCTCGGCGATCAGCAGGCCCATCGGGTAGCCCCAGTCGCCGAGATGGACGTCACTGATCACCCGGTGGCCGAGATGGCGGAACAGCCGTTGCAGGCTATCGCCGATGATGCTGGCGCGCAGATGGCCGACATGCATCGGCTTGGCGACGTTCGGGCCGCCGAAGTCGAGGATGACCGTCTGCGGATCGCGCACCGCCTCCACGCCCAACCGGTCGTCGGCGGCCAAATCGGCGACATGGGCGGCGAGGAAGGCGTCGGTCAGCGTCAGGTTGATGAAGCCCGGCCCGGCGATGGAGACCCCGGCCAAGCGCGGGTCGCCGTCGAGGATCTCCGCCACGCCTTCCGCGACGGCGCGCGGCGGCTTGCGCGCCAGCTTCGCCGCGGCGAGCGCGCCGTTGGTCTGGTACTGGCCGAGGTCGGGGCGGTCCGACAGCTTGACCTGACCCAGTTCCGCCGGCAGCCCGGCCGCGGTGAAGGCGGCCTGGACGGTGTCGCTCAAGAGGGCGGAAAGGCACGGCATGATCGGGCGACCTGGCGACGAGAAGCTACGGGCGAGGGTATAGGCGCCGCCCGGCGCTGCGGGCAAGCGCGGGCGGATCTGCCCGTCCCCCGGGCGATCATCCCGCTGGCCGCAGGGCCCCTTCGACCATGGTCTTCGCTGCGCGGGCGGCGGCGTCGGCATACCCCACATCGCGGTGGATCAGCACGCAGGAGAAGACGCCGTCCATCAAGATGACGATGTGCCTGGCAAGCTCTTGCGGACCGGCGACACCCCCGGCGGCGAGGCGTTCGGCAAGCCACGCCTCGAACTTCTTCTTGTGTGCGGCGCCGACCTTGACGGCCGGGTGGCCCGGCATGTTGGCAAGCTCCGCCGCCGTTCGCAGAAAGCCGCAGCCCTTCCAGCGCGGGTGGCGGGCGTTTCGCGCCAGATGCACGAAGATGGCCGCGACCTTGTCCGGCAGGTCTGCGTCGGTCTCGTCGAACCATTTCGCGAACAGCGCCAGGTTCGGCTGATCGCGCGACTGCAGGTAGCCGGCGATCAGCTCGTCCTTGCTCTTGAAATGGTAGTACAGCGTCTTCTTGGTGATCCCGGCCTTGTCGGCGATCGCATCGACGCTGATCGCGCGAATGCCCTCTTCGTAGAACAGGCGGCTGGCGGCATCGAGGATGCGCGCCCGGGTGTCCGGTCGGGGCGACATATGTATACCCACTAGTGAGTTTCACAGATCATCCGGCCTGGCTAGTCTCCCGTCAACCGACACACGATCGAAGGCTATGCCGGAATGACCGATACCGTTCTGCTCGACCGAAGAGACGATATCGCCATCCTGACGCTTAACCGTCCGGAGAGGCTGAACGCGCTCGACTACGCCACCAATGACCGCTTGCTCCAGCGCCTGGACGCCATCGAGGACGATGACGGCATCCGCGCGGTCGTCCTCACCGGCGCGGGCGATCGCGCCTTCTCCGCCGGCGGGGACATCCACGAATTCACCCGGAGCATCGAAGCGGGGCCGGAGCCGGCGGTGAAACAGTTCGTCCGGCGTGGCCAAGCCATGACGGCGCGGCTGGAAAGCTTCCCCAAGCCGATCATCGTCGCGGTCAACGGCCTGGCGTTCGGCGGGGGCTGCGAGATCACGGAGGCGGCCCATCTGGCGATCGCCAGCGACCGCGCCGTGTTCGCCAAGCCGGAGATCAAGATCGGCATTCCGCCCACCTTCGGCGGAACCCAGCGGCTGCCCCGGTTGGCCGGCCGCAAACGCGCGCTGGAGCTACTGTTGACGGGCGATCCGTTCACACCCGAGCGTGCCCATGAGATGGGCTTGATCAACCGGATCGTCCCGCACGACCGGCTGATGCCCGCGGCCTTCGAGCTGGCCGGCCGGATCACCCGGCACTCGCCGCTCGCGGCCGCCCGCATCATCACCGCGGTTACCCGCGGCCTCAACGCGTCGATCACGGAGGGACTGCAGATCGAGAGCGAGCAGTTTGCCCGAATGGCCCGCACGGACGACGTGCTAGAGGGCCTGCACGCCTGGATCGATCGACGGACGCCGCAGTATCAGGGGCGCTGAGCTAGGGTCCCCCGGCCGACGCTGATAGACGGTCGGCGAAGGCGTCGACGGCGTCGAGGAAGCGGGTTCGGTCGGCGTCGATCTCCTGCAGGATCTCGTGCCGGCTGTCGGGCAGGTCGAGCACCGTGGCATCGCCGGCGCGGTCGGCGAAGCGGCGGGTCGCCGGCGGGCTGACGATGCGGTCGGCGCCGGCAATGCCGAAAAGCAGGGGAATGCTGATCCGCGGCGGTGCCGCGGGGTCCGCCAGGCGCGCGCATCCCCGCACAGCCGCCGCGATCCATCCCCAGGTCGCGCCGCCGACCCGAAGCTCGGGCCGCTCGGCGAACAGGTCCTGTGCGGCCTCGAACCGGCGCCGGTCGCGGGTTACCCGATTGCCGTCGAAGGTCTCGCGGCGCCAGTCGCCCTGGCCGATCGCATAGCGCTTGGAAAGCCCGACCGCGGTGGCGAGGCGGGCCGCCGTGGCGATCGCACCGGCGAACAACCGGCCGCCGCCGAGCCCGAGCAGCGGAGCGGACAGCGCCACCCCGTCGACCGCGAGCCCGCCGGCGGGCCGGTCCAGCAGATAGGTCAACGTCGCCAGCCCGCCGGTGGAATGGGCGAGCAGGATCAGCGGCCGCACCGGCGGGGCGGTTGCGACCAGATCGGCCAGCACGGCGGCGAGGTCGTCGGCATACGCGCCGATATCGTCGACATGGCCCTTCTGGGGATGGCCGACCGGGCGGTCGGACAGGCCCTGTCCCCGCCAGTCGAAGCCCTGCACGACAAAGCCGCGCGCGATCAGATCGCGCGCGGCTTCATCATACTTGGCGATAGGTTCCGTGCGGCCGGGGCCGATCAGCACCGTCGCCTTGGGACGCGGCGGCGGGGGCCAGGCCGTGGCGTGCAGCCTGACCCCGTCGCCGGTGATGACGTCCCGGCCGGTCAGCTATCCGGCTCGCGTTCGTCAAGCGCCGCCTGCGCCGCCGCCAGCTTGGCGATTGGCACCCGATAGGGCGAGCAGGAGACGTAGTCGAGATTGACGCTCTCGCAGAACCGCACCGAGGCCGGGTCGCCGCCATGCTCGCCGCAGATGCCGAGCTTGATGCCGGAGCGGGTTTCTCGGCCGCGCTCGGCGGCGATGTGGATCAACTCGCCGACGCCCGACTGATCGATGGTGACGAACGGGTCGGTCTCCAGCACGTTCTGGTTGATGTAGGCCGGCAGGAAATGGGCCGCATCGTCCCGGCTGATGCCGAAGGTCGTCTGCGTCAGGTCGTTGGTCCCGAAGCTGAAGAACTCCGCCGTTTCCGCCAACTCGTTGGCGCGCAGTGCGGCGCGCGGCAGCTCGATCATCGTGCCGACCAGGTACTGGAAGGTAACCCCGCTTTCCTTGATCACCGCCTGGGCGACGTGGTCGATGATCGACTTGAGGATGTCCAGCTCCTTCTTGGCGAAGGCCAGCGGGATCATCACCTCCGGCGTCACCGTCTGGCCGCTGGCCTTCTGCACCTCCACGGCGGCCTCGAAGATCGCGCGGGCCTGCATCTCGTAGATTTCCGGGAAGGTGATGCCGAGGCGACAGCCGCGATGCCCGAGCATCGGGTTCGCCTCCTGCAGCAGCGACGCCCGCTGGCGGACCTTCAGCGCGTCGACGCCGGCGGCCTTGGCCACCACCTCCATATCCGCGTCGGTCTTCGGCAGGAACTCGTGCAGCGGCGGGTCGAGCAGCCGCACGGTCACCGGGAAGCCGGCCATGATCTGGAACAGCTCCACGAAGTCGGCGCGCTGCACCGGCAACAGGTCGTTCAGCGCCCGGCGCCGCTCGGCTTCCGTGTCCGCCAGGATCATGCGGCGCACGGTGGTGATGCGGTCTCCTTCGAAGAACATGTGCTCGGTGCGGCACAGGCCGATGCCTTCCGCCCCGAAGTTGCGGGCCATCTTGGCGTCGGTCGGCGTCTCGGCATTGCTGCGCACGCGCATGCGCCGCAGCTCGTCCGCCCAGCCCATCAGCTCCGCGAAGTCGCCGGACAGCTTCGGCTCGATCGTTGCGACCGCGCCCTTCATCACCTCGCCCTTGCCGCCGTCCAGCGTGATCACGTCGCCGGGCTTGAGCGACACGTCGCCCGAGGTGATGACGCCCGTCTCCATGTCGATATGGATCTCGCCGGCGCCGGCGACGCAAGGCCGGCCCATGCCGCGCGCCACCACGGCGGCGTGGCTGGTCATGCCGCCGCGGGTGGTCAGGATGCCGACCGCCGCGTGCATGCCGTGGATGTCCTCCGGCGACGTCTCCTCACGCACCAGGATGACGTGCTCGCCCTTCTCCGCCTGGTCCTGGGCCTCGTCGGCGGTCAGGACGATCTTGCCCGACGCGGCGCCCGGCGAGGCGGGCAGGCCGCGGCCGATGACGTCGCGCGGGGCGTTCGGGTCGAGGGTCGGGTGCAGAAGCTGGTCGAGCGAGGCGGGGTCGACGCGGCCGACCGCCTCCGTCTTGTCGATCAGCCCTTCGCGGCACATGTCGACCGCGATCTTCAAGGCCGCCGGGGCGGTGCGCTTACCGTTGCGCGTCTGCAGGATGTAGAGCTTGTTGGTCTCGATGGTGAATTCGAGATCCTGCATCTCGCGATAGTGGTTCTCCAGCTTCAGCCGGTAGTCGTGCAGCTCGTTGTAGAGGGTGGGGAGCATCTCCTCCATGGTCGGCATGTCGACGCCGGCCTTCTCGCTGGCGACCTTGTTGATCGGCTGCGGCGTGCGGATGCCGGCCACCACGTCCTCGCCCTGGGCGTTGAACAGGAACTCGCCGTAGAAGTTGTTGTCGCCGGTCGACGGGTCGCGGGTGAAGGCGACGCCGGTGGCGCAGTCCTCGCCCATATTGCCGAACACCATGGTCTGGATGTTGACGGCGGTGCCCCAATGCTCGGGGATGCCGTGCAGCCGGCGGTAGGTGATCGCCCGCTGGTTCATCCAGGAGCCGAAGACGGCGCCGATGCCGCCCCACAACTGGTCCTTGGGCTCATGCGGGAAGGGGCTGCCGAGCTTCTGCTGGACGAGTTGCTTGTACAGCTCGACGACCGCCTGCCAGTCCTCGGCCCGCATGTCGGTGTCGAGGGTGTAGTTGCGTTCGCGCTTCGCGGTGTCGAGCACCTCGTCGAAATAGTGCATGTCGACGCCGAGCACGACGTCGGAGAACATCTGGATGAAGCGCCGATAGCTGTCATAGGCGAAACGGGCGTCGCCGGTGTTGCGCACCAGCCCGGCCACCGTCTCGTCGTTGAGGCCGAGGTTCAGCACCGTGTCCATCATGCCCGGCATCGAGGCCCGCGCGCCGGAGCGCACCGAGACCAGGAGCGGGTCGCCGGGGTCGCCGAAGGTCTTGCCGGCCTGCTCTTCCAGCCAATGCAGCGCGTCGTTGATTTGATCCTCGAAATCGTCGGGATACTTACGGCCATTGGCATAGAAATAGGTGCAGACCTCGGTCGATGCCGTGAAACCCGGGGGCACCGGCAGGCCGATCAGGCTCATTTCCGCCAGATTGGCGCCCTTCCCGCCCAGCAGGTTCTTCATTTCCGCCCGGCCGTCGGCCGATCCGCCGCCGAACTTGTAGACCCATTTCGACATGACGCGCGGTCTCCTTAAGAGCATCCGTTGCTGTGCGAGAGAAGTCGCCGACGAGTTGGCCGGATGACGAGTTGGCCCGATGGGTGACGGCGTACCGGAACTCTAGCCGTCAGCCTATTTGGGTCCATGACATGGCTCAATAGCGCGACCGCCGGCCGAGACTGGAAAACCGCGCCGTTTGCAGTGCAGCAAAAGTCGTGTGGCGGCGCTTGACCGGCCGCGGACTGACGACGGCCCGTTCGCGACCGGTCTAGCCTATTGTTTGATGGGATTTTCTGGGTTGCCCGGTTGAGTCCACCCAGTGTTAAGACGCTTTAGCCTTGGATCTTCGAGAAGTCGGCGATCCGGTCGAGGGTTGCGGTGATATGCTGCAGCAGGGCCAGCCGATTGCGACGCAGCGCCGCGTCGTCGGCATTGACCGTCACCTGATCGAAGAAGGCGTCCACCGGCGCCCTGAGCGCCGCGAGCGCGGTCATCGCGCCGGCGAAGTCCTCCGACGCGGCGTGCCGCGCCGCCTGGTCGCCGGAGGCGCTGAGGCCATCGGCGAGCGCGCGTTCCGCCGGTTCCGCCAGACGTGCGCGATCGGGGTCGCCATAGCCGGCGATCTTGTCCTTCTTCGACTCGATGCGAACGATGTTGGCGGCCCGGCGGTAGGCGGTCAGCAGGTTCGCACCGTCGGGGCTGTCGACCAATTGGCCGAGCGCTGTCACCCGGTCGATCAGCCGCACCAGATCGTCCTCGCCGCCCAACGCGAAGACGGCGTCGACCAGGTCGTGGCGCACGCCGCGGTCGCGCAAGGCGACCTTCAGCCGGTCGGCGAAGAAACCGACTAGGGAGTCAACATGCTCTTGGGGATAGATCCCGGTGACGTCTTCGGGATAGGCGGCCAGCGCCGAGCGGAAGAGATCCGAGAGCCCCAGGCGCAAGCCGTTTTCCGTCACCAGCCGGATCACGCCCAAGGCGGCGCGGCGCAAGGCGTAAGGGTCGCCGCGGCCCGACGGCGTCTCGCCGATGGCGAAGAAGCCGGCCAGCGTGTCGAGCTTGTCGGCCAGCGCCACGGCGACGGCGACCGGGGCCGACGGACAATCGTCGGAGGGGCCGAGAGGGGCGTAGTGCGCGGCGACGGCATCGGCCACGGCCGCGTCCTCGCCATGCGCCAGGGCGTAGTACCGGCCCATCACGCCCTGCAGTTCCGGGAACTCGCCAACCATGCCGGTGACCAGGTCTGCCTTGGCCAGCGTCGCGGCGCGTTCCGCGGCCATCGGATCGGCGTCGGGGATCGCCTCGGCGAGCCGCGCCGCCAGCCTTTCCAGCCGCGCGACCTTGTCGGCCATCGAGCCAAGCTTGGCGTGGAAGACGATCTCGGCGAGCGCCGGCAGATGGTCGTCGAGGCACTTGGCGCGATCCTGGTCCCAGAAGAAGCGGGCGTCGGACAGGCGGGCGCGCAAGACGCGCTCGTTGCCGGCGACGATCGCCGCGCCGCCGTCGCGGGCTTCGGTATTGGCGACCATGACGAAGCGGGGCGCGAGCCGGCCGGTGCCGTCGACGCAGGCGAAGTAGCGCTGATGCGTGCGCATGGCGGTCACCAGCACTTCCTCCGGCACGTCGAGGAAGGCCTCATCGATCCGCCCGGCCAGCACCACCGGCCATTCGACCAGCCCGGCGACCTCGTCGATCAGGCCGGGATCGTCGCGCAAACGCAGCCCGGCCGCCTCGGCGCACCGGGCCGCCCCTTCCGCGATGGCGCGGCGGCGGTCTTCGCGGTCCAGCACGACATGCGCGCCGGCGAGGCCCGCCTTGAGGTCGGTCAGGCCGGCGACCGGGAACGGATCGGGCGCGAGAAAGCGGTGTCCGCGGCTCTTGTCGGTGAAGGCCAGCGACAGCCCCTCGTCGGGCGCGAAGGCGCCGGGCAGCGGCCGGCCGTCGAAGACCGCCAGCACATGGTGCAGCGGGCGCACCCAGCGGAACTTGGTCTCGCCCCAGCACATGCTCTTCGGCCAGGGAAAACCGGCGAGGACCCGGGCGATCACCTCGCCCAGCACCGCCTCGCTCGCCCGGCCGGGGCGGTGGATCACGGCGAACCAGGTGCGCCCCTTGGGCGTGTCGCGCAGTTCGCAGGCGTCCAGCGTCAGGCCGGTGGACCGCAAGAACCCGTCGATCGCCTGCTGCGGGGCGTCCTCGCGCGGTCCCTTGCGCTCCTCCGCCAGGTCCGGCTGGCGTGCGGCGAGGCCGGACGCCGCATAGACCAGCCGGCGCGGCGTCACATGGGTTGCCGTCACCTCGGGCGCCAGCCGTTCCGCCGCCAGCGCCTCCCCCATCAGGCGGTCGAGATCCGCGGCGGCGCGGGCCTGCATCCGCGCCGGGATCTCTTCTGAGAACAGCTCTAGGAGGAAGTCGGGCATGGGTCGCCTTACGCCGCCTCCAGCCACATCTCGCAGCAGGCGCGGGCGAGGGTGCGCACGCGGCCGATGTAGGCGGCGCGCTCCACCACGCTGATCACGCCGCGCGCGTCGAGCAGATTGAACAAATGGCTCGCCTTGATGCAATGGTCATAGGCCGGCAGGGCAAGCCGCTGGTCGATCAGCGCCTGACACTCGGTTTCCGCATCGGTGAAGTGGCGGAACAGGGCTTGCGTGTTCGCGTGCTCGAAATTGTAGGCGGAATACTCCCGTTCCGCCCGGTGGAAGACGTCGCGATAGGTCTTCGCGCCCGGTGCTTCGGGATCGTTGAAGGGCAGGTCGAACAGGCTCTCCCGCCCCAGGACATACATCGCGATGCGTTCCAGGCCGTAGGTCAGCTCGACCGGCACGGGGTCGCATTCGATGCCGCCGACCTGCTGGAAATAGGTGTACTGGGTGACCTCCATGCCGTCGCACCAGACCTCCCAGCCGAGGCCCCAGGCGCCCAGCGTGGGGCTTTCCCAGTCGTCCTCCACGAAGCGGATGTCGTGGCGCGCGGGGTCGATGCCCAGCGCGTAGAGGCTGGCGAGATAGAGGTCCTGGGCGTCCGCCGGCGACGGCTTCATCAGCACCTGGAACTGGTAGTAGTGCTGCACCCGGTTCGGGTTCTCGCCGTAGCGGCCGTCGGTCGGGCGCCGCGACGGCTGGACATAGGCGCAGTTCCACCGGTGTTCCGGCCCCAGGGCGCGCAGCGTGGTCGCCGGATGGAAGGTGCCGGCGCCGACCTCCATGTCGAAGGGCTGGAGGATGACGCAGCCCTGCGCCGCCCAGAACTGCTGCAGGCGCAGGATGATGTCCTGGAAGGAGGTGGGGGGCGGGCTGACGCCGGGCATGGGTCGGGGACGTTCGGGCGACGGGGGCGGCGATGGGGCGGGTGGAGCCGCGGGCCTTGCGCCTAGGAACGCTCCGGCCGGCGCGGGCAATCCCCTCGGCCGCAGGGATCGGGGCTGTCGAGCGGAACATAGGCGCCGCAGCCGCTGCACTTCAACAGCTCTTCGGTCTTGGCGGGCGGGCGGGCAGTCGCCTGCCGGCGCGCGGCGTCGGCGCGCAGGCGCCGCACCGTGCCGGCGACACGGAAGGCGGCGATGACCCCGGCGATGATCAGCGCCAGGACGAGCAGTTTGGGCAGGGAGAACATGGCGGCCGGTCGGCGGGTCAGAGCCCGAAGCGCGCCCAGATCAGGCGCTCTTCGAGGGTGGCGAGGGTGGCGGCGGGCAGGGCTTCCGCCTCGGTCAGACCGAGCCGCCGGCGCAACAGGCCGCGCGGCTCGCCGATGACCTTCAGGCGGACCTTGTCGCCGAACCGTTGGCGCAAGATGGGGCGCATCTGGCCGACGCCGTCGATCAGGCCGAGGGCGTGGGCGCGCTCCCCGGTCCAGACGCGGCCGTCGAACAGCGTCTCCTCGCCCGGGGTCAGGCGGTCGGCGCGGCGCGTCTCCACATAGTCGCGGAAGAGGCGGTGCAGGTCGCCCTGGATGTCTTTCAGGAGCGAGACGTCGTCGCCGTCCTCCGGCCGGAAGGGGTCGAGCAGCGCCTTGCGGGTGCCGGCGGTGTAGACGCGGCGGTCGATGCCCCAACGCTCGATCAGCCGGTCGAAGCCGAAACCGGCGCTGATCACGCCGATGGAGCCGACGATGGAGCCGGCATCGGCATAGATCTCGTCGGCGGCGCAGGCCAGCCAATAGCCCGCCGACGCCGCCACGTCCTCCACGAAGGCGTAGACCGGGACGCCGTGTTCGTCGGCGAGGTCGCGGATACGGCGGGCGATCAGCGCGGTCTGCACCGGCGCGCCGCCGGGGGAGTTGACGGCCAGCGCCACCGCGGCCACCCGGCGATGGGAGAATGCCCGTTCCAGCGTGCCGGCGACGGCGCTCAACGCCAGGCCGCGGCGCAGCCCGTCGACCTGGCCGATGACGCCGGCCAGGCGGACCACGGCGACCAGGGGCGGCCGCGGCCATATCCGCCGCCACAGGGCGGGGCGGCCGGTCGGCTGCGTCGTCGTCGGGGAGGATTCGGCTGTCGTCATCGCGCGGGTGCGGTCGTCCTTCGCCCGGGTCGAAGAGGTGGCGAACGAGGCGGTGGACCGCCGCCGCTGTAATGCGCGCCCGCCCCGGCCAAGACAAGCCCTGCGGCGATCGGGAGCAGGGGTCCGCCCGCGGCGTCGGACGACGGGTCCATCTCAAGGGTCTTTGGGCGTCGGCGAAAGCAAAATGCGCTATGGTGTAGCCTCCCTGATCCATCGTGAGGCCGCACCGCATGATCGTCAGCACGCTGGAATACGTTCCCGGCAAGACCGTGACCGCCCATCTGGGCATCGTCCAGGGCAGTACCGTCCGGGCGAAGCATCTCGGCCGCGACTTCCTGGCGGGGCTGAAGAACATCGTGGGCGGCGAGCTCGGCGCCTATACCGAGCTGTTGAGCGATGCGCGGGCGGAAGCGCTGCAGCGGATGGAGCAGCAGGCCCGGGCTGTCGGCGCGAACGCGGTGCTGAACGTCCGCTTCGCTACCTCGTCGGTGGCGCAAGGTGCGGCAGAGCTGTTGGCTTACGGCACCGCGGTGACGGTGGACTAGATGTCCGTGCTGTCCAACCCGCTCTTCTGGCAGGTCGGGGTACCGGTCTTCCTGATCGTTCTCGGCTATCTGGTCGGCAGCGCGCGGGAGCGGGCGCACTACCGCTCCATCCTGGCCCGCGAGAGGATCTTGCGCGACCTGCCGATCATCTCGACCCGACGGGTGCCGGAGGATTTTCCGGGACTGGGGCCGGCGCCGGAGACCCGCATGGTCGAGGGCAGCGCGGTGATCTCGCTGGACTATTTCAAGCGGTTCCTGGCGCAACTGAAGATGCTCTTCGGCGGCCGGGTGACCGCGTATGAGAGCCTGATCGACCGCGCGCGGCGGGAGGCGTTGTTGCGCATGCGCGGCGAAGCCCGGGCGATCGGGGCGTCGGTGATCGTCAATGTGCGGATGGAGACCGCGTCGATCTCCAAGGGGGGCCGCGGGGCGATTGGGACCATCGAGGTCCTGGCCTACGGTACCGCCGCGCTGCCGGCCGGCGGGACCGGCGTGGGGCGCGTGCGCTGAGATACGAAAACCCCAAGATCCCGGAAGGGATCAATGTCAGCCGCCAGCGCGTCTGGCGCGACTTGGCGATTCTGGCGGCGGGTGCGGCGGTTGTGATGGCGGCGCTGGTGGCACTGGCGCTGTGGCTGGGCGGATGGATCGCGACGCTGACCCCGTTCGGCTGGGAACGCTCGGTCGCCGACATCGTCCTGGACGAGCCCGACCCGCGTGATCCGGAGACCGTGGCGCTGCAGCGGCTGGCCGACCGCCTGGTGCCGCTGATGGATCTGCCCGACGGCATGACGGTGACGCTGCACCATGTCGACGAGCCGACGGTGAACGCGCTCGCGACGCTCGGCGGCAACATCTACATGTTCGCCGGGCTGACCGATCGGCTGGAAAGCGAGAACGCGCTGGCCATGGTGGTCGCGCATGAGATCGCCCATGTCCGCCACCGCGACGTCGCCCGGGCGCTCGGCGGCCGGCTGCTGCTGGATCTGGCCCTCTCCTTGGTGCTGGGCGACATCGGCGGCTTGACCGAGGGGCTGATCGGCGGCACCGGCCGCCTGGTCGAGCTGAGCTACGGCCGCGACGCGGAGCGTCGGGCGGACCGGGACGCGCTGGCGGCCCTGGCCGCGGCCTATGGGCATGTCGGCGGTGCCACGGACCTGTTCGAGGCGCTGATCGCCGCGGCGGGGGGAGAGGCCGGGCAGGGGCCGGCCTTCCTGTCCACGCATCCGCTGACCCGGGACCGCATCGCGGCGATCGAGACGCGGGCACGGGAACAGGGCTGGCCGACGACCGGCCCGATGACCCCGCTGCCGGCCGCCCTGGGGCCGCCGGGACGCGATCGGGTCACCCGTCCAGCGCGCCGCCGCCGCGCAGCACGGCCGTTGCCTCGGCCGTGTAGCCGCCATCGGCCTCGTGCAGCACCAAGCCTGGGGCGAGCTGTGCCGGCCCCCGGCCGCCGCGTCGCGCGGTGACGATGATCCGCTTGGCCGGCCGGCCGGCCTTCGGCCAGAGCGGCGTCAGCGTGACCGACCCGAAGCCCCGCGGCAGGCCCCGCAGGATGTCGACCAGCCGGTCGGCGCGGTGAATCAGCGACAGCGTGCCCCGCGGGGCGACCATGCGGGCCGCCGCCGCCAGCCAGTCTTCCAGGCCGACCGTCCCTTCGTGCCCGGCGTCGCGGGCCGCCGCATCGTCGGGCAGCGTGTGGCCGCCGGCGGCATGATAGGGCGGATTGGTGACGACCCGGTCGACCGTGCCGAGTTCGGCCGCCAACCGGGCGGCGTCGGCGATATCGGCCGCCACCACCCGGGCGCGATCGGCGAAGCCGTTGGCCGCCAGGTTCCGGCGCGCCAGGTCGGCGAGGTGCGGGTCCCGCTCCACCCCGATCACGGCGATCTCGGGCAGCCGGACCAGGAGGCAGAGCATCACCACGCCGGCACCGCAGCCCAGATCGGCGACACGGTCGCCGGGTCGCGGGTCCTGGGCGGCGGCCAGCAGCACCGGATCGACGGCGCTACGGTAGCCGTGGCGGGGCTGGTGCAGAACGATCCGGCCGTCCAGCAGCGCGTCTTGGCTGGTGGTCGCGTCGGCTTCGTCCGGCGTCATGCCGGGGTCGATCCGTCGAACGCCTCCCCGACGTCTTGCAAGAGGCGGCGGGCCCGTGACGCATCGTCGTCGGCGACCATTACCCGGCGGGGGATGGCGCTGACCGAGCCCTCCATGAACGACATGTGGGTGTCGAGCACGAAGACCTCGATGCCCGCATCGGCGAACAGGGCCTGCAGCCAGGACAGGCGGGCGGGATCGGTGGTGCGCAGCAGTTCGACCAAGGGGCGGCTCGGCTGGCTTCCGGGAGGTGGTGGCGGAACCCGCGACCAGGCCGGCCGCGAGCAGGCTTGACCGGGTATCGGCGCCTTCTATGCTCACAGCCATGAGCGCCACCGTCAATCAACTGGCCGGGCAATTGGCCGGCGAGCCCTCGCCCGACGGCGAGGCCGCGCGCGAGCCCATTCCGGCCCTCGACGGCGCCGTCGATGCGTTGACCCGCCTGGTGCGGGCGGACCTCGATGAGGTCAATCGCATCATCGTCGCCAATATGGACAGCGAGATCGCGCTGATCCCGCAGCTCGCCGGCTATATCGTCGCATCCGGCGGCAAGCGGCTGCGGCCGATGCTGCTGTTGGGCGCCGCGCAGCTCTGCGGGTATGAGGGCCAGCGCCATCAGGGGCTGGCGGCGTCGGTGGAGTTCATCCACACCGCGACGCTGCTGCACGACGACGTGGTGGACGGCAGCGACCTGCGCCGCGGCAAGGCGTCGGCCAACGAGGTCTTCGGCAACAAGCCGAGCGTGCTGGTGGGCGACTTCCTGTTCGCCCGCGCCTTCCTGCTGATGGTCGCCGACGGCTCCATCGACGTGCTGCACATCCTCAGCCGGGCCGCCGCGGTGATCGCGGAGGGCGAGGTCATGCAGCTTGCCGCCGCCAACGACATCGCCACCGGCGAGGAGACCTATCTGGCGGTGGTCCGCGCCAAGACGGCGGAGCTGTTCGCGGCGGCCTGCGAGGTCGGCGCGGTGGTCGCCGATGCCGGCCCGGCGGCGCGGGCGGCCCTGGCCCAGTACGGCCGGGCGCTGGGCGTGGCCTTCCAGCTTGTCGACGACGTCTTGGACTATTCCGCGCGGCAAGCCCGATTGGGCAAGGCGATCGGCGACGATTTCCGCGAGGGCAAGATCACGCTGCCGGCCGTGCTGGCGATCGCCGCCGGCGACGCGGACGAGCGGGCGTTCTGGAAGCGCTGCCTGGAGGACCTGGACCAGACGCCGGCCGATCTGGACCATGCGCTGGTGTTGATGCAGCGCCACGGCACGCTGGACCAGGCGATGGACCGCGCCCGTGGGTATGGGGCCGAGGCGCGCGCGGCGCTGGCGGGCTTTCCCGCCTCCCCGGTCCGGCAGATCCTGCTGGACATCGTCGATTTCTGCATCGACCGCGACTACTAGCAGGCTGCCAGCCCGAGTCGGCGGGCGCTTTCCTTGCGGCGCCGTTGGGAGCGCGCTATAAGCCGGGACCTGCCGCATCGCAGCTTCGCGACGCCTCCGGTTCCCGACCCGGAGCGTAGGGCGGCCGGCGACGGGACGGAGTGTAGCTCAGCCTGGTAGAGCACTGTCTTCGGGAGGCAGGGGCCGGTGGTTCGAATCCACTCACTCCGACCATTCCTCGCCGTCCTTTTGCGCCCTCGCCCATTCGTTCGCCCCATCTCCGATCGGTTGTTGTCACGTTTCGACGGCGGACGGCGAAGGCCGTCCAAGTGGTGCCGTGACCCGCTCTCTGATATCGTCGGTAGCAGGGCGCCCGGTCGAGACACGCCGATATGGAAACCGACCTGTTGCACACCGTCGGTCAGATCGCCGGCATCGGCGGTCTCGCGCTCGGCGTGTTGTTGCTGGTCTTCCGGCAGATCATTGCTCGGAACATTTTCCCGACTCTCAAGAAGGACGACGCCTACCGCCTGCTGCGGTTGATCAGCGTGCTGGTCTTCGTCGTCGCCCTCGCCGGCATCGGCGCCTGGGTCTGGACCGAGACCGTCGCCGGGGATGCAGGCGGCTCCCCTGTGAATGTCCGGGCCGAAGACGGCAGCGTCGGCATCGGCGGCAGCGTCGACGGCAGCACGATCACCATCGGTGGCCAGGACCCCGATGCCGAGGCGGTGGGGCCGGACGATGCCCCGTGACCTTGCACCCCTCATCGCCGCCTTGCTGCTGACCGCCGCGCCGGCGGTGGCGCAGCCGGACGGCCTGGTCGTCACCGCGACGAACTGCGCCGCCGCGATCGGCGGCGATGTCACGGACAGCTCGCTGACCATCGTCTGTGGCATGCCGCACGAAGAGGTGGTGGAGCTTGTGCGGCTTGCCGCGTCGCCGACGGCCGCCGATCGCGAGCGGCTGATCCTGCATTTGCAGGCCTTGATCCCGGAGACGAGCCGGCTGAGGGTCGAGGCGCTGGCGCGGTTCTTCGAGGTGCTGGGCGAGACCGAGGTTGAGGCGGCTGCCCTTCAGGACCGCCTGGCCGAGATCGCCCAGCGGCATCTGGCTCTCCTGGACGAGCTTCGCCTCTTCCGCTCCGCCGATCCGGAGGTCGAACGGCTGCGCGAGGCCGCCGCCGCCGCCGTCGAGGACGGTGACTACGACCGGGCGGAGGCGCTGCTCGTCGAGGCGCAAGACGCCGATCTTGAGGCGGCGCGCCGAGCGCAGGACGTCGCCGACCAGCGGTGGCTCAGCGCCGCCGCAACCAGCGCCGAGCGAGGCGAGTTGCGGCTGACGCGGCTGGACTACCGCGGCGCGGCCGACGCGTTCCGCATCGCAGCCGAATTTGTTCCCGTCGACGCGCAAGGCGCGCGCGCCGACTATCTCTCCCGCGAGGCCAACGCGCTCTACCGCGAGGGCGACGAGCGGGGCGACAACGCGGCCTTGATCGATGCCATCGCGGTTTACCGTCGCGTCTTGGAAACGCAGACGCGCGCGCGTGCGCCGATGGACTGGGCGACGACCCAAGACCGTCTAGGGTCTGCCCTTCGGGTGCTTGGGTCGCGGGAGAGCGGCACCGAACGCCTGGAGGCGGCCGTGGCCGCCTATCGTGCAGCGCTGGCGGAACGCACCCGTGTGCGCGCACCATTCGACTGGGCGATCACCCAGAACAATCTGGGCAACGCCCTAGTACAGCTTGGGGATCGCGAGAGCGGCACCAAGCGCCTTGAGGCGGCCGTCACGGCCTATCGCGTGGCTCTGGAAGAGCTGCCCCGTACGCGCGTGCCGATGGACTGGGCGATGACCCAGAACAACCTAGGCATCGCGCTCGCGACCATCGGCGCGCGGGAGAGCGGCACCGAGCGCCTGGAGGCCGCTGTCCTCGCCTACCGCGCCGCCCTGGAAGAGTACACCCGCGAGCGCGTGCCGCTGGGTTGGGCGACGATCCAGAACAACCTCGGCATCGCGCTGGCAACAATCGGCGCGCGGGAGAGCGGTACGGAGCGCCTGGAAGCCGCCGTTGCCGCCTACCACGCCGCCCTGCAGGAACACACCCGCGCGCGGGTGCCGCTGGACTGGGCGGCGACCCAGACCAATCTGGGTGCCGCGCTGCAGGCGTTGGGCGCGCGGGAGGGCGGCAGCGAGCGCCTGGAGGCGGCCGTTGCGGCCTACCGTGCCGCGCTGGAGGAATACACCCGCGCCCGCGCGCCATTGGTCTGGGCAAGGATCCAGGGCAACCTTGGCAACGTGTTTCAGACGCTTGGGGCGCGGGAAAGCGGTACGGAGCGCCTGGAGGCGGCGGTTGCCGCCTATCGCGCCGCCCTGGAGGAGCTGACCCGCGCGCGTGTGCCGATCGACTGGGCGATGACCCAGAACAATTTGGCCAACGCCCTGATGGCGCTTGGAGAACGAGAGGGAGACGCGAGCCGCGTGGCGGCCGCTGTGGCCATTCTCCAGACGGCGCTGGATGTCTTGCGCGCTGCCGGCGCATCCCATTATCGAGTCGTCGCCGAGCGCAGCCTGGCAGACGCGCAAGCACTGCTGCGCGAGCTGACGGATGGGACGCCGTAGCCGGAGTATTGGCAGCCTGTCGGCCGACGCCAACCGACGGTAGTCGAAGGGTGGGCGTCGCCTACCCGCACCGGTCGGTAGGGCGACCGTTGGGGACGATGCACGGTCGCACTGTT
Organism: Alphaproteobacteria bacterium; assembly: GCA_028284045.1. Taxonomy (GTDB): domain Bacteria; phylum Pseudomonadota; class Alphaproteobacteria; order DSM-16000; family Inquilinaceae; genus JANQSN01. The sequence goes on along the minus strand of JANQSN010000062.1, from coordinate 10,487 downwards.
CAGATTCTACGCCACAAACCGGCAGCAGACGGCTATATGAGTCGGCGGTCGTGGTGATTCGACCGCGCAGCCGAACCCTGATCGGAAACCGATGTCGATCGACCGTTTCCTGTCCGGCCCCGGCGTCGACGCCGGCCCTGTGTCGCTTGCCGCCATGCCGCTGGCGGCCTGGGTCTATGCGTTCAGCGCCAATCGGCTTTGCTGGGCCAACGAGGCGGGCCTGCGGTTCTGGGATGCCGGGACGGTGGAGCGGCTGCGCGAGCGCGACCTCTCCGATATCTCGCTGTCGGCGCGATCGCGGCTGGCCGCGATCGCCGCGCGGTTGGCGGCCGGGCATGTGGTGACGGAGATCTGGACGCTCTATCCGCATGGCCGCCCGAAGACGGTCCGCTGCTCCATGTGGGGGACCGAGTGGAACGGCGATGCGGCGATGACCGTCGTCGTCCTGCCCGGGGACGAGACCTACGGCGCGATGGACGACACCGTTTATGGCCGCATCCTGTCGGCCGTGGCGACCTCGGCGGAGCGGTTCCTGGTCGCCTCGCACTGGTCGCGGGAGATCGACGGTCTCTTGGCCCGCATGGGCGACGCCGCGGATGTCGACCGCTGCTACTGCTTCGAGTTCGATCCGGTGACCGGCCTTGATCCGGTGGTCGCCCCGGAGACCTGGATCGCCCATCAGCGAGCCGAGTGGTGCGCGCCGGGCATCGTGCCCCAAGTGGATAACCCTGATCTGCAGGGCCTCGACATGGTCGCGGCCGGTTTCCCGCGCTGGATCGAACAGTTCCTGCAAGGCAACCCGGTGGTCGCCAACGGGCCGGGCCAACTGCCGGAGAGCGAGCGCCGGTTCCTGGAGGTGCAGGAGATCGACGCGATCTCGGTGCATCCCGTCATCGCGGCGGAACGCCTGATCGGGTTCATCGGTTTCGACATCTGCAGCGCCCGCCGCCTGCGTCCCTTCACCGGCTGGTCGGCGCCCGTGGTCGAGGCGCTGGCCGCCGGCGCACATATCGCCGCCGCCGCGATCTCCATGACCGAGACGCGGGAACGGCTGGTCCAGGCCTTGTCGACCGCCGAGACGGCCAACCGGACGCGCTCGCAGTTCCTGGCGACGGTCAGTCACGAGCTGCGCACCCCGCTGAACGCCATCAACGGCTTCTCCGAGATGATGGTCGAAGGCGTGCTGGGCCCGCTGGAGAACCCGTCCTATGCGGAGTATGCCGGGCACATCCACCGCAGCGGCGTCTTCCTGCAGAGCCTGATCGACGACGTGCTCGACATGGCCAAGCTGGAGGCCGGCCGCTGGGAGGTGCAGATCACCAATATCGGCCTGCCGGCGATCGTGCAGGCCGCCATCGACCAGGTCATGGCCCAGGCGATCCGCGGCGGCATCGAGATCGAGCGGGTGCTCGCCCCCGACCTGGCGACGATCCCGGGGGATCCGGGTGCGGTTCAACGGATGCTGGTCAACCTGCTGTCGAACGCGGTGAAGTTCACCCCGTCCGGCGGCAATGTCCGCATCACCGGGACCGTCGGCGACGATGGAACGGTCGAGCTGGCGGTCGCCGACACCGGTATCGGCATGGCGGCCGGCGATCTGGCGCTGGTGGTGCAACCCTTCCATCAGGTGCGCGGGCTGACCGTTCCGCACGGGGAAGGCGGGACCGGGCTGGGGCTGGCGATCGTCAAGTCGCTGATCGAACTGCATGGCGGCCGGCTGCGCCTGTCCAGCGCCCTCGGCCACGGCACGACGGCGACGCTGAGCTTTCCCAACGGCGCCGCAGCGCCCGCCGCTGCCGGGAGTTCACCGGGGTAGTCGGCCGCCGATGGGACCCAGAGAGGGGTCAGGCCAGCGTTTCGGCGTAGTGGCAGGCGACCAGGCGGTCGTCGATGGGCCGCAGGGCGGGGCGCTCGGTGCTGCACCGGTCGGTCGCATGCGGACAGCGGCTGTGAAAGGCGCAGCCCGACGGCGGCGACAGCGGCGACGGCATCTCGCCCTTCACCTGCACGCGCTCGCGCCGCCGTGCGGGATCGACCGACGGCGTGCTGGCCAGGAGCGCGCGGGTGTAGGGGTGCATTGGCCGCGCGAACAGGGCGTCGCGGCTGGCCTGCTCGACCGGCCGGCCGAGATAGAGCACCAGGACCTCGTTGGCGATGTGCTGCACGACGGACAGGTCGTGGCTGATGAACACATAGGCGAGATCGAAATCCGCCTGCAGGTCCATCAGCATGTTCAGCACCTGGGCCTGCACCGACACGTCCAGCGCGGAGACCGGCTCGTCGGCGATCAGCACCATGGGGTTGAGCATCAGCGCGCGGGCGATGGCGATGCGCTGGCGCTGGCCGCCGGAGAACATGTGGGGGTAGCGGCTGTAGTGCTCCGGGCGCAGGCCGACGCGGGCCAGCATCGCCTGGGCCTCGTGCCGCCGCTGGGCGGCGGAGAGGCCGGTGTTGATGATCAGCGGCTCCTCCAGGATCGCGCCGACCTGGCGTCGCGGGTTGAGGGAGCCGTACGGGTCCTGAAAGATCATCTGCACCGACCGGCGCAGATGCTGGCGGCGGTCGCGCGCCGGCCGGGCCGTGTCGATGCCGTCGATCACTAGCCGGCCGGTCGTCGGCTGCTCGATCAGCGTCAATAGCCGCGCCAGCGTCGACTTGCCGGAGCCGCTCTCGCCGACCACGGCCAGGGTGTGCCGGCGCGCCAGGCGGAAGCTGACGCCGTCGAGGGCGCGCAGCAGGGCCGTGCGGCTGAAGGTGCCGCGGCGCACCGCGTAGTGGCGCGTCAGATCCTCCGCTGCCAGAACCTCGCTCATGGCGTCGCCACCGCGGGCGCTGGCCCGGCCGCCAAGGGCCCGTCCGCCAAGGGGTAGTGGCAGCGCGCCCGGCCTCCGCCGACCGCCTGCAAAGCGGGGCCGTCGCCGCGGCAGCGGTCGTCGGCGAAGCCGCAGCGCGGGTGGAACAGGCAGCCCCGCGGACGGTCATAGGCGCCGGGTACGACGCCCGGGATGGTCGGCAGCCGGTCGCGGCCTTCGCTGCGCTCCGGCAGGGCGTCGAGCAGGGCAGCGGTATAGGGGTGTGCCGGCGCGGCGAACAGGGCGTCCACCGGCCGTTCTTCCACCACTTGGCCGGCATACATGACGGCGACCCGCCGGGCGGTCTCCGCCACCACGCCCATGTCGTGGGTGACCAGTACCAGCGCCATGCCGCGCTCGCGCTGGAGGTCGACCAGAAGGTCGAGGATCTGCGCCTGGATGGTAACGTCCAGCGCGGTGGTCGGTTCGTCGGCCAGCAGCAGGCGGGGATTGCAGGCGATCGCCATGGCGATCATCACCCGCTGGCTCATGCCGCCGGAGAGCTGGTGGGGAAAGGCACTGAGCCGGCTTTCGGGTGCGGGAATGCCCACCTGCTCCAACAGCGCGATCGCCCTGTGGCGTCGCTGGGGGCGGTCGAGGCCTTCGTGAACGCCCAGCATCTCGCCGATCTGGAAGCCGACGGTGAAGCAGGGGTTCAGGCTGGACATCGGCTCCTGGAAGATCATCGCCAGGTCCTTGCCGATCAGCCGGCGACGCTGGCGCGGGCGCAGGCCCTGCAGGTCGACGCCGTCGAACCGGAGGACATCGGCGGTGACGCGGCCGGGGTAGCCGATCAGGCCCATCAGCGCGAGCAGGCTCAGGCTCTTGCCCGAGCCGCTCTCGCCGACCAGGCCGATCAGTTCGCCCGGCTCGATGGTCAGGTCGACCCCGTCGACGGCGCGGAACGCCCCGCGGGGGGTCGGAAAGCTGACCGCCAGATTGCGGATCTCGACGAGCGGCATGCCGGCCTTCAGCTCTGCTTCAGCTTGGGGTCGAGCGCGTCGCGCAGCCCGTCCCCCAACAGGTTGAAGGCGAGCACCGTGACCAGGATCGCCACGCCGGGGAAGGTGACGACCCACCAGGCCCGCTGCACGAACTGCATGGCGCCGGCGAGCATGGTGCCCCATTCCGGCGTCGGCGGCTGGGCGCCGAGGCCGAGGAAGCCGAGCGCCGCGGCATCCAACACGGCGGTGGAGAAGCCCAGCGTCGCCTGGACGATCAAGGGCGGCATGCAGTTGGGCAGCACCGTCAGCACCATCAGCCGCGGCAGGCCGGCCCCGCTGACCCGGCTGGCCACCACATAGTCCTTCGACCGCTCCGTCATCACCGCTGCGCGGGTCAGCCGAACGAAATGCGGTAACTGGACGATCGCCACCGCCATGATGGCATTGGTCAGGCTGGGCCCCAGGATGGCGACGATGACGATGGCCAAGAGGATCGTCGGCAGCGACAGCATGATGTCCATCGCGCGCATGATCACGATGCCGAGAACGCCGGGGAAGAAGCCGGCGATCAGGCCGAGGACGATCCCGGTGGTCAGCGCCAGCGCGACGACGAGGAAGCCGACCGACATGGACAGCCGCGCCCCATGCATGACGCGCGACAAGATATCCCGCCCGAGATCGTCGGTGCCCAGGAGGAACCAGCCGAGCTCGGGGTGACGGGTCAGCGGCTCGGCCAACAGGGCGTCGCGGTACTGGTGGTTGGGCAGATGCGGCGCCAGCACATCGGCGAAGATCGCCACGAAGCAGATGGTGGCGATCACCACCAGGCCGGCCAAGGCCCCGCGGTTGCGCGAGAAGGCGAACCAGAACTCGGTGATCGGCCGCGGTGGCGGCGCGTCCTCCAAGACCGGGTCGGCAATGGCGGCCGTCTCGACGGCCTTGTCCAAGCTGACCATGACGCGCGCCCCGCCGCTACCGGCCGTGACGGATGCGGGGGTTGATCACCCCGTAGAGCAGGTCGACCGTCAGATTGACCAGGATCACCATGCTCGCGATCAGCAACAGGCCGCCCTGCAGCGTCGGGTAGTCGCGCCGGTGGATCGATTCCAGGATCCATTTGCCGACCCCGGGCCAGGAGAACACGGTCTCCGTCAGGATGGCCCCGGTCAGCAGCACGCCGACCTGCAGGCCGATGACGGTGATCACCGGGATCAGCGCGTTGCGCAGCCCGTGCAGGCCGATCACGCGCAAGGGGGCCAGGCCCTTGGCGCGGGCGGTGCGGATATAGTCTTCGCCCAGCACCTCCAGCATGGCCGAGCGGGTCATCCGCGCGATCACCGCCAGCGGGATGGTGCCAAGCACGATGGCCGGCAGGATCAGATGGCTGACGGCGGAGCGGAAGGCGCCGTCCTCGCCGCTCAACAGCGTGTCGATCAGCATGAAGCCGGTGACCGGCTCGATCCAATAGATCACCGAGATCCGTCCCGAGACCGGCGTCAGGCCCAAGGTGACGGAGAACAGGAGGATCAAGAGGATCGCCCACCAGAAGATCGGCATGGAATAGCCGGTGAGCGACAGGCCCATGACCGAATGGTCGAAGATCGAGCCGCGCCGCACCCCGGCGATGATCCCGGCCGGCAGGCCGATCGCCAAGGCGAAGATCATGGCGCAGATCGCCAGTTCCAGCGTCGCCGGGAACAGCGCGGCGAATTCCTCGATCACCGGGGTCTTGGTGACGACGGACGCGCCGAGATCGCCGCTCAGCACGTCGCGGATATAGTCCCAATACTGTTCCAGGATCGGCCGGTCGAGGCCCAGCTCGGCGCGCAGTTGCGCGTGCCGTTCGGGATTCACGCCGCGCTCGCCGGCCATCACCTCGATGGGATCGCCGGGCACCAGTCGGATCAGGGCGAAGGTCAGAAGCGTGATCCCGATGAATGTCGGGATGACCAGGGTCAAACGCGTCAGCGCAAAACGCAGCATGGGCGGGGGACGAGGCCGGACGAGATGGGGTCACCGGCGGGACCGGCGGCAGGCGCCGCCGGTCCCTGGAACGGGTCGGCCAGCTACTCGGCCAAGCTCACTTCGTAGAAGATGTGCCCGCCGAACGGATCGATCCGGTAGCCCTGCACCTCGTTGCGCATCGGCTTGAAGACCACCGAATGGGCGATGGTTACCCACGGCGCCTCTTCCTTGAAGATGACCTGGGCCTCTTCGTAGAGCGCGGTCCGCTCGGCGACGTTGGTGGTCCGCTTGGCTTCGAGCAGCAGGTCGTTGAACGGCTCGAAGCACCAGCGGGCCCGGTTGGTGCCGTCGACGGCGGCGTCGCAGCCGAGCAGCACGTAGAGGAAGTTGTCCGGATCGCCGTTGTCGCCGGTCCAGCCCAACAGCACCGTGTCGTGCTCGCCGTTCTTCGAGCGGTTCAGGTACTCGCCCCACTCATAGGTGACGATCTCCGCCTCGACGCCGACGGCCGCCCAGTCGGCCTGGATGATCTCGGCCATGCGCCGGGCGTTGGGGTTGTACGGGCGCTGCACCGGCATCGCCCAGATATTGGTGGAGAACCCGTCGGGGAACCCGGCCTCCGCCAACAGCGCGCGGGCGGCTTCCGGATCGTAGGGGTAGTCCTCGACATCCGGGTTATAGGACCAGATGGTCGGCGGCAGCGGGTTGGTGGCCGCGGTGCCGGCGCCCTGGAAGATCGCTTCGATGATCGCTTGCTTGTTGACCGCCATGTTGAGCGCCTGGCGGACGCGGACATCGGTGAACGGCTCGCGCTCGGTGTTGAAGCCGAGATAGCCGACGTTCAGCCCTTCCTGCTCCATCACCGTGATGTCGGGATTGGCCTGCATGTCGGCGATGTCGGCCGGGTTCGGGTACGGCATGATGTGGCATTCGCCGGCCTGCAGCTTGGCGTAGCGCACCGAGGCGTCCGGCGTGATCGAGAAGATCAACTGCTCCAGCGCCGGGGCGCCGGCCCAGTAGTCGTCGAAGCCCGCGTAGCGAATGATCGCGTCGATCTGATAGTCGACCAGTTGGAACGGCCCGGTGCCGACCGGACGCAGGTCGATCTCGTCGGGCGTGCCGGCCTCCATCATCGCCTCGGCATGCTCCAGCGACATGATCGAGGCGAAGTCCATGCCGAGATTGGCGATGAACGGCGCTTCCGGATAGTTCAGGTGGAAGCGCACGGTGTAGTCGTCGACCCGCTCGATATCCGCGAGCAGGTCGCCCATGCCCATGCCTTCGAAGTACTCGTAGTTGCCGCCGCTCAGGTCATGGAACGGATTGTCGTCGAGCCACTGCCGCTCGAAGCTGTGGATGACGTCGTCGGCGTTGAAGTCGCGGGTCGGCGTGAACGTGTCCGTGGAATGGAACTGCACGCCCTGGCGCAGATTGAAGGTGTAGGTCAGACCGTCGTCGGAGACATCCCAGCTCTCGGCGAGGCCGGGGACGATGTTGGTGGAGCCGTATTCGAACTCGACCAGCCGGTTGAACATGTTCTTCGACGAGGCGTCGAAGGTGGTGCCGGCGGTGTAGAGGGAGGCGTTGAAGCCCTCCGGGCTGCCCTCGGAGCAGTAGACGAGGGTCTGGGCGTTGGCGATACCGGCGCCGAGCACGGTGGTGGCGAGACAGGTCAGCGCGAAAGTCTTCATGCTTTCGGGACTCCTCGGACGAGATGCCTTTGTCATTGGATGCCGCGGAACGGTGGGGCGGGGCAATGCGAGCGCATCGCCGCGGGGCCATCGCGTTGTCGGCCGGCGCCCCGCCTGGGGGGCTTGAGCGCCCCGGGCCGCGCCGTTCCGGACGGCTCGATGGCAACACTGTGGACCCGCGCCTTCGGTCTTGGCAAGTGTGGCGGCGCGGTACCGATACGATCGTCGGGTCGACCAGCGGCCGGCAAATGCGGGCGATTGTCTTTATTTTGGGTCAATTAAGATTGAACAAAATAAGCTGCCGATGGTTAACCTTCTGTTAAGTATTTTTCGGCGGCTGGGACAGTGAATGTCGTGAATTCGTTGACTGTCGTGGCGTCTTCTGGTAGTTTAGCAATATGTTCGTGCCACCAGCCATAACTGCGCCAACGCCGACCGCACCCGTCGCGGCACCGCAGCAGGTGATGAAGCAGCCGCGCGGCGGCGAGCAGGTGCGCACCCAGACGCGCACCGCCGTCGACGCGACGGAAAAGCAGGAAGCCTCCTACCGCTCCCGCCCGCGCAACGACTTCGTCGGCCGGCGCGTCGATCTCTACGTCTGACAACATCTGATCGGATCGATGGGATGAGCCGGTGGTGCCGACACCGGCACCCGTTTGCTCAGACGGCCGGCCGGATGTCCGTGTGTCGGAAATCCTCTCCCTTGAACAGCAGGGGCCGTCCGCTCTCCTTGGCGAGTGCGTAGGCGAAGCAGTCGCCGAAGTTCAGACCGGCGCGGTGGCGGCCCTTGCCGAACTCGGCATAGGCGCGTCGGGCGAGACGGGTCTGGGGAAGCGATACGGGCACCACCTCGATGCCGCTGAAGGCCAGAAAGTCGTCGAACTTCTGGGCGAGCAGGAGGCTGTCGCGCCGGTCGATGCGGATCGCGACCTCCAGATAGTTCACCGCCGACAGTGCGGGGCGCTCAATCGCGCAGATCGCGGCGGCGAAGTCCGGTGCCTCGGCTTCGTCGAGCAGTACGGCGAGCAGGGCGGAGGCGTCGACGATCACACCGGCAATCCGTCGTCGCCGTAGAGCGCCGCGTGGTCGCTCGACCGTTCGCCTTCTTCCAGATGCGCCGCGATCTCGCGCGCCATGGCCAACAGTCTTTCCGGGGTGCGCGGCGGCGGTTGGCTGGTTCCTTGTTCCACTTGGCGCAGCCGGTCGGCGATCGCCTCACGCACCGCCCCGGTGATGCTCTGCCCCGTCAGGGCAGCGAGCCGGCGCGCCTGATGCGCGATGGCCTCATCCTTGATGTTGAGCGGCATCGCTGTTCCTCCATTCTTTATGATGGGAGGAATTCAGGAACTGCGCAATCGACTTCGCGGGTGCCCGGGGGGGGGGGCCGGTGCCGCCGGATGGGCGCTGGTCATCGGTCGAAGGGAGCGAGGTGTGGCCGCCGTCACCGACAAGGGTCTGGCCACTGCCATAGGCTGGGTCACCATCGTCCATCTTTGGGGAGTTGACCGGCCATGTTTCCGTCGTCGTCCACAGCCCGGCGCGCCGGCCTTGCCCTGCTGCTGGGCGTGATGCTGCTGGCGCCGGTCCGGCCGGGCGCGCTGGCCCAGGGCACCATCCCGGCCACCCTGACCATCGAACGCAACGAGATCTGCCAGCATCCGGGCTTTCCGGACACCATGCGCAGCATCGACACGGTGCCGCTGATGCTGCCCGCGGGCAACGGGACGGTCACCGCCACGGGCCTCTACGATCACACCGGCACGGGCTACTTCCTCAACGGCCCCAGCACCTATCGGGGCCGGGTCGAGGGCGGCGGGGATGTGCTGGTGCTGACCTTCGGGCAGTGGACCTGGCAGGGCGACCCGCTGACCCCGGCGGCACCGGAAATGCCCACCGCCGGCCAGCCGGTGCAGATCGAGATCCGCGACGGTGCCGAACGGTTGATCGAATTCCGCAACGCCCACGCCGATCTGGGCGTGCCGTGTTCGGGTACGGTGCTGTACCGCCTCGACCTGGCGCCGTGATGCGGAAGCGGGTGATGGGGGTACCGAGATGGGCGGTTCCTCGAGGGGCGGACGGCCGTGGGCCAGCCGCCCTGCGGGACCCGAGCGGGCGCCTGGATCCGGCACCGGCTGGCGCGGCACCGGTGTTGAAGGCCTGAAGATTGAGCAGGATGGCCTCACCGGCCTGGTTGCTCTTCGCCCAACAACGGACACGCTTTCGGGCCTTGCCGAACGGCTCCTCATGACCCGTTTCGGGCGATCCAATTTGCAGAGGAGGCGACCGGTTTGAGCCCAGATTGACGGATGCTGCAACTTTTGCGCATGACCGCTTCTCGCCCAAATACTTCTCAGTCATTAGTTAATGCCGATCTAACCCAAGGGCTTTGTCAGCCAGAGGATAAAGTCATCATCGACGGCATAATGTGCGCCAGGTTCGACAGGCGATCCACAATATGTCACTCCGAAACCGTCTGGAACATAGCCGAGAGAGGCGTAGAGCTTTTGGGCGGCACCATAATCGGCGTAAAGGCCAACTCCAATGCCGACAAGTGACTGGTTTCTTTGTGCTGCTATTCCCTCAAGTCTGTCGATGATCTTGGTGGCAACTCCCAGACGACGAAACTGTTTGGCCGTAGCCACATCGTGAATTTCAGGAACACCGCTTTCCGCGAAACGCCTGTATGCTGATTGCCAAACCAAACTGCCGTAGCCGAGCGCTTGGCTGTTTTCCAATGCCACCAATGTGATTTGCTCTTTAGTCCTGTTTTTTCGCAGGCGATCTGCCCAGGTGACAGGGCTGTTCTTCCACCCGTTGCCTCCGTCACTCTCAATGATGGCGTGAATGTTCGTTTCGTTCAAAGGCTCAATATCCATCGCGTGACGATAGCATCTGACCTGATGGATTTGCACTAGCCGACATTCGATGAAGAAGGTTCTAGGGCGAATTCGCGCCCGGCTGAATCGCGAGGGATTCCTCTCCGGGCGGTTTTGTGATTCACCATATGGGCTGGTGAAGGAGGCCAGCCCGCATGG
>JANQSN010000059.1 GCA_028284045.1 Alphaproteobacteria bacterium | reverse complement strand
GCTCCGCTGTCGTGTCCGAGATCGTCGCCAAACGCTCGAACAGCAGTAGAATCAACACCGTGCACCCTGTCCACCCCCGCTCAACCGGACAGCCGTGGGTCAAGCCCGGCCATGACGAATGGCGCGGTTGGGGACGGTAGGGCGGATGGGGGTGGCCGGGCGTCGGACGGTTGTCAGCCGCCTGTATCGGGTCCGTCGTCGCCGTCCTCGGCGGTATCGGCCGGCCGTGTCGGTCGGCCGACCCGCTGGTGGATCAGCGCGAAGATGTTGACGATGCCGAAGCCGGCGAGCACCAGCCCGAAGACATGGATCATGGCGTCGTCGGCGTTCGCCGCCAGCACCAAGCCCAGAATGGCCAGCGCGGCCATGGCCATGACGGAGAAGAGCGTCAGCGCCATCGGCCGTCCGCTCCCATGGCCCCTGCCCCCATGGCCAAGATCGCTCGAACGACGTCGACGGCGCGATCAGATGCCTTCGCCCGGCGACCGCACGACATCGCCGGCCGACGCCTCATCCGGGTCGCCGACGAGATCCTGATAGGCGTGCCACGTCGCATGGCCGATCAGCGGCAGCGTGACGATCAGCCCAAGGAAACCCGTCGCCAGGCCAACGCCGATGAACAGCGCGACCAGCCACGCCCACAGCGCCATCGGCCAGAAATTGGCGTTGACCGCATTCAAGCTGGTGCTGATCGCCTGGAACACGTCGCGATCCGGCCGATCCACCAAGAGCGGGATGGAGATCGCCGACACCGCGAAGACGCCGGCCGCGATCGCACCGCCGACCGCCGTGCCGACGATCAGGAACGGGATCTGCTCCGTCGCCAGCAGGAAGTCGATGAAGCCGAGGAAGTCCGCCGGCGGCGTCGCATAGGAATTGAACAGCGCGAAGATGAGCTGGGCGATGCGCATCCAAGCCAGCAGGATCAGCATCAGCACCAGGCCCATCAGGGCAATCTGTAGACGGTTGTGGCGCCAGGCGGTGATCACGTCGCCCAGCGATACCGGCTCGTCGCGGCTGAGCGATCGGCTGATCTGGTAGAGGCCGACGGCCGCCAGGGGGCCGACCAGCATGAAGCCGGCCATCAGCGGCCCGGTCAGGTAGAAGACGTCGTAGACCGCCACCAAGAGGGTGATGGCGATGCCGAGCCCGGCATAGACGATCCCGAAAGGCAGGCTCAACGCCGGGACACGGCACAGGTCGTGCCAGCCGCGCGCCAGCCAGGTCCAGGGCTGGTCGGCGTCGATCTTGCGCACCGTCAGCGGCGGTTGACGCGGCGGCTCGTCCTCGGCCTCGACCGTTTCGTTGGTATCGGCGTGTTGGCTCATGCTTGCGCGAAGTCCCTGTGCGTCCAAGGGATCCGCGAAGCGCGGGCCCCTCCTCCCGCCAGGGATGATGCCATGGTCGCGAAGGATTGGCCAAGCGTCACGGGCGGCAGCGGGCGCGAGGGCGTCGACCACATTGACACCGGCCGCCGAAGGTCTAGCGTCGCGATCGGTCATCCGGCGGTGCGGTTCCGCCCGCCCGCGCCAGAAGGGCAACTTCAGATGTCGGCGCCCGTCGCCATCATGCTGTCGCAGATCAACCCGACCGTCGGCGACGTGCTCGGCAATCTCGATCTGGTGCGCCGGGAACGCGCCGCGGCCGCCTCGGCCGGGGCGGACATCCTGGTGCTGTCGGAACTGGTGGTCTGCGGCTACCCGCCGGAAGACCTGGTGCTGAAGCCGTTCCTGCAGGACTTGGTAGAGCGCGAAGTGACACGCTTCGCCGCGGAGACCGCCGATGGCGGCCCGGCGGTGATCCTCGGCGCCCCGTGGCGGCGCGACGACCGGCTCTACAACACCGCGCTGGTGCTGGACGAGGGGCGCATCGCCCATATCACGCTGAAGCACCTGCTGCCGAACTACGGCGTCTTCGACGAGATGCGGGTGTTCCACGCCGGCCCGTTGCCGGGACCGGTCATGGTGCGCGGCCTGAAGCTCGGGCTGATGGTCTGCGAGGATGTCTGGACCGGCGATGTCTCGGAATGCCTGGACGAGAGCGGCGCGGAGCTGCTGGTGGTGATCAACGGCAGCCCGTTCGAGGAGGACAAGCGCGACATCCGCCTGCACAAGACGGTGGCGCGGGTCGTCGAAAGCGGCCTGCCGCTGATCTATGTGAACCAGGTGGGCGGGCAGGACGAGCTGGTCTTCGACGGGTCGTCCTTCGTGCTGGCCGGCAATTGCAGCGTGGTCTGCCAGATGCCGGCGTTCCGCAGCCACCGCACCCTGACGCATTGGCGGGCCAACGGCGACGGGCACTGGACGCCGGAGACCGCGGAGACGGTGGAACCGCTGGAGCCGGTGCCGGCGATCTACGCCGCCATGACCCTGGGCCTCGCCGACTACGTCAACAAGAACGGCTTTCCGGGCGTGCTGATCGGCCTGTCCGGCGGGATCGACAGCGCGCTGTCCGCCGCCGTCGCCGTCGACGCGCTGGGGCCGGAGCGGGTGCGCTGCGTGATGATGCCGTCGCCCTACACGTCTGCCGACAGCCTGGCCGATGCGGCGGCCTGCGCGGCGGCCTTGGGCGTGCGCTACGACAGCGTGTCGATCGAACCGGCAATGGCCGCCTTCGCCGGCATGCTCGACCCGCTGTTGGCGACGCGGCGCGACAACACCGGCATCGCCCTGGAGAACGTGCAGTCCCGTGCGCGCGGGCTGACGCTGATGGCGCTGTCCAACACCTTCGGCGACATGGTGCTGTCCACCGGCAACAAGTCGGAGATGTCGGTAGGCTACGCCACGCTCTACGGCGATATGTGCGGCGGCTATTCCGTCTTGAAGGACGTCTACAAGACGACGGTCTACGAGCTGGCGCGCTGGCGCAATCGCACCCGGCTGGACGGCGCCGCCGGTCCCGACGGCCCGGTGATCCCGGAACGCATCCTGACCAAGGCGCCGAGCGCGGAGCTGCGCCCCGACCAGACCGACCAGGACAGCCTGCCGCCCTATGACGTGCTGGACGACATCCTGGCCTGCCTGATCGAATCGGAGCTGAGCGCGGAGGAGATCATCGCCCGCGGCCATCCCCGCGACACGGTCAACCGGGTTTGGCGCCTGTTGGACAGGGCGGAATACAAGCGCCGCCAGGCGCCGCCGGGCGTCAAGCTGACCCGGCGCAGCTTCGGCCGGGACCGCCGCTACCCGATCACCAATCAGGTGATCAGCCTGCTGTGATGGCCGCGATGCGCCGCGGCGCCCGACGGCGGACCCCGGCGGTATGACCGTCGCCGTCCGCTTCGCCCCCAGCCCGACCGGGCGCCTGCATGTCGGCAACGCCCGAACGGCGCTGATCACCTGGCTGTTTGCCCGCCGCCAGGGCGGCACTGCGTTGCTGCGCATTGACGACACCGATGCCGGCCGGTCGCGCGAGGACCTGGTCGGCGCCATCGATGCGGACCTCGCCTGGCTCGGCCTCGACTGGGATCGCCGCGCGCGGCAGTCCGACCGGCTGGACCTCTACCGCGCGGCGGTCGACCGGCTGGTGGCCGAGGGGCGCCTCTATCCGTGCTACGAGACGCCGGACGAGCTGGCCTTGATGCGCCGTCTGCTGGCCCAGCGTCGGCTGCCGCCGATCTACGACCGCGGCGCACTGGCGTTGAGCGATGCCGACCGCGCCCGGTTGGAGGCGGAGGGCCGGCGCCCGCACTGGCGTTTCCGCCTCGATCCTGCGCCGATCGAATGGCACGACCTGGTGCGCGGGCCGGTGCGTTTCGACGGCGCGGACCTGTCGGACCCGGTGGTCGTGCGCGAAGACGGGCGGCCGCTCTACCATCTCTGCTCGGTGATCGACGACCGCGACTTCGCCATCACCCATGTGGTGCGCGGCGAGGACCATGTCGCCAACACCGCGGCGCATATCCAGATGTTCCAGGCCCTGGGCGCCGCACCGCCGGCCTTTGCGCATGTGCCGCTGTTGGCGGATGCGGGCGGCGCGCCCCTGTCGAAGCGCCTGGGCAGCCTGACGCTCGCGGTCTTGCGCGACGAGCGCGGGCTTGAAGCGGCGGCGTTGACCAGCCTGCTCGCCCGCCTCGGCACCGCCGATCCGATCGAGCCGTTCGACGGCCTGGACCCGCTGATCGAGGGGTTCGACTTCGCCCATATCGCCCGCTCCACCCCGCGCTTCGATCTGGAGGAGCTGGAGCGGCTGAATGCCCGCATCCTCCACCGGGTGCCGTTCGAGCGGGTCGCCGGCCGGCTGGCGGTGCGCGGCCAGGGCGACATCCCGCCGGCTTTCTGGGATGCGGTGCGCGAGAACCTCACGCGGCTTGACGATGTGGCGGACTGGTGGGGTATGACACAGGCGGATATCCGGTTCACCGATCGGTTGTCGCCGGAGGATCGGGACTTCGTCGCCGCGGCCGCGGCCCATCTGCCGGACGACCCGTGGGACGAGACGGTCTGGGATCGCTGGATCCCGGCGGTCAAAACGGCCACGGGGCGGCGGGGGCGGGCCTTGTTCAGACCGCTCAGGCTGGCGCTGACCGGCCGCGAGGACGGCCCGGAGCTGCGCCGGCTGCTGGCGCTCATGGCGCGCGCGCGTGTGCGCGACCGGCTCACCGCCTGACCGGCGGCCGTCCCGGCCTCGGCGACCCGACAGAGTTGAAGGGTGCATCTGATGGATGCGAGCACCGATCTCAGACGCCTGCTCGACGAAGGGCCGCCGATCTCGGCCGTCTTCGTCGATGTGGAGAACATGGCGGTCGACCGCGAGCGCGGGCTGATGGATTTCGACATCACCCGGGTGATGCAGCGCATCCATGCGTTGTCCCGGCCGGTGATCCGGCGCGCCTATGCCGACTGGTTCAAGCTGCGCACCATGCGCGCGCCGTTCCTGCGCGCCGGCTTCGACCAGGTGCAGACCACCTATATCAACCGGTCGAAGAACAGCCTGGACATGCAGCTCTCCGTCGATGCGATGGAGACGCTGGTCACCAGCCCGGATGTCCGGGTCATCTTCCTGCTGACCGCCGACAGCGACTTCAGCGCCCTGTCGCGGGGCCTGCGCCGCCACAACCGCATGGTGATCGGCATCGGCTGGGAGGAGAAGACCAACCTGATCTTCCGCAACAACTGCGATCAGTTTCTGGCCTATGAGAGCCTGCCGCCCGCCGACCCGGATCCGGCGGAGGCTGGCGCAGGCCCAGGCGAGTCGCCGGGGCGGCCGGGGCGCCCCGGCCGCGGCGATGGGCGCAGCGACGGGTCGGGGCGCGAGCGTCCGGCCCGGGGCGAGCGGTCCTCGGCCCGGGCGTCCGGCGGCGCCCGCCCGCCGGTGGCGGAACCGGTCCCGGTGATCGACGATCTTGGCGACGAGGACGGCGGCGTCGCCGATGCGGAGGTGGCGTTCGAGGCAGGGTCGGGCGGCGTGGCGCGATCGGCGCCGCCGCGCGGGCCGGCACCGTCCCGGCCGCTCGACGCGCTGGATGGCGCGGTCGCCCGGTTGGTGCTGGAGTTCGGTCGCGGCGCGGTGCTGCCGCCGCGCATCCTGATCGGCAGCCTGCGGCGTCAGGCGGGCGGCCTCGATCCCCGGTCCTTCGGCCTGCGCGGCTTCGGCCAACTCATCGAGGCGCATCCGCTGCTGACCCGGATCGCGCCGGGCGGCGATTTTCGCCTGCCGCTGGAGCTGTCGCTCGCGATGCTCGGGCCCGCCCCGGCGGCCGATCCCCAGGAAGCGCAGGCGCAGGCGGTGGAGGCCCTGGGGCAGCCGCCGATCGGCTTTCTCGGGCGCGACCGCCAATACCGCATCCTGCGCACCCTGCACCGCGCCTACAGCGCGCGGAACGAGCCGTTTACCCGCGAGGACCTGATCAAGGTGGCGGCCGACGCGCTGGAAGGCGTGACGGCGGAGCAGGTGGCCGCCGTCGACCGGATCGTCTGGCACGCCAAGTCGTTCGCCGTGGTCGACCGCCGCAATGCGCGCGATCCGGTCGGCTGGCTGGTCCGCCTGCGCGAAGATTTCCGCGAGTTCGACGCGCTGCAGTTCCAGCACGACAGCCAGTTGGTGCGCGAGGGGCTACTGGCCGGCGTGGTGCTGGACAGCCGCGGCTGGGCGCGCCTGATCGACGGTGACGACATCGACGCCGCCGACTTCGCGGAGATCCTGCTGGAGCTCGGCTTCGACGATCCGGCCTTCGCCCTGGACGACGACGGCGACGACGACGAGGACGACGTCGAAGGCGATGCCGGGGATCGCGAGGGGGACGGGCAGGCGTCCGATCGGGCGCCGGCGTCCGCGCCCGCGCCGGCGATGCCACCGGTCCCGATGGCGGTCGGCCACCGCCCGGCCCGGCCGTCGCATGTGCCGCAGTCGCCGCGCTTCAGCCGCGCCTACGGCCGGACCACCTGAGCGCGGGCGAACCTCGGGCGGCGGTCATGGCACTGGTCCTGCACAACACGTTGACCCGCGCGAAGGCGCCCTTCGTGCCGGAGGATCCCGCGCGCGTTCGCCTCTATGTGTGCGGTCCCACGGTCTACGACTTCGCCCATATCGGCAATGCGCGGCCGGTGGTCGTCTTCGACGTGCTGTTCCGGCTGCTCCGCCGGCTCTACGGGGCGGGCGCGGTCACTTATGTGCGCAACATCACCGATGTCGACGACAAGATCATCGAGCGCCACCGCCAGAGCGGCGAGCCGATCGCGGAAATCACGCAGCGGACCGCCGCCGCCTATCAGGAGGACATGGCCGCGCTGGGCGCGCTGGCGCCGACCGAGCAGCCGCGGGCAACCCACCATATCGGCGAGATGATCGCGATGATCGGCGAGCTGGTGGCGGCCGGCCACGCCTATGCCGCCGACGGCCATGTGCTGTTTCACGTGCCGTCGCTGGCGGACTACGGCCGGCTGTCGGGCCACAGCCGCGACGAGCTGATCGCCGGCGCGCGGGTGGAGGTGGCGCCCTACAAGCGCGATCCGGCGGACTTCGTGCTGTGGAAGCCGTCGGCCGCGGACGAGCCCGGCTGGGAGAGCCCCTGGGGCACCGGCCGGCCCGGCTGGCACATCGAATGCTCGGCCATGTCGCGTGTCTTTCTCGGCCGTCGCTTCGATATCCATGGCGGCGGCATCGACCTCGTCTTCCCGCATCATGAGAACGAGATCGCGCAGAGCTGCGGTGCCCATGACGGGGCGCTGATGGCCGGGGTGTGGATGCACAACGGCTATGTCCAGGTGGACGGCGAGAAGATGTCGAAGAGCCTCGGCAACTTCATCACCGTGCGCGACCTGTTGGATGAATTCCCGGGCTGGGGGGAGGCGATCCGCCTGGCGCTGCTGGCCGCGCACTACCGCCAGCCGCTGGACTTCACCCGCGACGGGCTGCGCGCTGCGAAGGCCCGGCTGGACCGCTGGTACCGCGTTCTCCTGGCCGCGCGCGAGGCGGGCGCGCTGGGGCCACGGGATACGGCCGACCCTGAGGATAGCGGCACGGCGCTCGACGGTGCGGTGCTCGCCGGGCTGGAGGACGACTTGAACCTGCCGCGGGCGCTGGCCGCGCTGGATGCGCAGGCCGGCCGGCTGGCCGAACGGCCCGACGACCGCGACGTCGCGGCGGCCTTCCTGGCCGCAGGCCGGCTGATCGGCGTGTTGGCCCAAGATCCCGAAACCTGGTTCCAGGGCGCGGTGGATACCGACGTGGCCGCGGCGATCGAGGCGCGGATCGCCGAGCGGCAGGCGGCGCGCAAGGCCCGCGACTTCGCCGAGGCCGACCGCATCCGCGCCGCATTGGCCGCCGACGGCATCGTTCTGGAGGACGGCCCCGGCGGCACCACTTGGCGGCAGGCCTGACGGCGGGATTGGGGCGACCGATGGGCGAGCGGATCTATCTCTTCGACACGACGCTGCGCGATGGCGCGCAGACGCAAGGCATCGGCTTCACCGTCGCCGACAAGGCGGCGATCGCGGCGTCGCTGGACCGCCTGGGCATCGACTATGTCGAAGGCGGCTGGCCCGGTGCCAACCCGACCGACGACGCCTTCTTTGCCAAACCGCCGGCTTTGGGGTCTGCGCGGCTGACCGCCTTCGGCATGACCCGCCGGCCGGGCCGCAGCGTCGCCAACGATCCCGGCCTGTCGGCGGTGTTGAATGCCCAGACGCCGGCGGTCTGCCTGGTCGGCAAGACCTGGGACTTCCATGTCGACACCGCGCTGGGCATCGAGCGGTCGGAGAACCTGACGCTGATCGCCGACAGCGTCGCGGCGATCGTCGCCCGCGGGGCGGAGGCGCTGTTCGACGCCGAGCACTTCTTCGACGGCTACAAGGCCAATCCGGACTTTGCGCTGGCCTGCCTGGACGCTGCCTTGCAGGCCGGCGCGCGGTGGGTGGTGCTGTGCGACACCAATGGCGGGGCCCTGCCGCATGAGGTGTCGGCGATCACCGAGGCGGCGGCGGGCCGCGTGCCGGGCGAACGCCTCGGCATCCACGCCCATAACGACACCGGCAACGCCGTTGCCAACTCCCTGGCCGCCGTGCGCGCCGGGGCGCGCCAGGTGCAGGGCACGCTGAACGGGTTGGGGGAGCGCTGCGGCAACGCCAATCTGGTGACGCTGCTGCCGACGCTGATGGTCAAGATGGGCTATGAGACCGGCGTGTCGGACGCCCAGCTTGCCGGCCTGACCCAGCTCAGCCGCGCCTTCGACGAGCGGCTGAACCGCGCGCCCGACCGCGGCGCGCCCTATGTCGGGGAGAACGCGTTTGCCCATAAGGGGGGCCTGCACGTCTCCGCCGTGGCGCGCGACCCGAAGAGCTACGAGCACATCGCGCCGGAGCGGGTGGGCAACCGCCGCGAGATCGTCGTCTCCGACCAAGCGGGCCGCTCCAACGTGCTGGACCGGCTGGCCGAGCTGGGGATCGAGACCGATGGCGGGCCGGCGGTGGAGCGGCTGGTGGCGTTGGTCAAACAGCGCGAGTTCGAGGGCTATGCCTATGACGGCGCGGTCGCCAGCTTCGCGCTGCTGGCGCGGCGGATGCTGGGGCAGGTGCCGGACTTCTTCGAGTTGCTACGCTTCTCGGTGACCGACGAGCGGCGCTACAACGCCCGCGGCCACTTGGTCACCGAGAGCGAGGCCAGCGTCAAGGTGCGCGTCGGCGGGGAGACGGTGCACACCGTCGCCGACGGCAACGGCCCGGTGAACGCCATCGACCGGGCGCTGCGCAAGGCGCTGGAACCGGCCTATCCCGAACTGGCCGGCATGCTGTTGGTCGACTACCGCGTGCGCATCCTGCACGCCTCCGACGCGTCGGGCGCCATGCCGCGGGTGTGGATCGAGAGCATGGATGGCGGCGGCGAGGGCGCGCAGCGCTGGGCCACCGTCGGCGTCTCCACCAATATCATCGATGCCTCGTTCGACGCGCTGGGCGACAGCTTCGTCTACAAGCTGATGACCACCGGCGCCCGGCCGGTATGATCCGCCGGGCCGAACCGGCGGCGGCCGATACTTCGGGGGCGGGGTTCGGACCGGCGATCGTGCTGGTGCGCCCGCAGCTCGCGCAGAACATCGGGGCGGCGGCGCGGGCCATGCTGAATTGCGGGCTGACCCGGATGCGGCTGGTCGCCCCGCGCGACGGCTGGCCCAACGCGGAAGCCTGGCCGATGGCGGCGGGGGCGGACCGGGTGCTGGAGGCGGCGGCGGTCTTCGACACGACGGAGGCGGCGGTCGCCGACCTCGCCCATGTCTTCGCCACCACCGCCCGGCCGCGCGACATGGTCAAGCGGGTGGTCACCGCCCGTGGGTTCGGCGCCGATCTGGCGGGCCGGCCAGCGGCGGCGCTGGCGAAGACCGGTGTGCTGTTCGGCGCGGAACGCTCCGGCCTCGACAATGCCGATGTCGTCTTGGCCGACACGGTCGTGACCATCCCGCTGAACCCCGCCTTCTCCTCGCTGAACCTGGCCCAGGCGGTGCTGCTGGTTGGCTATGAATGGGCGATGGCGCATAGCGAGACCGCCGCCGACGCGGTCGCCTACGGCACGTCCGCGCCGGCGGAGAAGGGCGCACTGGAGCTGTTCTTCCGCCATCTGGAGCAGGAGCTGGACGCCGCCGGCTTCTTCCACCCGCCGGAGAAGCGCACCGGCATGGTCCGCAACATCCGCAACCTCTTCCACCGCACGGCGGCGAGCGGGTCGGAGCTGGGCACCCTGCACGGCATCGTCACGGCACTGTCCGGCCGCCGACTGGGCGGGCGTCCGGCCCGGCGCGCGCCCGACACCGACGGCTGAACGTCTTGACAGCGGCGGCGCGCGGGCTAGGGTGGCGCCTCGCATTCCCGAGAACGTGGGTCGACGACCCCGCCTGTCCATCGGCGGCGATGCCGCTTGGGCCGGGCCTATCGGGACAATCGGGCCGGGGCCGCAACGTGCCTCGCCAACAACGGCCGCGACCGCCCTTGTCCGGGCGGCGATCGGCTTTGGAGTATCTTAGGAATATGAGCAAGCGTCTCAGTGCCAAGCACAAGATCGACCGCCGCCTCGGCGTCAACCTCTGGGGGCGGCCGAAGAGCCCGCTGAACCGGCGCAATTACGGGCCGGGCCAGCACGGCCAGCGCCGCAAGAAGCCGACGGATTTCGGCACCCAGTTGATGGCCAAGCAGAAGCTGAAGGGCTATTACGGCAATATCGGCGAGAAGCAGTTCCGCCGCTACTACGCCGAAGCGGTGCGGCGGCGCGGCGATACCGGCGAGAACCTGATCCAGCTTCTGGAGCGCCGGCTCGACGCCGTGGTTTACCGAATGAAGTTCGTGCCCACCGTCTTCTCCGCGCGCCAGATCGTCAGCCACGGCCATGTCCGGGTGAACGGCCGGCGGGTGACCGTGCCCTCCTACCAGGTCCGCGACGGCGACGAGATCGTTCTGGCGGAGAAGCTGAAGGACAACCCGCTGGTGCTGAACGGCACCCAGTCGGGCGAACGCGACGTGCCGGACTATGTCGAGGCCGATCACGACCGCCTGCGCGGCCGCTACATCCGCGCGCCGGAACTGGCCGATGTGCCCTACGCGGTGCCGATGGAACCGAACCTGGTGATCGAGTTCTACAGCCGCTGATCGCTGCCAGGGCCGGCGCGGACGGTCAACCGCCGCGGGGATCGCCCGTGGCGGCGTAGGCGTCGGTCGCCCGGATCAGGCGGTCGAGGGTTCCCGGCTCGTCGAAGGCGTGCCCGGCCTCGGTGATCAGGTGGAAATCCGCCTCCGGCCAGGCGCGGTGGAGGTCGAAGGCGGTGCGTGCCGGCGTCACCACGTCATAGCGGCCCTGGACGATCACGCCCGGAATGTCCTTCAGCCGCCCCGCATTCTCGATCAGCCCGCCTTCCGGGTAGAAGCCGCCATTGACGAAATAGTGGTTCTCGATCCGGGCGAAGGCGAGCGCGAACCGGTCCTCGCCAAAGCTGTGCAGATTGGCGGGGCTGGGCCTTAGCGTCAGCGTGCCGCCCTCCCACAGGCTCCAAGCCCGCGCCGCCTCCAGTTGAACGGCGACATCCGGGCCGGTCAGGCGGCGCCGATAGGCGGCCATCAGGTCGTCGCGTTCCGCAGGCGGGATGGGCGCCAGGAACCCTTCCCACAGATCCGGGAACAGCCAGGACGCGCCGTCCTGGTAGAACCACAACAGCTCCGACCGGCGCAGCGTGAAGATGCCGCGCAGCACCAGGCCGGCCACCGCTTGGCGATGCGTCTCGCCATAGGCCAGCGCCAGCGCGCTGCCCCAGGAGCCGCCGAAGACCAGCCAGCGGTCGATGCCAAGATGGGCGCGCAGCCGCTCGATATCGGCCACCAGGTGCCACGTCGTGTTGGCCTCCAGCGAGCCGTGCGGCGTCGACCGGCCGCAGCCGCGCTGGTCGAACAGAACGATGCGGCAGCGCGCCGGGTCGGCGATGCGCCGATAGGCCGGCATGCAGCCGGCGCCGGGCCCGCCGTGTAGGAAGATGATCGGGCGGCCTTGCGGGTTGCCGCAGCTCTCCCAATAGATCTCGTGCCCGTCGCCGACATCCAGGCGGCCCGAGTCGAAAGGGTCGATCTCCGGATAGAGATCCCGCAAGCCCGGATCTCGGGCGGCCGTGGTCATCGGCGGTGGCCTTCCTGGGGGTGCTGGGCGCAAGCGGGGCAACGCAGCGCCCCGGGACCAATCTCCGCCGATTAGGCCGTCTCGGTGGTCGGTTGGCAAGCCGATGCGAGACGCGTCGACGGCGGCGCACCGGCCCCGGCGGACGGTCCCGAGGGCGGCAGCGCCAGCGGCGCCGTCGCGATGTTGGTCTGGGTCGCCGGGTCCGGTTCCCCCTCCGGCGGCTCCGCCAGGATGGTCCGGTTGCGGCCACCGCGCTTGGCCCGGTAGAGCGCCTGGTCGGCGCGGCGCATCAGCGCCCCGATGCCCTCGCCCGGGGCCAACTCGGCGATGCCGATGGAACAGGTGATGGCGAAGGTGGCCGCCGGATGGGCGATGCTCTGCGCCTGGATCGTCACGCGCAGCCGTTCGATGCTGCTGAAGGCCGCCTCGATCCCGGTTTCCGGCAGCAGCACCGCGAACTCCTCGCCGCCGAGCCGGGCGACCACATCCTGCTCGCGCACGGTGCGCTTGCAGGTGGCGACGAGCTGGGTCAGCGCCAGGTCGCCGACATCGTGGCCGAGCCGGTCGTTGATGTCCTTGAAGTGATCGACGTCGAGGATCGCCAGGGTCAGCGGCCGCCCGTAGCGTACCGACCGTGCGGCCTCGCCCTCCAGGCGGCGCATCAGCAGCCGGCGATTGACCGCACCGGTCAGATCGTCGACCTCGGAGAGCTGGCGCAGCGCCTCCGCCTGGCGGCGGATCAGGTCTTGCGCCTTGATCAGCGCCAGCTCGCGCCGCTTGCTATCGTTGATGTCGACGAAGACGCCGTTGAAGACGGTCTCGTTGCAGCCCTCGCTGGGGCGCGAGATGCCGCGCCACCAGCGCACGCCGCCGTCGGGCAGCAGGAAGCGGCCTTCGAAGTCCCAATCGGTGCGACGGTTTGCTGCCTCCTCCAGGCTCGACTGCCAGCGTGCCCGGTCGTCGGGGTGGATGGCGGACACGGTCTGCTCATCCAGGAACGCGTCCGGGTCGACGCCGTAGAGGGCGCCGATCGACGGACTGACATAGCGGAAGGCGAAGCGGCCGTCGGGCCGGCGCGCACATTGGAAGATCACGCCGCGGACATTGGCTTCCAGGTCGCGGAACTGGCGGTCGCGGGCCGTCAGCCGGCCGACCAGGCTCTGGCGGTCGGCCAGGCGCACCGCGACGAAACCGTTGATCACCAGGAGGCCGGTCAGCGTCAGTCCGACGATGGCGAGGCCGGTGCTATGGGTCATCTGTGACCCCGGCCCGAACCAGGTTCCGGCCGCCTCCCGGGTCGTCAGGATCCACTCCGTCCCCAGGGCGCCGCCGGCCTGCCAGAGCCCGGCCGCGCTGCCGGAGGTCGCTGCAAGCCATTGGCCGATGGGGATCCGGTGGAATCCGACAAGATCGCCGTCGATCTGGAAGGAGCCCGACGTATCCGCGCCGATGCGATCGCGCAGCCGGTAGTGCGTAGCACCAGCGAAGGCTGAGGTCAGCGCGTCGCCCATGCCGTCGTTCGCCGTGCCGTCGTTCGCCGTGCCGGACCGGTAGAGCGGCAGCCCGTCGTTGCGCAGGATCTCGAACTGCGCCGGCGCCGCGTCCAGCGCGAGCCGGTCGCCCAACGCGGCGAGCAGCCGATCGGTATCGAGATCGACGATCAGTTCGCCGGCGACGCCGAGCCCGCCGCGGTGCAGCAGGCGCCCGGCGCCGAGCGTCGGCGGGTGCGCCCGTGGGACGGCGCCGGCCGCCGGTTCCACACGCCAATCCGCGGCCTTCGGCGCGGCGGACGCCGTCTCGATGGACGCGGGCTCGGTTGAAACCGTTTCGGTCGATAGGGGCAAATCGATGTCGGGCGCCGCGGCGATGGCGGGCTCGTCGGATCGGCCGTGGCCATCGGGTGGGCGCTCAGCCGGTGCGTCGCGCCCGTTCTCGTCGACGACCGGCTCGGCGGCATCGATCCGCAGGATCTCCACACCGTGGCCGTCGACCAGCCGGATCGCGGCATAGTCCCGATTATGGGCCAGCAGCAGCCGGTAGTGGGCCGAAAGCGCCTCGACGGTGTCGGGGGTCGCGCCCGCCAACGCGGCGACCAGCCGCGGGTCCTCGGCCATCAGGTCGAGATCTTCGGCGAGGTCGGCCGCCCGATCTTCCAGGAACCGGGCTGCCGCCGTCAGGCGCGCCTCCTGGCTGCGCTCGGCGATCGCCAGGTCGAACTGCCGGTCGACATGGCGCTGCAGGGCCAGCAGGCCGGCGAGCGACGATGCCGTGACCAGGGTGAGCACGGCCAGGCGGACCAGGACAGGGCGTGAAAAGAGGCGGGCGGGACGGTGAGTTGCGGGGCGCTTTGCCGGAATGGGGCCGCTGACGTTCATGAGAAGCTCGGGTAAACCGGGTTCCGATGCGCCCGCCGCCCGAAAGCCGCGCGCTCCAGCCGCCGGCTGTGCGATCCCGGCGCCCATCTACCCTGTTTACAGGCGGGCTATGAATCGTCGGTAAATGGCCTCGCCGAAAGCGTGTAGCCGATATGTCGCACCGGCCCCTTGCCGGTCACGCGGCCTCCGCCATCATGCCGCGCAGCACGTATTGCAGGATGCCCCCGTTGCGGAAGTACTCCAGCTCATCCAGCGTGTCGATGCGGCACAGGAGGTCGAGCGTCTCGCTGCCGCCGGCGCGGTGGATGGTCAGCGTCACCGTGCTCTGCGGCTTCAACCCGTCGCCGATCCCGGCCAGATCGAAGGTCTCCGTGCCGTCGAGGCCAAGATCCTTGCGGGTCTTCCCCTCGGTGAACTGCAGCGGCAGGACGCCCATACCGACCAGGTTGGAGCGGTGGATGCGCTCGAAGCTCTCCGCCACCACCGCCTTGACGCCGAGCAGGCGGGTGCCCTTGGCCGCCCAGTCGCGCGACGACCCGGTGCCGTACTCCTTGCCGGCGATGACGATCAGCGGCACGCCGTCCGCCTGGTAGCGCATCGCGGCGTCGTAGATCGGCATGACCTCGCCGGAGGGCTGATGGCGGGTGATGCCGCCCTCGGTCCCGGCGACCAGCTCGTTGCGGATGCGGATATTGGCGAAGGTGCCGCGCATCATCACTTCGTGATTGCCGCGGCGCGCGCCGTAGCTGTTGAACTCCCGCACCGCGACCTGGTGGCCGGACAGGTAGTGGCCGGCCGGGCTGTCGGTCTTGATCGATCCGGCGGGCGAGATGTGGTCGGTGGTGACGCTGTCGGCGAGCTGGGCCAGCGCCCGGGCGCCGGTCACGTCGCTGGGCGGCGTCGGCTCGCCGGCGAGGTCGTCGAAGAAGGGCGGGTACTTCACATAGGTGGAGCCGGCACTCCACTGGAAGGTCTCGCCGGTCGACACCTCGACGCTCTGCCATTCCGCCGGGCCCTCGAAGACATTGGCGTAGCGGCTGCGGAACATCTCCGGCGTGACGAACTGCTCGATCATCGCGCGGATCTCGTCGTCGGCCGGCCAGACATCGGCCAGCATGACCGGCTGACCGTCGGCGTCGGTGCCCAGCGGCTGGGTGGTGATGTCGATGGCGACGCTGCCGGCCAGCGCATAGGCGACCACCAGGGGCGGCGAAGCGAGGTAGTTCGCCTTCACATGCGGGTTGATGCGGCCTTCGAAGTTGCGGTTGCCGGACAGGACCGAGGCGACCGTCAGGTCGCCGGTTTCCACCGCCGCGGCGATCGCCTCGGGCAGCGGGCCGGAATTGCCGATGCAGGTGGTGCAGCCATAGCCCACCAGGTTGAAACCCAGCGCATCCAGGTCTTCCTGCAGGCCGGCGGCCTCCAGATAATCGCTGACCACCTGGCTGCCCGGCGCCAGCGAGGTCTTCACCCACGGCTTCACCGTCAGCCCGCGGGCTCGCGCCTTGCGGGCGACCAGGCCCGCCGCGATCAGCACCGAGGGGTTGGAGGTATTGGTGCACGAGGTGATCGCCGCGATCACCACGTCGCCATGGCCGACGTCGAAGTTGCTGTCCGCGACCGGCACCCGCTTGGCCCGATCCGCCGGCGCCACCTTGAAGCCGCCGGCCAGCTCTTCGCCGAAGGCCGCCGCGGTGCGCGACAGCGCCACCCGGTCCTGCGGCCGGCGGGGTCCCGCCAGCGACGGTTCGACATCGCCGAGGTCGAGCGTCAGGAGGTCGGTGAACACCGGTTCCGCCGTCGTCTCGTCGCGCCACATCCCTTGCGCCTTGGCATAGGCCTCCACCAGCGCGATCCGGGCGGGGTCACGGCCGGTCAGCGCCAGATAGCGCAAGGTTTCCCGATCGATCGGGAAGAAGCCGCAGGTGGCGCCGTATTCCGGCGCCATATTGGCGATGGTCGCGCGGTCCGCCAGCGTCAGATTGGCCAGCCCGTCGCCGCAGAACTCCACGAACTTGCCGACGACGCCGTGGGCACGCAGCATCTGGGTGACCATCAGCACCAGATCGGTGGCGGTCATGCCTTCGCGCAGCCGTCCGGTCAGCTTGAAGCCGATGACCTCGGGGATCAGCATGGAGACCGGCTGGCCGAGCATTGCCGCCTCCGCCTCGATGCCGCCCACGCCCCAACCCAGCACGGCCAGGCCGTTGACCATGGTGGTGTGGCTGTCGGTGCCGACCAGGGTGTCGGGGAAGACCAGTGTGGCGCCGTTCTGATCGCGGTCGGTCCAGGCCACCTGCGCCAGGTACTCGACATTGACCTGATGGCAGATGCCGGTGCCCGGCGGCACCACCCGGAAATTGTCGAAGGCCGTCTGTCCCCAGCGCAGGAACTCGTAGCGCTCGCGGTTGCGCTCGAACTCCCGCTCCACATTGCGGCGGAAGGCGTCCGGGTTGCCGAACTCGTCGACCATCACCGAATGGTCGATCACCAGATCGACCGCCGACAGCGGGTTGATGCGGCGCGGGTCGCCGCCCGCCTTCATCATCGCCTGGCGCATCGCGGCCAGGTCGACGACCGCCGGCACGCCGGTGAAGTCCTGCATCAGGACGCGGGCCGGGCGATAGGCGATCTCCCGGTCCGAGCGGCGCTCGCCAAGCCAGTCGGCCAGCGCGCGGATGTCGTCGACGGTGACGCTGCGGCCGTCCTCGTAGCGCAGCAGGTTTTCCGCCAGGACCTTCAGCGAGTACGGTAGTCGCGAGAGATCGCCGACGCTGTCCGCCGCCGCGGCGAGGCTATAGTAGTCGACGCTCCGGTCGGCGAGCGTCAACGTCCGCCGAGTCTTCAGCGTGTCCTGTCCTGCGATGATCACCGATGCTGCTCCTGGATGGGACCGCGGGGATGGGCCGCGGCGATCAGCGGATGGGCGAATCGCGCCCGGCTCGGCACGGGCAAGGCGCGCCACCGCTGTCAGCCGTCGTGGACACAGTCTAGCGCCGGCGGCGGTACAGGCAAGCGAGGCGCAGTCGCGCGCTCGGGTGCCGCGCCGGCAGACCCGGTGGCGGCGGGCACGCTTGTCGCGTGTGGGCCGGCATTGCCATAGTCGCCGCGTTGCCGGATCGACGGGGCTTTACCGGAAACCGAACGAGGCCGTCCGCGCGTGTTGAAGGATGAACGAGACCGTTTCGCCGCGTTCGCCTTTTCCTGGGGCGATATCCTTCTGGAACTCGACCGCGCCGGCGTGATCGCCCATGTCGCAGGACCCCTCGGCGCCGTCACCGGCCGGCCGGAGACGGCCGCGCTGGGCGTGCCGCTGAGGGATCTCGTCATGCCCGCGGCGGCCCCGGTGGTCGACCAACTCATCCGCATCGCGGCCAAGCGCGGTCGGATCGATGCCGAGCCGATCGAGCTGAAGCGCGCCGACGGCGAGCCGGTATCGGTCCTGCTAAGCGGCTATGCGCTGGGCGACATCAACGAGCATGTGTTCATCGCGCTCCGGCTGTCCCAACCGCCGGCGGCGCCGGGCAGCCGCGACGACCCGGTCGCCGCGTTCGCCGATCGGGCCGGTGCGGCGATCAGCCGCTTGGATCCCGCGGCCGGTGAGCGGGCGGCGCTGACGCTGATCACCTTGCGCAACTTCCGTGCGCTCAGCGATCGGCTGCACGCCGACACCCGCGCCAGCCTGCAGGCATCATTGGGCCTCTACCTGAAGACCAATGCGCTGGACAGCGGCCTGGTCGCGGAGATGGAGGATGGTGCCTTCGGTTTCCTGCATTCGACCGGCCTGGCGATCGACCAGATCAAGCGGCAGATCGAAGAGATCTCGCGACAGTTCGACCCGCAGGGGCATGGCCTGACCGCCGATGTCGCCGCGGTGTCGCTGAAGGATGCGGCGTCGCTCGACTCCGTCGACGTCGCAAAGGGCGTCGTCTACGCGATCAACCGCTTCCGCCATGGCGGGACGGCCGGTTTCGACCTCGCCCGGGTCTCGCGCAAGCTGACCGACTTCGTCGCCGAGGCGGCCAACGACATCACCAGCTTCAAGTCGATCGTCGCAGATGGCCGTTTCTCCGTCGTCTTTCAGCCGATCGTCTCGCTGAGCAGCGGGCGCATCCATCACTACGAGGCGCTGTGCCGGTTCGACCATGCCGGCGATGGCGAGAGCCCTTATCGCTATATCCGCTTCGCCGAGGAAACCGGCCTGATCCACGCGTTCGACCTGGCCATGGCCGCCAAGGTGATCGAATGGTTGCGCACCAAGCCGATCAATCGCAGCGGCTACGAGGTGGCGGTCAACCTGTCCGGCCACTCGCTGCAGCAGGAACGCTATGTGGAGCCGCTGTTGAAGCTGCTGGCGGCCAATCCCTGGACGCGCGGCAAGCTGCTGTTCGAGATCACCGAGAGCGCGCGGATCGGCGATCTGGCGATGGCGAACGCGGTGATCCAGCAGCTCCGCAGCCGCGGCCACGAGGTCTGCCTGGACGATTTCGGCAGCGGGGCGGCGAGCTTCGAGTATCTCAGCCACCTCGATATCGACGTCATCAAGCTGGACGGCCAAGCGGTGAAGAGCGCGCTGCAGGCGCAGAAGGGCCGCGCCTTCCTGTCGGCGCTGGCGGGGCTGTGCGGCAAGCTCGGTGTCCGGACGGTGGCGGAGATGATCGACGACGAGCGCGCCCTGGACTTCGTGGCGAGCTGTGGGTGCGACTTCGTGCAGGGCTACCTGTTCGGCCGGCCGGACCCCGACATCCGCCGCTTTCAGCCCCTGCCCAACGCCAACCTGATCCGCCGGCTGCAATGGCGGGTGGTGTAGGGGGTGTAGGGACGGCCGTCAGCCGGCGCTCGCCACCGGTGCCTTGGTCGTCGCGGCGGCTGGGCTGGCGGTGCTGCGGCGCTTTCGCCAAGGCTCGCTCTTCAGCCAGCCCAGGAGATAGGCGAAGCCGATCAGGATGGCGATGCCGGCCAGGTTGACGGCCACCACCAACGGTATCTCGCGCCCCACCACGTCCAGCACCATGCCGGCCAGCCGCGACAGGATCATGGAGAACATGAAGACCGGCAGCGATTGCTGCCCGCATTGGGCGATCGGCCGGCCGAGCCAGCCCAGCAACAGCCGCTCGCGGCCGTAGAGCAGGACGACGGTGACATAGGCCAGCGCCAGGAAATGCAGGAAGCGGAAGATCCCCTGGTCTGTCTTCGCGCGCAGCGGCGCGACGAACTCCCGGATCGCCTCCAGCGTCTCGTTGCCGGCATAGAACATCCGGTTGCTGACCGAAGCCGAGAAGACGATGAAGGCCAGGCACAGCACGACCAGCCAGACCGAGCGCGGCGGCACCTTCAGCCAGCCCATCTGGATGCAGAAGCCGGCGAAGAAGACGATGTGCCAGCCGAACGGGTTGAAGAACCACACCCGGTCGCTGTCCGGCCGGACTTCCGCCGGCAGGCCGGTGCCGACGGTCCAGGTGACGAGCCACAGCGCCAGGCAGAAGGCGGGTCCAGCCCAGGGCCGGATCTGGCTCAGCGCGACGACGATCGGCATCATCGCCAGCAGCACCAGATACATCGGCAGAATGTCGAAGAAGTTGGGAACGTAGGTCAGCGTGAACAGGCCGACGATTGCCCGCTGGGTCTCGTCGAAGAAGTACCAGAGGTTCAGCTTGCCGATATAGTCCGTCGCCCCCCACCGCTCGAAGGCGAAGCCGTCCGCCCCCCAGCCTGGATTGGCCATGTAGGTGGCGGCGGCCGACACGGCGACGATGATGTAGAACAGCGTGATATGGGCCGTGTAGACCTGCCAGGTGCGGAAGGCGACGCGCGCGCTGCCCAACAGGAAGCTGCGGCGCACGAAGACCGCGCCGAAGGCGATCGCCGCCGCATAGCCCGACATGAAGACGAACATCTCCGTGGCGTCGGAGAAGCCGAAGCGTGCCGGGATCCAGCGTCCCATCCAGTTCTGCGGGACATGGGCGATGAAGATGATGATGAAGGCCAGCCCGCGGAAGAAGTCGACGCGGGGATCGCGCACGCCGGGCCCGAAGCGGTTCTCTTTCATGCCGGGCGGTCCTTGCTGTCCGGTTGAGACCGCCGGGCGGCCGCCCGCGGCGGAGGACTGACTATCAGAATTTCCCTTCGTAGGCGCGCCGACCGATCACACAGGCGATCACAGTAAAGCGATCGCGCCGCGCCATCGCCGTGGTCAATGCCTCCTCCAGTCCGTCCGCGTCCGCAACCGTGATGCCTTCGCCGCCCAGCGCCCGGGCCACCGTCGCGAAGTCGGTGGGGGCGAAGTCGACGCCGAGATTGGGCATCTGACGGGCGCGCTGCTTCATCTCGATCAGCGCCAGGCTCTCGTCCACCATCACCAGCACGATGACCGGCAGCGCGAGGTCGCGCGCGGTGGCGAGTTCGCCCAGCACCATCTCCAGCCCGGCATCGCCGACCACCACCAGCCGCGGCGCGGGCGCCGGCGACGGGTCGGCGAGCGCCGAGCCGAGCGCCAGCGGCAGGGCGCAGCCCATGGTGCACAGCGCGCTGGACTGCAGCAGCCGGCGCGGTGCCGGGCAGGTCCAGATCTGGCTCAACAGGATGCGATGCGCGCCGCTGTCGGCGGTCACCACCGTTTCCGCCGGCAGGACGCGCCGGGCGATCGCGAAGGCCGTGGCCGGACCCCAGCCCTCGGCCTCCGGCGCAAAGGCGGCCCCGAGTGCGGCCCGCACCGCGGCCGGTTCGCCGTCCGGCCAGGGGTCGGCGAGGAGGGCGACGCCGTCGTCGAGCGCCGCCAGCCCGGCGGCGATGTCGCCGACGAAGCCGATCGACTCGCGATGCATGTCATGGGTGTTGGCCACAGCCGCCAAGTCAACCACCCGCTGGTCGGCGCCGAAGGGCGCGCGCCAGCCGATGCGCATCTCGATCGGGTCGTAGCCCGCCAGGATCACCAGATCCGCCGCGGCGACCAGCGGCAGCAGCAGCGCATCGGCCTTGGGCGACAGGCCGGCCGCGCCGAGCGCCAGCGGGGCGGCCTCGTCGATCACGCCCTTGGCCTTGTAGGTGGTGATCACCGGCATGCCGTGGCGGGCGGCGAAGCCGGCGACGGCGGCTTCGGCCCCTTGGGTGACGACGTCGAGCCCGGCGATGATTAGCGGCCGCCGGGCCTGCTCCAGCCAGTGCCGTGCCGTCGCCAGCGCCGGGCCAGGGGCGGGGCCCGCCGGCGCAGGCACGGGCCGCGGGCGCTGCGGCGGCGCCGGCTCCGCCGCATCGGCCAGGCCGATCGGCAGGTCGATATGCACCGGGCCGGGCCGGCCCTCCCGCGCCAGCATCAGCGCCCGGTCGACAACGGTGGCGACGGCGCCGGGGGCGGCCGTCATGGTCGCCTTGGTGATCGGCGCCAAGAGCGCGCCGTGGTCGAACACCTGGTGGGTGTAGGTGTACGCCTCCGCCGGATCGACGCAGCCGGTCAGCACGATCAGCGGGACGCGGTCCTGATGGGCGTTGGCGATGACGTTGACCGCGTTGGCGACGCCGGGGCCGATGGTGGCGACCAGGATGCCGGGCGCGCCGGTCTGGTGCCACGCGCCTTCCGCCATGAAGCCGGCGGCGTTCTCGTGCTTGGCCAGGACGAAGCGGATGCCCGCCGCGCCCAGCGCGTCCAGGATCGACAGCACCTCCCCGCCGGGGATGCCGAAGGCGAAGCGGCAGCCGGCGTGCGCGAGGCGCTCGGCAATGATCTGTGCGGCCGTGGTCATCGGGTCGGCGTCAAAGGATGCCGTCTCGGCGCAGGGCGTCGCGCTCGGCGGCGGAGATGCCGAAATCGTCGAGCACCTCGTCGGTATGCTGGCCCAAGACAGGCGGTGCGCGGCGATAGGAGACCGGCGTCTTCGACAGGCGGATCGGGCTGCCGATCAGGTCGACCGTGCCGCTGCCGGCCAGCGGGTGGGGCAGGGTGACGCGCATCTCGCGATGGCGGACCTGCGGGTCGTCGAACACCTGGGCGAGATCGTTGACCGGGCCGGCCGGCACGCCCAGCCGCTCCATCGCGTCGAGCCAGTCCGCGCGCGGGCGGGTGACCGTCACCGCCTCGATCTGCGGGATCAGGGCATCGCGGTTGCGCACCCGGTCGGCGTTGCGGGCGAAGGCCGGGTCGTCGGCCAGCGCGCCCAGGCCGGCGAAGTCGCAGAACCGGCGGAACTGCGCGTCGTTGCCGACCGCCAGGATGAAGTACCCGTCCGAGGTCGGGAACACCTGATAGGGCACGATGTTGGGATGCCCGTTGGCGAGCCGCGGCGGCGGCGCCCCGGACAGGAGATAGTAGAGCCCGGCATTGACCAGCCAGGAGACCTGCGTGTCCAACAGCGACAGGTCGATCGCCTGGCCGCCGCCGCCCGCATCGCGGTGGCGCAGCGCGGCGAGAATGGCGGTGGCGGCATACATGCCGCACATCACGTCGGCGATGCCGACGCCGACCTTCATCGGCTCGCCGTCGATCTCCCCGGTCAGGCTCATGATCCCGCCCATCCCCTGGGCCAGGAAGTCGTAGCCGGCGCGCGGCGCGTACGGGCCGGTCTGCCCGAAGCCGGTGATCGAGCAATAGACGAGATCGGGGAACGCGTCCTTGAGCTGGTCGTAGGCAAGGCCGTACTTCGCCAGCCCGCCGGCCTTGAAGTTCTCCAGCAGCACATCGGCGGACGACAGCATCCGACGCACCAGGGCCGCGCCTTCCGGCCGCGCGATGTCGATGGCGACGGAGCGTTTGTTGCGGTTGGCGGAGAGGTAGTAGCCGCTCTCCGTCGTCTCCGCGCCCTGGGCGTCGCGCACATAGGGCGGACCCCATTTGCGGGTGTCGTCGCCGGCGCCCGGCCGCTCGATCTTGATGATGTCGGCGCCGAGATCGCCGAGCACCTGGGAGCAGGTCGGCGCGGCGAGAATGCGGCTCAGATCGATCACGCGAAGCCCGGCGAGCGGGCCGGCGGTGTCCGGCATGCGTCAGGCGCTCTCGAAAAGGGGCGGGGGCGAGGCCGCCAGGACATAGCGCCGCGCGCGCCGGCGGCGCAAGGGGGCGGGCGTGCCGATGCCATCGGCACTGCGGCCTCACGGCGCGCGGGCGAGCCGGTCAGCGCCGATCCGCTTCATGTTTCATTAATTAGTATCCCTTACGTTTTGGGCGTCTTTGCAGACCGAACGCTGTATTCGGCCTGGTCGCAGGTTGATCGATCAAGATCGCCTATAGATACCGGAGGTTCTTGGGGTGGTGGCACGCAAGCGCAGATCGCAGATCTTGATGGGGGTTTTGACAATTTGTATTTTGGCATATTTCCAAAATGACGCTCAGGCACAATCAACGCCGCCGGATCCCAGCCGGCTCATTAACGATACCGTGATCGGCGAGATCCGTGATCGGATCGAAACCGACGTTACCTATCTCGCGCTCGCCCAACGCAACGCACTGACGGAGGGGTTGAGCGCGGACGAGGTCGATGCCCTCGACCAGCAATGGCGCCAAGAGCACGAGCAGGCCGAACAGCCGCTGATCAGCGGGATCTTCGCCGCACCCCTGTCGGGTTACCTGCTGCGCGTTCAGGCCGGCTCCCTGGGGCTCTACCCGGAGATCTTCGTCTTCGACCTCGCCGGTCTCAATGTCGGCATGAGCTCGGTCACCGGCGATTTCTGGCAGGGCGACGAGGCCAAGTACCAGAACACGGTGCCGGTCGGCGCGGACGCCGTGTTCATCGACGAGGCCGAGTTCCACGAAGACAGCGGAACCTGGCGTGCCCAGCTCAACTTCACGATCGCCGATGGACGGGGGCAGCCCCTCGGCGGCGTGACGGTCGAATACAACCTGACGGAGTTGGCCCGCCGCGAAGCGGCCGGCCTGTGAGAGGAGAGGGCGAGATGTCCTTCGCCACCTGGTCCATCGGCCGCAAGATCGGCGTCCTGGTCGCTGGTGTCGTCTTCGCGAATGCGGTTGCCGGCGGTTTCGGCCTGTTGCAGGCCCAACGTCTCCACGCCACCGAGCAGCGCGCCGATGAACTCGTCGCCGCGGAGCAGATCGTCGGGGAGCTTCTTCTCGGGATCGATCGGGCCGAGCGCAACGTCTTGAGCTTCATGTTGTCCGGCGATTCAGGCTTCGTGGACGCCTACCGCGCGGAGCTTCCGATCGTCGAACAGCGCTTCACCGATCTGCGCGGCATGGTCGACGGGAACGATGCCGGCCTGACCGCGTCGCTGGATGTGTTGGAAGAGGGCTTCGTCGCTTGGCGGCGCGACCATGCCGAGCGGCAGATCGCCGCCATGCTGGACCCCCTGACCATCGATCTCGCCCGTGCGCTCGGGACCTCCTCCGAGAATCTGGCGATAACCGAGGCGCTTGATCAGCAGGCGACGGCACTGGCCCAGACGATCGAGGGGCAGTTCGACGTCGCGCGGGCGGACCGCGAAGGCGCGCTGGCCTGGGCGGGCGCCGCCGTGATCGCGATGGTGGTGCTAGCGATTGTCGGTGGCCTCCTGACGGGATTGCTGTTGCGAAGCGGCGTCGTACGCCCGCTGGCGGCGCTGTGCGAGACGGTCGACCGGCTGGCCCGCAAGGACTGGGCGGCGGACGTCGTCGGCGCCGAGCGCGGCGACGAGATCGGCCGCCTGGCGCGTGCGCTTCAGCAGTTCCGGAGCGCAGGCCAAGACGCCGATCGGCTGGCGGCGGAGCAGGAGACGGCGCATGCCGCGCAGTCCCGGCGGGTCGAGGAGATCGACCGGCTGACCCGGGCCTTCGAGACCCAGACCTCGGAGATGGTCCAGGGCCTGGCCGGCGCCGCCACGGAACTGCTGAGCGCGTCGGAGGCGATGCTCGCCACCGCCGAGGATACCGCCGAGCGCTGCGCGGAGATGAGCGAGGCGGCCGCCGATGCCGGCGTCAATGTGCGCAACGCGGCGTCGGTGGCAAGCGATCTGTCGGGCTCCGTCCACGAGATCAACGCCCGCATCGGCGAGTCCAACGCGACCACCGAGACGGCGGAGAGCAAGGCGCAGTCGGCGGTGGCCACGGTGCGCGAGCTGCACGCGGCGGCCTCCCATATCGGGCAGGTGGTGGAGATGATCGCGACGATCGCGGCGCAGACCAATCTGCTGGCGCTGAATGCGACTATCGAAGCGGCGCGGGCGGGTGAGGCCGGTCGCGGTTTCGCGGTTGTCGCGAACGAAGTGAAGACCCTGGCCGGACAGGCCGCCGCCGCGAGCGAGCAGATCGCCGAGGGCGTGCGCAGCATCCAGGGCTCCACCGAGGGCGCGGTCGCCGCCATGTCCGACGTCGTGGAGACGATCGGCGACCTGCGGGCGGCGGCGTCGGCCATCGCACAGTCGGTCGTCGTGCAGGACCAGGCGACGCAGGAGATCACGCAGGCCGTGCAGTCGGCGGCCGGCGGATCGGACGGCGTGCAGGCCCGCACCGAGACGGTGCGCGACGGGGCCGGCCGGGCGACGGAAGCGGCCACGGGCGTCCGCCACGCCAGCGCCGAGGTCTCGCAGACGGCCGAGCGCCTGCGCAACTCCGTCGACCGCTTCCTCGGCGATATGCGCGCCACCGGCACGACGGGGTAAGGCGCAAAGCCGCGGTCGGCCAAGCAGGGGCGGCTTGCGGGCCGCGAGCCGTCCTACCGCCGGACCGCGATGATGCCGGCGGCGACGATCAGCGCCATGCCGGCGATGGCGGTCCGGTCCGGCGCCTCGGCGAAGAAGAGGAACCCCCACATCGCCGCGAACCCGACATAGGCGAAGTCGAAGGTCGCGACGACCGAGGGGGGGCCGAGCTGATAGGCGATCGCCGCCCCGACGCTGCCGATCAGGATGGACAGCGTCAGGACCACCAGCGCCGCCATCTCCGCCGTGCCCAGCGGCCCCCAGGATCCCGACAGGAACGATCCCGCACCCGCCGGGTCGCCGGTCACGGCCCACAGACCCGTCGCCAGCAGCCCCGCCAGGATGAACGTCAGGTTGAGGATGGCGGACAGCACCAGCGGATGCTCGTCCCGGCACTTGCTGCGCGTCAGGATCATCGACAGCGCGTAGAGGACCGCCGCCGCCAGCGGCAACAGGGCGTAGAGGTTGAAGGTGCCGTCCCACGGCTTGAGGATCAGCGCGACGCCGGCGAACCCCAGCGCGATGGCCAGCCACCCGGCTCGGCCCACCGCCTCGCCGAGCAGTGGTGCTGCGAACAGCGTGATGAAGATGGGCGCGGTGTAGTAGACGGCGGCGGCCAGCGACAGGTCGACATGCGGTAGCGCCGCGTAATAGGCGATCCACATGGTCGTCAGCATCGCGCTGCGCAGTGCCGTCCAAACCGGAACCCGGGGGCGGATCGAGACTGTCGGGTAGCGGAGCACCAGGACGACCCACAGGACCGGGATCGCCAGCAGCGAGCGCAGCACGAAGATCTGCCACAGCACCAGCGACGCGCTGGTCTGCTTGATCAACGCGTCGCCGAGCGACAGGCCCAGCACCGTGGCGACGATGACGATCACGGCGAGGCGCAGATTGTCCCCGGCCGGTGCCGCCGCCCGTGTCATGGTCGCTGTGTCATGGTTGTTGTGTCATGGCCGTTACCCTCTGGCCGCCCGGGGCCCGGTGGCGCGCGGCCCCTCAATCGGGCCAACGGACCGCTCACGCAAGCCTGATTGGCCCGTGTGCCGGGGCTTCCCCATCTTGCAGGGCGTGTGAGGGTGCCGTCGTCCGCCGGACGGCGCGCCCCATCCCGATCCGCTTCGAGAAGGAAGCCTGACGCGATGTCGATCCGAAACCTTGTTCTGTCCGGTGTCGCCGCCACGGCGATTTGGGCGGGGATGTCGGCCGCCGCGGTGGCCGGCGAGCAGTTCCTGGGCGACAACGGCTACGCCGTCTCGGGCTACGACCCGGTCGCCTACTTCACCGAGAGCCGCCCGGTGGCAGGCGACCCGGCGATCAGCTACGAGCACAACGGTGCCACCTTCCTGTTCTCCAGCTCGGAGAACCGGGACCGCTTCGCCGCCGATCCTGAGAGCTATGCGCCGGCCTATGACGGGCATTGCGCCTATGGCGCGGCGCAGAACTACAAGGTGCCGGGCCTGCCGGAACACTGGGCGATCGTCGACGGCCGGCTCTACCTGAACGTCTCGGGCCGGGCGCAGAACCTGTTCGATCGCGACCGGCCGGGGCAGATCGAGATGGCCGAGGCGAACTGGCCGGCGCTGGAGCCGCTGCCCCGCGCCGAGCCGTAGGGCGCGCCGATCGCCACCGGTCAGGCGCCCTCGGCCGCCTGACCGGTGCGCCGGCGCTCAGGCCCGAACAGGCAGGCGAGCGCCAGGATGGCCCCGGACACCGTGGCGATCATGCCCGCCGCGCTGACGGCGTGCGAATGCCCGATCCAGCCGGGGCCGTAGCCCGCCAGCACATAGCCCAGGACGGCGGAGAGCACGGCGAAGACGACGCTCCACAAGACTTGGTGGGGCAGGTGGTTGGTCATCAGCCGGGCCGCCGCCGGCGGGCAGATGAACATCGCAATGACGATGATCGACCCGACGGCGTCGAAGGCGGCGACGGCGGCAACCGCCGTGGCCACCACCAGGGCGAAGCCGACGGCCCGCGTCGCAATGCCCATCGACCGGGCGAACACGGTATCGAAGGTGGCGATCGTCAGCTCCCTCCAGAGCAGGACGATGAACAGCGCCATGGCCGCGGTGACGACGGCCAGGCGCAACACCTGGGGCGGCAGGCCGGCCAGCGCCTGGCCATCGAGCAGCGAGCCCCAGCCCGTCGCATCGAACCACACCAGGCTTTCCAGATTGCCGTGCAAGGCGTGCTCGACATCCAGATGCACGCCCGACGTGTCGGTCATCTCCAGGATCAGCACGCCCGCGGCGAACAGCGTGGTGAAGACGACGCCCATGGCCGCCCCGGGCTCGATCCGGCCGAGCCGGCGGATCAATTCGATCAGGCCGACCGCAATGATCGCCGCGCCGGCCGCGCCCAGCATCATCGGCCAGGCGGTGATGGTGCCGGTGATCAGGAAGGCGACGACGATGCCGGGCAGCACGACATGGCTGATCGCATCGCCGATCAGCGCCTGGCGGCGCAGCAGCAGGAAGTTGCCCGGCAGCGCGCAGGCGATGCAGGCCAGCGTGCCGATGACGATCGGCGTCAGGCTGAGCTGGACGAAGTCGGCACCCATCAGCCGGACACCTCCGGCCGGGCGGCCTCCAGCCGCGCCAGCCGGCGGTCGAGTTCGGCGATCTGGTCGGCCGTCATGACCTCCTCGATCGGCGTCAGGCCGTCATAGCGTTCCAGGACGCGCTCGTCCTCGGCGAGGTTGTGGGCGGCGAGGTCGTGGGCGGCATCCCAGCGCGCCTCGTCGCGCACCGCGGCGGCGGCGGCGGCGCGGCCGGCCAGCGTCGCCACCCCGTCGCGGCGGATCAGGCCGGCCTGGCGCAGCACCGCGAGCGTGAACCCGTCATAGATCGCCTCGCCCCGCGCTAGCGCCAGCAGTCCCTGGCGGCGATGCACGCGGCGGCGGAAGCTGAGGCCGTTCAGCGCCGCCGCCAGCACCCCGCGCAACGGCGAGCCCAACAGCGATGCCAGGAACAGCGCAAACGCGACCAGCACGATGATCGGCCCGGTCGGCAAGGCGGCGAAGGCCGACGACAGTGCCGCCCCGATATAGCCGGCGAGCCCACCGAACAGCGCCGCCAGCGCGATCAGCCGATCGACCCGATCGGTCCAGAAGCGCGCCGCCGCCGGCGGAATGATCAACAGCGCGACGATCAGGATCAGCCCGACCACCTTGAGGCCGATGACGGTGACGATCAGCGCCAGCGCCATCATCGTCAGGTCGGTCCGGCGGATATCGACGCCCTGCGTCGCCGCATAGTCGGGATCGAAGGCGACCAGGGTCATCTGCCGGCGCATCGCCAGCACGATCAGCGCGGCCACCAGGCCGGCCGCGGCGATGGTGTACGCCTCGCTCAGCAACATGCCGGCCGTGGCGCCGAGCAGGAAGCTCTCCAGCCCTGCCTGTCGGCCGGACGACAGCGTCTGGATGATCGTCAAGAGGACGATGCCGAGGCCGAAGAACACCGACAGGACCGCGCCGATCGCCGCGTCTTCCGACAGCCGGGTGGCGCGCGCCATCCATTCCACGATCACCAGGCCGATGGCGGCCGACAGGGCGGAGCCGATCAACAGGCCGGGCAGCCAGCGCCCGTCGCCGCCCAGCGCCACCATGGCGATGAAGGCAAGGCCGACGCCGGGCAGGGTGGCGTGGCTGACCGCGTCGGAGACCAGTGCGCGCTTGCGCAGGAAGATGAAGGCCCCGGAGCCGCCGGCGGCGATGCCCAACAGTGCCGCGCCGACCGCGACGAGGGCGGAATTGTAGCCCGCCCGCAGCGCCAGCGCGTCAAGGAACAGGCCAACCTCGGCCGCCATGAGACCTGTGTCCGATCCGATGGGCATGGGGCCGGCTCAGCCGGCCAGCGCGAGATCCTCGATGTGATCGCGCGACAGCCGCCCGCCATAGGTCGCCTGAAGGGCTTCCGCGGTGAATGCCTCACCGACCGGCCCCTCGGCGACCTTGCGCAGATTGATCAGCAGCACCCGGTCGAAATAGTCGGTGACCGTCGACAGGTCGTGATGCACGCAGACCACCGTCTTGCGATCGTCCTTGAGCGCCTGCAGAACGCCGACGATCGCCCGTTCCGTCGCCGCATCGACGCCGGCGAAGGGCTCGTCCAAGAGGTAGAGATCGGCGTTCTGGGCCAGCGCGCGGGCCAGGAAGACGCGCTGCTGCTGGCCGCCGGAGAGCTGGCCGATCTGGCGCATCGCGAAATCGGCCATGCCGACCCGCTCCAGGCACGCCAGCGCCGTCTGGCGATGGCGCCGGCCGGCGAAGCGCAAGGGGCCGATCTCGCGGTAGAGGCC
The DNA here is from genome assembly GCA_028284045.1 of Alphaproteobacteria bacterium. Classification (GTDB taxonomy): domain Bacteria; phylum Pseudomonadota; class Alphaproteobacteria; order DSM-16000; family Inquilinaceae; genus JANQSN01. The sequence continues at coordinate 90,673 of JANQSN010000059.1, read as the reverse complement.
CATCAGCACGACGTCGATCACCCGCGCCGGGAAATCCCAGTCCACGCCGGCGCGTTGCGGCACATAGGCGACGCGATGGCGCGCCGCGGCGAAGGGCTGGCCGAACACCCGGATCTCGCCCGACAGCCGCGGCACGATGCCGAGCGCGCCCTTCAACAGCGTCGACTTGCCGGCGCCGTTGGGGCCGATGATCGCCGTCATGCTGCCGGCGGGCATCTCCGCATCGACGGAGAAGACGGCCGGCTTGCGTCCGTAGGAGACGGTGAGGCCGCGCACCAGCAGCGGACTGTCCGATCCGCCGAGGCCGACGAGGTCGCCGGCCCGGGCGATCAGGACGGGTTCCTGCAGACCCGGTCCGTCAAGCGGCAATGCCATCACATGGACTCCATCAGCAGGTCCTGCATGCCGCGTTCCGGTGCCTCGCCACCCAGCGCGGTGGTGATCACCGTCGCGTTGTGGTCGATCATGCCGACATAGGTGCCTTCGTAGGTGCCGGGGGGACCCATGGCGTCGGAGAACAGCTCGCCGCCGATGGTCACCGTGTGCCCGGCCGCCGCCGCCCCTTCGATCAGGGCGCGGATGTTGCGGTCGGACACCGAGGTCTCCACGAACACGGCCTGCACCTGGCGGTCGACCAGCAGGTCGACCAGCTCCTCGATGCGCCGCAACCCGGCCTCCGATTCGGTGGAGATGCCTTGGATGCCCAGCACCTCGAACCCGTAGGTCGCGCCGAAATAGTTGAAGGCGTCATGCGCCGTCACCAGCATGCGCTGTTCCGCCGGGACGGAGGCGAGGACCTGCTGGGCATAGACGGCGAGGTCGGCGATCTCGTCGAGATGGTCGGCCGCGTTGGACCGATAGGTCTCCTCTCCGGCCGGGTCCACGGCGATCAGCGCGTCGCGCACGGCGACCACCACGGTCGACCAAAGATTGGGGTTCATCCAGACATGCGGGTCGTAGCGGCCCTCATAGTCGTCGTGGCCGAGGCGCTGGTTCTCCGACACCGCCTCGCCGACGGCGACCACCGTCTGGCTGTCTTCCAGGTCGTGGAAGAACGCCTCCATCTGCGCTTCGAGATAGAGGCCGTGCCACAGCACCAGGTCGGCGTCGAGCATCCGGGCGATGTCGCTGCGGGTCTGGCGGTAGGCATGCGGGTCGACGCCCGGGCCCATCAGCGCCGTGACCTCGGCGCGGTCGCCGGCGACCTGGTGGGCGGCGTCGGCGATCATGCCGGTCGTGGCGACGACGGCGAGCGCCTCTTCAGCCTGGGCCGGCGTCGGCGTGGCAAGCGCACCGGCGGTCGCCAGCGCGGCGCCGGCCAGCGCCATCATCGCCCGGCGGCCGAGCGCCGGCCGGCCTGCTGTCCCGTGATCGCCCATCAACCCGGTCCTCTTCGCGTCGTCATCAGCCGCTGCGCCTGGGCATCGACCTTTGCCATCGTCGGCACAGTGTGCCATCGCCCGCATAGTGATACCCCAGCCGCAGAATTTAGCCAAGGCTAAAATTAGGTCAGACCCGTGAAACCGTGGTAGGCAGAGGCCGAGTCAAGAGCCGCGGCAGCGTCGCCGCCGAAGTACGGTCGGGTTCTGATGGTCGATGAGAAGAGGGACGGCGTTTCAAAAGCCCCTCCCCCCTTGATGGGGGAGGGTTCGGGTGGGGGTGATGCCGCCGTGGTTGCCCTCTCGCGCCGCCACGTCCGCGCCCGTCCGAGGGCACCATCGAAAGGGCACGCCCTCAGTCATCTCTTCTACTGACACGATCACCCCCACCCAACCCTCCCCCATCGAGGGGGAGGGCTGCAAACGGCTGTGGCGGCACATGTCGATTGAACCGAGTGAGGAAACGCGATGGCATTGCCGACCATCGATCGGCAGGCGGCCCGGTTCTCGGCGGTGCGTGAGGCGCACCAGATCGAGGTGGCCGAGGACTATGTCGAGCTGATCGACGATCTGATCGCCAATACCGGCGAGGCGCGCGCGGTCGATCTGGCGGCGCGGCTCGGCGTCAGCCAGGCGACCGTCAATAAGACGATCAAGCGGCTGGCGGCGGAGGGGCTGGTGGCGAGCCTGCCCTACCGGTCGATCTTCCTGACCGCGGAAGGCGAGGCCATGGCCAAGGCGTCGCGCGCCCGGCACCGGACGGTGCGCGACTTCCTGTTGGCGATCGGCGTCAGCCGGGAGACCGCGGAGATCGACGCCGAAGGGGTCGAGCATCACGTCAGCGCGGAGACCCTGGACGCCATGCGCCGCTTCGTCGAGGCTCAAGGCCTGCCGGCGGACGCGCGGCGCCGGTAGGGGCGGGGTTGTCAGCCGCCGGCTTGGGTCGCGGGAGGGTGTGCATGAACGTCGATGCCGCGTTGGCGCCGCGCCGGGCGGCCGGCGCACTGTTCTCCTACGGGTTCCGCCCGTTCTTCCTGTCGGCCGCCCTCTGGGCCGTGGTCACGGTCGTCGCCTGGTCCGGCGTGATGGCCGGGCACTGGGCGCTGCCGCCGGGGGTCGACCCCTTCGCCTGGCATGTCCGGGAGATGATCTTCGGCTACACGGGCGCGGTCCTGGCCGGCTTCCTGCTGACCGCGGTTCCCTCCTGGACGGACCGGGCACCGGTCGCCGGCTGGCCGCTGGCGGGCCTGTGGGTGCTGTGGGTGCTGGGGCGCGTCGCCGGACTGATGCCGGCGATGCTGGGCGACCTGACCGTGGCGGTCGTCGACTGCGTGTTCCTGATCGCGCTGGCGGCGGTGGCGTGGCGGGAGGTGGCCGCCGCCGGGAACCGGCGCAATCTGCCGATCTGCGCACTGATCACGCTGTTCGCCATGGCCAATGCCATCGCCCATGTGGAGCGGCTGGCTATCGGCATCGGCGATCTGGGACCGCGGCTGGGCATTGCCGTCCTGGCGCTGCTGATCGCTCTGATCGGTGGGCGGATCGTGCCGAACTTCACCCGCAACGTCCTGACGCGGCGCGGGTCGCAGAACCTGCCCGCGGCGTTCGGCCGGTTCGACGCGGTCACCTTGGGCGTCACCGTGGTGGCGCTGGCGCTCTGGGTCGTCCGGCCGGACGGCGCGGTCACTGGCGCCACCCTGGTGCTGGCCGGGGTCGCCAATGCCGCGCGCCTGGCGCGCTGGCGTGGGGTACGGGTGGTCGCCGCACCGCTACTGATCGTCCTGCACATCGGGTTCCTGTGGCTGGCGGTCGGGCTGGCGCTGATGGGGCTGGCGCGGCTGGTGCCCGGCGGGCTGCCGCTCAACACGCTGCACGCGCTGACGGCCGGGGCCATCGGCACCATGACGCTGGCCGTGATGACCCGGGCCTGCCTGGGCCATACCGGCCGGCCGCTGGTCGCTGGGCCGGGGACGACCCTGATCTATGGGCTGGTGATCGTCGGCGCCGCGCTGCGCGTGGCCGCGCCTTTGCTGCCGGTCGGGTATGCCACGGCGCTCGCCCTCGCTTCGGCGGTGTGGGCCGGTGCGTTCGTCGCCTTCGTGCTGGTCTACGGGCCGATGCTGTTCCGAGGGCGGGTCGACGCGGCCGCCGGCCCCTGACGCGATGAGCGCGTTTCTCGTGGCGTTGGCGGTGTTCCTGGCGGCGCATGTCCTGCCGACGCGGCCGCCGGTGCGGCGCCGGCTGGTCGGGGCGGTTGGGGAGCGCGCCTATCTGGCGGGCTATTCGGTGGCGTCGCTGGCGCTGCTCGCCTGGGTGCTGCACGCCGCGGTCCAGGCGCCCTATGTCGGGGTGTGGACGCCGCGGCCCTGGCAGCACGCCGTCGCCGTCTTGGGCATGCCGGTTGCGCTGATGCTGCTGGGTGCCGGCCTGGCGACGGCGAACCCGCTATCGGTCAGCATCCGGCGGTCAGATGGGAGCGCACGGGCGGGGATCCTGGCGGTCACCCGCCATCCCATCTTGTGGGGTTTCGCGCTGTGGGCGCTGGTGCATTTGCCGCCCAATGGCGATCTGGTGTCGCTGATCCTGTTCGGCGGATCGGCGGTCTTCGCGCTGGTCGGCACCGTCATGCTGGACCGCCGCCGCTGCCGGGAAATGGGGCCGGAGGCTTGGGCGACGGCCGCGGCCGGGACGTCGAACCTGCCATTCTGGGCGCTGGCCCGAGGGCGCGCCGCCTGCCGCGGCGACCGGGCGACGCTGGCCGGGCTCGCCGCCGGGCTCGCCGGCTATGGACTGTTCGTCGCCGGCGCCCATGTCTGGCTGTTCGGCGTCGACCCGCTGGTGGTGGCCCTGACGCTGTTGCGATAGGAGCGGGGACTGTATGCGCAGACGCTTGCCCTGAAGCCTTCAGCTTGTGAGCATCCGTCGGGGAGACGGCACGGATGCGCGTTGACTACACAGCGACGGCTCGCAAACAGCTTAGACGGATCGGCCCTGTAAAGGCGCGCCTCATCGCCAAGATCCTTCAGTACGCCGCCGATCCGGCGAGCCTGCAAAACAACGTGACGGCGCTGAAGGGGTCGGACGGGTTCCGGCTGCGGGTGGGCAACCACCGCGTGATCTTCGAGATCGACGGCGATACGATGGTGATTGTCGCCATCGGGACAAGAAGCTCGATCTATGACCGACCCTGATACCGTGACCCTCACGCGTGCAGAGTACGACGCGCTGATGGAGCGTCTTGAGGACGCGGAGGATCTCGCTGCGCTCGCGCAGCACCGTCACGACCGGCGCATCCCCGGGGAGGTTGTGCACCGGACCGTCATGGGCGAGAACCCGGTCGCCGTCTGGCGCGAGTACCGCGGTCTGACGCAGCGGGCCCTGGCAGAGGTCGCCGGCATCAGCCCAGCGATGATGTCCGAGATCGAGAAGGGCGGCGGATCGCTATCGCTGGCCGTTGCCCAAGCGCTCGCGGCCGCGCTTGAGGTCGAACTCGGCGATCTGTTTGGCGAACTCGACGGCTAGAGCATCCTGCGTCCGAATGGACGCAGGTAAGATGCTCTAACACTTTGAATTAGATCAACCTTCGTTCAGACGATTCCATCTGAACGAAGGTTGATCTAGGCGATCGTCGCTCGGCGGGACCCGCGCTCCATTCTCGTGATGCATCACTCGCCCGGCCGCCAGTCCTGGAACTGGCGGAACAGGTCGCGCGCGGCGTCGTAGGGGGTGTGGAGGCCGGCGGCGGCCGTGGCGTCGGCCCAGGCTTGGGTGGCGGCGACGATGCCGGTGCGGACCGGTCCCAACCAGAGCGGCAGGTCGATCGCCCAGACGGACAGCGCCTCGGCATTGACCAGGGCGGCGAGGCCCGCGGCGATGGCCAGGATGCCGACCAGGCGGGCGGCCGGCATGGTGGCCTGCCCGGCGAACAGGTCGAGTTCCGCCGCATGGCGGCGGAAGGGGGCGGTGCCGGCGGGTCCCGGGGGCTTGGGATCGGTCATGGGCGCGCCCCCGTCAGAACTGGAAATAGATGAAGGGGGCGACGCCGTCCGGTCCCCAGGCATCGATCGCCAGGATCGCCACACCGACGGCCGCGCCCTGCACCGGCATCGGCAGCCGCGCGAAGCCGCGCGCGACGAAATCGCCCGTCCCGCGCGGGATGAAGTGCAGGGCAAGGCCGATGATCAGCAGGCCGGCGATGAACGGCGTGAGGAATTCGGCCGGTTGGTCGACGCGCAGGAAGCCGGCGAAATAGGCCCCGGCGATCTCCATCGTCTCCGCCCGGAAGAGGATGAAGGTCAGGCAGACGAAGTGGAAGACGAGGACGATGGCGAGTGCCTGCCGCCACCAGGCGCGGGCCGGCCGGTCCCAGCCGAAGCGATGCTCCGCCACCATCGCCAGGCCGTGCAGGGCGCCCCACAGCACGAAGTTCCAGGCCGCGCCGTGCCATAGGCCGCCCAGCACCATGGTCGCCATCAGGTTGCGCTGCGTCTTGCCCGGGCCGGCGCGGTTGCCGCCGAGCGGGACGTAGACATAGTCGCGCAGCCAGGTGGACAGCGAGATGTGCCAGCGCCGCCAGAACTCGCGCACCGACTGAGACCGGTAGGGCTGGTCGAAATTGCGCTGAAAGCGGTAGCCGAGCAGCGCCGCCACGCCGATCGCGATGTCGCTATAGGCGCTGAAGTCGCAATAGATCTGGAGAGTGTAGCCCCAGATCGCCAGCACCAGATCCAGCGACCCGTAGAAGTAAGGGTCGAAAAAAACCTCGTCGACCATCTCGGTGGCCAGGTAGTTGGCCAGGATCACCTTCTTGAACAGGCCGACGGTGATCAGCAGCAGTCCGGTGGCGGCCAGCACGCGGTCCGGTCTCGGCCCGCTCCGGCCGTCACGGTTCTCGATCTGCGGCAGGAACAGCGAGGCGCGGACGATGGGTCCGGCGACGAGCTGGGGGAAGAAGGAGATGTAGAGCAACAGGTCGAGCAGCGAGCGCGATGCCCGGACATGCCCGCGATGGACGTCGACGACGTAGGAGATGCCCTGGAACGTGAAGAACGAGATGCCGACCGGCAGGATGATCTCCAGGAACGGCAACTCGCGCTCCAGCCCGACCGCGAACATCAGGTCGTTCAAGGATGCGACGAAGAAGCCGAAATACTTGAAGAAGCCGAGGATCGCCAGGTTGGCCGCCACGGCCAGGCCGACGATCAGGCGCCGCCGCCGGGGATCCGGCGTGCCGTCGATCAGCCGCCCGGCGGTGTAGTTGAGAAGCGACGAGGCCAGCAGCAGCAGGCAGAAGCGCCAGTCCCAATAGCCGTAGAAGACGTAGGACGCGGCGACCAGGAACGCCTTGCGCTGTGCCGCCCGGTCGGCCAGCGCCCAGGCTGCGGCGAACACCACCAGGAAGAACAGCGCAAAGTCGAGGGTCGGGAACAGCATACGGGGGTCGGTATCCGGCCGGCGCGGCAGGCGGAAGCGCCGCCGGGAGGAGCGAGGATCAGCGCTCGGTTCGATCGACTCTCAGGAGTCCCTCCCCCTTGATGGGGGAGGGATCGGGAGGGGGTGTAGGCGCCGGTTCGATCCCGGCATGACCACCCCCACCCAACCCTCCCCCATCAAGGGGGAGGGCTTCAACAGGTTGAGGCGATGAATGTCCATTCTGCCTACAGCGGTTGCTCCGCCACGCCGCCGCCGGCGCGGAAGCCGGCATAGCCGTCCATCAGCGCATCGAACAGGGCGTCGGCGCTGATCCGGTAGCCCTCGCTGCGCAGATGCACGTGGTCGCCATGGGCCAGCGGCGGGTTGGCGGTGGTCCAGCGATGCGTGCCGCAGGCGCCGCCCATGACCGTCGACCAGTCCCAGAAATACGCACCCTGGCGGGCCGATGCCTGGCGCTGCAGATCGCGCACGACGGCGAGGTTGGATGGCGGGGTCCAGCGGCATTGTCCGGCGTCCGCGCCCGTCGGCGCACACGCGGCGCCGTCTCGGTCGCACCCCCGCGGCAGGCGGTTGGCGTCGGGCGGCCCGACGACCAGCAGCGCGGCGTTCGGTGCCGCGGCGCGCAAGGCCACCAGGCGGGCGGCGAAGCGGTTGGCATAGGCCGACGCCTCCAGCGTGTCGTCGAAGCCTTCGTTGGTGCCGTAGGCCAGCACGATCAGCGCCGGGTCGCGATGGGCGATCTCCCAGGCGACGGTGGCGGGCTCCCACCGGTCCATGATGGCGACGGTGCTGGCGACGATGCCGTGGCTGTCATAGACGATGCCCGGGGCGTTGCGCTGGATGCCCCAGCCGAGGATCGACACCGGGCCGTCGCCGGCCGGCCGCAGGGTCAGCGTGCGGCTGCCGGGATCGACCGGCAGGTCGAGGCGGGCCGCCCGCGCGGTCGCGCCGTCGGTCGCCAGCGTGTGGACCGGCCGGCCGTCCACGGCGACCTCCAGCGTGCCGCCGCCGGGCCGGTTCACCACCACGACCTCCGCCCGGTCGAAGCCGCCGGCCTCGTCGCTCGCTAGCGTCATGGAGGCGTCGGGGTCGTCGCCGGTGGTCCGGAACCCGCTGATGCCGAACAGGCCGCCGGCATCGGTCCGCAGGCTGTTGGCGACGGTCCAGTCGCCGCTCTGGTCCACCGAGACCAGGGTCGGTCGGTAGTAGTCGAAGGGCACGCCCGGCGGCAGCGCGCCGCGCCCCGCGGCCCCGAACCGCGCCTGGAAGCGTTCGCGCAGCCGGCCGGAGAAGCTGTCCCCGGCGGTGTGGCTGTCGCCGAACTGGAGGATCACGACGGGATCGCGGCGCTGCCCCGCCTCCAGGGCGGCGAGCTGGCGGTAGAGCGGCGCCAATGTTGCCGACCCGGCAGCGGCCCGCGTCGCCGCGGGGGCGGTTGCCGGCGCGGTGGTGGGGGCCGTGGCGGGGGCAGCGCGCGCGCCGGCGGCGGTGCCGGTGCTGGGCGCACCGCCGCAGCCGGCCAGCGGCAGCGCGGCCAGGGCCAGGGTCAGGGCGGCGACGCGCCCCAGCCGCCGCCAGCCGATCACGGAACGGTCGCCGGGTCGAACAGCGACAGCTCCGCATCCATGATGGCCATCAGATGGTCCGCAATCATGGAGTAGCCGCGGCTGGTGAAATGGATCCCGTCGTCGGCGCGCATGCGACGCGATCGCCCGTCTTCGTCCGGCAGGTAGGAGGCGAAGTCGCCGCTCTCGCCGGCCGTCAACGTCCACAAGGGAATGAAGGTGGCGCCCGCCTCCTCCGCCGCGTCGGCGTAGAGGCGGTTGAGCCGACGCGCCGCCTCCACGCGGGTGTCGTCGCGCACCACCGGCAGGCCGACCCAGAAGGTCGGGATGCCGGCGTCTTCCAGCCGGGACATCATCGCCAGGACGCGCGCCCGGTAGGCCTCGTCCCAGCCGTCATGGCCGTAGTGCAGATAGGCGCGGTCGCCGAGATAGATCGACTGATGGTCGTTGGCGCCCATGGAGATCAACGCCGCATCGATGGGCGCGGTGGCCAGATGCTCCTCCAGCGCCGTCAGCCAATCGAAGTAGTCGGAGCGGGACAGGCCGGTGGCGTTGCGGGCATGGCGCAGGATCTCGAAGCGATCCTGGCGGGCCAGCGCCCGGTAGACGCCGCCCCAATAGCCGTCGGCCAGGCTGTCGCCGAAGACGGCCAGGGTGAAGACGCCGTCGGCGTCCGCGTCCCAGCCGGGCCAACCAGCGGGCGCGGCGTCTTCCGCGGGTACGGCGGCGACCTCGTCGTCCGGCACCGCATAGCCGCGGCAGGCATCGCTGAGCGGCGGGCGGAAAGCCGGTGGCGCAATCGCCCCATCGGCCGCCGGAGCCCCGACGGCCGTCGTCGCCAGAAGGGTCGTCGCCAGAAGGGCCGACGCCAGCAGCGCGGCACACCCGCACCCCAGCGCGCCCGCCATGCGGACAAAGCGCTCGCCCACCACCAGACCCTGTGATTTCGTTGAAGAATCGGCCGGAGGCTAAGACGAACTTGAAGCGACCGTCAACCCGGCGGCCCGGGGTGGTGGGCGCGCCCTTGCCCGGTCAGCCGAAGGCGACCTCGACGATCTCGTAGGAGCGCGAGCCGTTGGGCGTGGTGACCTCCACCACATCGCCGACGGCCTTGCCGATCAGCGTACGCGCGAGCGGTGCGGTGATGGACAGGCGGCCGCCGGCGATGTCGCTCTCCGTCGCGCCGACGATCTGGTAGGTGCTGTGCTCGTCGCTTTCCTCGTCGGCCAGCGTCACCGTCGCGCCGAACTTCACCGTGTCGCCGGACAGCTTGGAAGTGTCGATCACCTCCGCCCGGGCGATCCAGTCTTCCAGCTCGATCACCCGACCTTCGATGAAGCTCTGACGTTCCCGCGCGGCGTGGTACTCGGCGTTCTCGGAGAGGTCGCCGTGCTCGCGCGCCTCGGCGATTGCCTTGATCACTGTGGGCCGCTCGACCGTCTTCAAATGCCTTAGCTCTTCGAGCAAGCGATCGTACCCGGCCGCCGTCATCGGCGCCTTGTCCATATCGGTTCCGTCCCTCTTGAAGCTGTTTTCTGGTACCGGTGATCCGCCTTGTCGGGGCGGACGCCGCCCCCTTGCCGGCCAAGCGTGCGCCGGCTGTGCCGAGAGGCCCGGGTCAATGCCCTCTAGTCGACCCTGGTCGCCGACCCTCGGCCAGCACCGGCCGGGAGATCGACCCGTTCAAAAACTCCGTCCAAGGTAGGACTGCAGCGGCACGACTTCAAGACGGCCGGCTTGTGCGGCCACGATCGCCTCCACCGCCGCCTTGGCGCCGGCGAGCGTCGTGGAGTAGGGGATCTGGTGCATCAAGGCGGTGCGGCGCAGCGATTGGCTGTCGATGATCGCCCGGGTCCCCTCGGTCGTGTTGAAGACGAGCTGGACCGCGTCGTCGACCATGCTGTCGACGATATCGGGCTTTCCTTCCAAGACCTTGTTGACCACCGTGACCGCCACCCCGGCCTCTTCCAAGAGGGCCGCGGTGCCCCGCGTCGCCAGCACGCTGAAGCCGAGCGCGATCAGCCGCTGGGCCAGCGGAACCACCGCCGGCTTGTCGGGATCGCGCACGGAGATGAAGACGCTGCCCGCCTGCGGCAGCACCGCCCCGGCGCCGAGCTGCGACTTGGCGAAGGCTCGGCCGAAATCGCGGTCGATGCCCATCACCTCGCCGGTCGACTTCATCTCCGGCCCCAACAGCGTGTCGACCCCGGGGAAGCGGGCGAAGGGGAACACCGCCTCCTTCACCGCGGTGTGCGGCGGGGTGGCGCCGGCCAGCGTGAAATCGCCCAGGCGTGCACCGGCCATCACGCGCGCCGCGACCTTGGCGATCGGCGTGCCGGTGGCCTTGGCGACGAAGGGCACGGTGCGGCTGGCGCGCGGGTTGACCTCCAGCACATAGACCGCGCCGTCCTTCACCGCGAACTGCACGTTCATCAGGCCGACGACGTCCAGCGCCCGGGCCAGCCGCTCGGTCTGCCGGCCGATCTCCTGGACGATCTCCGCCGGCAGCGAGTAGGGCGGCAGCGTGCACGCGCTGTCGCCGGAATGGATGCCGGCCGCCTCGATATGCTCCATGATGCCGGCGACATAGACCTGCTCGCCGTCGCACACGGCATCAACATCGACCTCCACGGCGTCCTGCAGATAGCGGTCGATCAGCACCGGGTTGCTGCCGGAGACCTCGACCGCGTTGGCGATGTAGCGGCGCAGCGCGTCGGTGTCGTAGACGATCTCCATCGCCCGGCCGCCCAGCACATAGGACGGCCGCAGCATCACCGGATAGCCGATGCGCTGGGCGATCTCTTCGGCATCGCCGGCCGACCGGGCGCTGCCGCTGGCCGGCTGCAGCAAGCCCAGGCGCTCCAGGAAGCCGCGGAAGCGCTCCCGGTCCTCGGCCAGGTCGATGGCGTCCTGGCGGGTGCCGAGGATCGGCACGCCGGCGGCATCGAGGTCGCGGGCCAGCTTCAGCGGCGTCTGCCCGCCGAACTGGACGATCACCCCGACCAGGCGGCCGGCGGCCTGCTCGGTGCGGATCAGCGCCAGCACGTCTTCCGTCGTCAGCGGCTCGAAATAGAGCCGGTCGGCGGTGTCGTAGTCGGTCGACACCGTCTCCGGGTTGCAGTTGACCATGATGGTCTGGAACCCGGCCTCCTTCAGCGCGTAGGTGGCGTGCACGCAGCAATAGTCGAACTCGATCCCCTGGCCGATGCGGTTCGGCCCGCCGCCGAGGATGATGATCTTCTCGCGGTCGTCCGGCTCGCTCTCGTCCTCGCCGTCGCGGTCCTCGTAGGTCGAGTAGAGGTAAGGGGTGCGGCTGGCGAACTCCGCGGCACAGGTGTCGACCCGCTTGAACACCGGATGAATGGCGTGGGCCGCGCGGCGCGCGGCCACCGCGCTCTCCTTCACCCCGGCCAGTGCGGCCAGCCGGGCGTCGGAGAAGCCTTGGCGCTTGAGCCGGGCGAGGGCGGACGCATCCTCCGGCAGACCCGCGGCGCGTACCGCGTCTTCCGCCGCCACCAGTTCGGCGATCTGTTCGAGAAACCAGGGGTCGTAGCGGGTCGCCGCCTGCACTTCCTCCAGGCTCATGCCGTGGCGGAACGCCTGGGCGATCAGGAGCAGCCGCTCCGGCGTCGGATAGGACAGGCTGGCGCGCACGGCGTCCAGGTCGGGCTTGCCGCCGGGTTCCGCCAGCACGCCCGGAATGTCCATCTCGTCGAGGCCGGTCAGGCCCGTCTCTAGCGAGCGCAGGGCCTTTTGCAGGCTCTCTTGAAAGCTGCGGCCGATGGCCATGGCCTCGCCCACCGACTTCATGGAGGTGGTCAGCGTGCGGTCGGCGCCTGGGAATTTCTCGAAGGTGAAGCGCGGGATCTTGGTGACGACGTAGTCGATGGTCGGCTCGAAGCTGGCCGGCGTCACGCCGGTGATGTCGTTGTCCAGCTCGTCCAGCGTGTAGCCGACGGCCAGCTTGGCGGCGATCTTGGCGATCGGGAAGCCGGTGGCCTTCGAGGCGAGCGCGGAGGAGCGCGAGACCCGCGGATTCATCTCGATCACCACCAGGCGGCCGGTCGCCGGGTCCACCGCGAACTGGACGTTGGAACCGCCGGTATCCACCCCGATCTCGCGCAACACCGCGATCGAGGCGTTGCGCATGACCTGGTATTCCTTGTCGGTCAGCGTCAGCGCCGGGGCGACGGTGATGCTGTCGCCGGTATGCACGCCCATCGGGTCGACGTTCTCGATGGCGCAGATGATGATGCAATTGTCCGCGCGGTCGCGGACCACCTCCATCTCGTACTCCTTCCAGCCGAGCACCGACTCCTCGATCAGCACCTCGTGTACCGGGCTGGCGCGCAGGCCGCCGCGCACGATTTCCTCGAACTCCTGGCGGTTGTAGGCGATGCCGCCGCCGGTGCCGCCAAGCGTGAAGCTGGGGCGGATGATCGCCGGCAGCCCGATGGCGTCGAGGGCGGCCACCGCCGCGTCCAGGTCGTGGACGACGCGCGAGCGGGGGGATTCCAACCCGATCTTGGCCATGGCGTCGCGGAAGAGCTGGCGGTCTTCCGCCTTGGCGATGACGTCGCGGCGCGCGCCGATCAGCTCGATGCCCAGCGACTGCAGCACGCTCGGGCCGCCGTCCGGTGCCGGGCGGTCGAGCGCCATGGCGACGTTCAGCGCCGTCTGGCCGCCCATGGTGGGCAGCACGGCGCAAGGCCGTTCCGCTTCCAGGACGCGTGTCACCATCTCCGGCGTGATCGGCTCGACATAGGTGGCGTCGGCCATCTCCGGATCGGTCATGATGGTGGCCGGGTTGGAGTTGATCAGGACGACGCGGTAGCCCTCCGCCCGCAGCGCCTTGCACGCCTGTGTGCCGGAATAGTCGAACTCGCAGGCCTGGCCGATGATGATCGGCCCGGCACCGATGATGCAGATGGTCTTCAGATCGTCGCGCTTGGGCATGCCGTTCCCGGGGGTGCGGTCGGTTGCGAGAAGAAGGTCGCGATGGCGGCGGGTGGGCCGGCGGTCGAGCGGCGGCCGCGTCGTCTTGGCCGGGCGGTCCGGCGCCCCGCTTATATCCGGGCCGGTCGCCGGAGGAAAGGCGTGGGCAGCCGTTGGGCGGCAGCGGTGCCCGGCGACCCCGTCAGCCGAAGGGGTCGAGCAGGCGGCTGGGCACGAACCGCCGGGTTCGAGTGGGCGGGGCGGTCTTGGCCGCCGTTCCGACCGGCGTGGCGCGCGGGTCGCGCGGCCGCGGATTGACGCAGGCGGTCAGCACATGGTCGCGCCAGGCGTCGTCGATGAAGAGATAGTTGCAGGCATAGCCTTCTTCGACGAAGCCGAGCCGGCCGAGCAGGCTGGCCGACCGGTCGTTGCCCGGAATGTAGTTGGCCATGACCCGGTTCAGCCCCAGCGGGCCGAACGCATACGCCATGGTCAGCTCCAGCGCCTCGCGCATCAGCCCGCGGCCTTCCAGCGCCCCGTCGATGTGATAGCCCAGCGTGGCGGCCTGGAAGGGGCCGCGCTGGATGTTCGACAGGTTGGCCTGCCCGATGGTACGGGCGAAGCGCTCGCGGTCGCGCCAGCCCGGCGGCGGATCGTCGAGGCCGCGGGCTTCCGACCCCGGACGCAGACGCACGACCAGCCGCACCGACAGGTCGCGCGCGAACAGCGACCGGGCCGCACCCGTCCAGGCCGACCAGTAGGAGAGGGACAGGAAACCATCCGGCGTCGGCGGCAGCCAGGGCTTCAGCCGATCGAAATTGCGGGCGTGGAAGTCGCGCAGCGACGGGGCGTCCGACGGGTCCGCCAGGGCGACCATCACGCTGCTGCCGATCAGAACGGGAGGATCGCGCGACATCGCCGGGGCCGGTCTCAGTGCGAGCGCCTAGCGCGCGGCCGCCGATCGTCCCGCCATCGCTCAGGCGGCCGAGCGGTGGGCGTCGATCAGCCGTGCGAACCGGTCGAACAGATAGTGGCTGTCCATCGGCCCGGGCGACGCCTCCGGGTGGTATTGGACGGAGAAGATCGGGCGGTCGGCGACCGCTAGGCCCTCGTTGGATCCGTCGAACAGGCTGACATGGGTGGCGCGGATCCCATCGGGCAGGCTGTCCGGGTCGACGGCGAAGCCGTGATTCTGCGAGGTGATCTCCACCCTGCCGGTCTCCAGATCCTTCACCGGGTGGTTGGCGCCGCGATGGCCGAGATGCATCTTCGCCGTCCGCGCGCCCAGCGCCAGCGCCAGGATCTGGTGGCCGAGGCAGATGCCGAAGATCGGCACGCCCCGGTCGATCAGCGCCCGGACCACGGGCACCGCATAGGTGCCGGTAGCGGCCGGGTCGCCGGGGCCGTTGGACAGGAAGACGCCGTCGGGCCGGTGCGCGGCGATCTCGTCGGCGGTCGCGGTGGCCGGCACGACGGTGACCGCCGCGCCGCTCGCCACCAGGCAGCGCAGGATGTTGCGCTTGGCGCCATAGTCGACGGCGACCACGCGGCGGGTCGGCGGCGGGGCGTCGGCGAAGCCCTCCGCCCAGCGCCAGCGCCCCTCCGCCCAGTGCTCGGTCTGCCGGCGGGTCACCTCGCGCGCCAGGTCCATGCCGGCCAGCCCCGGCCAGTCGCGCGCCTGGCGGACCAGGGCGTCGAGGTCGAACCGGCCGTCGGGTCGGTGCGCCACCACGCCGGACGGGGCGCCGCCGTCGCGGATCCGCCGGGTCAGCCGGCGCGTGTCCACGCCGGCGATCCCGGGCAGATCGGCGCGCTTCAGCCAGTCGTCCAGCCCGCGCGCGGCGCGCCAGTTCGACGGCTCTGTGATGTCCTGGCGGACGATCAGGCCGCGCGCCGCCGGCGTCGTCGTCTCCAGATCCTCCGGATTGGCGCCGACATTGCCGATATGGGGGAAGGTGAAGGTGATGATCTGGCCGGCATAGGAAGGGTCGGTGAGGATTTCCTGATAGCCGGTCATCGAGGTATTGAAGCACACCTCGCCGATCGCCGTGCCGGCGGCGCCGATGCCGCGCCCCCAGAAGACGCTGCCGTCGGCCAGAACGACGGCCGCGGTCGCGCCGGGCGGCGGTGTGGGGTCGCAAGCGGGCG
Organism: Alphaproteobacteria bacterium; assembly: GCA_028284045.1. GTDB lineage: Bacteria > Pseudomonadota > Alphaproteobacteria > DSM-16000 > Inquilinaceae > JANQSN01. The sequence goes on along the minus strand of JANQSN010000059.1, from coordinate 75,213 downwards.
CATGCATGGTGGACACGTGCATGGTGGACAAGGATCTCGATTTCGGTTCCTGATCGGATGCGGCTTCAGTGATCGGTCGGCCCCCCAGGGGCGCGGCCGCCGATCCGGCCGGCTGAGATCAAGCATACGTCATCGCGCACGAGAAGCCACGAGACGGTTGCCATGCTGCGAAACAGTCTGAGCGAGGCATTGAAGCAGGCCGTGCGGTCGAAGGATCGCCGGGCGGTCGCGACGGTCCGACTGATCCTCGCCGCGCTGAAGGACCGCGATATCGCGGCGCGCGAGAAGGGCAATATGGAGGGCATCTCCGAAGACGAGATCACCGCCATGCTGCAGACGATGATCCGCCAGCGGCGCGACAGCATCCGGCTCTACGAGCAGGGCGGCCGGCTGGAGTTGGCGGAATCGGAAGCCGAGGAGATCGAGGTCATCGAGCGATTCCTGCCGGAGCGGATGACGCGCGAGGAGATCGCCGCGGCGGTCGACGCCACCTTGCAGGATCTCGGCGCCCACGGGCTGAAGGATGTCGGGCGCGTGATGGCGGCTTTGCGCGAGCGCTATGCCGCGCGCATGGACCTGACGGAGGCGAGCAAGCGGGTCAAGGCGAGCCTGACCTGAGGCGGCTGGGCTGGTACGGGGGAGCCGGCAAGCTGCTGGCTGAATCGACGTTCAGGACTTCCCTCCCCCTCGATGGGGGAGGGTTAGGGTGGGGGTGATGTCGCCGCACGACGTTAGCGCCTGCGAAGCGCCCATCTCGCGCCGCAACGCCCATGCCCATCCAATGGCGCCGTCGAAAGGCGCTTCTTGATACGGCTTCTCCATCGAACAAGCATCACCCCCACCCAACCCTCCCCCATCGAGGGGGAGGGCCAAAACGGGTGGCGCGATGAATGCCGATCGATCCTAGGCCGCCCGGCGGGTTCCGCGCTCCGCGATCGCTTGGGCGGCGGCGTCGCCGCCCTTCAGCTTCTCGGCGAAGGCGACATGGATGCCGGCGGCGCTTTGGGCCGCTACGGTGCCCTGCCAGCAGTCGCCCGCGGGACCGCGCACCGTGACGCGCTCACCCGTCTTGGGCGCTTTGCCCTCGACCTTGAGCAGCACGCCGCCGGCCGAGATGTCGTGGATGATCGCGCTGCTGGTTCCCCCGGGGCCTTCGACGACGGCCTCGATCTCGGTCTTGAACCGCTGGCTGAGACGCCGGTCGGCCTCCCGCGTGGAGTTGCGCACGATCCGCTTGATCGCCATGGACAGCCGGTCGACCGCACCGTTGACCTCGTGCGACGCGGCGCTCACCTGCGTGGTCAGGCCCTCGGCGTGCTCGGCATTGGCGCGAACCTCCGTCATGCGTTGGGAGGTCTCGCGGGTGGTCGCCGCGCTCTGCTCGATGGTCCGGGCAATCTCCTGGGTGGAGGCGGTCTGCTCCTCCACCGCAGCGGCGATCGTGGTGGCGATCGCGCCCATGTCGCCGATGGTGTCGACGACCTTGCCGATCGCCGTGCCCACCTCGCCGCTGACGCTCTGAACGGCGGCGATCTGGCGGGAGATCTCCTCGGTCGACCGGGCGGTCTGGGTGGCCAGGTTCTTCACCTCCGAGGCGACCACGGCGAAACCCTTGCCGGCGGCGCCGGCGCGCGCCGCCTCGATCGTCGCGTTGAGCGCCAGCAGATTGGTCTGCTCTGCGACGGTGCTGATCAGCTCGACCACCTTGCCGATCTCCGCGGCCGTGCCGGCCAGCCCGCCGACGATGGTCTGCGCCTCGCCGGCCAGTTCGACGGAGCGGTCGGCAACCGTGGTGGACTTGGCGACCTGTTGGCCGATCTCGCCGATCGAGGCGTGCAGCTCTTCCGCCGCCGCGGCGACGGTCTGGGCGTTGGCCAGCGCTTGATCGGCGGCGTCCGCCGCGCTGCCGGCCGACACCGTCATGTCGCCGGCAAGCGTGCTCATCTGCGAGACGGAGCCTTCCATCTCGGCGGCCTGGCCGACCACCGATGTGACGACGTTCTCGATCTCGCTCTCGATCGCCTGGATCATCTTCTGGACGGCCTGCTTGCGCTGCGTCGCGGCAACCTCTTCCGCGCGGGCGGCTTGCGCCTGCAGGTCCTGGATGTGGAGGATGTTCTCTCGGAAGACCTCCAGCGCCGCGGCCATCCGGCCGATCTCGTCGCTCTGGCCGGCGCGGCGCGCGACGGCCTCCGCCTCCGCGCTCAACGTCGTCTGCGACTCGCCGTCCGACAGGTGCTGCATCGCCTGGGTGAGCAGCAGAATGGGGGCGACGATGCGGCGGCGCAGGACCCAGGTGGTCAGGCCCACCAGCAGCAGGCTGGTGACGGCGACGCCGGCGCTCATCAGGGTCATGGTCTGGCGGAGCGCCACCAGCTCCTCACCCATCCGGACGGTCAGGGCCCGCCCGGTATCGACGTCGGCGCGCTGCAATACCGACATCGCCGCGATCGCCGGTCCGTCGTCCACCTTCACCGCGGTGTCGATCTCCGCGGCGCTCTGCCCGTCGGCGATCATGGAGTCCACGACGGCGATGTTGGCGGCGTATTCGTCGACGACCCCGCCGACGGCGGCCAGCGCGGTCTCCTCCTCCGCCGAGAGGTCGAGCTGTCGATAGGCCGCCAAGACATCGGCCACGTCGGCCTGCGCCGCCTCGACGCGGGCCAGGCGCGCCGGGTCGCGCCGGATGACCAGGTTCTTGAACTGGTGGATGAAGCCGCCGAACCCCATGGCGTCGCGCAGCCGGCCCAGCATGTCCGCGCGGGTCAGCGCGTCGGGATTGGAGCGGGCGGCGCGGATGGCGTTGGCCAGCGTGACCAGGCCCTCAAGGGCGGGCGTGTCGTCGATGGAGATGGCTTGGTCGATCTCGTCGATCGAGGCGCCCTCGGTGACCATCGACACGGCCGTCCCCAGGTTGTCCCGGTACTGGCCGAGGACGTCGCGCACCGCCGCCACGGCCTGCTGTTCGGGCGATGACAGCGCCAGCGTCTCATAGGCGTCGAGGTCGGAGAGGGCGGCGCCGATGGCGTTCTCCACCCGGGCGATGCGCGGCGCGTCGTGGCGCAGGACGTAGTTCTTGAACTGGTGGATCATGCCGCCATAGCCGATCACCTCGCGCACCTCGCGCAACAGCCGGGCGCGCGGCGCGTTGGTCTCCCGGTCGAGCAGCCAGGTCTCGTGCAACTGGCCGGTCTTCTGCCGTTCCAGGAAGGCGAAGCCGGACATCAGGCAGCCGCTGGCCAGCAGGAGGGCGACCAGGATCAGGGACAGACGGCGAATGGTCATGGTGGCGGGGTCTCCCAATGCGGCGAGGCCGCCGCGAACCGCCGAGCCTCGGGTACGATCGTCCGCGCGATTGTTGCGAGTCATTCCTTAAGAACGCGTAATGGCCTTAAGGACGCCTGGTCGCGGTCCGCGCCCCGTTGCCGAGGGATCGGTCCGATCGGTGGCGACCGCGCCGTCGTCCGGACAAATTTGCCGCGCAACGGTATGGCCGGGAGCGCGCCTCCCGGTCCGAAATCAAGAAGAGCTGCCGCGATGCCGCCACCCGCCACCCGCACCGCCCTTGCCTTCCTGTCCGCCGCGCTTGTGGCGGGCCTCAGCCCCGCCGTCGTCGCCCAGAGCGAAGCGGAGGCGGACGAGCTGCAGCTCCGCCGCGTCATGCTGTCGACCGGCGGCGTCGGCTATTTCGAGTTCGAGGCGGCCGTGTCGGGCAGCGTCGATCTGTCGATCGGTGTCCGGCTCGACCAGGTGAACGACGTCTTGAAGTCGATCGTCGTCTATGACGATCAGGGTGGGGTCGGGGAGATCAGCCTGCCCGGCCGCCAACCGCTGGTCGACGTCTTCCGGGAACTGCCGTTTGACCAGGCGGACCTGACGTCGCCGGTCGCCCTGTTGAACGCCCTGACCGGCCGGGAAGTCGAGGTCGACGGTCCGCGGGGGATCGAAGGCCGGATCATCGCGGTGGAGCCGGAGACCGAGGAGACGCCGTCCGGCGGCCTGGTCACCCGCCATCGCCTCAGCCTGCTGACCGAGGACGGCATCCAGCAACTGGTGTTGGAGCAAGCCGACGCCGTGCGCCTGGTCGACGAGGACCTGCAGGGCGATGTGGACGACGCGCTGGCGGCGCTGGCCGCCCACACGGTGCGCGACGGCCGCGAGCTGTCGATCCGCATGGCCGGGGAGGCGGCGCGGACGGTGCGGGTCGCCTATGTCGCCGAGGCGCCGTTGTGGAAGGGCACGTATCGGCTGACCCTGCCGGCGGATGGGGAGGCCGGTGAGGCCGCCCTGCAGGGCTGGGCGGTGCTGGAGAATCTGAGCGGGGAGGATTGGGAGGGCGTCGATCTGACCGTCGTCTCCGGCAACCCCGTGACCTTCCGCCAGGCGCTCTACGACGCCTACTACGTCGATCGGCCGGAGGTGCCGGTGGAGGTGCTGGGCCGCGTCCTGCCGCCGGTCGACGAGGGCGGGGTGCCCCGGACCCAGGCGCTGCCGGCCGAGGTGATCGGCACCGGCGTGGCCGGCCTGTTGGCGCTGGAGGACGCGGCCATGGAGGCGATGCCGGCCCCGTCGCCGACCGCGCGCGCCGAGGCGCCGCCGCCGCTGGCCCAGCTCCAGGCCGCCGTCAGCACCGAGGCGGCGACCCAGGTCATCCACCGCGTGCCCTGGCCGGTCAGCGTGCCGGACGGACACACGCTGTTGGTCCCGATCGTCGACCGGACGGCGCCGGTGGCGCGGGTGTCCGTGTTCCGCGTGGAGACGCATCCCCGCCATCCCTTGGCGGCCGTCCGCCTGGACAATGATGGCGAGACCGGGCTGCCGCCGGGGGTGCTGACGCTGTATGAGCGGGCGGGCGACAGCGGGGTGGTGGCCTTCGTCGGCGATGCGCGCCTCGACACCCTGCCGGCCGGCGACGACCGGCTGGTCAGCTTCGCCGTCGACCAGGCTGTCAGCGTCGACCACAGCCGCCACGACACGCGGCGGACCAGCCGGGCGTCGATCGTCGACGGGGTGATGGAGCGGATCGTCACCGAGACGGCGCGCACCGTCTACACCATCGACAACACCGCCGGCACCGAGCGAACCGTGTTGATCGAGCATCCGCGCGCCGCCGGCTGGACGCTGGTGGAGCCGGGGGAGGACAGCCTGGACGAGACGACGCCGACGCATCACCGGCTCGCCGTCGCGGTGCCACCCGGCGCGACGGAGCGGCTGGAAGTGGTGATGGAGCGTCCGCGCGGCGAGCAGGTGGTGCTGAGCGACGTCTCGCCCCGCCAGATCGAGATCTATGCCGAGGACACCGCCTTGCCGCCGGAGATCCGCGAGGAGATGCGCCAGCTCAGCGGTTTCCTGCAGGAGGTGGAGGCCAAGCAGCGGGCGCTGGACCGGCTGGTGGAGACGCGCGACGACACCGTCCGCCAGCAGGAGCGGATCCGCCGCAATCTCGACAGCGTGCCGGCCGACAGCGACTTGCACCGCCGCTATCTGGAGACCATGGGCGCGCAGGAGGACGAGCTGGAGCGGTTGGGCGAGGAGATCGACACCGCGGAAGCCGCGCTGGACGAGGCCTACGTGGCCTTGCGCGACTACGCCGGCAGCCTGGTGGTCCGCCCGGCGGAGTAGCCGGCGGACCGTGCCGCGCCGGTCAGACCAGCCACGCCCATAGCAGCGGCAGCAGGATCGCCGTCGCCAGGGCGTTGAGGCCCATCGCCAGCCCGGCGAAGGCGCCCGCGACCTCGCCCATCTGCAGGGCGCGCGCCGTGCCGATGCCGTGCGCGGCGGTGCCCAGCGCCAGGCCTTGCGCGCGTGGGTCGCGGATGCGCGCCAGCCGCAACAGCGACGGCCCGAAGGCGGCGCCCAGGATGCCGGTCAGGATGACGACGACCGCGGTCAGCGAGGTCAGGCCGCCCAGCGCCTCGGCGATGCCCATGGCGACCGGCGTGGTCACCGATTTCGGCGCCAGGGTCGCGGTCAGCGCCGGGCCGGCGTCGAACAGGCCGGCGATGGCGATGGCGCTCAGCGCCGCCGCCAGCGAGCCGGCGATCAGGCTCGCCGCCAGGGCGGGTGCGGAGCGCCGCACCAGGTGGAGCTGGCGGTAGAGCGGGATAGCCAGCGCCACCGTCGCCGGGCCGAGCAGGAAATGGACGAACTGCGCGCCCTCGAAATAGCGCGCATAGTCGGTATCCGTGGCCAGCAACAGGGCCACCAGGACCGCGACCGCCACCAAGACCGGGTTGACCAGCGGATGGCCGCCGGCCCGCGCCTGCAGCCAGCGCCCGGCCTGCCAAGCCGCCAGCGTCAACGTCAGATGCAATAGCGGGCTGGCGCTGAGATAGACCCAGACGTCCTGCAGATCATCCATCGCGCCGGTCCTCCGCCCGCGGCGGCGCCAGCAGGGACATCGCCCAGCCGGTGACCAGCAGCGTCAGCGCGGTGGAGACGATCAGGGCCGCCGACACCGCCGCCCAGGACTCCGCCAGACGCGGCAGGTGCAGCAGCACGCCGACCCCCGCCGGCACGAACAGAAGCGCCAGATTGTCCAACAGCGCGCCGCTGGTCGCCGCCAACGGCGCCGGCACGCCGCGCCGCACCAGCAGACCGACGAACAGCAGGACCATGCCGACCACCGGACCCGGCAGCGGCAGGGCGAGCAGCGTGACCAGCAGCTCGCCGGCCAATTGGCAGCCCAGGAGGGCGAGCAGGGCGGGGACCATCGGCGGTGTCTCCTTCACGATCGGCGGGAGCGGGCGGTTCAGTTTGCCGGGAAATGCCTCTAGGATCCCGACGGCTTGACGGACCCGGACCCGGGCGGGCGGCTGCGGTCTGGTTACTCTTCCCGATTTCGTTCCCTCGACACTGGCGGAGGCATCCCATGGCGCTCAGGATCAACCAGGAGGCTCCGGACTTCACCACGGAGACCACCGAAGGAACCATCTCCTTCCACGACTGGATCGGCGACGGCTGGGCCGTGCTGTTCTCGCATCCGAAGGACTTCACGCCCGTCTGCACGACGGAGCTCGGCTATCTCGCCGGGCTGAAGGACGACTTCGCCCGGCGCGGCTGCAAGATCATCGGCCTCAGCGTCGACCCGGTGACCAATCACGCGGCCTGGGCCGCCGATATCGAGGAGACCCAGGGCCACGCCGTGAACTATCCGCTGATCGGCGATCCGGAGCTGAGGGTGGCCAAGCTCTACGACATGCTGCCGGCGGACGCCGGCGAGACGTCGGAGGGGCGCACCGCGGTGGACAACGCCACCGTGCGCACGGTGTTCATCGTCGGCCCCGACAAGAAGGTGAAGCTGATGATGACCTATCCGATGAGCACGGGGCGCAACTTCGACGAGGTCTTGCGGGCGCTCGACTCCATCCAGCTCACCGCCAAGCACCAGGTGGCCACCCCGGCGAACTGGCAGGACGGCGACGACGTGATCATCGTGCCCGCGGTGTCGGACGAGCAGGCGCGCGAGAAGTTCCCCGACGGCTGGACCGCGCAGAAGCCCTATCTGAGGATCGTGCCGCAGCCGAAATAGAGCTTGATGTGAGAGGGCGGCGGCCCTGCCCGGGCTGCCGTCCGTTCCCCGCCCCGTTGCGCGCCTCGCGGAGCCGATGTACCAGCACCCCGACTTTCCCAGCCTGACCGTGGTCGACCATCCCTTGGTGCAGCACAAGCTGACCCATATGCGCGACCGCCATCGCTCCACCAACGGCTTCCGCGCGCTGCTGCGCGAGATCTCGCTGTTGATGGGCTATGAGGTCACCCGCGACCTCGACCTCACCTACATCACGGTGGAGACGCCGCTGGAGGAGATGCAGGCCCCGGTACTGGCCGGCAAGAAGGTGGCGCTGGTCAGCATCCTGCGCGCCGGCCTGGGCATGACGGAAGGTCTGCACGCCCTGATTCCCTCGGCGCGGGAGGGCCATATCGGGCTCTACCGCGATCCCGACACCCATATGCCGGTGGAATACCTGGTGAAGCTGCCGGAGCCGGCGGGCCGCATCTTCATCCTGGTGGATCCGATGCTGGCCACCGGCAACTCCGCGGTGCATGCGATCGACGTGTTGAACCGGCACGGCGTCGCCGACGAGAACATCCGGTTCATGGCGCTGGTCTCCGCCCCGGAAGGGGTCGGCACGGTCGCCAAGGCGCACCCCAAGGTGCAGATCTTCACCGCCGCGCTGGACCGCAAGCTGAACGACCACGCCTATATCCTGCCGGGCCTCGGCGACGCCGGCGACCGGATGTTCGCGACGAAGTAGGGGGGTGGTCAGGGGTCGCCGACGTCGGAGAAATTGCTGATCATCACCTCGCCCTCCGGGAACTCGGCGACGACCCGCAGGCGTCCACCCATCGCTTCGACATAGGAGCGAAGGTTGGAGACATACATGTCGGCGCGTCGTTCCATCTTGGCGATCGCCGGCTGGTTCACCCCCAATGTCTCGCCGAGCGCCTTCTGGGTCAGCGCGCGCGCCTGGCGCAGCTCGTGCAGCGGCAGGGCGGCCCGCATTGCCGCCTTCTTCTCCTCCACGCGGGCCCGCTCTGCCGGCGAGAAACCCCTAGTCAGATCGCCGAACGGCCGATGTCCCGTCACGTGATCACCCCTTCGCGTCGAAGCTCGTCCAGGTGCTCGTCATACAGCCGGTCGGCGAGCGGCACGGTGGTTGCGTAGAACCGGTCGTCGCCCGTCTTGTCGCCGCCGATCAGCAGGATCGCGCATCGCCGCGGATCGAAGGCGTAGAGGACCCGGATCGGTTTACCGCCGCTCTGAACGCGAAGCTCGCGCATATGGGAATGCCGCGATCCGCGGATTGCCGAAGAGAAGGGAAAGGCCAGGCGTGGGCCGTGTTCCATCAGCAGCTCCGCAACCGCGGTCACGTCCGCCCGCTCCTCCCGCGACAGACCGAACCATCAATCGCCAAATTCGTTCGTGTATTCGACATCCCAGTTCATGGCAGGAGATATTCCGTTTATGGAATTTCGGCAAGCCTCTCAGGGCCCAAGACGTCAGCCGTCGGCGGCGAACGGATAGCCGGGGCGCCAGCACACGGTGCGCAGCGCGAAGCTGGAGCGCATGCGGGCGACGCCGGGCAGGCGGCTGAGCTGCTCCCGGTGGATCCGCTCGAAATCCTCCGCCCCGCCGGTGGCGACGCGCAGCAGATAGTCGGCGTCGCCGGACATCAGATGGCACTCGCGCACATCCGCGATCGCCGACACCGCCGCCTCGAAGCGGCTGAGCAGGTCCTCCGACTGCGCCTGCAGCGTGATCTCCACGAACACGTCGGTTTGCTTGCCGGCGGCGCGCCGGTCGACCAGTGCGACATAGCCGGCGATGACCCCGGCCGCCTCCAGCTCGCGCACCCGGCGTAGAGACGCCGACGGCGACAGGCCGACCGCCTGGGCCAGCTCCGCATTGGTGATCCGGCCATTGGCCTGCAGCGCATCGATGATGCGCCGGTCGAGGCGATCGAGGGCCGGTGGCCCGGGGGGCGCCGAGACCGGTGCAGGATCTGTCATGGCGTGCGCCCTTGACGGCAGAAACTTGCGACAAGACGCGGCATCGCGCGTCAGATCGCAAGCACATTCGCAAGCCGATCGCATATCCTGTCTCAATAACGACGCTCGCGACGCCGGGCCACGCGGCGCGGCGCGGACGGCGTCGAGAAACAGGAGGAAACCCGCCATGCAGATTGGCGTGCCCAAGGAAATCAAAGTGCATGAGTATCGCGCGGGCCTGACGCCCGCGAGCGTCGCGGAATTCGTCGCCCACGGCCATGGGGTGCTGGTGGAAAGCGGCACCGGCCGCGGCATTGGTTCCAGCGACGACGACTATGTCCAGGCCGGCGCGGCGATCGCCGATACCGCGGCGGAGGTCTGGGCGGCGGCCGACATGATCGTCAAGGTGAAGGAGCCCCAAGCGGCGGAGCGGCAGATGCTGCGCGCCGATCAGATCCTGTTCACCTATCTGCATCTCGCCCCCGATCCGGCGCAGACCCGCGACCTGGTGGACAGCGGTGCGGTGTGCGTCGCCTATGAGACGGTCAGCGACGGCGCCGGGCGGCTGCCGCTGCTGGCGCCGATGAGCCAGGTGGCCGGCCGGTTGTCGATCCAGGCGGGCGCGCATTGCCTGGAGCGGGAGAACGGCGGCGAGGGGATTCTGCTGGGCGGCGTGCCCGGCGTGCCGCCGGCGCGGGTGCTGGTGATCGGCGGCGGCATCGTCGGCGAGAACGCCATCCAGATGGCCTTGGGCATGGGCGCGGCGGTCACCGTGCTGGATCGCAATGTCGATGTGCTGAGCCGGCTGGCCGGGCGGTTCGGCCCGGCGCTGCAGACCGTCTATTCGACCGGGGTCGCCGTCGACCAGTTGATCGGCGAGGCCGATCTGGTGGTCGGCGCGGTGCTGGTGGCCGGGGCGGCGGCGCCGAAGCTGGTGTCGGCAGAGCATATCCGGGCGATGAAGCCGGGGGCGGTGGTGGTCGACGTGGCGATCGACCAGGGCGGCTGCTTCGCCACCGCGCATCCGACGACCCATGCCGATCCGACCTATGTGGTCGACGACGTGGTGCATTACTGCGTCGCCAACATGCCGGGCGCGGTGCCGCGCACGTCGACCTACGCGCTGAACAACGTGACGCTGCCCTATGCCCTGGCCTTGGCCGACAAGGGCTGGCGCCGGGCGCTGAGCGACAATCCGGATTTCCGCGAGGGGCTGAATGTCTGCCGCGGCCGGGTGACCTGCGAGGCCGTCGCCCGCGACCTCGACTACGCCTTCACCGAACCGGAAGCCGCCTTGGCGGCGTGAGGTTCCATTCTCAAGGCGGTTCCGACCGGGCCTCTCGCCCGGTTGGGCCGCCCGGATGTGGCGTCCCCACCCGGGCATGTCGCCGGTCGGCGGCGGCGCTGAGCACGCCGCCGGCGATCACGGCGGCGACGCCCAGGGCTACGGGCACGGTCAGGGCCTCGTCCAGCAGGGCGGCGGCCGCGATGGTCACGACGGCGGGGACCGAGGCGGTGATCATTGTCGTCGTCGTGGGGCCGAGATGGCGTACCGCGGTGGTGAAGGTGAATAGCGACAGCACCACCGCGCAGATGCCCTGATAGAAGCCCTGGTAGACCGCCGTCAGCGGCGCCACCTCGCCTAAGCGGCCGTCCAGCAGCACCGCATAGACCGGCAGATAGAGGGCCGCCGCCAGCACGGCGACCAGGGCGACGGCGCGCAGCGGCGCCACCTGCCAGCGGCGCAAGGCGATGGTGAAGCAGGCCCAGGAGACCGCGGCGGTCAGGAACAGCGCGTGGCCGCGCCAGGTGCCGTCACCCCCGTCCAACAACGCGCCGCCGCCCAGCCCGGCGATGCCGGCGAGGATCAGCACCAGCGCCACGGTTTTCGCGCGGGCCAGGCGCTCCCCCAGCACCAGCACTGCCAAGAGCGCCGTGAACAGCGGCAGCGATCCCGGCATCAGGATGCCACCATGGGCGGCCGGGGCGAACAGGAAGCCGTGATAGGCAAACAGCGCGAAGCCCAAGCCCCCCGTCGCCGCCAGGAACAGCGCGCGGGCGAGCCCGAGGCCGCCCAGGCCGACGTGGGCCAGCACCGGCGCCATCACCAGCCCGCTGACGGCGAAGCGCAGCGCGGCGAGATCGATCGGCGCCAGGTCGTGGCTGACGCCGAAGCGCGACAGCAGGATGAAGCCCGACCACAGCACGACGGTCGCCAGCGCGGCCGCCAGGCCGAGGCTGAGATGGCGGGAAGGGGGCATGAGTCGCTCGCAAGGCGCCGGTCGGGACGGGGCGCCACCCTCGCGCCCTCGCGGGGCCGCGGCAAGGTCGTCGAGGCCGCCAGTGGGAAATGCCCTTAAATCAATGCGCTGGCGTGCGCGATTGGGCCGCGTGTTCAGCCGGGTGCGAGTACTTGCAATTCACCACAAGATGTGTGCTGTTTACTGATCATAGTTCAAATATCTCGTGCCTCACACAAGCGAGATCAGCGTTCCGAGATCGTTCGCTGACCGTTCATGTTCCCATATGATCCCATGCCGGTCCGCAGGCGAATCACCGCGGACTGATTCGCCCCTTTTGTGGCTCGAATTGGAACAAATATAGAACAATCCTGGTTTCTTGTGGAAGGTAATCCCCATTACTCACAGAGATATCCACAACTCAGTCGAGAACAGTCTTGCGATGGTGATGTCAGGGAAAACCCCTGCAAGACCATAGAATCCCAAATGGATTGCGTTGACCGGGCCTTCTGGCCCATGCTATCCCAATCATACCCAATCAATGGGGCCGGTGCCCGGTCTCACCCAGCCCATGGCTCAGCCATCGGCGGGGCGACCAAGCCGGTCTGGTTTGACTCGCTCGGCCGACGCCGCCTTTACCCGGGAAGACCGACCGGCAGGCCGCCCGCAACACCGCCAATCGCGATGAGGGGCGCACCCCACCGAGATGAAGGTCCGGTTCATCGGTACACATCTCAACAAGGTGGACGGCAAGGGCCGCGTCAGCGTGCCCGCCCCCTTCCGCTCGATGATCGAGCGCGACTCCGAAAACGGCCGCCGCTTCTTCTATCGGCCCGATCCGGAACGCCCGGCGCTGGAATGCTTCACCGTCGGACTGTGGGACAAGGTCGACGATCTGATCGAGGAGAAGGCCCTCGACGACGCCGACCGGGAGCTGCGCCAATACCAATGGTACGGCACCAGCAGCGAGATCGACTGCGACAATGAGGGGCGCATCGTCCTGCCCCGCCAGCATGCCGAGGCGCTGGGCCTGCAGGGCCAGGTGCAGTTCGTCGGCTATGGCGAGCGCTTCAAGATCTGGAACCCCGATCGGCTCGCCGAATACCACGACAGCCTGAAGGCGGCGCGCGACGGCGGAGACGCCGGGGGCGGCGGATCGGGTGCGGCCGGATGATCGATCCCCCCATCCCCGCGGCCGACAGCCATGTGCCCGTCCTGGCGGCGGCGCTGGTGTCGGCACTCGACCCCGCCGACGGCAAGGTCTTCGTCGACGCCACCTTCGGCCGCGGCGGCCACACCCGCGCGTTGCTCTCAGCGGCGCGCTGCCAGGTGCTGGCGCTGGACCGCGATCCTGACGCCATCGCCGCGGGCCGCGCGCTGGGCGAGGCCGCGGACGGCCGCCTCCACCTGGTCTGCGACCGCTTCGGCCGGTTGGCGGAGCGGGTGGCGGAGGCCGGGCTCGGGCCCGTCGACGGCGTGGCCTTCGACCTCGGCGTCTCCTCCCCCCAGCTCGACCGGCCGGAGCGCGGGTTCTCCTTCCGCGCCGACGGGCCGCTCGACATGCGCATGGGCGCCGATGGGCCGACGGCCGCCGATCTGGTCAACGGCCTGCCGGTCGAGGCGCTGGCGCAGATCTTCGCCGACTATGGCGAGGAGCGCCATGCCCGCCGGCTCGCCCGCGTCGTCGTCGAGCGGCGCGCGGAACGGCCGCTCACCACGACCGCCGATCTGGCGTCCCTGGTCCGCCGGGTGGTGCCGGCGGCGCGCGACGGCCTCGATCCGGCGACCCGCGCCTTCCAGGGTCTGCGCATCGCCGTCAATGACGAGCTGGGCGAGATCGACCGCGGGCTGGCGGCGGCGGAGCGGGTGTTGCGCCCCGGCGGCCGGCTCGCCGTCATCGCCTTCCAGTCGCTGGAGGATCGGCGGGTTAAGCAGTTCCTGGCCGTACGCGCCGGCCGCGCGCCCGGGCCGTCGCGCCATGCGCCGGCCGCCCCGGGTGCTGCGCCCGAACCGTCTTTCCGCCTGATCACGCGCCGCCCGATCACCCCGGACGCGGCGGAATGCGCGGCCAATCCGCGGGCGCGGTCCGCCCGGCTGCGGGTTGCGGAGCGCACCGAAGCACCGCCCGAGGATGGATGGGAGCGCGCGGCATGATCCGCCTGTCCACCAGCATCTGGCTGGTGCTGATCGCCATCGCCGGCGGGGCACTGTTCAACGTCAGCTACCAGGTCGGCCGGCTGGAGGCGGAAAAGCGCGCGCTCGACCGGGCGATCACCAGCGAGGAGCGGACGATCCGCGTCCTCAGCGCGGAGTGGGCCTATCTGAACCAGCCGTCGCGCTTGGCGCCGCTGGCCGCCCGGCTGACCGACCTGGCGCCCGTCGGCGGGCCGCAGCTCGTCGCCTCTGCAGCCGCCGTCCCGCTGCCCCTGCCGGTCGCGGAATCGACCCCCGGCCGGTGGGAGACCCGGATCGTCGCGGTGGCTGGCGTGCCGGGCCTTAACCAGGTGCCGCTGCCGCGCGCCCATCCCAACAGCCTTTCCGATCGCCCGCCGGGTACGCCCCCCGCGCCGGCCGGCGAGACGGCGTCGCCGCCACCACCCCCCGCCCCACGATTGGTGGCCGGCGGCGGCGCCGTCCTACCCTCTCTGCTGCCGTCGCTGGCGGACACCGCGGTCATCGAGGCCGGGTTCCGTTTCCGTGACGCCGCGGCCGGGCCTGGCGACCGGTGACGATGTCCGGCGAGGCCGCCGCCGCGGCGCCCGAGGCCCCTGCCGCGGCGTATGACGCGGCCGGCTGGCGGCCATCCGCTGCCAGGGCGACGGTCCGGCCGGCGCCGTCCGTCTGCCGGGGGCGGCTGGGCGTCGTCGCCATCGTCTTCGCGCTGGCCTTCGCCGTCATCGCCGTGCGCCTGGTGACGGTGTCGCTGGACGGCTGGACCGCGGCGGCGGCGCGCCTGCCGGCGCCCGCCCCCGCCGCACCGGAGAGCGGCTCGCGCGGCGACATCACCGACCGCGACGGCACGCTGCTCGCCGCCTCGCTGCCCACCGCCTCGCTCTACGGCGACGGTCAGCTCATCGACGATCCGGCGGACGCGGCGGCGCGGCTGGCCGGCGTGCTCGACGACCTCGACGTCGCGGCGACGGCCCAGAGCCTGGACAGCGACCGCCGCTTCATCTGGCTGCGGCGCGGCCTGACGCCGGCCCAGCACTACGCGATCAACGCGCTGGGCGTGCCGGGCTTCGGCTTCCGCATGGAGAACCGCCGCTTCTACCCGACCGGCCGGCTGACCGCGCCCTTGGTCGGCTTCACCGACACCGACGAGGTCGGTTTGGCCGGGATCGAGCGGGCGTTCCACCAAACGCTGGACGGCGGGGAGACGCTGGCGCTGTCGATCGACCTGGCGGTGCAGGCGATGCTGCGCCAGGAGCTGGTCACCGCCGTCGGCGAGTTCAACGCCGCCGGTGCCATCGGCCTGGTCCTCCACATCGCCAGCGGCGAGGTCCTCGCCATGGTGACGCTGCCCGATTTCGACCCCGCCGACCGCGGGCCCGACGACACCGAGGCGCCGTTCAACCCGGCGGTCCAGGGCGTCTACGAGATGGGCTCGACCTTCAAGATCTTTAACACCGCCTTGGTGCTGGAAACCGGCATCGCCGATCTCGACGACCAGTTCGACGCGACCCATCCGATCCGCGTCGACGGCCACACCATCAGCGACTATCACGGCGAGTACCGCTGGCTGACGGTGGCGGAAATCTTCCGCCATTCCTCCAATATCGGCTCCGCCCGCATGGCGATCGCGGCCGGGCGCGAGCGTCAGCGGGCACTGCTCGACGCGCTCGGCCTGACCCGCCCCGCTCCGATCCCCCTGACGGAGACCGCGGCCCCGCTGGTCCCCGACCCGTGGCGCGACATCAATGTGATGACCATCGCCTTCGGCCACGGCATCGCCGTGTCGCCGATGCAGCTCGCCGCGGCCACCGCCGCGGTGGTCGGCGACGGGCTCTACCGGCCGCCGACCTTGCTGCGCCGCGACCCGGCCGAGCCGATCGCGACGGAGCGCGTCGTGTCGTCGGAGACCAGCCGGCAGATGCGCTGGCTGATGCGCCAGGTGGTGATGGACGGCACCGGCCGGAACGCCGATGCGGAAGGCTATCTGGTCGGCGGCAAGACCGGCACGGCGGAGAAGACGGCCGGGCGCGGCTACGACGGCAACGCATTGCTGTCATCTTTCGTCGCCGCCTTTCCCATGGACGACCCCGAATTCGTCGTCCTCGTGATGTTGGATGAGCCCAACCTGCCGCGCAGCCAGGGCCGTCCGACCGGCGGGCGCGTGGCCGCCCCGGTGGTGCGCCGGGTGATCGAGCGCCTGGGCCCGATGACGGGCCTGGCACCGGTGCCCCCGGCGATGCCCGAGATCCGCGACGCCAGCCTTGAGGCGTCGGACCCGTCCGCTTGGCCGAACCGCGAGGACCCTCGATGATTGCCGACCGCGAGGGGCTGTTCACCCCGGCCGACCGGGACCTCGCCGGCCTGGCGGTCGCCGGGCTGACGGCCGACAGCCGGCAGGTGCGGCCCGGCATGCTGTTCGCCGCCCTGCCGGGCAGCCGCACCGACGGGCGCCGCTTCATCGCCGATGCGGTGCGCGCCGGCGCCGTCGCCGTGCTGGCGCCGGAGGGCACGGAGCTGCCGGTGGGGGCGGAGACGGTGCGGCTGATCACCGATCCCGAGCCGCGCCGCCGCTTCGCGCGCATGGCGGCCGCGCTCTACCACCGCCAGCCGAGCGTCATCGCCGGGGTCACGGGGACCAACGGCAAGACCTCGACCGTCCATTTCCTGCGCCAGATCTGGACCTGCCTGGGCCATCGCGCCGGGGCCGTGGGCACGCTGGGCCTGACCGCGCCGACCGGCGAGCTGCCGGGCACCCTGACCACGCCCGATCCCGCAGCGCTGCACGCCGCCCTGGCGGAACTGGCGGAAGGCGGGGTGACGCATCTCGCCATGGAGGCGTCGTCCCATGGGCTCGACCAGTTCCGCCTCGACGGGGTGGCGATGCGGCTGGCCGGCTTCACCAATCTGACCCGCGACCATCTCGACTATCACGGCAGCATGGCGGCCTACCGTCAGGCCAAATGGCGGCTGTTCGAGGCACTGCTGTTGCCCGATGGCGCCGCCGTCATCCATGTCGATACCGAGGAAGGGCGGCGCCTGGCCGATCATCTGACGGCCGCGCGCCGACGCGTGCTGACCACCGGCCGCCGGGGCGACGCGGTGCGGCTGGACGACCTGGCGACGGAGCCGGCGGGCCAGGTGCTGTCGCTGACCCTCGCCGGGCGCCGGCATCGCGCCCGGCTGCCGCTGGTCGGGGGCTTCCAGGTCGACAACGCGCTGGTCGCGCTCGGCCTGGCGGTCGCCGGCGGTGCGGCGCCGGAGGCCGCGGTGGCGGCGCTGGAGGAGCTGAACCCCGTGCGCGGCCGGCTGGAGCGGGTCGGCCTGCACCCGTCGGGCGCGCCGGTCTTCGTCGACTACGCTCACACGCCCGATGCCCTGTCCGCCGTCCTGACGGCGCTGCGTCCGCATGTCGCCGGCCGGCTGGTCGCCGTCTTCGGCTGCGGCGGCGACCGCGACCCCGGCAAGCGCCCGGAGATGGGCGCGGTGGTCCACCGCCTGGCCGACCGCGCCATCGTCACCGACGACAATCCGCGCACCGAGGACCCGGCGGCGATCCGCCGGGCCGTCCTGGCCGCCTGCCCGGGGGCGGCGGAGATCGGCGACCGGGAAGCGGCGATCCGCGCCGGTCTGGACGGGCTGGCCGATGGCGACGCCCTGGTGATCGCCGGCAAGGGCCACGAGACCGGCCAGACCATCGGCACCGAAATACGCCCGTTCGACGATGCCGCCGTGACGCGGCGCGCGCTGGCCGACCTGGCCCCGACGACGGGGGCTGCGGCATGACGGCCTTGTCGCCCCTGTGGACGGCCGGGGAGGTCGCTGCCGCCACCGATGCCCAGGTGGTCGGCCGCTGGGCCGCGACCGGCGTGTCGATCGACAGCCGCACGGTCTCGCCCGGCGATCTGTTCATCGCGCTGCAGGGACCGAATTTCGACGGCCACGACTTCGTCGCCCAGGCGCTGGAGGCCGGCGCCGTCGCCGCCATGGTGCATCGGCCCCCGGCCGGCGTGCCGGGCGATGCCCCCCTGGCGGTGGTCGAGGATACCTTCGAAGGGTTGATCGGCTTGGCCCGCTACGGGCGGCTGCGCTGTCGCGCGCAGGTCGTGGCGGTCACCGGCTCCGTCGGCAAGACGGGCACCAAGGAGGCGCTGCGCATCGCCCTGTCGCAGCAGGGCCGCACCCATGCCTCCGCCGGCAACCTCAACAACCATTGGGGTGTGCCGCTGAGCGTGGCGCGGCTGCCGGCGGACGCCGCCTTCGCGGTGTTCGAGCTGGGCATGAACCATGCCGGCGAGATCCGTCCGCTGTCGGAGCTGGTGAAGCCCGACGTCGCGGTGATCACCGCCGTTGAGGCGGTGCATCTGGAGAACTTCGAGGACATCACCGGGATCGCCGACGCCAAGGCGGAGATTTTTGCCGGCATGGGGCCGCGCGGCGTCGTCGCCCTGCCGCGCGACAACCCGCATTACGCCCGCCTGGTCGCCCATGCCCGTACCCAGGGTATCGGGCGGATTTGGAGCTTCGGCGAGGCGGCGGACGCCGATGCCCGCCTGGTCGATTGCTCCTTGTTCGCCACCGGCAGCGCGGCGGAGGCGGTGGTGCGCGGCGAGCCGCTGGCCTTCGCCGTGCCGGCGCCCGGTCGGCATTGGGTGGTCAATTCCCTGGCCGTCTTGCTGGCCGTGCGCGGCCTCGGCGCCGACCTGGTGAAGGCGGCGCGGTCGTTGACCCTGATCGAGCCACTCGCCGGGCGCGGCCGCCAACGCACCATCGAGCTGGGCGCCGACGGGGCCGCGCTGACGCTGATCGACGAGAGCTACAACGCCAGCCCGGCCTCCGTCGCCGCGGCCATGGCGGTGCTCGGCCGGCTGGAGCGGCCGTCCGGCGGCCGGCGCATCGCCGTTCTGGGCGACATGCTGGAGCTTGGGTCCGACGCGCCGGCCATGCATGCCGGCCTGGCCGGTCTGCTGACCGCCAACGGCGTCGACCTGCTGTTCACCTGTGGCTCGCTGATGCGCCATCTGGCCGACGCCGTGGCCCCGGCGATGCGGGGCGACCACGCCGCCGATGCCCGGGCGCTGGCGCCGCTGGTCGCCGCGGCGGTGCAGCCCGGCGACCTTGTGCTGGTCAAGGGATCGCTCGGCTCGCGGATGGCCGAGGTGATCACAGCATTGGACGGCCTCGCCCGACCCGCCGCCGGCACGTCGGAGCGCAACGGCAATCCGGTCCGCTCCCGTCTCGTGTTCAACGGAGGCTGACCGGTCCGATGCTGTTGGAATTGCTGTTTCCGCTGGCCGACGACTTCATCGTCTTCAACCTGTTCCAGTACATCACGTTCCGGACCGGCGCGGCGGTCCTGACCGCGCTCTTGGTCGCCTTCGTCCTGGGGCCGTGGCTGATCGGCCGGCTGAAGTCGGCCCAGGGCAGCGGTCAGCCGATCCGCGAGGACGGGCCAAAGGGCCATCTCGCCAAGGCCGGCACGCCGACCATGGGCGGCTTGCTGATCCTGATCGGCGTCACGGTCTCGGTGCTGCTGTGGGGGGATCTGTCCAACCACTATGTCTGGATCGTGCTGCTGGTCACCTTCGGCTTCGGGCTGGTCGGCTTCGTCGACGACTATCTGAAGCTGACCCAGCGCAACCCGAAGGGTCTGAACGGCCGGCTGAAGCTGGTCGTGGAGATCGTGGTGGCCGGGGCGGCGGCGGCCTGGTTCGTCGCGGTCACCGACACGCCGATCGATACCGGCCTGGCGGTGCCGTTCTTCAAGGACCTGCTGGTCGCGCTCGGCCTGTTCTTCGTGCCGTTCGCGATCTTGGTGATCGTCGGCGCGTCGAATGCCGTGAACCTGACCGACGGGCTGGACGGCCTGGCGATCGGGCCGGTGATCATCGCCGCGCTGTGCTTCGGCTTCATCAGCTACCTCGCCGGCAACGCCATCTTCGCCGACTACCTGCAGATCCACCATGTACCGGGGGCGGGCGAGCTGGCGGTTCTGTGCGGCGCGCTGATCGGCGCCGGCCTCGGTTTTCTTTGGTTCAACGCGCCGCCGGCCATGGTGTTCATGGGCGATACCGGCTCGCTGGCCATGGGCGGCTCGCTCGGCGCGATCGCGGTGGTCACCAAGCACGAGCTGGTGCTGGCGATCATCGGCGGCCTGTTCGTGCTGGAGACCGTGTCGGTCATCGTCCAAGTCGCGTCGTTCAAGCTGACCGGCAAGCGGGTCTTCGCCATGGCGCCGCTGCACCACCACTTCGAGCAGAAGGGGTGGGCGGAGCCGACCATCGTCATCCGCTTCTGGATCATCGCCATCGTGCTGGCCCTGATCGGCCTGGCGACGCTGAAGCTGCGGTGAGGCGGCGGCGATGATCGACCTCACCCTCTTCAAGGACATGCGGATCGCGGTTCTCGGCCTCGGACGCTCCGGCCTGGCCGCGGCGCGGGCGCTGGCCGCCGGGGGCGCGACCGTCGCCGCCTGGGACGACGGCGACGCGGCGCGGGCGGCGGCGGGTGCGGCTGGCGTGCCGATCGTCGACCTGGCGGCGGCCGATCCGGCCGGCATCGACATCCTGGTGCTCAGCCCCGGCATTCCGCGCCGCCATCCGGCACCCCATCCCGTGGTCCGCCGGCTGGCGGGCGCGGGCGTGCGCATCGCGTCGGACATCGACCTGATGGCGCTGGCCCGTCCCGATGTGCCGCTGATCGGCATCACCGGCACCAACGGCAAGTCGACGACGACAGCGCTGATCGGCCATGTGCTGGCCGAGGCCGGTCATCCGGTCGCCGTCGGCGGCAATCTCGGCACGCCGGCGCTGGCGCTCGATCTGCCGGGGCCGGACGGGTGGGGGGTGCTGGAGGTCAGCTCCTACCAGTTGGAGACGATCTCGCTGGCGCGCTGGCGCATCGGCGTCTTCCTCAACATCAGTCCCGACCATCTCGACCGCTATGCCGGCATGGCCGACTACGTCGCCGCCAAGGCCCGGCTGTTCGCCGCGCCGCCGGCCAGCCAGACCGCGGTGGTCGGCATCGACGACGACTGGTCGCGCCGCCTCTACGATCGGCTGGCGACGGTGCCGTTCGGCCGGCGTGTCGTGCCGATCTCGGTCGAGGGGGCCGCGCCCGGCGGCTATTCGGTGCGCGACGGGTGCCTCTACGACGAGACGGCGGGGCCGGCGCGCGCGGTCGGCGACCTGGCCGACGCCGCCGCCCTGCCGGGCCGGCACAATTGGCAGAACGCGGCGGCGGCCTTCGCCGTGGCGCGGGCGGCCGGCGTGGCGGAGGACGCCGCGTTCGCCGCCATCCGCCGTTTCCCCGGTCTCGCGCACCGCCAGCAACCGGTCGCCACCCTCGACGGCGTGCGCTTCGTCAACGACAGCAAGGCGACCAATCCCGACGCGGCGGCCCGGGCGCTCGCCTGCTGGCGGCCGATCTTTTGGATCGCCGGCGGCCGGCCGAAGGATGCCTCGCTGGACGTGCTCGCCCCGTGGCTCGACCGGGTGGCCGGCACCTTCCTGATCGGCGAGGCGGCGGACGCCTTCGCCCGGGCGCTCGACGGCCGGGTGACGGTGGCGCAGAGCGGCACGCTGGACCGGGCGGTGACCGCCGCCTTCGCCGCGGCGCGGGCGCATGCCCGGCGGACCGGCGAGGCGCCGGTGGTGCTGCTGTCGCCGGCCTGCGCGTCGTTCGACCAGTTCGCCAGTTTCGAGGCGCGCGGCGATGCCTTCATCCGGCTGGTGCAGGGGCTGGCCGGCGGTGCCGCGGCCGGCACGCCGGGCGAGATCGTGCGGGGGGCGGCATGATCCCGGTCGACCGCACCGACCCCTCGGTCATCGCCCGCTGGTGGTGGACCGTCGACCGCTGGACCATGGCGGCCCTGGTGCTGCTGGCCGGCGCCGGCATCGTCCTGACCGTGACGGCGAGCCCGGCGATGGCGGAGCGGCGGGACCTCGGCGAATGGCATTTCGTCATCCGCCACATGGTGTTCCTGCTGCCGGCACTGGCGGTGATGCTGGCGGTGTCGCTGCTGACGCCGCGCGATGTCCGGCGGCTGGCGGTGGTGGTGCTGGCGCTCAGCCTGGTCGGCGTCGCCGCCACGCTCCTGGTCGGCAAGGAGGTCAACGGCGCCACCCGCTGGCTGGCGATCGGGCCCTTGACCGTCCAACCCTCGGAGTTCGTCAAGCCCTGCTTCGCCGTGGTCGCCGCCTGGCTGTTCGCCGAGGCCCGGCGCGGCGGCGATGGCGCCGGCTACAACGGCGCCATCCTGTTGTTCCTGACCATCACCCTTCTGCTGCTGGCTCAGCCCGATCTCGGCATGACGGTGGTCGTCGCCGCGGTGTGGGGCGTGCAGTTCTTCCTGGCCGGCCTGTCGATCTGGCTGGTCGGCGGGCTGGCCGTCGCCGCCATCGGCGGGATGATCGGCAGCTACTACCTGTTCGACCACGTCGCCAGCCGGATCGACCGCTTCCTCGATCCCGCGGCGGGCGACCGCTATCAGATCGACCGCTCGCTGGAAGCCTTCCGCAACGGCGGCCTGTTGGGCACCGGGCCCGGCGAGGGAACCGTCAAGCTCTCGCTGCCGGACGCCCATACCGACTTCATCTTCGCCGTCGCAGGCGAGGAGTTCGGGGCGCTGTGGTGTCTCGCCCTGGTCGGCCTGTTCGCGCTGGTCATGCTGCGCGGCCTGCGTCGGGTGCGCGAGGACGAGGACGGGTTCGTGATCATCGCCACCGTTGGGCTGGTGGCGCTGTTTGCCGTGCAGGCGGTGGTCAACATGGCCTCCAGCCTGCACCTGATCCCGACCAAGGGCATGACGCTGCCCTTCGTCAGCTATGGCGGCTCGTCCCTGCTGGCGGTCGGGCTGGGCATGGGCATGGTGCTGGCGCTGACCCGGCGCCGGCCCAGCCGGTGGACGCGGCGATGACGGCGCGGCGTTCCTCCCGCGCCGCAGCGCCGGCCCGGCCGGTGGTGCTGGCCGCCGGCGGCACCGGCGGGCACCTCTTCCCCGCGGAGGCGCTGGCGCGCGCGCTGGTTCGCCGGGGGCATGAGGTGGCGCTGGTCACCGACCCGCGCGGCGGCACCTTCGGCGCCAGCCTGCCGCAGGTGCGGGTCCACCGGATCAGCGCCCGCCAGCTCGGCGCCGGCATGATCGGCCGCCTCGCCGGCCTGTGGGCGCTGGGCATCGGGTTTCTGCAGGCGCGCCGCCTGCTCGGCCGGCTGAAGCCCGCGGTGGTGGTCGGCTTCGGCGGCTATCCCTCGCTGCCGACGGTGCGGGCGGCGGCCTCGCTGTCGGTGCCCTGCCTGCTGCACGAGCAGAACAGCCGGCTCGGCCGGGCCAACCGCTGGCTGGCCGGGCGGGCGCGCATCATCGCTTCGTCCTTCCCCAAGCTGCGCGGCCTGCCGCCGGGCGTGTCCACGCCGGTTGTGCTGACCGGCAATCCGGTGCGTGCGGCGGTGCTGGCGCGCGCCGGTGCGACCTACCATGCGCCAGGCCCCGCCGGGCCGATCCGCCTGCTCGTCTTCGGCGGCAGCCAGGGGGCGCGGGTCTTCAGCCGCGTCGTGCCCGACGCCTTCAAGGCGCTGCCCAGCGCGGTGAAGCGGCGGCTGGAGGTCACCCAGCAATGCCGGCCGGAGGACCTCGACCAGGCCCGCGCCGCCTACGCCGCGACCGGCGTCCGGGTGGCGCTGGACAGCTTCTTCGCCGACCTGCCCGACCGCATCTCCGGCTCGCACCTGATCGTCGCGCGGGCCGGCGCCTCGACCATCGCGGAGCTGGCGGTGGTCGGCCGGCCGTCGATCCTGGTGCCCTACCCCCATGCGACCGATGACCATCAGAGCCTGAATGCGGAGCGCTTCGCCGACGCCGGCGGCTGCTGGGCGATCGCGGAGAGCGACTTCACCGCCGCCCGGCTCGCCCAGGCGCTGGTCACCCTGTTCGACGAGCCGGATGCACTGGTCACGCTGGCGGAGGCGGCGCTTGCCTTTGCGCGGCCCGATGCGGCGGAGGACTTGGCCCGCGAGGTGGTGCGGCTCGGCCGGCTGAACGGTGACCGCAATGGGGGCGGCCGCAACGGCGGCGACCGCGCGGTGTCCGGCCGCGACCGGCCGAGGGAGGCCGCCGCATGAGGCAGATGCCGCTCGACCTCGGCACGATCCATTTCGTCGGCATCGGCGGGATCGGCATGAGCGGGATCGCGGAGATCCTGCACAATCTCGGCTATTCGGTGCGCGGCTCCGACTTGGCGGAGGGCGCCAATGTGGCGCGTCTGAGGGGGTTGGGGATCCCGGTGGAGATCGGCCACCGCGCGGACAACCTGGCCGACGCCGCCGTCGCCGTCATCTCGTCGGCCGTCAAGCCGGACAACCCGGAGGTTGTCGCGGCGCGCGCGCGGATGATGCCGGTGGTCCGCCGGGCGGAGATGCTGGGCGAGCTGATGCGCCTGAAATGGTCGGTCGCCGTCGGCGGGACCCACGGCAAGACCACCACGACCTCGCTGATCGCCAGCCTGCTGGACGGCGGCGGCATGGACCCGACCGTGATCAACGGCGGAATCATCAATGCCTACGGGACCAACGCCCGGCTCGGCCAGGGCGACTGGATGGTCGTGGAGGCCGACGAGAGCGACGGCACCTTCACCCGCCTGCCGGCGGTGATCGCCGTGGTCACCAATATCGACCCCGAGCATCTCGATCACTACGGCGACTTCGACGCGCTGCGCCACGCCTTCGAGCAGTTCGTAACCAACGTGCCGTTCTACGGCTTCGCGGCGATGTGCATCGACCATGCCGAGGTCCAGGCGATGATCCCGCGGGTGCTGGACCGCCGAATCCTGACCTACGGCTTCAGCCCTCAGGCCGATGTCCGCGCCATCAATGTCGGCTTCGACAGCGAGGGCGCCCATTTCGAGGCGCGCATCGCCAACCGTGCCGACGGCAGCGAGCGGATCCTCGGCGACATCCGCCTGCCGATGGTCGGCGAGCACAACGTGCTGAACGCGCTGGCCGGCATCGCCGTGGCGACGGAGATGGGCCTCGACGACGCGCGCATCGTTGCCGCCCTGGCGCGCTTCGAAGGCGTCAAGCGCCGCTTCACCCGCACCGGCCAGGCCGGCGGCATCACGGTGATCGACGACTACGCCCACCACCCGGTGGAGATCGCCGCGGTGTTGAAGGCGGCCCGGTTGACGGCGGGGCCGGAGAACCGGGTGATCGCCGTCGTGCAGCCGCATCGCTACTCGCGCCTGCAGAGCCTGTTCAACGAGTTCTGCACCTGCTTCAACGACGCCGACGCGGTGATCGTCGCGGACGTCTATCCGGCCGGCGAGGCGCCGATCCCCGGCATCGACAAGCCGGCCTTCGTGGAGGGTCTGCGCAGCCGCGGCCATCGCCTGGTGATGCCGTTGCCGGGGCCGGACCATCTCGCCGAGATCGCCGCGGAGATGGCCGGGCCGGGCGATCTGGTGGTCTGCCTCGGCGCCGGCACCGTCACCCAGTGGGCGCATGCGCTGCCGCAGGCTTTGGCCGACCGGCTGGCGCCGGCGAGCCGGGCCGGCGGGGGGGCGTCATGATGCCGGCCCGCGAGATCCCGGGCGGCGACGCGCCGCACCTGATCGACCGCCTGCCGCCGGTACGCGGGCGCATCGCCCGGGACGTGCCGCTGGCCAGCACCACCTGGTTCCGCGTCGGCGGCCCGGCGGAGGTGCTGTTCCGACCGGCCGACCCGCAAGACCTGGCGGACTTCCTGGCCGGCTGCCCGGCTGAGGTGCCGGTCACGGTGATCGGCGTGGCATCAAACCTGCTGGTGCGCGACGGCGGCGTGCCGGGTGTGGTGGTGCGCCTCGGCCGCGGCTTCACGGCGATCGAGCCGGCCGGCGACCACCGCCTTGACTGCGGCGCCGGGGCGCTGGACGCCACCATCGCCCAAACCGCGGCGGCCGCCGGCATCGCCGGGCTGGAATTCCTCATCGGCGTGCCCGGCACGCTGGGCGGCGGCCTGCGCATGAACGCCGGCGCCTATGGCAGCGAGGTCAAGGACGTGCTGGTGGAAGCCCGGGCGCTGGACCGCGCCGGCCGGGCGCACACGCTGTCGCCGGCGGAGATGGGGCTCAGCTACCGCCATTCCGACGTGCCGGCGGACTGGATCCTGACCGGCGCGGTGTTGGCCGGCGGCCCCGGCGAGCCCGACCAGATCCGCCGTCGCATGAGCGAGATCGCCGAGATGCGCGCGGCGACCCAGCCGATCCGCACCCGCACCGGCGGATCCACCTTCGCCAACCCACGCGGTCAGAAGGCCTGGGCGCTGATCGACGCCGCGGGCTGCCGCGGGCTGGTGCGCGGCGGCGCGCAGGTGTCGCCGCTGCACTGCAACTTCCTGATCAACACCGGCACCGCGACCGCGGCCGATCTGGAGGGCCTGGGCGAGGAGGTGCGCCGCCGCGTGGCGGAGACCAGCGGGGTGGAACTGCGCTGGGAGATCCGGCGGATCGGCCGGCCGGCCGGGGAGGAGGGGCGATGAGCGCGCCCCGGCGGTTCCACCATGTCGCCGTGCTGATGGGCGGCTGGTCGGCGGAGCGAGAGGTCTCCTTGACCTCCGGGCGGGAATGCGCCGACGCCCTCGAAGAGGCCGGCTACCGGGTCACGCCCATCGACGTGCAGCGGGACCTGGGCGCGCTGCTGGCCGCGCTCGACCCGCGGCCCGACGCCATCTTCAACGCGCTGCACGGCCGCGGCGGCGAGGATGGGTTGATCCAGGGGGTGCTGAACTTCCTGGAGATCCCGTTCACCCATTCCGGGCTTCTTGCCTCGGCGGTGGCGATGAACAAGGCGATGGCGCGCACCGTCCTGACCGCGGCGGGCGTGCCGGTGCCGGAGGGCCGGGTGGTCGGCCGCGCGGCGCTGGCCGACGGCCATCCGATGGACCCGCCCTATGTGGTCAAGCCGGTCGACGAGGGCTCCTCCGTCGGCATCCACATCATCCGCGACGGCGACAACCGCCGCCCCTTCGTCGACGGCCCATGGCCCTATGGCGACGACGTGCTGGTGGAGCGCTACATCCCGGGCCGCGAGCTGACCGTCGCGGTGATGGACGACGGCCAGGCCGTGCGCGCGATGACCGTCACCGATATCTGCCCGACCGACGGCTTCTACGACTACGCCGCCAAATACACCGACGGGCTGGCCGTGCATGTGGTGCCGGCGAAGGTCCCCGCGGCGGTCGGCGCGGCCTGCCTCGACCTCGCGGAGCGGGCGCATCGGGCGCTGGGCTGCCGCGGCATCAGCCGGGCGGACTTCCGCTACGACGAGAGCCGGCCGGGCACCGAGGGCCTGTTCATGCTGGAGGTCAACACCCAGCCCGGCATGACGCCCCTGTCGCTGGTGCCGGAGCAGGCCGGCCATCTCGGCATGAGCTTCGCCGAGCTGTGCGCCTGGATGGTGGAGAACGCTGAATGCGACGCCTGACCGCCGCTGCGGCCGCCGGGCTCGTATCCGGCCGGATCCGCCGCCAGCGCTGGCGCGGACCCTCGGCGCGTGCCTGGCGCCGCGGCCTGGCGGTGGTTGCCGCCGCCGCGGTCGTGGCCGGCGGATGGTCCCTGACTGCGGCGCATGGCGGTGCGGAGGGAGCGTGGCGCGTGTTGACGACGCGCGCCGGCCTGGCGGTCGAGGAGGTGCTGGTCACCGGCCGGCACAATGCCGAGGTGCCCGCACTGCTGGGGGCGGTGGGGGTGTCGCGCGGCGACTCCCTGCTCGCGATCGACCCGGCGGCCGTGCGCGACCGCGTGGAGGCGCTGGCCTGGGTGCGCACCGCCCGTGTCGCGCGGCGGCTGCCCGACACGCTGGTCCTGCATGTCGAAGAGCGCCGGCCGATGGCGCTGTGGCAGCACGAGCAACGCCTCGTGCTGATCGATGCCGAGGGCGTGGTGCTGGCCGCCGACGGGTTGGAGCGTTTCGCCCATCTGCCCCATGTCGTGGGTGCCGATGCGGACGTGGAGGCGCAGGCCTTCCTCGCCCTTCTGACGGTCACGCCGGCGGTCGCCGGCCGGGTCGCCGCCGCCGTGCGGGTGGGCGAGCGGCGGTGGGACCTCCGCCTCGACAACGGCGTCACCGTGCGGCTGCCGGCGGTCGGTGCGGCCGACGCGCTGGTCCGCTTGGCCGCCCTGCAGCGCCGCGAGGACGTCTTCGACCGCGACGTCGTGGCGATCGATCTGCGCCTGCCCGACCGCCTCTACATCGAGATGACGCCGGCCGGCGCCGAACGCCGCCGGCTGCCGGAGGAGAGCACGTGAACCCGTCCGTCATCACCGTCCGACCGATGAGGGAGGGCGGCCATGGGGCATAACGGCCGCAAGCCGCGCCTGCGCGCGCATGGCGAGATCGTCTGCGCGCTGGATCTCGGGTCGAGCAAGATCGCCTGCTTCATCGCGCGCGTCGACGAGGTCGGCCGGGCGCGCATCATCGGCATCGGCCATCAGGTCAGCCAGGGGGTGCGCGGCGGCGCCATCGTCGACATGGAGGCGGCGGCCCAGGCGGTCGGCGCCGCGGTCACGGCGGCGGAGAAGGCGGCCGGCGAGACCGTGCGCCGCGCCGTCGTCAACCTGTCCAGCGGGCATCCTGCCTCTCAAGGCGCCTGGCTGGAGGTGCCGGTGGGCGGTCAGGAGGTGGGCGAGGGCGACCTGCGCCGCATCATGCGCGCCCACAGCCAGATCGCCGTCGCGCCCGACAGCGAGATCGTCCACGCCATCCCGGTGGGCTACGCCATCGACGGCATGCGCGGCATCCGCGACCCGCGCGGCATGTTCGGCAATGCGCTGGGCGTCGATCTGCATCTGGTCACGGCGACCACCGCGGCCTTGCGCAACCTCTCCGCCTGCCTCGGCCGCTGCCATCTGGAGATCGAGCAGGTGGTGGTCGCGCCCTATGCCGCCGGCCTGGCGGCGCTGGTGGAGGACGAACGCCAGCTCGGCGGCACCGTCATCGACCTCGGCGGGGGCACGACCTCCATGGCCGTGTTCGTCGACGGCACCATGGTGATGTCGGACTGCATCCCGCTGGGCGGCAGCCATGTGACCAGCGATGTCGCCCGCGGCCTGACCACGCCGCTCGCCTATGCGGAGCGGCTGAAGACGCTGACCGGAAGCTGCGTCGACGGCGTCGCCGACGACGGCGAGATGATCGAGGTGCCGCAGGTCGGCGAGGAAGCGCCCGGCCGCACCCGCCCGGTCGCCAAGAGCCTGCTGACCGGGATCATCCGGCCGCGGCTGGAGGAGATCTTCGAGCTGGTGCGCTCGCGCCTGGAGGTCAGCGGCTTCGCCCAGGCGTCCGGCCGGCGGGTCGTCTTGACCGGCGGCGGCAGCCAGCTTGCCGGCGTGCGCGAGCTGGCCGCCAAGGTGCTGGACAAGCAGGTGCGGCTGGGCCGTCCCGCGGCGCTGCCCGGGGTGGCCGACGTCACCAGCGGGCCCGCCTTCGCCACCACCACCGGACTGGTCGCCTTTGCGCTGGAGCAGCCGCCGGAGGCCGCGCTCGCCCCCGTGGGGGAGGAGATGACGCCCGGCACCGGCCTGTTCAGCCGATTGGGGGGATGGCTGCGTGACCTCTAAGCCGCTCTCCCGCCCCCATCACCCGATTCTCGGCCCGCGCGCTGCATCCCGCGCCGGCCGGCCCGTCCGCCGGGGTCAAGCGGCGCCTCGTCCCCGGTCCGGTGCGATTCCGGCCGGTCCCGTCCACCGCCCGCCCGTGACCGGCACCGACCGTCAGGCCACCGACGATTAGGAACCGACGACATGATTAACCTCACCATTCCGGCCACCGACACCCATCTGAAGCCGCGCATCACCGTCATCGGCGTCGGTGGCGCCGGCGGCAATGCCGTCAACAACATGATCCGCGCCAATCTCGAAGGCGTGGAGTTCATCGCCTGCAACACCGACGCCCAGGCGCTGCACGGCTGCCTGGCCGACCGCAAGCTGCAACTCGGCGTCAACATCACCCAGGGCCTCGGCGCCGGGTCGCGGCCCGATGTCGGCCGCGCCGCCGCGGAAGAGGCGATGGACGAGATCATGGCCGGCCTGGAAGGCAGTCACATGGTCTTCATCACCGCCGGCATGGGCGGCGGCACCGGCACGGGGGCGGCCCCGGTGATCGCCCGGGCTGCCCGCGAGCAGGGCATCCTGACCGTCGGCGTGGTGACCAAGCCCTTCCACTTCGAGGGCGCGATGCGCATGAAGCTGGCCGAGACGGGGCTGGCCGAGCTTCAGCAATATGTCGACACGCTGATCATCATCCCCAACCAGAACCTGTTCCGCATCGCCAACGAGAAGACGACCTTCGCCGACGCCTTCAAGATGGCCGACGACGTGCTGCATTCCGGCGTGCGCGGGGTCACCGACCTGATGGTCATGCCGGGCCTGATCAATCTCGACTTCGCCGATATCCGCACGATCATGGCGGAGATGGGCAAGGCGATGATGGGCACCGGCGAGTCCGACGGCGACCGCCGTGCGGTGCTGGCCGCGGAATCGGCGATCTCCAACCCGCTGCTCGACGACGTGTCGATGAAGGGCGCGCGCGGCGTGCTGATCAACATCACCGGCGGGCTCGACATGACCCTCTACGAGGTCGACGAGGCGGCCAACCGGATCCGCGACGAGGTCGATCCCGACGCCAACATCATCTTCGGGGCGATCTTCGACGAGAGCCTGGAAGGGCGCGTGCGCGTCTCCGTGGTCGCCACCGGCATCGATTGCGAGCTGTCGGAGGGCCAGCGTCCGGGCCCGCTGCCGGGTCTGACGGTGGTCGGCGGCCGTTCGGTCGGTGCACCCTCGGCCTCTCCGGCGGCCGCGACGGCGTTCGCGGCGGAGGGCGGCGACCCCGGCGGCGTGCCGGCCGCGACGACGGCCAGCGCGGAGCCTGCGGTGGAGACCGTGTCCGGCTTGGCAGAGACCGCCGCATTGGGTGAGGCGCCGCGCCTGGCGGCCAATGGCGGCCCGGCCTATGGCATGGTGGCCGTCGAGGCGCCGAGTCCGGCGGCGCCGGCGATGCCCGCCGCGGCCGTGGCTGCGGCCCCGGTCCAGGCCCCGGAACCGGTTCCCGCACCGGCGCCGATGCCGGCCCCGCCGGCGGCCGTTCCCGCACCGGCCGGCGGTCCGCCGCGGGCGGAGCGGCAGGAGGGGCGATTCATCCCGCCGCGGCCGGTGGAGACCCGTGCGCAGCCGGCCGTCGCCCAGCCCGGCGCCGCGATGGCCGATCCCTTCGCCGAGGCGGAGATCGACAATGCGGCCCGGAGCGGCGACCGGCGCCGGGCCAACAGCATCTTCCGGCGGATGACCGGCCTGCTGCGCGACGAGGAGGATGGGTCGGCCGAGGCGGGCCGCACCGGCGCACCGACGATGACCGCCGCCCCGCCCGCCGCCCAGATGGAGGCCGCGCCGCGGCCGGCGATGGGCGGTGCGCCCGCCCGCCCGGCTGCCGCAGGCACGGCGGCTGGCACGGCGCCGGCGCGCCCAGCGGCCCCGCCGGCCCCGGCCGTCCAGCAGCCGCGGCTGGACATCGCCGCGCGGCCGCCGCTGCCGCGCCACGAGGACGATGATCTGGAGATCCCGGCCTTCCTGCGGCGGCAGGCCAACTGACGGGGGATGCCCGCCGCCGGCCGGTCGCGGTCGACCGGCCGGCGGATCGCCCCCGACTGGTTACAATCGTTAACAAAGAGTGATTTGTTCGGCTGCGCCCCTGTTGTTACCACGACGCCAAAGGGTTACGGGTCCACTTGCGAGTTCCGATCCAATCTCCACCGGCCATAGACGCCAGACTGTGTTGCGTTCGATTGCAAGTGAGTCGGGTTGATTTTTGGTTAAGGGCGGAGCCGGTCGGAGAATACCGGTAGACAGGTAAGTAATCGGACGCGCGGCGTCGCCCGTCTTTGAGTATAGGGGCGGTACGCCGGGCGACCGGGCCTAGGGGATCTTCAGGGACGGCGCGTGGCGGTCCCGCACCGTGGAGCAGGGGACACGACGTGGCCATCAAGCTGCTGGATCAGGACGGGGCGCAGCAGGCAACGCTGGACGCGCCGATTCACTGTACCGGTGTCGGGCTGCACAGCGGCGCGCGAATCCGCATGCGGCTGTGCCCGGCCCCGGCCGACAGCGGTATCCTGTTCCGTCGCGTCGACGTGGCGCCCGAGATCGCCGATATCCCGGCGACCTGGCGTCAGGTCGTCGACACCACCCTGTGCACCGCGATCGCCAACCACGCCGGCACCTCGGTCGGCACGGTGGAGCATCTGATGGCGGCGCTGCGCGGGCTGGGCATCGACAACGCGCTGATCGAACTCGACGGTCCGGAAGTGCCGATCATGGACGGCAGTTCGGCCGCCTTCGTCTTTCTGATCGAGAGCGCCGGGGTGGCCGTTCAGGCCGCACCGCGCCGGCCGATTCGCGTCGTGCGCCCGGTCGAAGTGCGCGACGGCGACGCCATGGCGCGGCTGGAGCCGGCGGAGGGCTCGGTCTTCTCCGTCGTCATCGACTTCGACAGCCCGGTGATCGCGCGGCAGTCCCGCGACTTCACCCTGGTACCCGGCGGCTTCAAGCACGAGTTGGCGGAGGCGCGGACCTTCGGGTTCCTGAAGGACGTCGAGCGGCTGCGCAGCATGGGCCTGGCGCGGGGCGGCTCGCTGGACAACGCCATCGTGGTCGGCGATGACCGGGTGCTGAACCCGGAGGGTCTGCGCTACGAGGACGAGTTCGTGCGTCACAAGATCCTCGACGCCGTCGGCGACCTCTATCTCGCCGGCGCACCGATCATCGGCCGCTTCGTCGGCCACCGGTCCGGCCATGCGATGAACCACCGGCTGGTCACGGCGCTGCTGGCCGATCTCGGCACAACGGCCGACCCGGCCACGCCCGACGGCGAGGGCGGCGGCCGCGGCGCCCGCCAGATGAAGGTCGCCGCCGCCCCGGCCTGACCGCCGGGCCAGGACGACCGGTCGCGGCGCTCCGGCTCCGCCCCATCACACCTTCGGCATACCCCTTGGCAGGCGGCCGACCGGCCATGGTATAACGGGCCCGAATTCGGGCGTCCGCCGGCCGACCGGGCGCGGCGGCGCCGACCAATATCGGGTCGGGACGGGTCCATGACGATATCGGCGCGATCGGGCCGGCGGCGGCGCTGGCCGGCCGCCGCAGGGGCGGTGACGGCGCTGTTGGTGCTGGGCGCCTGCGGCGAGGAAGAGGTCGTCTTCAGCGAACAGCCGCCGGAAAGCCTCTACGATCTGGGCTTGAGCCAGCTTGAGGCCGGCGACGAGCAAGAGGCCGCCCAGCTCTTCAACGAAGTCGAACGCCAGCACCCCTATTCCGAATGGGCGACCCGCGCCCAGCTCATGGCCGCGTACAGCCATTACGAGGCGTTGGAATACGACGAGGCCGTGGTCGCCCTCGACCGGTTCATCGAGCTGCATCCCGGCAGCGAGAACATCTCCTACGCCTACTATCTCCGCGCGCTGTCCTATTACGAGCGGATCTCCGACGTGGAGCGCGACCAGCGGATGACCGTTCTGGCGCAGGGCGCGTTGCAAGAGGTGGTGAACCGCTTCCCCGACACCGTCTATGCCCGCGATTCGCAGCTCAAGCTGGACCTGACCTTCGACCAACTCGCCGGCAAGGAGATGGATATCGGCCGCTGGTACCTGGAACAGGGCCACTACAACGCGGCGATCAACCGCTTCCGCCAGGTGGTCGACAACTACGAGACCACCACCCACACGCCTGAAGCGCTGCACCGCCTGACGGAAGCCTATCTGACGCTGGGCCTGGTGGAAGAAGCGCGGGCCTCCGCCGCGGTGCTCGGCCACAACTTCCCGGGCAGCGACTGGTACATCGACAGCTACGCCCTGCTGGTCGACGACAGCGTCCGCACGCCGGAGGCCGAGGAAGGCTTCTTCGAGAGCCTGTTCTGACCGGCCGGCGGACCGGCGCGGCCCTTCGCCGGCCGACGGGGGCCGGCGGCGGGAGCCGCGGCTGAGCGGGGCGCACCCATGCTGACCTACCTCTCGGTCGCCGACGTGGTGCTGATCGACCGGCTGGACCTCGACTGCCCGGCGGGTCTGAGCGCGCTGACCGGCGAGACCGGCGCCGGCAAGTCGATTCTGTTGGACGCGCTGGGCCTGACGCTGGGCGCCCGCGGCGATGCCACGCTGGTGCGCAGCGGGACGGTCCAGGCCGTGGTCACCGCGGCGTTCGAGGTGGCGGCCGACCATCCGGCGATCGCGTTGCTCGCCGACCAGGCGATCGCCGTGGAGGACGGCCCCTTGATGGCGGTGGTGCTGCGCCGCGTGCTGACGGCGGAGGGCCGCAGCCGCGCCTTCGTCAACGACCAGCCGGTGGGTGTGGCGCTGCTGCGCCAGCTCGGCGAGACGCTGGTGGAGATCCACGGCCAGTTCGCCGCCCAAGGCCTGTTGAACCCGCAGACCCACCGCGCGGTGCTCGACGCCTTCGCCCGCGCCGCGCCGGAGCGGTCGGCGACCGCGGGGGCCTGGACAGCCTGGCGGACGGCCGAAGAGGCGCTGGCGGCCGCGCGCCGCGCGGCGGCGGAGGCCGCGGCGGAAGAGGACTGGCTGCGCCACGCTGTCGGCGAGATCGACGCGCTCGACCCCCAGCCCGGCGAGGAGGCCGCGCTGGCCGCCGATCGCGCCTTCCTGATGAACCGGGAGAAGCTCGCCGACGGGCTGGCCGGCGCGCTGTCGGCGCTGGCCGGCGAGCGCGGTGCGGAGCGGCCGGTGTCGGCCGCGCTGCGCGCCTTGGAGCGGTTGGGGGAACGGGCGCAGGGCCGCCTGGACCCGGCGATCGAGGCGCTCGACCGGGTAGCCGCCGACCTGGCCGACGCACAATCGCTGCTGCAGACGCTGCTGGACGAGGTCGGCCAGGACACCGGCGCCCTGGAGCGGCGGGAGGAGCGGCTGTTCGCGCTCCGCGCGCTCGCCCGCAAGTACCGGGTGGAGGTCGACGCGCTGGCCGATCTGCGCGCCGATATGGGCCGCCGGCTGGACCTGGTCGAGGCCGGCGGGTCGGAGCGCCTGTCGTTGGAGCGGGCGGCGGAGCGTGCGCGGGAGGACTTCGTCGCCGCGGCCGGCGCGCTGTCGGCCAAGCGGCGGGCCGCCGCCGCGGCGCTGGACCGTGCGGTGGCGGGGGAGCTGGCGCCGCTGAAGCTCGACAAGGCGCGCTTCGCCACCGCCGTCGGCGACCTGGATCCGGCGGATTGGGGGCCGGCAGGCTGCGACCGGGTGGCCTTCGAGGTGGCCACCAATCCCGGCGCGCCGCTGGGGCCGATCGCGCGCATCGCCTCGGGCGGCGAGCTTGCCCGCTTCATGCTGGCGCTGAAGGTGGTGCTGGCCGGCAGCGGCTCCGTGCCGACGCTGGTGTTCGACGAGGTCGACAGCGGCATCAGCGGCGCCGTCGCCGACGCGGTCGGCGAGCGGCTGGCCCGGCTGGGCGAGCGGCTGCAGGTGCTGGTCGTCACCCACAGCCCGCAGGTCGCCGCCCGCGCCGGCCATCACTGGCGCGTCTCCAAGGCGGCCGATGGGGAGCGAATGGAGACCCGGATCGAGCCGCTGGCCGACGCCGCGCGGCGGGAGGAGATCGCCCGCATGCTGTCCGGCGCGGTGGTGACGGAGCAGGCGCGCGCCGCCGCCGCCAGCCTGATGGCGGCCCGCTGATGGGCGGGGATCTGCGCGCCCAGCCGGTCGATGTCTTGGACGCGGCGGACGCGGCCGCCGAGCTGGCGGCGCTGGCGGCGGAGATCGCCGCCCATGACCGCGCCTACTACCAGGACGACCGGCCGGCGATCAGCGACGGCGACTATGACGGCCTGCGCCGGCGCAACGAGGCGATCGAGGCGCGGTTTCCCCATCTGAAGCGCGCCGACAGCCCGAGCGAGCGGGTCGGCGCCGCCCCGGCCGCCGGCTTCGCCAAGCGGCGCCACCGCCATGCGATGTTGTCGCTGGCCAACGCCTTCGGCGAGGACGAGGTGGGGGAGTTCCTCGCCCGCATCCGGCGCTTCCTCAATCTCGATGCGGCGGAACCCGTCGCGATCCTGGCCGAGCCGAAGATCGACGGGTTGTCGCTGAACCTGCTCTATCTCGACGGCCGGCTGGTCCAGGCGGCGACCCGCGGCGACGGGACGGAGGGCGAGGACGTCACCGCCAATGTCCGCACCATCGCCGATGTGCCGGCGCGGCTGGCGGCCGACGGCCCCGCCGCGCCCCCGGCGGTCGTCGAGGTCCGCGGCGAGGTCTATATGGAGCGCGCCGCCTTCGCCGAGTTGAACCGCCGGCGCGGCGCGGCTGGGGAGGCGGTGTTCGCCAATCCGCGCAACGCCGCGGCCGGGTCGCTGCGCCAGCTCGACGTCGCGGTGACGGAGGGGCGTCCCTTGCGCTTCTTCGGCTATAGCTGGGGGGAGGTGTCCGCCCCCTTCGCCGCCACCCAGGGCGACGCGCGCGCCGTGCTGGCCGGCTGGGGGTTCCGGCTGAACGAGCCGGCGCGGCTGTGCGCCGATCAGCCCGCGCTGATGGCCTATTACGGGGAGATCCTGGGCCGGCGGGCCGACCTGCCCTTCGAGATCGACGGCGTGGTCTACAAGGTCGACCGGCTGGACTGGCAGGCGCGCCTGGGCACCGTGGCGCGCGCGCCACGCTTCGCGCTGGCCCACAAATTCCCCGCCGAGCAGGCCGAAACCCGGCTGCTGGCCATCGACATCCAGGTCGGCCGCACCGGCGCGCTGACCCCGGTGGCACATCTGGAGCCGGTGACCGTCGGCGGCGTCGTGGTCAGCCGCGCCACCCTGCACAATGCCGACGAGATCGCCCGTAAAGACGTCCGCGTCGGCGACCATGTTCGGGTGCAGCGCGCGGGCGACGTGATCCCGCAGGTGCTGGCCGCGCTGGGCGACCGGCGCCCGGCGGGCGGGCTGGAGCCTTTCGTGTTCCCGGAGCACTGCCCCTGCCCGCTGGCGACCCCGGTCCTGCGGCCCGACGGCGAGGCGGTGCACCGCTGCACGGGCGAGCTGGCCTGCCCCTACCAGCAGGTGGAGAAGCTGATCCACTTCGTCAGCCGCGACGCCGTCGATATCGACGGGCTGGGCGCGAAGCAGGTGCAGAGTTTTTTCGAAACCGGAATGATCCAAACCCCCGGCGATTTCTTCGACCTGGCCGCGCGCGATGGGACCGACTGGCCGCCGATCGCGGAGCGGGAGGGCTGGGGGGCGAAGTCCGCCGACAATCTCTTCAAGGCGATCGAGGCGCGTCGGTCGATCCCGTTGGAGCGGTTCATCTACGCGCTGGGCATTCGCCAGATCGGCCAGGCGACGGCGAAGCTGCTGGCGCGCACCTACGCCACGCTGGCCGACTGGCAGTCGGCGATGACCCAGGCCGCGGCGGAGCGCCGGGCGGCGCCGGAGGAGCAGCGCAAGGCCGACGCCGTAGGGCCGGCCTTCGCCCATCTCTGCGGCATCGACGGCGTCGGCTTCGCCGTCGCCGACGACCTCGTCGCCTTCTTCGGCGAGTCGCACAATCTGGAGGTTCTGGCCGCGCTGGAGGCCCGGGTGAGCGTGGAGCCGGCCGAAGCCCCAGCCGCGGACTCCGCGCTGGCCGGCAAGACGATCGTCTTCAC
Organism: Alphaproteobacteria bacterium; assembly: GCA_028284045.1. GTDB lineage: Bacteria > Pseudomonadota > Alphaproteobacteria > DSM-16000 > Inquilinaceae > JANQSN01. The sequence goes on along the minus strand of JANQSN010000059.1, from coordinate 37,670 downwards.
CGGCGCCCTGGAGAGCATGAGCCGGGCGGAGGCGAAGGCCCGTGCGGAGGCACTGGGCGCCAAGGTCGCCGGCTCCGTCTCCGCCCGCACCGATTTCGTGGTGGTCGGCACCGATGCCGGGTCGAAGGCGACCAAGGCACGAGACCTCGGGCTGACGGTGCTGAGCGAGGAGGAGTGGCGGGAAATGGCGGGGTAGGCCGGCCGCGGGACGTCGCCTGGTTGGCAGAGGGTTTGGCAGAACCTCTCGTGCCGATTAGCCGGTCGCCTGGGCCGCGGTCAATTCCCGAAGCAGCGCGAGCTGCTGATCGCGCAGGCTGCGATAGCGCTGCAGTTCGGCGTCGAGACCGGCGGTATCGGAACCTTCTTGGCGGAACCAGGCGATCTCTTCCTCGATCAACCTCATGTTCCGCTGGTTTGCCTCGATGTTCTGGCGGATCAACCGAACCGAACCTTCGACGTCGCCGATCAGGATGCGGTACTGCTCCGCCGTGATCTGGCCGGCGGTAAGCTGGGGGCGCGAGGTCTCGATGCGCTGGCGCTTGGCGTTGACGAGCTGGCGGGTGACGTCGATGTCGTGCTGATATTCGGCGACCAGGGCACGCGCCTGCTCGATCTGGCCGTTCAGCGCCTCCTCATGCGTCGCGTAGTTCTGGTTGTTGGAGGCGGCGACGAAGAAACCCGTCGCACCGCCGGCCAGCCCCCCGACGCCCGCGCCGATCGCCGCCGACTCCGCGTCCCCGCCGATCAGCGCGCCGAGCATCGCCCCGCCGAGCGCGCTGATGATTGCACCTTCGGCGACCGTGCCGGCGAAACGCGCGTTGCGGCTGGCCAGTTCCTGGTTCAGCGGATCATTGTACGATCCGCCGGCCCTGCCAGTACGCGACCCCCACGGCGCCGATCGAATGGGTTCGCCGCCAAGGTTTCGGTCGCCGCCGTCTACCCCGCCGCTCCAGGGGTTGATTCGAGGTCCACGAGGCTCTGGAGGGTTCTGAGCGAGATTTTCGTATCCAATCCGGACCAATGTGTCCCGAACCAAGGGCTGGTCTGGTCGTGCGCAGGCGCACAATAGAACCAATAACAAGCTAGTGCCTGCGATCTTCGAGAGCTTCCGGGGTGAAGTCACTGGGCTCGCCTCGCCTGCTTCTAATTCAGTTCGATGATGGTGGCTGCGGGCCAGCCGTGATCGGATTCATCGGAACCTGAAGGAACAAAGGTATATATTTTTATTGCCGACAATGAGCTTGGTAGAATGAACTCAGCAGGAGAAAAATCTTCTTCCCCAGGTTCGAGTATAAAATCTACTTCTATCCAGCGTTCGGCAATCGTTGGCCAAAGTATGATATTATGATTTTCGAATATTTGAGGATTGTTCATCAGATCTGCTTCGATTTGCGATTCTAAGGGTTTAATTTGCTGAATGGTGACGAGAAGTCGGCTTATCTCAATTTTAGTATTCCCGACATTCTCGAAAAAAGAATCAACCCTTACCCATATGGTGTTTTCCGTTAATTGAATTGTCTCGATGCGATGAGATGTGTTCATTCGTGTCGCCAGATCTCGCGTATAGACATACTCATGGAAAGCCCAAAACACGGGAACTATTGATGCGAGAGCAAGAGTTCCAACCGCAAGATTGTAGAATTTTTGTGTATCTATCAAATTAAATCTCCAACTTCATCACCTATATTCATCAAACAAATTCGATTGAATTCCAGAACAGAATATGGTCTAAACGATCAGCATCGATTCCGATCTTGCAGTTTCTATGGATTTCCGAACGACGAACCTCAGTTAACTGTGGTCTATTTTTCATTTTCATCGTGGATGTAAGTGATTTGGATCTTTTGGTTTGTATCTTGATTTTTTATCAATCTATCACAGAATTCTCGTGTGGAGTAGTGCTTTTCGCCGATCTAAAGCGCTTGTGCACAATCACAGATTGCTATGCCCATTGGCGATGGTGGATAGCGACGAGCAGCTTGATTGCCGGCCGTATATGAGCGATCATCTCATATATGGGAAGTGCGCTCACAGAAGATCTGTCCGTCGACCGGCGGATTGCCGAACGTTTGAAGGACCTGCGGCGCGAGCGTGGCTGGTCGCTGGATGCGTTGGCGGGGCGCAGCGGGGTCAGTCGGGCGACGCTGTCGCGGTTGGAGGCGGGCGCGGTCAGCCCGACGGCCAGCGTGCTGGGGCGGTTGTGTGCCGCCTTCGGCCTGACGCTGTCGCGGCTGATGCATATGGTGGAGGACGGGTTCGCGCCGGTGGTCCGCCGCGATGGGCAGCCGGTGTGGACCGATCCGGAGACGGGTTTCGAGCGCCGCGCGGTGTCGCCGCCGGCGGGCGGTTTGGCCGGCGAGGCGCTGGCCTGCCGGCTACCGGCCGGCGCGCGGATCGCCTATGACCGCCCGCCGCGGCCCGGTCTGGAACACCACCTCGTCTTGCTGGAGGGGCGGTTGACGGTCCGCCTCGACGGGCAGGCGCACGACCTGCGCCCCGGCGACTGCCTGCGCTACCAGCTCTTCGGGGCCAGCGTCTTCGCCACGCCGGACGATGCAGATGCCCGATATCTCCTGTTCATGGTGTGACCGGCCATGGCGACGGACACCCGGACGACGATCGCGGCGCTCGATGCGGAGGCGATGGCCGCGCATTTGGGGACGCTCGGCGGCCTGCTCTACGACTGCGTGCAGGACGGGGCCAGCATCGGCTTCGTGCTGCCGTTCACCCGCGACGAGGCGGAAGCCTTCTGGCGCCTGAAGGTGCTGCCCGGTGTCGGTGCGGGCGGGCGGGTGGTGCTGGTCGCCCGCCAGGACGGCCGGATCGTCGGGACCGCCCAGCTCGCCATCGACACGCCGGCCAATCAGCCGCACCGCGCTGACGTCTCCAAGGTGCTGGTGCATCCCGACCGGCGGCGCCGCGGTATCGCGCGGGCGCTGATGGCGGCGCTGGAGGCCCGCGCCGGCACGCTGGGCCGCCGGCTGCTGACGCTGGACACCCGTACCGGCGACGCGGCCGAGCCGCTCTACCGGTCGCTGGGCTACCAGGTGGTAGGCGTCATCCCGGGCTACTGCCGTGATCCGTTCGGCGACAGGCTCGATTCCACGACCATCATGTACAAGGCGCTATAGCGGCTGGGTCGCGGCGTCGAGCCAGGCGCGGTCCGCCGGATCGGCCAGGCGCGGGCCGATGCGCGCGGCGACATCGGCGTGGTAGGCGTCGAGCCAGGCCCGCTCTTCCGCGGTCAGCAGGTCCGGGGAGATCAGCCGCCGGTCGATCGGTGCGAAGGTCAGGGTCTCGAATCCGTAGAAGGGCGGATCGCCGTCCTCCGCCGGCAGCGCCGTCACCGCCACCAGGTTCTCGATGCGGATGCCGTAGCGCCCGACGGCGTAGTAGCCGGGCTCGTTGGACAGGATCATGCCCGGCTCCAGCGGCACGTGGCTTGCCCGCTTGGCAATGCGGGCCGGTCCTTCATGCACGCACAGCACACTGCCGACGCCGTGCCCCGTGCCGTGGTCGTAGTCGAGCCTGGCGCCCCACAGGAACTGCCGCGCCAGCGGGTCGATCTGCGCGCCCGTCGTGCCTTTTGGAAAGCGGATTGTTGCGACAGCGATATGACCCTTTAGCACCAGGGTCGCGCGGTGCCGCGCCTCCGCCGGCGGCGGGCCGATGGCGATGGTGCGGGTGATGTCGGTGGTGCCCTCGCCGTATTGGCCGCCGCTGTCGACCAGGAACAGGTCGCCCGGCGCCAGCAGCCGGTCGGTGTCCGCCGTCACGCGATAGTGCACGATGGCGCCGTTCGGTCCGCTGCCGGCGATGGTCTCGAAGCTGGGGCCGGCATAGCCGCCGTCGTCGCGGCGCAGTCGCTCCAGCGCCGCCGCGGCGGCCCGCTCGCTCAACGTCCCCGACGGTGCGGTGCGGTCGAGCCAGGCGAGGAAGCGCACGACCGCCACCGCATCGGTCAGATGGGCGCGGCGCGCTCCGGCCAGTTCGGCTTCCGTCTTGCAGGCCTTCGGGCGCTGGCACGGGTCGGGGGCGCGCTTGACCGGTGCGCCGGCGCGGTGCAGCCGCTCGAACACCCAGGCGCTGGCGGTGTCCGGGTCGGCCTGGAGGCGGCGTTCATCCTGGCCCAGCCGGTCCAGAGTGGGTCCCAACGCGTCCTCCGCCGCCACGGTCACCGCGTTGCCGAGATGGGCGATGACGGCGGGGGTGAGCTTGCGCCGGTCGACGAACAGGGTGACATGCCCGTCGGTATCGAGGATCGCCGAGGCGAAGGCGATCGGCGTATGGGCGGCATCCCCGGCGCGGACATTCAGCAGCCAGGCGATGCTGTCGGGCGCGGTCAGCACGGTTGCGTCGACGCCGTCGCGGATCATCGCCTCGGCGATCTGGGTGCGCTTGTCGGCGCTCGACCGGCCGGCCAGCGCCATCGGGTGCGGGCGCAGCACCGACAGCGGCATTGCCGGCCGGTCGTGCCAGACGGCGTCCACCGGGTTGCGGTCGAGCGGTATCAGGTGGTGGCCGGCTTCCTCCAGCGTGCGGCGGGTGCGCTCCATCCATTGCACGCTGTGCAGGCGCGGATCGAAGCCGAGGCGGCTGCCCGGCGCCATCTTGCCGGCGGCCCAGGCGTCCGCCGGATCGTCCAACAGATGCTTGAGGGCGAAGCGATCGGCGTCCACTTGGGCGGCGGCCTGGACCGTGTAGCGCCCGTCGACGAACAGCGCCGCGCGGTCGCTGAGCACCACGGCGAGCCCCGCCGATCCGGTGAAGCCGGTCAGCCAGGCGAGGCGCTGTTCCGCTGCCGGAACATCTTCGCCCGGATAGGACCCGCCATGCGGCACGACGACGCCGTCGAGCGTCAGCGCGGCCAAATGGCTTCGCAGCGCCATCAGGCGGTCGCGCGGCTCGCTGGACGGCGGCCGGTCGGCAAGGGCGGCCTTCAGCGCCGCCAGATTATCGACGGTGGCGTCGGCCAGCCCCGCCGGCAGCAAGGCCGACCAGGCGCGGCCGTCGCGGCCCGGCGGGGCCGCGGCCGCGCCGGCCAGCAGGGCCAACAGCGCCTCGGCGTCGATATCCCACCCTGTCGCCGCGAGGTCGGGCACCAGCGCCTCGGCCCGCGCGCGCAGGTCGCTGCCCGTCGCCGGGTCGTCGGATTGCCGTTCGGTCAGCATGGCCGCCATCGTCAAATGCCGGGGGTCGGCGACGCCCGGATCGCCTGCCCGGCCCCGTCCATCGCTCACAATCCGAGGCGCGCGGTCGGCAGGCTTGAAACCCCTTACAACAGCGAGATGTTGCCGGTCCTGCCGGCGGCCGCACTGACCCAGGTCATATCTGGCCAATGTCGTGTCTTGCGGTCGACTCGCCCGGTCGGCAGGGAGCGGGTGGCTAGAGCAGGCCGAGCGTCTTGAAGCTGGCGTGGTCGTTGCGCCCGATGATCAGGTGGTCGTGCAGGGTGATCTGCACGGCGCCCAGCGCCTGGGCGACCTGGCGTGTCACCTCGATATCGGCGCGCGACGGCGTCGGGTCGCCGCCGGGATGGTTGTGCACCATGATGACCGCCGAGGCGTGCAGCTCCAGCGCCCGGCGTGCGACCTCGCGGGGATAGACCGGCGCATGGTCGACGGTGCCGCGCTGCTGCGCCTCGTCGGCGATCAGCGCATTCTTCCGGTCCAGGAACAACAGGCGGAACTCCTCCGCCTTGCGGTGGCGCAGGGCGACCCGGAGATAGTCGAGAAGCTGTTGCCAGCCGCCCAGGATGGGGCGCGCCATCACCTGGTCGCGCAATGCCCGCTCGCCGATCGCCGCGACCGCCCGGATCAGTGCGACGGCCGGGGGGCCGAGGCCGCCGCGTCCGGCCAGCGCCGCCGGTTCCGCCGCCAGCAGGCCGCCGAGCGACCCGAACTCCGCCAGCAGCGCCTTGGCCAGCGGCTTTACGTCGCGCCGTGGGATGGCGGCGAACAGCACCGTTTCCAGAAGCTCGTAGTCGGCGAGCGCGGCCGGGCCGCCCTCGATCAGCCGGCGGCGAAGCCGGTCGCGATGCCCCGTATGGTGGGGCCCGGTGCGGTGGGCCGCGGCGGGCCGGCTGGCGGCGCGTGCCGGCTTGCCCTCAGACCGCGTCATAGGGCGGCTTGGTGTAGCCGGCCGGGGACAGGGTGAAGATCTCCACGCCGGTCTCGGTGACGCCGACGGAATGCTCGAACTGGGCGGACAGGCTCTTGTCGCGGGTCACCGCGGTCCAGCCGTCCGACAGCACCTTCACGTCGTAGCGGCCGGCGTTGATCATCGGCTCGATGGTGAAGAACATGCCCGGCTTCAGCTCCGTGCCGCGGCCGCGGTCGCCGTAGTGCAGGACGCTGGGTGCGGCGTGGAAGGTCTCGCCCAGGCCGTGGCCGCAGAAGTCACGCACGACGGAGAAGCGGTGCGCCTCCGCCACCGTCTGGATGGCGTGGCCGATATCGCCGAGATGCGCGCCAGGCCGCACCACGGCGATCCCGGCCATCATCGCGTCATAGGTGACGTCGACCAGCTTGCGCGCCTTCACGCCGATGCGCTCACCGCACAGGAACATCCGGCTGGTGTCGCCGTGCCATCCGTCGAGGATGACGGTGATGTCGATGTTGAGGATATCGCCCTCGCGCACCGGCTTGTCGCTGGGGATGCCGTGGCAGACGACATGGTTGAGCGAGATGCAGGTCGCCTTGGGGTACCCGCGGTAGCCGAGCGGGGCCGGCACCGCGCCATGGTCGCGGATGAAGGTCTCGCACAGGCGGTCCAGCTCGCCCGTGGTCACGCCGGGCACCACCTGCGGCGTGATGAAGTCCAGCGTCGCCGCGGCCAGCGCCCCGGCGCGGCGCATAGGCTCGAAATCGCCGGGCTCGTGCAGCGGGATGATGGTGTCTCGGCGGCCGTCTTCGGCGGGGGGCATGGGTTGGCTCCAACTCGTTCGCACAAGTGGTCTTGCGCACTCGTGCCGGCGGGTGCGGCGCACCGACGCCCGCGTCCAGCCTATAGCACTTCTTCGCGGTGCAACACTACGCAGGGCGGCGCCGGTCAGGCTTGCGCCGGCAGCACCACCGGCAGCGTGCGCTGCAGGGTGATCGCGGTCGTCGTGACCTCCGCTGCCAGGCAGTAGACGCCCACCCCGGCCGCCGCCGCCGCCGTCAGGGCCCGGGCATAGGCGGGGTCGATGTCGGCAGCGACGCGGAAATGGTCGCAGTCGGCCCGCTGGACGCAGAAGACGACGGCGGCGGCCGCGCCCTCGGCGACCAGCCGCGCCAGCTCCGCCATATGGCGGGCGCCGCGGGTGGTCACCGAGTCCGGGAATTCCGCCGCGGTCGGGTGGGGGCCGTCCGGCCGGCGCAGATGTACGTTCTTCACCTCGACGTAACACGCCGGCCGGTCCGGTGCCGTCAGCATCAGGTCGATCCGGTGGCCGGGGCGGGTGGTCACCTCGCGGCGGATCTCGGTATGGCCGGCGAGGGGGGCGAGGCGCCCGGCGGCCAGCGCTTCCGCCACCAGGGTGTTCGGCCGGCCGGTATGCACGCCGACCAGCGTCCCCTCCGCCTCCACCAGTTCCAGCGTGTAGGGTAGCTTGCGCGCGGTGCTGGCGGCCCGGGAGAGCCAGACGCGCAGGCCCGGCGCGGCGAGCCCCAACATGGTTCCCGGGTTCGGGCAATGCGCAGTGACCGCCTCCCCGCCGTCGAGCACGACATCGGCGAGGAAGCGCTTGTAGCGCCGCACGAGGCGGCCGGGCAGGAGCGGCGGGAGGTCCATGGCGGCCGGCACCCTAGCCGGTCTGCCGCACCCGTCGCCAGCCGCCTGGCGGAGCGGCGGCGGACGCGCTATCTAGCCCGCCCGACGACGAGCGATAGAGCCCCCGGATGACAGACCCCGCTGCGCCGACCGCCGCCTTGCTGATCATCGGCGACGAGATCCTGTCGGGGCGTACCCAGGACACCAATCTGGGCACGCTGGCGCGGGCACTGAAGACCCGCGGCATCCCGTTGAAGGAGGTCCGCGTGGTGCCCGACGAGACGGCGGAGATCGTCGCCGCCGTCCGCGCGTTGAAGGACCGCTATGCTTACGTCTTCACCACCGGCGGTATCGGCCCGACCCATGACGACATCACCGCCGCCGCCGTCGCCGCGGCTTTCGGCCGGCCGCTGGTGCGCAATCCCGAGGCCGTCGCGCGGCTGGAGCGGCACTATGCGCCCGGCGAGTTGAACGATGCGCGGCTGACCATGGCGGACACGCCGGCGGACGTCGCGCTGATCGACAACCCGGTCAGCGCCGCGCCGGGCTTCCGCATCGACAACGTCTATGTGCTGGCCGGCGTGCCGCGGATCATGGCGGCGATGCTCGACGGCGTGTTGCCGACGCTGGCCGGCGGCACGCCGCTGTTGGCCCGCACCGTGGTCTGCGCGGGCGTCGGCGAAGGCGTGCTGGCGGCCGAGCTGAAGGCGCTGCAGGCGGCGCATCCCGGGGTCAGCCTCGGCAGCTATCCCTTCTTCCGCTCCGGCCGGCTGGGCACCAGCCTGGTGGCACGGGGCGCGGATGCGGGCGTGCTGGATGCAGTGGTGGCCCCGCTGGTCGCCCTGGTGCGCGCCCATGGCGGCGAGCCGGAGGTGCTGGCCGGCGAGGAGACGACGTGAGGCGGGGCACGCGCCGGTCAATCGGGGGTTGATTGCGGGGGTCTGGGCGCGGGACCCTGTCGCGCCGCCGACCGGGCTTGGCGAAACAGGTAGACGCACGAGACTTAAAATCTCGAGGCCGCAAGGCCGTGCCGGTTCGAGTCCGGCAGCCCGGACCAGCATGCCGTCGATCAACCGACCAGCAGCCGATACCCCAGCGCCAGGGCGACGGCGATTCCCAGCCAGAGGGCGATGAATTGCAGGGCGCGGCCGCCGCGCAGGATGCGGGGTAGGGCCGGGGCGACCAGCAGCAGGGCGCCCAACAGCCAGAGCAGCGAGGTCCAGTCGACGCCGGTGTTTCCCATAGGCTGGACTATAGCGGGCGCGCGCCGCAGGCGACAGCGCCGGTCGCGGCGTCGTCAGCCGCGTTGATGGCTGCCATCAAGGAAATTCACTGCTGGCCGCACCGGCCGGGCGGCTAGGGTCGGGAGCCGTCCTGCCGTCGACCTCTGTGCCCGATGCCGACCAGCCCGCCCCTGCCGTCCGATTCCGCGCCGCTGACCGGTTTCGCCGCGGCGCGTGCCGGCGCGATCGCCTGCCGGTCGATCAGCGCCAGCAGCTTCTTCTTCGGTCTGCTCTATGGGGCGGCCTGCGCCGCGCTGGGCATCGCTACCGGCCTTGCGGCGCTGTCGAGCCTGCTGGTGTTCTCCGGTGCGGTGCAGTTCGCCATGTTGCCTTTGGTGCAGGACCCGCTGCCGGCGGCGGCGATCGCCATCTCCTCGGTGCTGATCAGCACGCGCCTGGTGCTGATGGGGGCGTCGATCGCGCCCGTCATGGCGCCACGGCCGTGGCCGGCGCGGCTGGGCGCGTTGGCGGTGCTGACCGACGGCGCCTGGGCGGCGACGATCGCCGAACGGAGGCCGGTCGACCGCTTCGCCTTCTTCGTCGGGGCCGGCGGGTCGACGCTGGTCTTGTGGGTCGCCGGCACGACGCTGGGCGCGCTGTTGGCTGCACTGGCCGATCCGGCCTTGCTGGCGCGCTTGCCGTTCACCGGCATGCTGTTCCTGGTGCTGCTGCTCTTGATGGTGACGCGGGCGGCGCGGCTGGCCGTGCTGCCCTGGCTGATCGCGGGGGCCGTCTCCGCCCTGGCGGCGCAGGTGGTGGCGCTGGAGGCTGCGGTGCTGATCGCGGTGGCGGTCGGCGGTGGGCTGGCCTGGTGGCGCGGTGCCGCGCCGGCGGGCGGCCGATGAGCCCGATCGACGAACGCTTCGCGCTGGCCGTCGCGCTGATGGCCGGCGCCGCTTATGGCTGCCGTCTCGTCGGCTATCTGATCGGCCGGGTGGCCGGGCAGTCGCCGGCGGTGCGCCGCGTGCTGGACGCCCTGCCGGCATCGGCGATGGCGGCCGTCATCGGCCCCGCGCTGGTCGGCGCCGATCTGTTGGAGTTGGCCGCCGCCGCCGTTACCGCCGGGGTCTTCCTGGTCAGCGGCCGCTTCCTCGCCTCGTTGAGCGCCGGTGCCGCCGTGCTGGTCCTGGCGCCCGGCCTGATCGCCTGACGCGCGCGCCCCATTCGGTCAGCTAAGGGCGCCGAAGGCGAGGCCCAGCGCCGCCGACCCGACCAGCGCGAAGCCGAGATAGGCCAGGAACACCGGCAGGCGGGTCAGCGCGAAGACGGCGATGGCGGCCGGCACGCTGCTGACGCCGCCGGCCAGCAGGAAGGCCATGCCGGCCCCCGGGCTCATGCCCTGCTCGACCAGGCCGCCGACCAGCGGCAAGGCCGCATAGCCGTTCAGATAGGCGGGCACGCCCACCACCGTCGCCAGCAGCACCGGCCCGATGCCGTCGCCGCCGAGGCCGGCCGCCACCCGCTCCGCCGGGATCCAGGCGAGCATCAGGCTTTCCAGGAGATAGGCCAGCGCCAGCCATTTGCCGAGGAACACGAGGGTCTCGCTGCCGGTCGACAGGAGCCTGCCGCGCCGCGCCGGGTCGCGCCAGGGCCGCCAGTCGACGGCGCGTTGCTGACGGATCGAAGCGGCGGCGCACCCGCCATCTCCGACGCCGGCGGCGAGCGGCTGGGCGAACGCCCCGTGCGCCGTCATCGCCAGGGTGCCGAAGCCGCCGATCAGCCCCATGGCGACGGCCGCCACCGTCTTCCACAGCGCGAAATCCATCCCCAGCGTGCCGATGGTCAGCACGAACATCGACGGATCCATCAGCGGCGACGACAGCCAGAAGGCCATCACCGGCGCCAGCGGCACGCCCATCGCCAGAAGCGCGGCGATCACCGGGATGACGCCGCAGGAGCAGAAGGGCGACAGCGCCCCGAACAGCGCGGCGACGACGATCATTGCCGGCAAGCTGCCGGCGAAGGCCCGGGCGATCATCGCGTCGGCCCCGCTGGCCCGCGCATAGGCCGCCAGCGCCACCGAGATCGCCAGGAACGGCGCGACGCCCCACAGGCTGTCGCCGGTGAAGCCGAGGCTGGGGCCGAGCCGGTCCGGCGCGAACACCGCCAGCGCCGCGAGGATGGCCAGGAACAGCGCCGCGGCGGGGTCGATGTGCCGGCCGAGGCGCGCCGGCAGCGCGCGGACGCGGGCAGTCATGAGACGATCTCCAGCAGACCAATAGTCGATATTTCTAAGAATATAGAAATATCACCGGTGCGGCCGGCTGTCAATCGTGGAGGGCGCGCTACCCATCGGACGGGGCGGGTCGCTCAGCGCGCCTCCCCGCCCAGTGCCAGGGGCGGCTGGTCGGCGTCGGCGCAGCACTCGTCCAAGAGGAATCCCAGCGTGTCGCGCATCGCCGCCGGTTCCGCCCGGCAGATCAGCGTGGTGCCCTGGCGCTCTTGTGTGACCAGGCCGACGGCGATCAGGCGGTGCAGATGATGCGAGAGGGTGGAGCGCGGCACCGCGGTACGCGCCTGCACGTCACCGACGGGGGCGCCGTCGGGACCGGCGCGCACCAGGATGCGATAGACGGCGAGGCGTGTCGGGTTGCCGAGCGCTTCCAGCCGGGCGGCGATATGGTCGAGGTTCATGGGCTCGGAGACTGCCAGAGATACCGCCGGTCGGCGAGGTCGGCGATTCGGAAAATGCGTCAAAACAAGGTGATAGAGCATATTGGGCTGACCAGGAGCGACCCAATATGCTCTAGTGTCCTGCGACTTGAGTCGCGGCGCCGGGCGCGACGACTCCATGGTCGACGCTCTCTCGGCCGGCGGGACAGACGCATCGCCGACCGCGGCGCGGGGCGCGGCAGGAATCGATACGGCATGACAGCCTGGGCCAGGATACTCGGGGCGACGACGGGGCGGCCGCGCAATCGGCGGCTCGCCGTGCGGAGGGCGGGCGCGGTGCTGGCCGCCGGCGTGCTGCTGGTGCCCGGGGCCGGGCCGCTGGGGGCGGCGCGCGCGCACCCCCATGCGTGGATCGACCTGCAGACCACGGCGATCGTGGACGAGGCCGGCCAGGTGGTGGCGCTTCGACAGGTCTGGCGCTTCGATGCGTTCTACACCCTGTTCGTGCTGGAGGATTTCCCGCCGGGTGGTGCCGGACCGGATGACGCCTGGATCGACGCGCTGATGGTGCAGAACCTGGAGAACCTCGCTGACTACGACTATTTCACCGAGGTTCTGGACGCCGCCGGCGCCGTGCCGTTCCGCGGTGTGGAGGCGGTCGACGGCCGGCTGGCGGGCGAGCGGCTGGAGATGGCCTTCACCCTCGTCTTTGACCGGCCGGCGGACGCCATGGCGGGGCCGGTCGACTACGCGGTCTTCGACCCCAGCTACTATGTCGAGATGCGCCACCGCGACGGCGCCGGGTCCGTTGCGACGCAGCCGGCGGACGGTTGCGCCGTCTCGTTGACCAGGCCCGATCCGGAACCGGAATGGTTGATGATGGCCGCCGCGGCCGATCTGGGCCCCGCCACGGACAGCGATCTCGGCCGGCTGTTTGCCGAGCGGGTCGTACTGACCTGCGGGGGGCAAGGGTGAGCGCGCCGCCCCTGGACGGGCGCCCGGCGCCCCGGCCCGTGGGGCTGCGGATCGCGGCGGTCGGGCTGGGGCTGCTGGTCGTTGGGCTCGCGGTCGTTCTGCTGAGCGAGGGCGCGGGTGCGGCGATCGGCGGCGCGCTGGCGGCCGTCGCGGCGGCGCAGGCCGCGCTGGCGCGCGAGCTGCAGGCCCTTTTGTTGGCGTTGCGCGACGGGACGGGCACGCCGTTCGCCCTGATCGCCGGCAGCTTCGTCTACGGCGTGCTGCACGCCGCCGGCCCCGGCCACGGCAAGGTGGTGCTGACCGCCTATCTGGCGACCCAGCCGACCGCGCTGGCGCGGGGCGTTGGCCTGGCAGCCGCGGCCGCCCTGCTGCAAGGCGGTGTCGCCATCGCCTTGGTGGGCGTGCTGGTGCTGGTTCTGGGGGCGGCCGCCCAGTCGGTTCAGGGTGCGGCCTTGTGGGTGGAGCGCGCCAGCTACGCTCTGGTGGCCGGGCTTGGGCTCTTGGTGGTCGTCCGCTCCGTCGCTCGGGGCCGGGCGGCGGCCCGTCACCCGGCGCACGATGTGGCGGGCGGTGCGGCCGATCATGCGGGGTGCGCCCATCATGCGGGGTGTGTCCATCATGGGCTGCCGGCCGATCGGGACGACCGCCGCGACCGGCTGGCGGTGGTGCTGGCGATCGGGCTTCGGCCGTGCAGCGGGGCGCTGATCGTGCTGGTCGCCGCCCATCTGATCGGCCTGACCGCGGCCGGGGTGGCGGCGGTGGTGGCGATGTCCGCCGGTACGGCGCTGGCGGTCGGCCTGTTGGCCGTGCTGGCGGTCAAGGCCCGGCAATGGGCGCACCGCCTGGCGGAGGCCGGCACCGGCGGGCACCGCCAGGCCGTCCTGGCGCTGTTCGGCGCCGCGGCCGGTGTGGCCGGCGGGTTGATCATCCTGCTCGCCGGCGCGGCGTTGATGGCCGGCAGCTTCCAGCCGGCGCATCCGCTCGGCGCCGGCGGACCGCTGGGCTGAGCCGGGGCCTTCGCCACACTGATTTCCCTGGGACCACCGCGCGACCATGCACACCCAAGATCTCAGCGACTGGCAGCACGGCCATGTCTTCGGCCAGGACCGCGTGCGGCCGGGGGAGCGGCGCACCCTGCTGATCGTCCTGGTCACTGCGGTGATGATGGTGGTGGAGATCGCCGCCGGGCTCGCCTTCGGGTCGATGGCGCTGTTGGCGGATGGGCTGCATATGGCCTCCCACACCGCCGCGCTGGGGATCACGGTGGCGGCCTATGTCTTCGCCCGCCGCCACGCCGCCGACCGGCGCTTTACCTTCGGCACCGGCAAGGTCGACAGCCTGGCCGGCTTTGCCAGCGCCGTCCTGCTCGGCGTCTTCGCGCTGCTGATGGCGGTGGAGAGCATCGGACGGCTGATCGATCCGGTGCCCATCGCCTTCGACCAGGCGTTGATCGTCGCGGTCTTGGGTTTGGTGGTGAACGGCGCCAGCGCCTGGCTGCTGATCTCGACGCCGGGGCACGACGGTCACGGCGATCATCACGGGCACGCCCATCATCACGCGCATGGACATCATCACGACCATCACGGGCACGCCGAACACCGCCACGACCACAATCTGCGCGCGGCCTATCTGCATGTCCTGGCCGATGCGGTGACCTCAGTGCTGGCCATCGCGGCGCTGTTGTCGGCCAAGCATTTCGGGGCGGCCTGGCTCGACCCGGTGATCGGCATCGTCGGCGCGGTGCTGGTCGCGCGCTGGTCTTACGGGCTGCTGGTGGCAAGCGCGAAGGTTCTGGTCGACCGCCAGGCCGCACCGCCGCTCGCCGAGCGCTTGCGCACAGCGATCGAGGGGGGATCGGCGGACCGGGTTGCCGATCTGCATGTCTGGCAGATTGGGCATGGCCGGTGGGCGGCGGAACTGGTGGTGGTCAGCGACCGGCCGCGCGCACCCGACGACTATCGCGCGCGGATCCCGGAAGATCTCGGCATCGTCCACGTAGTGGTGGAGGTTCACCGCTGCCCGGCCCATGGCGCCGCCGCGATCGATCACTCGCCGGCGGTTCCGGATCGCAACTAGCTGGGTGTTTCGTTGGTGTCAGGCAACGCGAAATCCCCGCCCATCATTTTCAGCGGCCGTCTGTTGGCGCGCGGGCGGGGATTTCTGAGCGTGGGGTCTTGGTACCACGCACCCGGTACGAGGTCCGGGCCTTGGAAGTGCCGATCGTACTCGGCTGAGTGTCTTCGGCGCCGCTAATAGCGCGCCTCATACTTCGGTGGAGTCATGCTGTCTGGGCACCCTCCTCTTGTCGTTTCACCTGTTTCTTCGCCGTTGGCCAAGTTGTCGAGACGTATTCGGCGCCAGACTTGCAGCGCCAATCGTCTTTTACATGACCGGAAGCGGATAATCAGCCAGCCAACTTTGGGGCGGCGATCAACGCCATCACAGCCATTACCTGACCACGACTTGCACAGTATGGCCGAACAACAGCGTGATGTCAAGAAACTGTCACGGCGGGCGGCCGATCGGGCCTTGCCAGCGCTGCCCGATGGCGCTCTCTATCCGGCCTTCCACCCCGTCCTCTGTCTGGTGAGCCATGTCCGATAGACCGCGCGCGCGTCCGGCGCATGTGCTGATCCTCGGCGGTACCGCCGACGCCGCGGCCCTCGCGGTGCGATTGGCGGCGGTCCCGGGGCTGGCGGTCACGACCTCGCTGGCCGGCATCACCCGCTGGTCGACGCCGATCCCCGGCACCGTCGTGCGCACGGGCTTCGGCGGCGCGGAGGGCCTGGCGCGCTTCATGCACGAACGCGGGGTCGACCGGCTGGTCGACGCCACCCATCCCTTCGCCGCGGTGATCAGCCGTCAGGCGGTCGACGCCGCGCGCCTCGCCGGCCTGCCGCTGATCCGGCTGGAGCGGCCCGCCTGGCAGCCGGTGGACGGCGACCGCTGGATCCGCGCCGCCGACACGGCGGGTGCGGCGGCGGCGCTGGCCGCCGAACTCGGCGATCGGCCGGCGGCGGTCTTCCTGACCATCGGCCGCCGCGGCCTGCAGGCCTTTGCCGATCTTGCCGCCGTGCGCTTCGTCATCCGCATGGTCGAGCCGCCGGACCGGCCGCCGCCCTTCGCCGACCACACCCTGCTGCTCGACCGCGGCCCGTTCACCCTGGAGGGCGAGCGGGCGCTGCTGGCGCATCACCGCATCGACTGGCTGGTCGCCAAGAACAGCGGCGGGGAGGCGGGGGCGCCGAAGCTGCAGGCGGCGCGGGAGGCGGCGGTGCCGGTGGTGATGATCGAGCGGCCGGCTGCCGCCGACTCTGCCCCCGATGCCGCTGCCGGTGCGCCGGTCGTCGCCCCCACCGTCGCAGACGTCGCGGCGGTGCTGGCGTGGCTCGGCGTGGCGCCGCTTGCACCGCCCGCGGGGCCGCCTTAGGGTACGGCCGACCTTCGATCCGGGCGCCTAGTGGTCCTGTAGGGCGGCGCCCTCGCTGGCACTGGCCGCGGCCGTCCGGGTGCGGCGCAACCGCTTGGGCAGAAGCGACCGGCCCCCGCGGCCGGCGTCTGGCCTTGAGACGCGACGGGACGGCAGTCGGTGGCGACGCTCTCCTACATTTCCACCCGCGGCGACGCGCCGCCTCTGGCGTTCGGCGAGGCGCTCACCGCCGGCCTGGCCGTCGATGGCGGGCTCTACCTGCCGCAGGCCTGGCCGGCGCTGGCGCCGGGCGAGGCGGCGGGCCTGGCGCGGCGCGACTATGCCGGCCTGGCCGCGGCCATCGTCGGCCGCTTCACCGGCGACACGCTGGCGCCCGACCGGCTGGCCGCCCTGACGGCGGACGCCTATGGCCGGTTCGACCATCCGGCGGTCGCACCGTTGAAGCAGATCGGTCCCGGGCTGTGGCTGATGGAGCTGTTCCACGGGCCCACCCTGGCCTTCAAGGACTATGCCCTGCAGCTCGTCGGGCGGCTGTTCGACGAGGTCCTGGCGGCGGACCGGCGGCGCGTCACCATCGTCGGCGCCACCTCCGGCGACACCGGGGCGGCGGGCATGGAGGCCTGTCGCGGCCGCGACAATATCGACGTGTTCATCCTCTACCCGCAGGGCCGGGTGTCGGACGTGCAGCGCCGGCTGATGACCACCATGGACGCACCCAACGTCCAGGCGCTGGCGATCGACGGCACCTTCGACGACTGTCAGGACTTGGTGAAGGCGATGTTCGCGGACATCGCCTGGCGCCGCCGACTGGCGCTGGCCGCCGTCAACTCCATCAACGTCGCCCGCATCGTCGGCCAGATCGTCTATTACTGGTGGGCGGCGCTGGCGCTCGGCCGCGCCGCCGGGGCCGTCCGCTTCGCCGTGCCGACGGGCAATTTCGGCAATGTCTATGCCGGCTACGGCGCCCGGGCGATGGGGCTGGGGGTCGACCGGCTGACCGTCGCCACCAACGCCAACGACATCCTGCACCGCTTCCTTCAGACCGGCCGCATGACCATCGCCGGCGTCACCGAGACGCTGAGCCCGGCCATGGATATCCAGGTGTCGAGCAATTTCGAGCGGCTGCTGTTCGACCTCCTGGACCGCTCCGGCGCCGCCGTCGCCGATGCCATGGTCCAGTTCCGCCGGACGGGCGATCTGCCTATGGAGGGGCCGCGCCTGGATCGGGCGCGCGCCTTGTTCCACAGCCACCGGGCCGACGACGAGACCATCCTTGCCACCATCGCCGCCGTGGCGGCGGAGACGGGGGAGCTGATCGACCCGCACACCGCCTGCGCCGTCGCCGCGGTGCGGGCGGCGCGGGCGGCCGATCCGGCGGCCACTCACGTTCCGGAAGTGGTGCTCGCCTGCGCCCATCCGGCGAAGTTCCCCGACGCGGTGGCGCGAGCCGCCGGCCGGCGGCCGGCCCTGCCGGAGCGGCTGGGCGACCTGGCGGAGCGGCCGGAACGGGTGGTGCGCCTGCCCAACGATCTGGCCGTCGTCCAGCGCTACATCGCCGCGCACGCCCGTGCCGTGCGCGAAACCGCCTGAGGCGCTGCGCCGATGAGCTTCGCGCCGCACTGCACGACGCTGGACAACGGGCTGACCGTGGTCACCGACGCCATGGGCTCGGTGGAGACCGTCTCGGTCGGCGTCTGGGTCGGCGTCGGCACGCGCAACGAGGCGGCCGACGTCAACGGCTGCGCCCATCTCCTGGAGCACATGGTCTTCAAGGGGACCGAGCGCCGTTCCGCCCAGGCGATCGCGGAGGAGATCGAGGCCGTCGGCGGCCATCTCAACGCCTACACCAGCCGCGAGAACACCGCCTACTACGCCAAGGTGCTGAAGGAGGATGCCGGCCTCGCCCTCGACATCGTCGGCGACATCCTGCTGAACCCGACGCTGGACGGCGACGAGCTGGAGCGCGAGCGCGGCGTGGTCCTGCAGGAGATCGGCCAGGCCAACGACACGCCCGACGACCTGGTCTTCGACCTGTTTCAGGAGGCCGCCTATCCCGACCAGGGCCTGGGCCGGCCGATCCTGGGACGGCCGGAGAATGTCCGCCAGCTCGGCCGCGACCGCCTGGACAGCTACCGCGTGGCGCACTACGCGCCGGAGCGCATGGTGCTGGCGGCATCGGGCCGGATCGACCATGACCGGTTGACCGGGGCGGCGGAGGCCGTGTTCGGCGGGCTGGCGCCGGGTATGGTGCAGGATCCGGAGCCCGCGCGCTACGCCGGCGGCGAGATCCGCCGCGACCGCCCGCTGGAGCAGGTGCATCTGGTGCTGGGCTTCGCCGGCCTCAGCTACCACGACGACGACCATTTCGCGATATCGGTGCTGTCGACGCTGCTGGGCGGCGGCATGTCCTCGCGCCTGTTTCAGGAGGTGCGCGAGAAACGCGGCCTAGTCTACTCCATCTACAGCTTCGCCAGCGCCTATGCCGATGGCGGCCTGTTCGGCGTCTATGCCGGGACCGGCGAGGAGGAGATCGCCGAGCTGATCCCGGTGCTGTGCGGCACGCTGGGCGACGTCGCCGGCGGCGCGCTGACCGCGGAGGAGGTGGGCCGTGCGCGCGCCCAGCTTCGCGCCAGCATCCTGATGAGCCTCGAATCGACGGGGGCGCGTGCGGAGCAGGCCGCCCAGCAGATGCTGATCTACGGCCGGCCGCTGACCACGGCGGAGATGATCGACCGGGTCGAGGCGGTGGATCGCGGTGCGGTGGAGCGGGTGGCCCGCCGGCTGCTGTCGCGCCGGCCGAGCCTGTCGGCCGTCGGGCCGCTGTCCCGGCTGGAGTCGTTCGAGGGGATATGTCGGCGACTGGGCGCTCCAAGGGCCGCGTAATCGGCTTCCTGCGGACCGGGATCGTTCCCGCGCCGACCACCCGGCTGGACGCGCCGCGGGTCTGCCTCCGGCCGCCGCGCCCGCGCGATTGGCGGGCCTGGGCGCGCCTGCGCGACGACAGCCGCGCCTTCCTGGAGCCGTGGGAGCCGTTGTGGCCGCCCGACGCGCTGACCCGTGCCAGCTATCTTCGGCGCTTGCGCCGGCTGATGTCGGAATGGCGCCACGACGAAGGCTACAGCTTCCTGCTGTTCCGCCGGCAGGACGACCAACTGATCGGCGGCGCCAGCCTGTCCAACCTGCGCCGCGGCGTGGCGCAGTCGGCGACGCTGGGTTACTGGATCGGTGCCGCCTTTGCCCGCCAGGGCTACATGACCGAGGCGGGCCGGGCGATCATCAGCTTCGCGTTGTTCGAGCTTGGCCTGCACCGCATCGAGGCCGCCTGCCTGGCCCACAACGAGGCGAGCCGCGCGCTCCTCGCCCGGGTCGGCTTCGCGCAGGAAGGGCTGGCGCGCGGTTATCTGATGATCAATGGCCGGTGGCGGGATCATCTGACCTTCTCGCTCCTGCGCGAGGACTGGATCGACCAGCCACAGTAAGTGTCCCTTCGAGATTGCTGGGGGCGAGGGCCGGTGCTGCTTGGAAGACGGCTGCTCAGGACCTGTCCTCGCAAGTAAAGACCGGTCGTTCGCCAAACCTTAACCATCAGTTTAAGCCCGCCGTCCTAGGGTGATGTCGGGGCACGCAGCCGGCTGGTGGGCGGTGCCGGCCGGCGGCCCTTCCGGGGCTTGCCCGAAGACGGACTTGGTGGATGGCAAAAGGTCTGCGGGACCTGCTCGATCGCGTGCTGTACGTGCAGGTCGGCCCTGAACGGTCCGCACGGTCCGACGGCCCGTCGAAGATCGCCACCCTCGACTTCTCGTTCCTCACCTTCGACGAGATGCTGTCCGATCGCGTGGCCGACGACGGGTCGGGCACGTTCCAGGTGATGTCGTTGCGCAGCTTCAAGGAAGCCATCGCCGACGAATGGGATAAGCACCGCCGGACCATCGGCCTGGCGACGGAGAACACCATCTTCCAGCATCTGCGGCCCCGCGACCGCTGCGCCCAGGAAGACGACGACACCTATCTGTTCCTGTTCGACGTGCCCAATGGCGATATCGCCGGCGAGCGGCTGCGGGCGCTGACCACCGATCTGATGCAATGCCTGATCGGCGACCGCTTCGCCGGGGTGCGCGCGCAACTCGTCGAGGTCGGTGCGGAGGACATCACCGACGAGACCGGCGCGCTGGACCCGCAGAAGCTGGATGCGGTGCTGGCGGAGGCACCGGTGGTGACGCTGGAGACCACCCCTGCCGGCGAGCCGATGCTGGTGGAGATCGAGGTCACTGACCGCCGGCGCGACGATCCCGACTGGCAGGAGGACGCGCGATCCGCCGAGACCGATGCGACGCTGGTCGCCGGCGGCCGGCGCGCGGCGCGGCTGGTGGAGATGGAGACGACCGGCGGCCGGTCGACGAGAGACTGGGAGGCGATGCCGCCCGGTGCGGCGGGACCCGAGGCGCGCCTGGCGGAAGCCGAAGGCCGCCGCGGCAAGGACCTTGCCTGGGAGGCGGTGGAGGGGGGATCCGAAACGGCCGCCGTGGCGACCGGCGCCACCCGCACCGTCGCGGAGACCGCCGCGGATCTCGTCGAGTCGCGCGGCCCGCGCGACGACGCCGACTGGCAGGCGCTGCCGGCGACCGGTCCGCTTGCCGGCGGCCCGGATGCGGCGTGGCGGGCGCGCCAGACAGGCGAGGCCCGCCTGGTCGACGACGGAACCGCCACCGCAGAGAGCTGGCAGGCGGTGCTGGTCGGCAGCGACCTGCCGCATCACTTCCTGCCGCCGTTGGGCGGTTGGTCACAGGATCGAGAGGAAACGGCGGCGCGCCTGGTCACGGTGGCGGGCGAAGCCCCGGCGGACCGCGACCCGTGGGCGGGCGCCGGCCATGCGGCCTGGACGGAGATCGCCACCGTCACCCCGCCGGCGCCGGACCGCGCGCTGGGTCCGGTGAGCCCGGCGGATTTCGTGATCGTCAGCAAGCCCGCGCCCGAGGCGGAGACGCCCTGGCCCGCCTCCACCGATCGGCCCGAGGCGGCACCGCTGCCCTGGCCCGGCCTGGCCTTGCCGATCGTCACGGAATCGGCGCTGGTCCGCTCAATGGCCGAGGCGGCGATGGCGGAGGCGCGCCTGGTCACCGACCGGTCGGCGCCCGCCGCCGACCAGACGCCGATCGACTGGCCCGTCTCCACGACCCGCGAAATCGAGACCCCGCCCCTGGTGACCGACTATGCCGGTCAAGGCGAGCCGGAGATCGCCTGGCACAGCCGGGCGGTGGTGGAGGTCGATGGCGTCGACACGCCGGGCCGCTGGGATCGGGTGTCGTCGGGCGCAACCGCCGCGGGGCCGGACTGGGGCCGCAGCGTGGAGCGGGATCGCACCGGCCAGATGGTCCGGGTTGAGACCATTACGGGGCGGCAACGGTCCATCGACTGGGAAGAGGGGACGGCCGCGTCGCGCCCGGCCCCGCCGGCACCCGCCGCACGCGCACCGGGCGAACCGTCGTTCCGCGGTGCCCGGCAGGCGACCGAGTGGGGCTGGATGCCCACCCTGCACGAGGTCGCCGACGAGCCGGATTTCCACCCGACGCCGGATCCCGGCGCGGCGCGCGAGCCGGCCTGGGGCAGCCTGGCCTGGCCGCCGCCGGGGCTCCAGCGTCCCGGCGCTCCGGCGCTGCCGGAGGGGCTGGCCGAAGCGCGCCTTCCGGCGGGCCTGACCGCAGGCTACTGGCCGGCCTGGAACGCCATGACCGGCCGCGTCGACACCTTCGTCGCCGTGCCGATGCGCAGCCATGACGGCGAAGCGCGGCCGTCGCGGGTGGTGCGGCTGATGGCGGGTGCGCCGGCGGCGCTGCGCACGGCCGTCGATCTGGCGCTGCTGCACGCCACGCTGAAGCGAATCGAGGAGAACATCGAGGCCCGCAAGCGCCTGATGCTCGTCCTGCCGCTGCATGTCGAGACGCTGTGTTCGGAGAACCTGGGCGTCGTGCGCGGCATCCTGGAGGCGTTTCCGGCGGCCGCCTCGGCCCGCTATCTCTATCTGGAGCTGACCGACTGGCCGGCGAACCTGACCGAGGCGGCGATGGCGCCCTTGCGCAACCGCTTGCCGACGCTGTGCCGCGACGTGCTGCTGCGGGTCGACGCGCACGGGCCCCCACCCCGGGCGATCGCCGATCTGCGCGCGGCGGCCATCGGCTTCGATCTGGGGCCGCTGGGCCGGCGTCGCTGCCCGGTGATGGGCCGGCCGGCCGGGGGCTTGCGGACCTATGTCTGGGGGGTCGACGATCCCGACGGCCTCGGCCAGGTGATCGCCGATGGCCACTGGCTGACCAACGGGCCGGAACTCGGGCCGCCGGTGGGCGTGCCCAGCGACGACGAGCCGATGCGGCTCAGCCCGGTCGTCAACCCGGCGCGGCTGGCCGCGCGCACCGCGGCCACGGCCAAGCGGGCGTCAGGCCGGGTCTGACGGCGAAGGGCGACGGCGGGCCGCCGATCTCGCTCTGCTGTGCGTGCGGCTGCTGGGGGCCGGTGACGTCGGCCGAGGGCTGTTTTCGCCCGCATCCCGGATCAGGGCGTTCAGCCGCGCCACCACGGGGTCGAGCTGCCGGGCCAGCGCGGCTTCCGGATCGCCGGTACGGGCCGCCGCCGCCTCGGCCAGGCGATCGCGCTCCCCGGTCAGGCGCGACACCTCCTCCGCCAGCCGGTCGCGTTCCTGGCTCAGCGCCGCCACCTCGGCCGCCAACGCCTCCTGGGCGGCCGTCGCGGCGGCAAGCGCGGCCGTCTCCGTCGACAGCGCCTGATCGCGCTCGGCGAGGGTGGCGGTCAGCGTCTCGCAGTGCTGGTTCAGCCGCGTCACGTCGGCCTCGGCCGCGGCGGCGCGCTCATCGCTGGCGGTAAGCCGGTCCGTCGTCTCCGCCGTCAACCGCTCCAGGTCGCGCTGGGCGGCGCGTTGTTCTTCCGCAACCGCCCGGCGCACCTGATCGGCGACGCCGTCCAGCGCGCGGGTGACCGCGTCGAGCAGGGCATCGACGGCGCCGACCACCGAATCGGGCAAGGGCGGTGTCGCCGGTCGGTCGGCGTCGCTGGGGGCGATCAGACCGGTGGTGCCCGCGGTCGCTGCGGCCGGGTCGGTGTCGGCGCCATCCGCGGGCCGGTCAGACGATGTCAGGTCGCTGGGCTGGGTCATCGCCCGTCCTCTGGGCAAGGGCTAGGGCGTCACCGGCGGCGGTGTCGTCTCGGGCGCCGGTGCGCGCGGATCGTCCGCGCCGACGCGCCGCTCGACGCGGGCCAGGCACGCGCCGACGGTGCGCTCGCATTCCGCATAGCGCGTGCCGAAATCGCCGATCCGGATGCCGCCGGGGCTGCGATACTCGACCCGCGAGACCCGGCCTTCCACCAGCGTGACCACGGTCTCGCAATAGGACGACTGGATGCGGCCGGGCAGCGACACGCCCTCCGACACGCCGACTTGGGTCCCGCGGGCGAACACGCTGGCGTCGTCGAGGCGCGTCGAAGCCGGCCCGGTATAGGCCCGGTCGATGGCGCCGACGCCGTAGGTCCGCACCTCCAACCCATCGCCGCCGCGCACGGCGTCCGGCTCCCCGGCGCAGGCGTTCAGTTCGGCCGCCGACAGGCCGACCATCGCCGTGCGCGCCAGGGCGGCGCGGTCGGCGCGCTCTTCGGCCGTGCAGGCCCCGACCGCCAGCACGGCGGCGAGAATCGCCGCGAGGCGCGGGGCGGGGATGGCGAGCCGGCCGGCCGGCCCGCGGCGGGGCATATCGCGCATACCGTCAGGAGTCCCTGTCGAAGCGGGCCGGCGCAAACGCACACGCGTCCGCGCCGCAATCGGCGAGCCGGCCCGACGGCGCCCGGTCGAGCGCCAGGGCAGAGGCCAGCTCTGCAAAGGCCGGCGCGGTCTGGATACCATAACCACCCTGCCCGGCGAGCCACAAGAACGCCTCGTGCCCGTCGCGCCGGGCGGCGTCCCAGCCGACCACCGGCACGCCGTCCGGCGCCGCGGAACGCAGGCCCGCCCAGCGCGCCTGGAGGCGGCGAACGCGCAACGTCGTCGCCGTTTCCACCCGGTGGATCGCCGTGGCCACGTCTTCTTCCTCCGGCCGGGCATCGCCCGGCGGTGCCGGTGTCCGGTCGGCCGGCGACAGCAGCAGGCGGCCGCTCTCCGGCTTGAAGTAGAACGTCTCGTCGCAATCGGCAACCAAGGGCCAGTCGTCGGCGCCGGGCGGCCAGTCCGCCAACTCCGCCAGGACCGCGGTGCGGCGCTGCGGCGCGATGCCCAGCGGTGCTGCGCCCGCCGCCTCGGCCACCGGATCGGCCCAGGCGCCCGCGGCGTCGATCAGGATGCTGGCCTCCACCGGCCCGGCCCGCGTCTCCACCCGCCAATGGCCGCCGGTCCACGCGATCGTGTCCGCCCGCGCGCCCGTCAACAGCCGGCCGTCGAGGCCGCGGATCATGCGCAGATAACCCTGGTGCAGGGCGGCGACGTCGAGGTCATAGCCGCTGACGTCGTGGGTCGCGCCGACCACCCGGCCCGGCGCCAGCGCCGGCACGACTTGGCGCGCCGCCGCACCGTCCAGCCAGGTGAGACCCGGCATCTCCGCCGCCCCAGCCGCGAAGTCGGCGGCCAGGCGATCGCACTGCGCCTCGTCGGCGATGGTCAGCATGCCGCGCGGGCGGACCAGCGGGGTCAGGCTGAACCGGTCGGGCGGTGCCTCGAAGAACGCCCGTGACGCGCGGGTCGCCGCGCGCACCGGTGGCGGGCCGTAGCTCTCCAGGAACATCGCCGCCGACCGGCCGGTCGCGTGATGGCCTGGCTGATCTTCCGCCTCCAGCACGATCACGGAGGTCTCGCGGGCCAGAAGCGCGGCGACCGACGCGCCGGCGATGCCCGCCCCGATCACCACGACCTCGCCATGGGGCATCGCGGTCTCCCACCGTTTCGGGGGCCGTGCCCCGATGCGGCCACAGATCTTTGCTCGAAGGGTGCCGACGGCCTAATCATCTCGCCGTCGCGCCTGGAACGCCCTATGTAAGGGCCGGCAAGGTGGCAATACACCCTGCCGGCGCGCCTGTCAGCTTCCTGCGGATCTGCCTCGATGCATGCCTACGCCAACCCGACACGTTTCGTCAGACTGTCCGGCGCCGTCACGCCCTGGGCGGCGGGCGTTGCCGTGGTGGCGTTCATCGTCGGGCTCTATCTCGCCCTCATCGCCTCGCCGGCGGACTACCAGCAGGGCGAGACGGTGCGGATCATGTACGTCCATGTGCCGGCGGCCTGGATGGGCATGGCAATGTACGCGTCGATGGCCGTCGCCAGCGCCGTCGGCTTCATCTGGCGCCATGCGGTCGCCGACCTCGCCTGCAAGGCGATGGCGCCGGTGGGCGCAGCCTTCACGCTGATCTGCCTGGTCACCGGCGCGCTGTGGGGGCAGCCGATGTGGGGCACCTGGTGGGTGTGGGACGCCCGGCTGACCAGCGTGCTGATCCTGTTCTTCATGTATCTCGGCTACATGGTGCTGGTGGAGGCGTTCGACGATCCGCAGCGCGGGCTGAAGTCCGGCGCCATCCTGGTCCTGGTCGGTGTCATCAACCTGCCGATCATCAAGTTCTCCGTCGACTGGTGGAACACGCTGCATCAGCCGGCCTCGGTCACGCGGCTGGACGCGCCGGCGGTGCATATCTCGATGCTGGTGCCGCTCTTGGTGATGACGGTCGCCTTCGCGGCCTTGGGCCTGGCGCTGGCGCTGATCCGCACCCGGGCGGAGATCGTCCGGCGGCGGGTGCAGACCCTGCAGATGGCCCGCGCCGCCGCGGCGGATTGACGGGGGGGTGGCGCGCCGCCGGGCCGTCCGTCATATGTTGGCAACATCAAGCACCGCGGGTCGGGGTGGTTGAGGACGGCCTTGAGGGGGAGGGCCGAGCAGGCATGGAACAGGCGAAAGCCGTCTTGGACATGGGCGAGCACGCGGTCTTCATCTGGGTGTCGTATGGCGTCGCCGCGCTGATCCTGGCGCTTCTGGTCTTCTCGACGCTGAGACGGATCCGCGAGAGCGAGCGCCGGTTGCAGGCGCTGGGCGGCGGACGGCGCGCGGCGCGCGACGGAGAGGCGGTGCCGCACGAGGGGCGCGAGCCCGGGCGGGACCCACGATGAAGCCGAAGCATCGCCGCATGGTCGTCCTGGGCATCGCCGCGGCCGGCTTGGCGCTGGCCGCCGGGCTGGTGGTCAGCGCGCTGGACGAGAACCTGGTCTTCTTCCACAGCCCCAGCGACATCGCCGCCGGTTCGGTGGCGCTGGACCAGCGTTTTCGCCTCGGCGGGCTGGTCGCCGACGGCAGCGTGGCGGCCGAGGCGGACGGCGTCGCCGTTCAGTTCGTGGTGACCGACACCGTGCATACCGTGCCGGTCACCTATGCCGGCATCCTGCCCGACCTGTTCCGCGAGGGGCAGGGCGTGGTGGCGCATGGCCGGCTGAATGCCGAGGGTCTGTTCGTCGCCGACGAACTGCTGGCCAAGCACGACGAGAACTACATGCCGCCGGAGGTGCACGAGGCGCTGCAGCGCGCCGCGGAGAGCGGCGGGTCGGTCGAGATCCCGGCCAACCATGGCGGCGGCGGCGGATGATCCCCGAACTCGGCCATTTCGCGCTGATCCTCGCGCTGGTGCTGGCGACGGTGCAGTCGGTGGTGCCGCTGGTCGGGGCCGCCCGCCGGGACGGGCGCTGGATGGCGGTGGCGGAGCCGGCGGCGATCGGCCAGGCGGCGGTGCTGGTCGTCGCCTTCGCGGCGCTGACCTATGCCTATGTCGTCTCCGACTTCACGGTGACCAACGTCGTCGTCAACAGCCATTCCGATAAGCCGCTGCTCTATAAGATCACCGGAACCTGGGGCAATCACGAAGGGTCCTTGTTGCTTTGGGTCCTGGTGCTGGCGGTGTTCGGGGCGGCGATCGCGCTGTTCGCCCGGTCGATGCCGGCGACCTTGAAGGCCCGCACGCTGGCGGTGCAGGGCCTGGTCGGGGTCGGCTTCCTGGCCTTCACCCTGTTCACCAGCAACCCGTTCCTGCGCCTCGACGTCGCGCCGATCGACGGGCAGGACCTTAACCCGCTGCTGCAGGATCCCGGCCTCGCCTTCCATCCGCCACTGCTCTATCTCGGCTATGTCGGCCTCTCCACGGCGTTCTCCTTCGCCGTCGCCGCGCTGATCGAGGGGCGGGTGGACGCCGCCTGGGCGCGCTGGATGCGGCCCTGGGCGCTGATCGCCTGGGCGACCTTGACGCTGGGCATCGCGCTGGGGTCGTGGTGGGCCTATTACGAGCTGGGCTGGGGCGGCTGGTGGTTCTGGGACCCGGTGGAGAACGCCAGCCTGATGCCGTGGCTGGCGGCGACCGCGCTGATCCACTGCGCGCTGGTCGTCGAACGGCGCAACGCGATGAAGGCGTGGACGTTGTTCCTGGCGATCCTGTGCTTCGCGCTCAGCCTGCTCGGCACCTTCCTGGTGCGGTCGGGCGTGCTGACCTCCGTCCATGCCTTCGCCGTCGATCCCGACCGCGGGCTGTTCATCCTGCTGTTGATCGCCTTGTCGGTCGGGCCGGCCTTCATCCTGTTCGCGTGGCGCGCGCCGAAACTGGCGCCGGGCGGGCTGTTCGGCCCGATCAGCCGGGAGGGCGCGCTGATGATGAACAACCTGTTCCTCTGCGCCGCCTTGGGCACGGTGTTCGTCGGCACGCTCTATCCCTTGGCGCTGGAGCTGTTGGGCGGAGAGCGGGTGTCGGTGGGGCCGCCCTTCTTCAACCTCACCTTCGTGCCGCTGATGGTGCCGCTGGTGGTGCTTATGGGCATCGGCCCCATGCTGGCCTGGAAGACCGGCGATCTCGGCGGGCTGATGGGCCGGCTGGCCTGGGCGGCGGGGCTGACGCTGGCGGCGGTCGTCGGGGCGGCGCTGCTGGCCGGCGACCGCGCCTCGGTGCTGGCGTTGGCTGGGCTCGGTATCGGTATCTGGGCCGTCGCGGCGGCCTTTGTCGACTTGGGCGAGCGGGTGCGCCTCGGCCGGATCGCGCCCTCGGCGTCGGTGCGGCGGTTGGGCGGGCTGCCGGCGACCGCGTGGTCCAGCTTCCTCGGCCATGCCGGGCTGGGCGCGGCGATCATCGGCATGGCGGCCTCCACCGCCTTCGTGTCGGAGCGGATCGAGGTGCTGGCGCCCGGCGAGACCATCGAGGTCGGCGGGCATCTCCTGCGCTTCGAAGAGGTCGTCGACGTCCGCGGGCCGAACTATGTGGCCGAACAGGCGCGCCTGACCCTGCTGGGCAGCGACGGGGAGGGTGCGGACGGCGGCCCGCTGGTGCTGACGCCGGAGCGGCGGTGGTACCCCGTCGCCGGCATGCGCACGACGGAGGCGGCGATCCGCACCTGGCTGGTCGCCGATCTCTATGCCGTGCTGGGCGACCCCAGGGGCGATGACGGGGCGCGCACCTTCCGGATCTATCACCACCCCATGGTGCCGTGGATCTGGCTGGGATCGGCGCTGACGGCGCTGGGCGGCTTCGTCGGGATGGCCGACCGGCGGCTGCGCCGCGCCCGACCGGCCGCCCGTCCGGTGACCGTGCCGGCGTCCGCGCAGCCGGCGGAATAGGCGGATCGCGCATGCGACGGCTGTTGTTCCTGGCACCGCTGCTGGTTCTGGCGGTCCTGGCGGCGGGGTTCGCGGTGGCCCTGCTCAGCGGCTACAACCCCCACACGCTGCCCTCCGCCCTGATCGACCGGCCGGCGCCCGACTTTTCGCTGCCGGGCCTGCCCGGCGTCGACGAGGCGGCGCTGTCGGTGGCCGATCTGGGCGGCGAGGTTAAGCTGGTCAACTTCTTCGCAAGCTGGTGCACGCCCTGCCTGGCGGAGCACCCGGTGCTGACCCGGCTGTCGGGGGAGCTGGGCTATACCCTCTACGGCATCGCCTATAAGGACGACACGGCCGACACCGCTGCCTGGCTGGACCGCAACGGCAACCCGTTCGACCGTGTCGCCGTCGATGCCGACGGCCGGGTGGCGCTGGACTGGGGGCTGGCCGGCGTGCCGGAGACCTTCGTGGTCGACGCCGAGGGGCGTATCCGCCTGCGCTATGCCGGCCCGCTGACGCCGGAAGTCGTCGCCGACACGCTGCTGCCGGTGCTGGAAGAGGTCGGCGGATGATTCTGGATCTCTTCCGCCGCTTCGCCGGGGCGTTGGCGGTTGCGGTCCTGCTGGCGGCTGTGCCGGCCGGCGCCGTGGTGCAGCCCGAAGAGCGGCTCGCCGACCCGGCGTTGGAGGAGCGCGCGCGCGACCTCAGCCGGGAGCTGCGCTGCGTCGTCTGCCAGAACCAGTCGATCGACGACAGCGATGCCGGCATGGCCCGAGACCTGCGCCGCCTAGTGCGCGAGCGGCTGGCCGCCGGCGACAGCGACGCGGCGGTGCTGGACTATGTCACCGCGCGCTATGGCGACTTCGTGCGGCTGCGCCCGCCGGTGGCGGCGCATACCGCGCTGTTGTGGGCGGCCCCGCTGATGCTGCTGGTGGTCGGCGCGGTGGCGGTGGGTGCCGTGATGCGGCGCCGCGGCCGCGAGACGGCGGCCCCCGATCCGCTGACGGCGGAGGAGCGGCGGCGCGTCGATGCGCTGCTTTCCGGGCCGTCGGACGGCGCACCCGGCCAGACGTGATGTCCCTCCTCTTGTGGATCCTGGCCGCCGTGCTGACCGCCGGCGTGGTGATCCCGCTGGCCGCAGTGCTGGCGGGGCCGCGCCGCGACGGGCCGGGGGCGGCGGGGGGTGAGGCTGCCGACGGCGCCGTCGCGACGGCGGAGGTCTACCGCCGCCAACTCGCCGATCTGAAGGCGGAGGTCGCCGCCGGCCGCCTGCCCGCGGCAGCCGCCGTGGCGGAGGAGGCGGAGCTGTCGCGCCGCCTGCTCGCCGCCGCCGATCCGGACGATCGGCCCGAGGATTCGGTGGGCGGGGCCCCGGCGCCGCCGCCCGACCGACCGGCCCGGCGGCTCGGCCTGATCGTCATGGGGGCGGTGCCGGCGGCGGCGCTCGGCCTGTATCTCTGGCTCGGCAGCCCCGGCCTGCCGTCGGAGCCCTTCGCCCAGCGCGATCCGGCCCTGATCGAAGCGCAGGCCGTCGCCGTGGCGGCGGCGGAGGCGCTGGCCCAGCGGCTGGCGACGGACGGCGGATCGGTGGCGGACTGGATGGATCTGGGCAGCCGCTGGCGGACGCTCGGCCGGACCAGCCAGGCGGTCACCGCGCTCGCCCGCGCGGTCGGGCAGTCCGACGGCGACCCGGATGCGCTGTCGGCCTATGGCGAGGCGCTGGTCGACGACGCCGGCGGCATCGTGACCGAGCCGGCGATCGAAACCTTCCAGGAGGTGCTGGACGCGCGCCCGGCCGATCCGCGGGCGCGGTTCTACCTGGCGCTGGGCCGGGCGCAGGCCGGCGACCGCGCGGCGGCGCTGGGCCAGTGGCAGGCGCTGATGCGCGACACGCCGGCGGATGCGCCCTGGCTCGGCCTATTGATCGCGCATATCCGCGACACGGCCGACGCGCTGGGGCAGGACCCAGACGAAGCGGTGCCCGACCCGGCGGCACCGGTGGGGGCGGCTGGGCCGGATGCGGCGGACATGGCCGCCGTCTCGGCGCTGCCGGCGGACCAGCAGGCCGCGATGATCGAGGGCATGGTGTCGGGGCTGGCGGCGCGCCTGGCCGAAGCGCCTGGTGATGTCGACGGCTGGCTGCGTCTGGCCCAGGCCTATGGCGTGCTGGGCCGCCGGGACGATCAGTTCGCCGCGCTGGAGAGCGCGCGGGCCGCCGCGCCGGACGACCTGCGTGTGTTGGAGGCGGAGAGTGCCGCGCACTTGGCCGATTGGGGCGAGGCGGGCCCGACCGAGACGGCCTTGCGGGCGCTCGACCGCCTGCTGCAGGCCGATCCCGACAACCCGCTTGGTCTCTGGCAACTGGCCCAGCTATCGGAGGTCGCTGGCGCCTACGACCGTGCGGCGTCGATCTACGCCCGCCTCCTGGAGGTCCTGCCGCCCGACGACGCGAACCGCGCCGCCGTGGCGGATCGCCTCGCGACCTTGGAAGCGGTGCGGGATAGCGGTGGTGCGCCGGATGGTGCCGATGGCGGGACGGGGCCGCAAGACGCGCCGGCGGAGTGACGGGTCGGGCGCT
Source organism: Alphaproteobacteria bacterium (assembly GCA_028284045.1). Taxonomy (GTDB): domain Bacteria; phylum Pseudomonadota; class Alphaproteobacteria; order DSM-16000; family Inquilinaceae; genus JANQSN01. Next base: position 6,437 of record JANQSN010000059.1, on the reverse strand, counting down.
GCCGACCTGGCCGACGCTGCCGCGCGGGAGCGTCGCGCGCTAAGCCGCCTTCCGCGTGGGTTCCGCCTCCTCGGACGCGCGCTCAGTCCGGCGGCCGGGTCGCCGCATCAGCCGGGGTCGCCAGACGCCCAGGACGACATTGGCGACCGACAGCACCATTACCGCGGCGAGGGCGTACCACTCCATCGCCAGGGCGGCGTCGAGCGCGTCGGCCGGGGCCTCGCCCGCCGCCATTCTCTCAGAGACCGTCGCGGCATAGTCGGCCTTCGCGCCGACGACCGTCAGCACGCCCTTGAACATCAGAATGCCCATGGCCGCCTTCAGCCAGGCCCAGCCTTTGTCGATATACGGGCGATGCACCACCATGGAGACGATGCCGGACAAGAGGGCGATCGCCAGGGAAGGCAGCAGCACGTAATTGCTGATCGCCGCGATGGACCGCCGCAGATCGGCATAGGCGGCGGGCGTGTCCTGCGGCGCCACCAGAAGCAGCAGCATGTAGCAGCCGAGGCCGCCGATCAGCCCACAGGCGGACAGCGTGTGAAGGATCTTCGAGCCTTTGCGCATGCGCCGCCCCCCCGTCATGCCGCGGCCGGGGCCGGGCTGCGCCGACGATGATGGCGCGCCGGCACTTGGGGTACAACTATCGAGTCATTCGGGCATCGGGCCACTCGGGCATCGAGTCATTTGGGCATCCGGGGGCCGGAAACCGAGTGCTGAGCGGCGGCAGACTTGCGGCGCGCCGACCAGGTCGGAACCGATCCCTTTCGACCGCGCAAATTCCGGTTGTGGGCGCGCAACGACAGGGGGCAACGGACAAGCCTTGTCTTCGAAAATCCCCGCACTGCAGAAGTACGCCGCCCTCGACGGAAAGACGTTTCTGGTCTGCGTCGGCGCGATGAGATGCGCGACGAGTTGGCTCTATCACTATCTGGGGTCGCTGCCTGAGGTCACGGTATCGCCCCTCAAGGAGCTTCACTTCTTCAGCGCGAAGTTTCCGGAGAAGGCGCTCAACGATATGGACGCGTTCGCCGTGAAGCGGCTCGGCTTCCACTTGGGCCAGGCCGGCGGCGCCGTCGATGATCTGGCACGCCAGCCAACCTTTCGGGCCAGCGTCGACCGGGTCCAGATGATCTATGACGACGATGCCTATTTCGGCCATTTCGCCCGGATTTGCGAGCCCGGTACGCGGACCTTGTGCGACATCACGCCGGCCTATGCGGTCATCGGCGAAGGCGGTTTTGCGTATCTGAAGGATTTCTGCGCCTCGCAGGCTGTCGCGCTCAAGATCCTCTTCGTCATGCGCGACCCGATCGACCGGCTGTGGTCGCAGTTGCGCTACTTGCAGCAAATCAATCCGCACAGCGATATCCTGGTAAAGTGGCGCGAAGCGATCCGATCGCCGCGGGTTGTCGGCCGTGCAGACTATCGGGGAACGGTCGGTGATCTGGACGGTGTCTTCTCGTCAGAAGACATACTGTATCTATTCTATGAGGATCTTTTTTCGGATGAGGCGCTTCGCCGGCTCTGCCGCTTTGCCGATGTCGGCTTCCGTCCGGGCGACACCGGCGAGGTGAAGAACCAGGCGGGATCGAGGACCCTCCTGCCGGACGACATGCGTGCCGCCTTTCGGACCGTGCTCGCGCCGCAATACGCATTCTGTCGCGAACGGTTCGCCAGCGCGGTTCCGGCGCGTTGGCAGGACTGACGGCGCCGCGCCGGCCGCGAACCCACCCGTGTCGAGGAGTCGAATGGGGCTGTGACACCCGTCACTGAGTCCCCGTCGCGACTGTGCGATACAGACTCTTGAAGTTGAGATGCTTCGAGATTGGTGGTGGCCAAATACACCGTAGCCGCCCCGGCCCTTGAACCACGGATGTAGGAGTAAGACCGATGCCGGACGATTGCATCCTTGCCTTCGACCTTAAGGGGAAGGCTGACGAGATGGGTCGTAACGAGATCTACGACTTGTATTCTCAAACCGATTACGTTGGGAATCTCGGCAAGACTGGAAACGGTGAGCGGATGGAGCCGTTGGCGAAGTTCAACGAGATTTCCGAAGATCTGGGTCTGTCGAATGACATCGCCGAGATCGGCGGGACGGCGTTCGATTTGTTTGCCTAGCGCATCCTGCGTCCGGATGGACGCAGATAAGATGCTCTAACACTTTGAATTAGATCAACTTATCTGCGTTCAGATGATGCCATCTGAACGCAGGTTGATCTAGCGCAGGCGTTGTGGGTGAGCGACCCTCACTCACCCTCTGCCGCCGTGCCCGCGATGGCGGCGGAGATCGCCAGGGCGAGCCGGGTGTCTGTCGCCGCACCTGCCGGCGGGGGGCGTAATTGACGGTTAACGGGGCCAGAGTTAGGGTGTCGCCGTTCCGGCACCCAGCCGCTTCCCAGGCGCCGCAGTAGCTCAGCCGGTAGAGCAACGCATTCGTAATGCGTGGGTCGGGGGTTCGAGTCCCTCCTGCGGCACCAGCGGCCCTCCTCATAGCCGAACATCGCTTCCCAAGAACCGCAGAAGCCCTTCGTTTTTCGTCACGCCATGTTCGCGTAGTCGCTCATGGGGCACATCGCTTTTCATGCGTTGGGGGCATCTGGCGGCGCTGGAGACCTTCTCTGGCCGGCCCTTCGACCAGAACGGGTCGAGCAACCCCGGCTGGGATGCCGCGGCAATGTTGGAGGAGCGGTTCGCCGCCATCCGCACGGAGGTCGCGACCCGGCTCACCCTGCAAGGCGTCATCTCATCCGCCTTCGTCGGCGTTTGGTACGACAGCGCCGCCGACCGCATCCGCGGCACCCTCGATCTCGGCGCGGCATGATTGTGCGCCGCAGCAAATTTGCTTGCATTTCTAACTAAATTGCATCAGAATGCACCAGGTGGATGGAGGAAATAGGACGATCAGAAGCGCGTCAGCTACATTGCGAATGCGTGTGCCCCGAGAGTGTCCAGAATGCTGGGAAAGAAGATAGGAATATGAGAAAGCTCTTTACTTGGCTTCTTTCGTTTTTTGTTATTCTTGCTGTTGCATTTCCACAAAATGCGCTTTCCGATCAAGAATCAATTTCTAGGAGAATTCCGGAAGGGCACCGATATTACGATTTAGATTTTAATAATTGTGAAGAAACATGGCAGATTCTATGGAGTGATTTTCTTGAGGGAAAGCAAGATTCGTCGGCCTTTATCACAACACTGATTTTTTTTAGAGGGTTAAGAGTTCCTCGACCTTCGCACGACATGCCAATGGTGATGAGAGATATAGTGTTTTTTGCTATTCATTCAGTTGATACAAGCCAACTTACAAGAGAAACGTTGAATTCGATTAGGGAATATTTTGTGTCGGACCACTGGGAGTTCTTTTTCGAAGAAGGCTATCAGCGTAGCAACTGCTTTATGTCGGATACGTACGGTGATGATTGTATCGATCTCGCCGTTGATGATGGAGTAATACCTGCGCTCGAAGATTATATGCGAGAAATTGAATTGGCTCAGAATTCAGGAATCAGTGCGTATTGCGATCAGGAAGCAGCGGTTGGTCCATGAGTAGAAATAGTAAATGATTAATTCTTAGCGATCGTGCTCTAGTTTAATTTCTATGAATGGGGAGTAAGATGATGAGTGAAGGCAGGTCGCTTACCCAAGGTGAGGTGAGTCTATTACAAACCGTATATGGAGATCATATAAATTATGCTGAAGTTAAGATATATAATCATCACTATGCGTTTTGGCAACCCGATGGCCGGCCAATAGCGCCAGACGGTAACATCTACTATCCTCCCGATCATCAATGGTACTCAAGTGATATATCTCAAATGAGTATTTACGTGCAGTCGTGGTTGGTTCACGAAATGGCTCATGTGTGGCAGGTTCAGACTTATCTTAATTTCGAAGATCCATTAGATTTCTTGTATTATCGGGGATTTAATCCGGATTATGATTTCACTGACGATTTGGCCAATGGAAGGAGATTTGAGGATTTAAATGTCGAAGAGCAGGCCGAATTATTCCGGCAGATTTTCTTAGTTATGAACGGTCAACCTGCTCCAGAGTATTCAAACACAGAAAACAACTGGGCAGAAAGCTTGAATGTTTTGCGATATTATAGCCCTTTGCATAACTCGGAGGGCATTTTGCCTATTTCTGAGAAAAGTGCGCAGAATAAATTCTCGTTTTTGGGTGAGAAGCATTTGCTGGCCTGGGCTGAACAGCAGATTTCCCCGCTGGTGCTGGATCTCGACGGCGACGGGCTGACCTTCACCGGGCTCGATGGGTCGACGGTCTATTTCGACCTGGACGCCGACGGGTTCGCGGAGCGCACCGGCTGGGTGGAAGCAGAGGACGGGATCCTGGCCCGGGACCTGAACGGCAACGGGCGGATCGACGATATCGGCGAGGTGTTCGGCAACGCCACGACGGACGGGTTCACCGAGCTGTCGGCGCTGGACGCCAATGGCGACGGGGTGATCGACGCCAGCGATCCGGGGTTCGCCGAGCTGACCCTGTGGATCGATGCCGACCGGGATGGCTGGACGGATGCGGGCGAGCTGCACGTGCTCGCCGACTTCAACATAGCGTCGATCGACCTGAACGCCGCGCTGGCCGGCCACACCGTCAACGGCAACACCGTTTCCCACACCAGCACCTTTACCCGCGGCGACGGCACGACGGGTGAGATCGTCGACGTCTGGTTCGACAACAGCCAGATCGACACGCTCTACGATGGTGAAGCGCCGGATGCTTGGCTCTATCTGGGGCACGGCAATCTGCGCGGCTACGGCACGGCGCCGGACCTGGTGATCGCGATGAGCCAGGATGCCGTGCTGGCGGACCTGGTGCTGGGCCTGACCTATGCGCCGGTGGAGGAACTGCATCTCGCCCAACAGCGCGCGGAGGCGATCGTGCTGCGCTGGACAGGGGCGGACACCGCCGATCCCAACGGCCGCGGCGCGCTGATCGACGGGCAGCACCTGGCGGCGCTGGAGACCTTCTCCGGCCGGCCCTTCGACCAGAATGGGTCGAGCAATCCCGGCTGGGACGCCGCGGCGCTGCTGGAGGAGCGGTTTGCCGCCATCCGCACGGAGGTCGCGACCCGGCTCACCCTGCAAGGCGTCATCTCATCCGCCTTCGTCGGCGTCTGGTACGACAGCGCCGCCGACCGCATCCGAGGCACCCTCGATCTCGACGCCACGCTGGCCAACCTCACCGGTCTCACGCCAGCGCTGCAAGCCGACGCCGTGAACTATTGGACCGGCCTGACGCCGATCCTGCAGACCGTGTGGCGCGCACTGGACGCCGACATGGCCGTCCTGGAAACGCGGCTGGACGACCTGTTCACCACCCAGGGGCTGCCGCTGACCGTCTCGGAGATCGCCTCGCGCACCCTGATCGTCGGCGATGCCACGGGCGACGACTCCCTGGCCGGCAGCGACGGCAACGACCTGTTCATGCCGGGTGGCGGCAACGACACGATGGACGGCGGCAAGGGCCGCGACACCTATCTGTTCGGCGCCGGCTACGGGACCGACCGGATCTCCGACTTCCAGGGCAGCGGGTCGAACGGCTTCGCCGACCGCGTGGTGTTCGGCGAGGGCATCACGCCCGACGACCTGGTGCTGGGGCGCAGTACCGATTTCGCCGCCCGCGATCTGATCATCGACCTCGCCGGAACGACCGATCGACTGATCATCCAGGATCAGTTCTTCCTGGAGTATCACCGCGTCGAATACTTCGAGTTCGCGGACGGCACGACCTGGAGCTACCTCGACGTCCAGTTGCGCCTGTTGCAGGCGACGGACGGGGACGACGCCCTGAAGGGCTTCATCACGGCCGATCTGCTGGACGGCGGGCTCGGCAACGATACGCTCGACGGCGGCGCCAACGGCGATACCTATGTCTTCGGCGTGGGCTACGGGGTCGACGAGATCCACGACTTCGAGAGCACCGGGCCCGGCACCGCCGACCGCGTCGTGTTCGGTGCCGGCATCGCGCCCGGCGATCTGACCGTCACCCGCACCGGCGGCCCCCTCCTGTGGGACCTGATCATCGACTTCACCGGGCTGACCGACCGGCTGATCCTGCGCGACCAGTTCTACACCGACTATCACCGGATCGAGCGGTTCGAGTTCGCCGACGGCACGGTTTGGACCCATCGGGACCTGGAAGCGCTGTTGCTGATCGGCACCGACGGCAACGATACCCTGCACGGCACCGATGCCGTGGACGTGCTGGACGGCGGCGCCGGCAACGACCGGCTGGAGGGGCGCGACGGCGGCGACACCTACATCTTCCGCCTCGGCTACGGCGAGGACCGGATCTACGACTATCAGTCCAATGTGTTCAACGACAGCCCCGACCGCGTCGTCTTCGGTCCCGGCATCGATCCCGCAACGGTGACGCTTCGGCGGATCAACGACCATGTCGATCGTGACCTG
>JANQSN010000032.1 GCA_028284045.1 Alphaproteobacteria bacterium | reverse complement strand
ATTCGAACCACAAGACTATGAATCTAGTGGTGCTTCTGCCGAAGCGGATGGGAACCATCCGCTTCGGCCGCACCACTAGTAACCTCCCAACGGAATGGTCAGCCGCAAGCCGCCGCCGGCGGCGTTGCTGCGGCCGGTGTCGAGCGAGACCGTCTGGCCCCGTGCCGTGGGGTTGTTGATGATGGTGCGCGGGCGGTTGGCGTAGAAGCCGTTCACCGCCAACGCCCAGCAATTGGCCAGGAAGTTATCCGGGTCGCAGAAATACAGCATGGTCAGGCCGAACAGCAGCCCGCCGACCGGCGAGATCTCGCCCTGGTCGGTGGAGAAGCTGCTGACCCCCAGCAAGCCGTCGCAGCCCGCCTGGAAGCGGTTGCCGTCGAAGCAGTCGCTGCTGTCGAGATCGGTGTCCCGATAGACGAAACCGCCGCCCAGCCGGCCATGGGCGCGCAGCCGATCGGTGATCCGCCATTCGGCGCCGAGGTGGAACTCCAACCCGACCTCATGGGTTGTCAGGTCCTGGTCCAGCCGGTTCTCGAACCGCCGCCCCTGGAAGTCGGAGAAGATGTCCGACCCGATCTCCGTCCGGTCGAAGGCGTAGGTGCCGCGGACGGCCGGGAAAAGCACCCAATCGTCCTCATCGGACTCCCCGTCCGTATCGCCGCCGGCAACCCGGACGGCGAACTCGGCCGCCGCGCCGTACCGCTCCACCGCGATCTCGCTGTCCAGGATGGCGTTCTCGTTGAAGGCGAAGACATTGACGCCGTCCGACGACACGCCGATCAGCGGCCGTCCGCCGGCAACCGCGCGGTCGATGTCCACATCGCCCCAGGCGCGGCGGATGGACCCGGTGAAGCGCAGCAATGGCTGGATATGCGGCGCCCCGCTCCACGGCGGCAACCCGACCTCCACCCCGACATCGCCGCCGACGCTGACCCCCGACGGAGTGCCGGTATCGAACACGCTCTCGCCGGTCGGCGTCGGGAAACCGACCTGGCCGAAATCGAAGCCGGGGAGTTGGATGAACCCGAGGGTGACCTCCGGCGTGATCGCGACGACGGTGCCGTTGCCCATCCGGTCCACGTCCGGACCGTCATCATCGCTGGCGACACCGCGCCCTCGCCTCTCCGGCGCCGGATAGGCAATGCCGCCAGGCTGGTCGATGACCAAGGTCTCCGGATAGTAGCGGTAGGCGACCGGATCGTAACCGAAGCCGGCCCGGATCCGGTTATCGTCGAACTGGTCGATCGTCGGCACGAGCTCACGCGGCCAGCCCTCGTCGCAGCCATGGGGCGGGACGACCAACCCCGCCTCTGCGGTGATCAGCGCCCGGACGTTGCGGCTCGCGATGGCGAAGAGCGTGTTGGCCCGCTCCCTATTCCCGCCCGCGATCGCGCGCCGGTAGTTGAAGGCGGCGAGATCGGCCTCTTCCAGGGCGGCATAGTAGGCGGCCAAGGCTTCGTCGAAGCGCCGGCGGCACGCGTCGCCCTCCCCTGACGGCGCATCGTCGGTCCCCGGGCCGGGGGTGGGACCACCGCCGGCATCGATGATCGGTGGGGAGGGCCTCGGCGGGTTCAGTTCCGACCAAGCCAACGCCTCTTCCCAGCATCGACGCACATCCTGCAACCGAAAGAGAGACGCTTCGGTCTCGTGGAACTCTTCGTCTTCGAGGTCGCCCGCCCAGATCAGACTTTCCAAGGGCGCTGCTTCCTGGTCGATCAGGGCCAGCACGCGCCGGATGAAGCGGGTCGGGTAGGATCGCCGGAACTGCGGATTGAGCGCGTTCTGATAGTCGCAGACGTCGATGTACCGGCGGAGGTCATCCTCGGCCTCAGCCGGCCCGCTCGCGCCGAAGACCAGGATGGCCAGCGCGGCCCCCAAGCATCTCGCCCAAGAAAACGGCCCGGCAGACGCCGACGACGGTGCGCACATGGTCGGTCCCCCCCTTCGCAGTCTCGATCGCTGCTTTGGGCGCTGCCGCTCCGCCGCGGCCGCAGCCATGGGTCAGGATCGGGTCGGACGGCCGACACCGCAAGTGCTTAACTGTCCTGACAGTGCATTTACCTCGCCTAACCCAAGCCGTCTTTGTGTGTCTTGCCTCGCCCGTCGCCCGATACTGTCGTGGCGCCCTCGAAGGCACAAAAATCCTTGCCACGGCGCGACGGCACGCTATGGCTGGCCGATCGTCCTCCTCCCTCCTCCAGCGGCTGCCGACCGATGACCGATGCCCCGCCGACCGTCTCGCTCGACGAGATCCGCGACCTTGCCCGGCACCTGCCGCCACCGGACCTGGAGGCCGGCACCGCCGCCCGGCTGCGGGAGCGGGAGCTGACCAAGCCGCCGGGCGCGCTCGGCCGGCTGGAGGAGATCGCCTATTGGGTCGCCTGCTGGCAGGGCCGCACGCCGCCGCAGCTCCGCCACCCGCGCACGGCCGTGTTCGCCGGCAATCACGGCATCGCGGCGGCCCATCCGGTGTCCGCCTTCCCGGTCGCGGTGACGACGCAGATGGTCGCGAATTTCCAGGCGGGCGGGGCGGCGGTGAACCAGCTCTGCGCGGTCGCCGACAGCGATCTTCGGGTCTACGAGCTGGACCTCGACCACCCGACCGCCGATTTCAGCCAGGGCCCGGCGATGACGGAGGAGGGCTGCGCCCGCGCCATCGCCTACGGGATGATGGCGGTGGAGCCAGGTCTGGACATCATCGCGCTCGGCGAGATGGGCATCGGCAACACCACCTCCGCCGCCGCCCTGGCGACGGCGCTGTTCGGCGGGGCGGCGGCCGATTGGGTCGGCCCGGGCACCGGCGTCGACGATGCCGGCATCGCGCTGAAATGCCGCCTGATCGCGGAGGGGCTGGCGGTCAATGCCGAGGCGCTGACCGACCCGTTCTCGGTGCTGCGCTGTCTAGGCGGGTACGAGCTGGCGGCGATCGTCGGCGCGATCCTGGCCGCCCGCATGGGCCGCGTGCCGGTGCTGCTGGACGGCTATGCCTGCACCGTCGCCGCCTCCGTCCTCTACGCCCTCGACCCCAAGGCGATCGACCACTGCCTGGTCGCCCATGTCTCCGCCGAGCCGGGCCACCGCCGCCTGCTCGACCGCTTGGGCCGCGAGGCGCTGTTCAATCTCGGGATGCGCTTAGGCGAGGCGTCCGGCGCGGCGCTGGCGATCACCCTGGTCAAGGGCGCCGTGGCGTGCCACGCCGACATGGCGACGTTTGCGGAAGCTGGGGTGTCGGGGAAGGACGGATGAGGGGGCGGACGCTGTCCGCGATTGGGTCGGCGGGAGGCACTTCGGGGCCGGCCCGCAACGACCGAGGGCCAGCCGGCAACCGCCCCAGAGCCAGATCACAGAGTAAGTGAGTTTCTCTGGCAAACGCGCCGAAGCGCGCATCAGCGCGACGGCTTG
>JANQSN010000022.1 GCA_028284045.1 Alphaproteobacteria bacterium | reverse complement strand
CGTGCAGAAGCAGCCGTTCACATACTCGATGCGGGCCGACACGCTGGCGATGATGACGCTGACCGGGGACTGCTCGACCGCCTGGAAGAGTTGGTGGCGCCCCTCCTCCGCGCGGCGGCTGTCGGTCACGTCCTGCAGGATGGCGAAGCTCAGCGCCCCGCCGTCCTTGTCGTGGATCGGCGTGACGTACATCTCCAGCTCGCGCACCGTGCCGTCGGCCAGGCGGTGGCGCTGCACCATGGTGCCGCTGGTCTGGTCGACCGGCGCGTCGGCGATCGCCCAGCTCGTGTCCTTCAGGTCGCTCAGGCGGTGGGCGAGGAACTCGTCGCGGCTGTAGCCGTAGAAGGACAGCGCGGCGTCATTGGCGTCGATGATCCGCCCGACCGAGGGGTCGATCAGCAGCATGATCGCGGAATGGCAGGTGAACATCTCCCGGAACCGGGCGGCCTTGTTCGCCAGCTCGGTCTCGAAATTGCAACGCTCCGTGATGTCGGAGATCAGCACGACGAAGCCGACGCCGGGCAGCGGATCCCACCGGAAGGCGAGACACTCACCGGTCGGCCGGCGCCGCTGATAGGCGAGCGGCTTGCCGCAGTCGACCGACTGGATCCAGCGCCGGTGGTCGGCCTGCGCTTCCTCCGCGCCGAATTCGCCCTGCCGGCACTGATGATCGACGATGTCGTCGACATGCGTGCCCGGCCGCTTCAGCTCCGTCGGCAGCCCGAGCAGCTCGAAATACCGGTCGTTGCCGAGCAGCAGCCTGCGATCCTGGTCGAAGACCGCGACCCCCTGCCCCATGGTCAGCAGCACGGCGTCCAGCAGCCCGGCCCGGTCGATCGTCCGCGGCGGCGGTCCGGTGCCGCCCGGTGCCGCGAGGATCGGTCGAGGCGCGGGATCGCCGGCGTGCCCGTTGCGCCGATCAGCCGCCACGGCCGCGCGCCACGCCAGCAGCGGTGGAAAGGCCAGCAACGTCGACAGCCCGCCGGGCGCCAGTGAGGCGACCTCCACCCCCATCGCCAGCCCGGCAGCGATCCAGACCAGGCCGACGCCGAGCAACAGCGTCGCCGCGACGCCGTACAGCGGCCGTCGGGTCGCCAGGCTGGGAGCGCTGAATTGCATCGGCTTGCACGAGCACCTAAGACGAACTTCGCAATCCCAGTATGTTTAGAATGCCTTAAGGAATGCTTTAGTCGCCCGGCAACGGCGGCCGCGCGGCATCTTGATAAACACCAGCCGCCACCGATCTTTCGGGAGGTACGCGCCCCCCAAGGGGCCCAACGAGACATCGGCGCGCAGGCTCATGACGGCATACAGCGACCCGCTCCCGTTGCTCGTCGAGCCCGGCGGACAGCCGCCGTCCGAGCCGCGCAAGAACCCCTTCGAGCATCCCGGGCGCCTCAGGCTGCGCACCCTGATCCTCATCCGCTGGGTGAGTATCCTGGGGCAGATCGCCGCGGTGATAATCGTCACCTACGGCCTCGGCTACGACGTGCCGCTGGTATCGGTCGGCCTGGTCATCGCCGCCTCGGTCCTGGTGAATGTCGTGGTGACCGCGCAGCGGCGCCGCAAGGTCCATCTGTCGAACCGCGATGCAGCCCTCTATCTCGGCTATGACGTGCTTCAGCTCGCCGTGCTGCTGTACCTCACCGGCGGGCTGGAGAACGCGTTCGCCGTCCTCCTGCTGGCCCCGCCGACCGTCGGCGCCACCATCCTCGACCGGCGCAGCACCGGCTGGCTGATCGGGCTGACGGTGGCGGTAATCACGCTGCTCGCGCTGTGGCACGAGCCGGTGCCGCCGCTGACCGGGAACCGCCTCCCCGATCCGCGCATCGAGATCTTCGGCCTATGGATGGCGCTGGGCCTGTCGGCGGTGGTGGTCTCCGCCTATATCTGGCGGGTCGCGGCGGAGGCGCGGGGCGTGGCGGAGGCGTTGAGCCGGACGCAGATCGCCTTGGCGCGCGAACAGCAGGTATCCTCGCTGGGCGCCCTCGCCGCCGCGACGGCGCACGAGCTGGCCACACCGCTGGGCACCATCGCCATCGTCGCCGGCGAACTGTCGGAGGACCTGCCCGCCGACAGCGCCATCGCCGGGGATGTCGCGGTTCTGGTCGAGCAGACGCGCCGCTGCCGCGACATTCTGGAGAACCTGTCGCGCCGGCCGGACGAGGCACCGGCGGGCGCGCCGGACCGGGTGATGGAGGCGGGCGCGCTGCTGTCGTCCATCGCCGACGGCTACGGCCAGCCCGGCATCGAGATCGCGCTGTCGCGAACGCCGGAGGACGACAGCCCCGCACCGACCATCGAGCGCACGCCGGAAGTGACCCACGGCCTGGCGAACCTCATTCACAATGCCGTGCGCTTCGCGCGCTCGCGGGTCCTCCTGAATGTCGCCTGGGACCGGACGCGTCTGACCATCGCCATATCCGACGACGGGCCGGGCTTCGCGTCCGGCCTGTTGGGCAAGCTGGGCGAACCCTACTTAGCGCAGCGCAGCCGGGAGAGCGGCCGCCAGGCCAATCTCGGGCTCGGCATCTTCATCGCCAAGACGCTGCTGGAACGGCGCGGCGCAACGCTCGGATTCTCCAACGCAAGAAACGGCGGTGCACAGGTTGTCATCTCGTGGCAACGCGCTATCTGGCAGGAGTAACCTCGATTTTGGGGGTCCATTATGAACTTCGTCGCACAGGATACCAGTCAGGCACTGCCGTCGCGCAGTTCCGAACGCAGCCTGCTGATCGCCGACGACGACGTGGCGTTCCGCACCCGCTTGGCGCGCGCCATGGAGAAACGCGGCTTCGAGGTCGTGACCGCCGGCAGCCTCCGCGAAGCGACGGAGCTGGCGCGGGCCACGACGCCGGCCTATGCGGTCCTCGACATGCGCCTCAGCGACGGCAACGGGCTGGAGATCGTGCCCGTCGTGGCGGAGAGCCGGCCGGGCGCTCGGGTGGTCATGCTGACCGGCTACGGCAACATCGCTACCGCCGTGTCCGCCATCAAGGCCGGCGCCGTCGACTATCTGGCCAAGCCGGCGGAGGCCGATCAGATCGCTGCGGCGCTGACCGATGAGGACGGCTCGCGCGCGCTGCCACCGCCCCCGGAGAACCCGATGTCGGCCGACCGGGTGCGCTGGGAGCACATTCAACGCGTGTTCGAGCAGTGCGACCGCAACGTGTCGGAGACGGCGCGCCGCCTGCGCATGCACCGCCGCACGCTGCAGCGGATCCTGAACAAGCACGCGCCGCGGCAGTAGGATTTTCTATCCCGGCCGGGACCGGCCTTCGCCGGCGCGCGGATCAGGCCGCGCCGATCGCCCGCTGCTCCGATAGGAGCTGGTCGACGAACCGGCCCTGAAACAGCGAGATGCCGAGGCGCTGGCCCAGGCGCACCGCCTCCTCGTTGTCGCAGCGGCACAGGATCATGCGGGACTGGCCGATCCGCTGCACCAGCGTCTCCAGCTCGTCCAGCAGGTCCGGCCGCGCCGAGGCCGACAGCTCCGGCCCCCAGTACATCTTCACCAGGTCCAGCCCCAGCCGCTCGCGATCGATGAACGGCAAGGTCAGATGCGTCATGCCGTCCAGGCACATCTTGTAGCCGCGATCCTGGACGAAATCCCGGGCGAACAGATAGGCGCCCATGTCCTGGAAGATGTCGACCTTCTGCACCTCGATGACCAGCCGGCCGCGCACGCCGAGCCCGATGCCCAGGTCGAAATGCTGGAACTCCGGCGACAGGATGGTGGCGACGTTGAGGTTGACGCTGAACGGCCGGGCGGTGCGGCCCTCGTCGCGCATCACCTGCTGCAGCATCCGCCGGTCGAGGATGGCCGTCAGCCGCTGGAACAGCCAGGGATCGCCGCGTACCGAGAAGTCCGGCACCAACGCCCGCTCGACGTCGTCGATGGAGACGTACAGCTCCTCATAGACCGGGCGGGGCACGTCGGTGGAGGTGACCGCACAGACGCTCTGGTTGCGCACCATCGCGGTGATGTCGGTGCCGTCCAGCGCGCTTTCCAGCCGCGCCAGGGTCTGCGGGTCCAAGGGGCGGCGGGTGCGCGCCACCTGGCGGCGCAGGCGCTGGCGTTCCTGGCGCTGCGCCTCGCTGATCTCGTGGAAGCGCCGCGCCATGGACAGGAAGCGCGCGTGGTCGTGCTCCATGATGTACCAGCTACAGAAGCTGGTATCCCCGCGATCCTCGGAGAACCGGGTCAGCGGATCCTCGCTGAACAGGTAGCGAAGCCGCATCACCGCATCTTCGACATCCTCCACGGCGGCGCCGCGGCAGACGAACACCATGTCGCTGTTGCTCAGCACGAAGAGCTGGCCTTCGAACTGCTTGACCAGATGCTCGAACGTGTTGACGGCGACACGGATGTGATGGTCGCGGCGGTTGTGCGGCTGCAGGCGCGACAGATGCACGTGCACCGCCATCCGGCCTTCGCGGTGACGCGACAGCCGCAAGGCGTAGTCGAAGAGGGCGTATTCCTGGCTGGGGGCAGGCGCTCGTGCCGTTGCGCCGCTACGGGGTTCTCGCGCCATCCTGGCCCTTGTTCCGGAGATTGCCGGCCGCTGCCGGCGGTTCGGTCGACCGGACGCTCGATGCTCAAGCGTCCGGTCCATCGAACCGCGACATCACTGCTCCAACACCGTTTGCGCCGAAACGAACGGAGAAGAGTCCGGTTCGGCCGCAAACCGCGCGCAGCGCTGGCCGGGCGGCGGGAACGGGGGCGCAAACCACCCCATCGCCCCGACCGCATCGGGTGCGCTCAGAGACGATCCTAGCCCGCATTTTTGGCCAGCGCGAGGCCGTGGCGACAGGGACGGGCTGCACGGGCGCACAACACGCGGTGGAAAGGGGCAGCGGACCAGGCGGTCTGTAAGCCGGGTTCTGTCCGGATCGCCGGCCTTTTGGGGCTGGCGATCCGAGATGGCCATTCATCTTAGGGCGCCCGTCGCCGGACACCTCCTCGCGACCTACCCGGGCGGCGGCCGGAAACCGCCGTGGCGGGGGCACGCCCCGCCGTCCGCCCCTATTCGGTCTTGCTCCCGGTGGGGTTTACCATGACCGTCCGCCGTTGCCGGGGACGCGGTGCGCTCTTACCGCACCGTTTCACCCTTGCCCGGCGGCCGATGCCGCGAGACGCGGGCAGCGGCGGCCGGGCGGTCTGGTTTCTGTGGCACTGTCCCTGGGGTCGCCCCCGCCGGGCGTTACCCGGCACCGTGTTTCCGTGGAGCCCGGACTTTCCTCCCCCGCGCTTGGCAGCGCGGGAGCGGCCATCCGACCGCCTGGTCCGTCGCCACTATGGCGCCGGCGCGGGGCGATTGCGAGCCTGCCGGCGCCACCGGTCAGCCGGCGCCGCCACCGGCGGAGCGGACCGGCCCGTCGCGGCGATGAGCGATCGGGCGCGCATAGGCCATCTCGATATCCCATGGGAAGTGGATCCAGGTGTCCTGGCTGACCTCCGTGATGAAGGTGTCGACCAGGGGCCGGCCGGCCGGCTTGGCGTAGATGGTCGCGAAATGCGCCTTGGGCAGGTGCTCGCGCACCACGCGCGCGGTGCGGCCGGTGTCCACCAGATCGTCGATCAGCAGCCAGCCCTCGCCGTCCCCGATGCTCGGCGCCTTGAGGATCCGGGCCTCGCGCTGCTGCTGGTGGTCGTAGGAGGCGATGCAGATCGTATCGATCAGCCGCACCTCCAGCTCGCGCGCCACGATCGCCGCGGGCACCAGGCCGCCGCGGGTGACCGCGACGATACCGGTCCACGGCGCTCCGCCGGCCAGCCGCCAGGACAAGGCGCGGGCGTTGCGGTGCAGCTCCTCCCACGACACCGGAAAGCTCAGATTGAAGTCGCCGTCTCCGGTGGTCATGCCCACGCCTCGCCCGATCTGCCCATGCTCGGTGTTGAACCGGCGGCTGGCTGCCGCCGGCTCAAGCACCGTCGCGGCCGATCAGTAGTTGATGCTCGGCGTCGGGTCCACTGTGGTCGCCGCGAGACCGGCGGGACAGGCGTTGCAGCCGCACACCGACGGGGCGGGCGCGGGCGGCTGGTTCGTCCATTGTCCGGACCAGCCGCCATGCTGATCGCAGAGGGGCACGCAGATCGCCGCCGCGCCGGCATTGTCGGGGATCGGCTCCGGCGCGACGTAGTCGCAACCGCATTGCGGGTTCGCCCGCACATCCGTCTTGATCTGCCCGCCGGTGGCGGCAAGCCAGTCCCGCACATCCGCCCCCAGCGCGAACAACAGCGGCTCGCTGTCCAGCAAGGCCGCCAATTGTCCGTAGAGCGGGTCTTCGCCCTCCAACGCCGTGAACACGCTGGTCCGCGCCGGCAGCAGGAATTGCGGGGCGTCATAGGCGCCGCCGTCGACGCCGATCGACGCCACCACGGTCTGTGTCGCGGCGATGAGGTTGGCGAGCCGGATCGCCAGCGCCTCCGTCCCGCGATCGGCCGTCGCCGCGTTCACCGCGAC
The DNA here is from genome assembly GCA_028284045.1 of Alphaproteobacteria bacterium. Classification (GTDB taxonomy): domain Bacteria; phylum Pseudomonadota; class Alphaproteobacteria; order DSM-16000; family Inquilinaceae; genus JANQSN01. The sequence goes on along the minus strand of JANQSN010000022.1, from coordinate 20,271 downwards.
CATGTCGGCGTAGAACAGCGGCGACTCCGTCCCATCGCCCAGCGGCATCGGCTTGAAGGCGATCTCCGCGCGCGCCGCCGCGCTCAGCCGCGACAGCGATTCCGTGAAGCCGATCCAGGACTGGCCGAAGCCGGCGTTGTACCAGGTCGCCCGCTGATAGGAGACGCCCGTCTCCGCCGTGCCGTTGAGATAGCTGGCGACGCGCAACAGGTCCCGCTGACTCGCCAAGGCCACCGGATTGACCTCCGGGTCCAGCGGCGGGGGATAGGTGCCGCTCTGCGCATGCAGGATGTCGAGGTAGAAGGTGGCCGTGGACGTCGTGCCCGACATGTCGACCATGGTGCCGCGGCGGTCCGGCGGCACCTCGCTGGTGTAGGTGCACTGACCCAGGGCGGCCTGGACCTCGTCGAAGGTCGTGGCGGCCGCGAGCGCGGCGTCGTCTTGCGGATAGAACAGGATGTTGGCGCAGCCCAACAGCGGCAGCGCCGCGAAGCTGCCGTCGATCATGGCACCGACGCGCGCGTAGTCGACGAAGTCGTCCGGATCGTCGACCTCGCCCGGCGGGATCGGCAGAAGCGTGCCGGACTGGTAGTAGTCCTGCAGATACATGGCATCGAAGACGAAGACGTCGAAATCGTCTTGCACTTCCGTGTGATAGCCGCCGTCCCAGACATCGCCGTTCATGATCACGGTCAGCTCGACCGTCGGATGGGCGGCCTGCCAAGCGGCCTCGACCGCGCTGACGAACTGCTGCGGCCGCGGCACCCAGGGATAGAGCGCCGCCGTCACGGAGTCTTGCGCCGACACCGGCACCGGGGCGGTCAACGCGGCCGCGCCGACCAGCACTGCGGTCGCCGACAACCAGGCTCGCCGGCCGTTGAACGAGGACAATGGCATCTCACTAGCCTCCCAAGCGTGAGGTGAAATGCCATTCTACAATTTTTTGGCTGAACCCTTAAGCGATAACTTAGAAATCTAAGAGAAAGAGCGCATCCGTGAGCTGCTCTTGCGGCACGGTAGCGCGTGGCCGGCACCCTCAGGCTGAGAGGCCGGGCGCCTCGTCGAGCGTGACGCCGTTGATCCGCCACGACCCATCCGGCTGGCGCTGCATGAAATAGGTGGCGCGGACCAGCCGCCCGTCGGGGCCGACCAGCAGCACCCGCTGGGCCGGCCCGCGCGAGGTGACCGCAGCCTCCGTGAACTCGACCGATTGCGGCCGGTAGATCGCGGCATAGCCGGTCCGCACCATGGTCATGAAGGTGGCCGGATCGCCGAACATGCGCTGGATAGTCGGCGAGGCGTATTGGAAGGCCTCCATCGCCGCATCGCGCTGGAAGGCGTCGAGCTGGCGCTCGATCACCGAAACCATCGCCGCCCGATCGCCGGCCGACAGCGTGTCGGCGGTCTGGGCATGGGCCGGGGCAGTGCCGGCCGGAACCAGAAGCAAAGCCCAAAGGGTGACGATCAGCCGGTGCATCGTTCGCAACCCTCCGTCTGGGGACGGAACCATCCGCACATCTCCGCCTTCGCGGAGATGACGTTCCAATGGCGGTCGTCAGCCGACCTTTGGTCTCGCTACGCCTGACGGTGTCCGCCGGATCAATGTCTCGCGACGGCAACTCAGCTTGGCGGAATCTTCGATCGCGCCGCCCGGCGCCCCGGTAGGAACAGCAGTCAGGACCGACCCAGGATCGGCCAGCGTCGGAGCGGCTCGACCGCCGGCGCCGCCTCCTCGCCGTCCACCGGCGCCGCCGTCTCTGCCGGCACGGTCGGCGCTGGCGCCGGTTGTGTGCGTGGAACGACGGTCGGCGCCGGCACGGCCGGCGCTACCGGCTGTGTCGCTGGACTTGCCGCCGGCGAACCCGCGGTCGGCGGGCGGATCGGCTCGGTGCGCAGCAGCGGCGTCATGGGACCGAGGAAACCGCCGGTGCGGGGAATGCGCACGGGCCGTATCGGTATGGCAGCCGGCGCCTCCTCCTCCTCTTCCTCCGCCTCCACCGGCCATCCCGGCAGCGGCTCGCCGGCCAGCGCCGACCACAGCGGATCGTCCGGTGCCGTGCAGCCGGCCACAAGCCCCAAGATCGCACCGATCCCGACCGCCCGCCGGAGACCGGCCCACCCGCCGCCGCGGCGCCTGCCCATCACGCGTTTCCTCATCCAGCCCATTCCGGGGTCCCGCCGCCAGTCTACACGGGGCCCGCCCGATAATGGCGCCTTGTCAGTCCCCGGTCGATCGGCTAGCTTCGCGCGCCTTGACAAGGCGGCGTCCGCAATTCCGGCCGACCGCCCGGCGGCGCCCGTAGCTCAATTGGATAGAGCATCTGACTACGGATCAGAAGGTTAGGAGTTCGAATCTTCTCGGGCGCGCCAGCATTTCAATGACTTAGCCGATAGATGCCAAGGCGACCATCCATCGGGATAACGCCCAGGGTAACGCCAGATGCCGATCCTCAAGCTCGGGTTTCGCGACGGTAGAACCGAGAAGCGAACCGTCCAATCGGATTCCGAAGCCCTTGATCTTGGCCGCAAGTTCGAGGCCCAGGGTATCCGTGTCCGAGTCATTGACGATTTTGGTCATACGGAAAAGCTGGGAGACCTTGAGCACCGGGGCGAACTTGCCCGCCAGAGCGTTTCGGTTCGCGCTGTTTCGCGCTACCCCTGACGCGTTACCCCGGAGAGAAGGGCCGGACCCGAAGGCCCGGCTTGAGACTAGCCCGGCTCAACGCCGACCGTCGCGCCTGTTCACCCTGACGCCGCTCCTATAGAGATCTCGTCAAAGGTGCGCCGCATCGGGCGACCGAATGCAAGACCCGCGCCGGTCGCCGCGCCAAATGTGCCCGGCACGCGGTCGCTGTCATGCACCCGCCGCCCGGTCTCCGGGTCGATCGTCAGGGTATTGCCTGTCCCCGATAGTCTTTCGCCGCTCACGCCTGAGAACTTGGTGTCTCCAGAGAAGAGCTGCCCCAAAGGACGGCCTCTTAGTGAAAGATTCGGGGCGATTTAACAGAGTGTGCCGCCACCCGCTACGCAGTTAAAAGAAGTGACAGCATCATTAGCAGCCATGGACATCTTCCGGCGCAAATGCGCTACGTATTCGTCATACGAATTCTGAGCCGACAGAAACGCAAAACCTCTGGAGTATTCCTCAACTTCGTCAAGGCACCTTTCTAAACTAAAAATATCTCCAGGTGCGAAATTGTAGGAAGCGACAGGTGTACTCACGACACAGTTTGGCACACCTAGTCTTGACGCCAGATCAGAGCCGGGCATGTCGATATAAAAGGAAGGGACATCGGCGCCCGGACAAACTCGCCGGAGTTGATCTTTGTCCCACGACCGCTGCCCCTCAGTTTGGCGCAAATAGCATTCGATAGTGTCAACGGAATCAGAGATAGCTTGGTTAATCGCAGTTAGTAGATCGCCGGAAACACACTGTAAGTGACGATTCGTGGCATCTACGAAGCTATTCACTGAAATACGGCAGGCGCTAAATTCATCGCCATATGCAAACCCGCCTCTGACACGAGCAAATGTTATACACGATGGTTCGATCGCTACCCATGTTGGCTCGCACACATTTGGGTAGGTCTCAACTGGCCAGGTGGATCGGCCGGTCGGCATGCAAGCCACGACACCACTCACCAGTGCGAGAAGTGTCGCCCAAACGAGAATGGGCCTCACAGCAGACCTCTGGCCGTTTCCCCACTATCCCCCCTTTGGGAGCGCCCGCTATCGTATCCGTTCCCGTCGCCCGGCGACTTGCGCCGGATCAATCGGGCGCGGTTCCTTCAACCGGCTGGCTCTGCCGGCTTGATCCGCCGGCCAGTTGCTCAGGATTCTAGCAATGCTCGGCGTATCGCTTGAGCGCGCCGATGAAGTGCGTCGCTTCTTGGAAGCCCTGAGGCTTCGGGGCCGATGCCCAGGCCGGGACGTCATCAGGCGACCACGCCGGTGCGCGCGGCTTGCGACCTATGTCGGCGAACGCCGTTGTCGTCTGGGGGGCGTCGCTCTCAACGGCGGTCTCGAAGTCGGCGGCCGGGACGTTCGCTACCCGCACGGCCGCCACCTGCTGGTCGCGCGACATGCCCGCGTTCACGGCGGCCTGCCGCTGGGAGAAGGAGGGCCGCCCCTACTTCTTCGATGATCGCCACGAGCATCAAAATGCTTAAGCAGTTCCCCACACCGCCGGACCGCCCGCGCCCGAATCCGGGTGGCGTGCTTGTGCAGCGTCTCGTCGTCCGCCTGTTTGGCGTAGCTGGCCAAAGCCACGGCCTTGTCCGCCCAGGTCTGACATTCGTCGATGCTGGCGCACTTCATACTGAAGGGAATGCCCCTCAGTCTGGGCAGTCGGAGTTCGATCGCGGTGACGGGGTGGTGGTAGAGTGGGCGTTCTTCAGTCGTTCTGGAGGGCGCTATGACAGTGCCGGGTGTACAAGAAGGCCGAGCGCACCGGAGGCCGCAGTGGTTCGCGCCCGGGGTTGTCACGGTCGTTGGCGCCATGGCCCTCAGCAGTGGCGCACTGTGGTGGACGGGCGTCTTTGATCTCATAGGCAGTGTATTCGGCAGCATTGGAGATGAACAATTTTCCAGTCCGCAAAATGCAACTCTAGTAGAAATGTTCCGTAACTTAGTTTGGGCCGTATCATTCGGGGTTGCCGGTGTTGTAGCCATAGTGGGACTGCTGCTCGCAGGAATGCGGACGGATGCACTCGGGCGACAGACCATTGTACAAACTCGACAGGCAGAGATAGATACTGCAAGGGCTAAGACCGAAACGGTGAAGCTGGAATACACCACCTTCACCAAGTGTTTCGAACAACTGGGAGATCAGAGATCAGCAGTAAGGCTGGGATCTGTACTAGCGCTGGAAAAGTTGGCTCAGGGGTCACCGCGCCTGCGCCAACCGATCCTGGAAGCGTTTTGCGCCTCTATACGAGAGAACAGGCCACTGAGGGTCGAAGACCCAGATGGAGGCCCAATTGCAGGACTATTGGACGAGGCGGTGCCCACCTACATGCAAGCTATCCTAACTGCAATTGGGAGACAAAATACTGACGACATTGAAGGAGAGATTGACCTCTCGCACGCCGATCTCATGATGGCGAAATTCAAAGGTGCAAACCTATCGGGGGCAAAACTCAGTAACTCAAATTTCCTGAGTGCGGATCTAGGAAAAGCAAATTTGACTGGCGCGGATCTTCAGAATACCCACCTTAAATGTGCAATCCTCAAAGGAGCTGACCTCAGTCGAGCAAATCTCAAGGGAGCAGTCCTGTCCGGTGCAAACCTGATAGGTGCTAATCTTGAAGGTGCTATCCTTGAGTACGCGAAGCTATGTGGTTCATTCCTCTGGGAGGCTAACCTCAGAGGCACGAATCTTTTGGGTGCGAACCTCGAGAGCGCGGGCCTTGAAGGGGCTAACCTTGAGGGAGCCGATCTCCTGGAAGCAAATCTCCAGACCGCTCGCCTGGGAAGCAGGCTTGAGTTTTCGACGAATGCTCCCGACGGAGGGCTGGTTCGGGTTGTGAATATTTCAAAAGCTCGTCTTCGAGACGCCAATCTTAATAATGCTGATCTCACGGGAGCAGACCTTACCGGTTCAGATCTCTCTGAGGCCAATCTCTCAGGTGCTAATCTTAACGGGGCAAAGCTCTTGGATGCAGATTTTGGAGGTGCGAACCTCCGAGGTGCCAAACTGCCGGAAAACTGGCGCGATCAGGTGCGTAACCCACCGGCTGACCCTCAGTAGGGAGCGGCGGACAGCAATCACCACGCCTCTTGGCTGATCGACCGAGTATAGGAACGAGTATGCTGTAGATGCGCAGGTTGGTTGTGTCCCGCCCCGTGGTGTAACTCGCGCTTCACCGGCACGGTATCCGGCTGGAGCCGGATCGGTCAGCCAGCGAGCTTGGGCAGGCTGGCGATGGGATTATCGCTCTCGGGGCGATGGTCTCCAGTGTCATGTAGCAGGCGCGCTGGGCGGCCAGCCGTCATGTCAAGGACGTGGCGGCGTGGTTTCGCCAACGCAAGAACCCCGTCTATCAGGCCGTGGATACCTGGGATGAGCCGGAGCGGATCGCCGAATCGCTGGAGCTGACGGCGATCGCGCTGGCGTATCCGTAAGCTGAAAAGCCGCTTGGCGATGGTGACCCAGGCGCCGCGCCGACGCTAACCGCCCGTGGTGGGGGCGGGCGCCTCGGCCTGGCGGGCGCGCAGAAGGTCAACGGCGTCGTCGATCGCCGCGGCCAGGGCGCGCAGGTCGCCGGTGCGGCCGTCCAGCGCCACCCGCTCCAGCGCCGACCAAGCCGGGCCGTCGACGTCGGCCGCCTGGTGTTCGAGCTGCAGGGCGGCGAGCGCGGCAGTGTGCGGGACCTCCGCCCCTACCCGCTCGTAGCGCTCATAGGTCGCCACGCTGACCCCGAGGTGACCGGCCGCATCACCCTGCCGGCGACCGGCGCGAACCGCCGGACCGTTGCGGCGAACCGCGCCCACGCAAGAAAGACCGACATCCCCACCGTCTCTGCCGAAACCCAATCGTGCGCGAGGATCACGCCATGTCCCCAGTCGAGAGCAAGACCGTCGTCATCACCGGCGCCAGCCGTGGCATCGGCGAGGCCACCGCCCGCCATCTCGCCGGTCAGGGCGCCCGGGTCGTCCTGGCCGCGCGTACGGAACGCGACATCGCCCGGATCGCCGAAGAGATTGTCGAAACGGGCGGTGAAGCCCGCGCCTTCCCGTGCGATGTCTGCGACTATGGACAGGTGGCCGATCTGGTCGCCTTCGCGGCCGAGAGGTTCGGCGGTGTGGACGTCCTGGTGAACAATGCCGGCATCATCGAGCCGATCGCGCACCTGGCCGACTCCGATCCGGAGACCTGGAGCCGGGTCGTGGACGTCAACTACAAGGGCGTCTATTACGGTCTTCGCGCAGCGATACCCCAGATGATCGCCAAAGGTCGCGGCACGGTCATCAACATCAGCTCGGGTGCCGCGACAGGCGCGTTGGAGGGATGGAGCCACTATTGCTCAACCAAGGCTGCGGTCCTCTCGCTGACCCGCTGTGCGGACAAGGAGTACCGCGACCGCGGGATCAACGTAATCGGCCTCAGCCCCGGCACCGTGGCCACCGACATGCAGGTCGCGATCAAGGCATCCGGCATCAATCCCGTCAGCCAACTCGACCCCGCTGTCCACATTCCGGCGGAATGGGTCGCTCGGGCGATCCTGTATCTATGCGGTCCGGAAGGCGTCGCGTTCGCCGGTCAGGATTTCTCGCTCAAGACGAACGAGGGCAGACGGCGGGTCGGCTTGCCCGAGATGGCCTGACGGCGACCGGGTCCGTCATCGGTGCACAAGGTGCATCCGCCGGGTTCGAGCCACTGGAAGCAGGATCGGCCGATTGCCCTCTTCGCCGATCGGGGACAGCACACCTCGTGTGGCCGTGGTCCGGCGGCATGCGGCGCGGGCGCCGGCTGTGGGGGCGATCGTCTTGACCCGCCGCTTCCCGCCGGAACGGATCGTCTGCCTGACGGAGGAGACGGTTGAGACCCTCTACCTCCTGGGCGCTGAGGACCGCATTGTCGGCGTGTCCGGCTATGCCGTGCGCCCGCCGCAAGTCCGGCGGGAGAAGCCGCGGGTCTCGGCCTTCACCAGCGCCGATTTGCCGAAGATCCGGGCGCTGAAGCCGGATCTCGTGCTCGCCTTCTCCGACCTGCAGGCCGATCTGGTGGCGGCGCTGGTGCGCGACGGGCTGGCGGTCCACGCCTTCAACCAGCGCGACATCGCCGGCATCCTGGCGATGATCCGCACGCTCGGCGCCCTGGTCGACCGGGCGGCCGAGGCCGACGCCCTGGCCGACCGCCTCGCCCGCCGCCTTGACGCCGTACGCACCCGCACGAGCGGCCGCCAGCTCCCGCGCGTCTATTTCGAGGAGTGGGACGACCCGATGATCGCCGGCATCGCCTGGGTGTCGGAGCTGATCGAGATCGCCGGCGGCCGGGACGTCTTCGCCGACCGGCGCGCCCCCGCCGCCGCCGGGCGCATCGTCACGTCCGACGCGGTGATCGCCGCGGCACCGGAGGTCATCGTCGCCTCCTGGTGCGGCAAGAAGGTGCGCCCGGAGCGCATCGCCGCCCGGCCCGGCTGGCACGCCGTCCCGGCGGTCGCGGCGGGTCGCATCCATGAGATCAAGTCGCCCTTGATCCTGCAGCCCGGACCGGCGGCGCTGACCGACGGCCTCGACGCGCTGGTCGCCGCGCTCGATCCGGCGGCCTCTATGCCCGTCGACCACGACGCATTGACCGCAAGCCCGGGTCTGCCTAAGCCATCTCCGCCGAACACCTCGTCCTGAAGGGGAAAGACCGATGCGTACACTGCTCGCCGCCGCCGCACTACTCGCCGCCACGACGGTCGCGCATGCCGACCATCACCATGCCGGCCCGATCACCGTGGAGGACGCCTGGGCGCGCGCCTCGGCCTCGACCGCTCAGGCAGGGGCGGCCTACCTGGTGTTGTCGACCCATGCCGACCAGCCCGACCTGCTGGTCGCCGGATCGACGCCGGTGGCCGAACGGGTGGAGCTGCACACCCATCTGATGGAGGACGGCGTGATGCGGATGCGCGAGGTCGAGGCGATCGAGGTCGCCCCCGGCACGCCGACCGTCCTGGAGCCGGGCGGCCTGCACGTCATGCTGATGGGCCTGACCACCCCGCTGGTCGAAGGCGAGGCCTTCCCGCTGACGCTGGTCTTCGAGACCGCTGGCGAGATCACGGTGGACGTCACCGTCCAGTCGATCATGGCGACGGAGCATGACGGCCATCATGGCCATGGCGCCCACGGCACGATGAACTAGGGTTCAGCCCACGGTCGCCGCCACCTATCGAAGCCCTCCCCCTTGATGGGGGAGGGTTGGGTGGGGGTGATCTTGTCGCTGGAAGCGGTGGATCGGAAAACGTCCCGTCGCTGCTGCGATCCGGCGGGCGCCGGCGTTGCGGCGCCAGATCACGATGGCGGTGCCATCACCCCCACCCTAACCCTCCCCCATCAAGGGGGAGGGGATTCTGAGAGTCGCGGCGGCCTAACCGAGCGCGCTTCGGGCAGCCGATCCGTCACATCGCGTTGGGCAGGGTGGTGGCGATCTCCGGGAACCAGACCAGGCCGACGATCGCCGCGCACATGATCAGGAACATCGGAAACGCGGCGCGGGCGATGAACCCCATGTCGTGGCCGGTCATGCCCTGCAGCACGAACAGGTTGAAGCCGATGGGCGGCGTGATCTGCGCCATCTCCACCACCACCATCAGGTAGATGCCGAACCAGATCATGTCGAAGCCGGCGGCGCGCACCATCGGCTCGATCACCGCCATGGTCAGCACGATGGACGAGATGCCGTCCAGGAAGCAGCCCAGGATGATGTAGAAGACGGTCAGCAGCGCGATCAGCGTCAGCGGCGTCAGCTCCAGCCCACCGATGCCCTCCGCCAATGCCCGCGGGATGCCGGTGAACCCCATGGCCAGCGACAGGAAGGACGATCCGGCGAGGATCAGCGCGATCATCGCCGTGGTGCGCACCGCCCCCATTAGGGAATCGCGGAAACTGCCCCAGCTCAGGCTGCGCTGCGTCGCCGACAGGATCAGCGAACCCACGACGCCCAGGACCGCCGCCTCCGTCGCCGTGGCGAGGCCGGTGTAGATCGAGCCGATCACCGCCAGGATCAGCGTCAGCACCGGGACGAGGTCGATCAGCGCCCGCAAGCGCCGGCCCCAGCCGATGCGGGTCTGCGCCTCGCCGGCCGCGGCCGCCCGGCGGCCCTGCACCAGCCCCCAGACCGCGACATAGGCCATGAACATCGCCGCCAGCGCCAGGCCCGGCAGGATGCCGGCGATGAACAGCTTGGCGATCGACTCGTTGACCGTGACGCCATAGATGATCAGCGAGATCGACGGCGGGATCATCAGCCCCAGCGTCCCCGCCCCGGCCAGCGTGCCGACGATCATCCGCTCCGGATAGCGCCGCCGCCGCAACTCCGGGATCGCCATCTTGCCGACCGTCGCCACCGTCGCCGCGGAGGAGCCGGAGATCGCCGCGAAGATCGCCGAGCCCGCGATGTTGGTGTGCAGCAGGCCGCCGGGCAGCCGCGCCATCCAGGGCGTCAGGCCCCGGAACAGCATCTCCGACAGCCGGGTCCGGTAGAGGATCTCGCCCATCCAGATGAACAAGGGCAGCGCCGTCAACGTCCAGGAGGACTGCGTCCCCCACAAGGTCAGCGCCATGGACGGGCCGACCGGGCGGTTGGTGAACAGCTCCATGCCGATCATCGCGGTGACCAAGAGCGCCGCGCCCACCCACACGCCCGACCCGAGCAGCGTGAACAGCGCCCCGACGAAGACGGCGATCAGCACCCATTCCGGCATCAGGGATCGGCCTTCGGGCCAAGGTGCGGCGTGTCCGGCGTGTCCGGCCGGCCGGTCTCGATCTCAACGCGGCTGATCACCCGGCCGTCGGGGCCTGCCGCGTCGGGATCGAACAGGCCCTGCACCAGGGCATGCAGCGCGGACACGGCGAACACCACCGCCCCCGTGGCGACGGGAAGCTGAACCAGCCACAGCGGCAGCGCGTCCGCCCCTTCGCTGACCTCGCCGAAGCGCCAGCTATCGTAGACCAGTTCGGCGAAGAACCAGGCGAGATAGCTCGCCGCGAAGGCCATCACGGCCAGGCACCACACCTCCGCCAGCCGGCGCCGTGCCGGCGCCAGACGCGACAGCAGCAGCTCGACGCGAATATGCCCGCCGGAGCGGAAGGTATAGGCCATGGCGAAGAAGGCGCTGGCCGCCATGGCGTAGCCGGCCATCTCCGTCAGCCCGGCGATGAAGACGCCGAGCAGGCGGGAGACGATGCTGGCCAGCACCATGCCGGTCATGGCGAGCAGGCAGGCCGCAGCGATCGCACCGCAGACGCGATAGAGGCGCTGTAGTCCCCGGCTGAGGGAGTCCATCGGGTTCGGCGGGCCGGAAGAGGCCAGGGGGCGGGGGAACGGCGGACTTGGGTGGGCCGGCGGGGCGGCGCCGACAAGCAGCGCGCGCCGCCCCGTCGGTTTCCGCCTATTCGGCGGCGCGGAAGGCGTCGACCACCGCTTGGCCGCGCTCGCCTGCCCGCTCCAGCCACTCCGTCACCATGACGTCGCCCAGCTCGGCGAAGTCCCCCGCCAGGGCGTCGCTGGGCGGCGCCACGGTCATGCCGTTGGCGGCAAGCTGCTCGGCATACCAGCCGGCCAGTTCCGCCGCCCGCGCCCAACCGCGCGCCTCCGCCGCCGCGGCCTCCTCCATCAGGATCGCCCGCGTGTCGTCATCGAGCGCGGCGAAGGCCTCGGCATTGGCGATCACCATGTTCTTCGGCAGCCAGGCCTGGACGTCGTACCAGTAGTCGACGAACTCCCACAGCGCCCGGTCATAGCCGGTGGAGCCCGACGAGATCATGCTCTCCGCCACGCCGGTGGCGAAGGCCTGGGACAGCTCCGCCGCCTCGATCTGGGTCGGCACCGCGCCCATCAGCTCCGCCAGCCGCGAGGTCGCCGCGTTATAGGCGCGGAAGGTCAGGCCCTCCATGTCGGCGACGCTCTCCACCGGCACGCTGGCATAGAGGCCCTGCGGCGGCCACGGCACGACGTAGAGCAGCACCAGGTCCTTCTCCGCCAGGATCTCCTCGATCGCCGGGCGCGACGCCTCCCACAGCCGGCGGCTTTCCTCGAAGCTGGTGGCCAGGAACGGCAGCGCGTCGATCTCGAACAGCGCGTCCTCGTTGCCCAGCGCCGACATCAGGCGCTCGCCGATCGGCGCCAGGTTGCGGCGGACCGCGCCGAAGATCTCGTCGCCCGGGAACAGCGAGCCGGAGGGATGGGTGCGGATCTCCAGCGCGCCGTCGGTCCGCTCCGTCACCGCCGCGGCGAAGGCGGCGGCGTTCTCGGAATGGTAGTTGGTGGCCGAATAGGCCAGCGGCATGTCCCACACCTCCGCGGCGGCCGGTAGGGCCGCGGCGGCGAGGCCGAGCAGGCCCGCGATGGCCGGCACGGTCGCTCTCAGCAGGGTCATTGCAAAGCACTCCCTCGTTGCGGCGCCGGCTTCGCTCAGCCCCTCGCCGGCCCGGCGCTCATTCCTACGCGGCAGCTTTGCCGCAATGCCGGCCATGGTGCAATGGCGAAGTCGGCGCGTTCGAGGGTGGCGCCGTCGCCTCAGGCGAAGCGGCCGGGATCGAAGGCGGTAGCGTCGAAAGGCGGCGGCCGGCCCGCCATCAGCGCGGCCAGCAGCGCCGCGGAGGTTGGGCCCGAGGAGAAGCCGATATGGCCATGGCCGGTGCTGCACCAGATCGCCGGATGGCCCGGCACGCGGCCGATCGCCGGCCGCCCGTCGGGCAACGATGTCCGACTGCCGGCCCAGGGTGCCGGGTCGGCCGGACCGTCCAGCGGGAAGAGGATGCGCGCCCGCCCCTCCGCCGCGCTGAGCTGGCGGAAGCGCTGCGGCCGGTCGCGCGCGGAAAAGTCCGCCCCCGTGGTGAGGCGGATGCCGGCCGCCATGGGCGCCAGCGCATAGCCGCCGGCGACGTCCAGGATCGGCCGGTTCAGCACCGCGTTGCCGCGCGCGGCATAGAGGCGCGAGGTGCCGCGTTCCATGCCCAGCGGAAGACGGACGCCCAGCGGCCGCAGCAGGTCCCCCGACCACGGCCCCGCGGCGACGACGATGTGATCGGCCGCGAGGATCCGCCCATCGACCAGATGCGCCGCCACCGGCGCCGGCGACAGCGCGCGCACCCGCCCGCTGACGAGACGCCCGCCCTGCGCGGTCAGCAGCGTTGCGTAGGCTGCCACGACCGCGCCCGGGTCGTCGACCGAGGCCGCGGCCCGCACCCACAGGCCATGGCTGAAACGCTGCGTCAGATGCGGCTCGCGCTCCGCGATCGCTTCGCCGTCCAGCACGGCGTGGTCGATGCCGAAGCGCGCCAGCGCCGCCCGCTCCCGGTCGGCGGCGGCGAAGGTGCGGGCATCCGGATAGAGCTTCAACCAGCCGGTCCGGCGCAGCCGGTGGGCCTCGCCCGCGTCGGCCATCAGGCCGGCATGGGCCGCCGGCGCGCCGTCGAGCAGAGCGTTCAGCGCCGCTTCGCTGCGCCGGCAGCGCGCGGGTGTGGCGTTCGCCAGCAGCCCGGCCATGAACCGCGCTTCCGCCAGCGCATAGCGCCAGTCGACCCGTGCGCCGGGATGGCGGCCGGCCAGGATGCGCGGCAACGACCGCCACAGCGCCGGTGGGTTGATCGGCACGACGGTGCCGCGGGCGATGACGCCGGCATTGCCGCTAGAGGTCTCCCCGCCCGGCGGCCCGGGATCGACCACGGTCACCGCCCAGCCCTCGCGCCTCAGCGCCAGGCCGGTCGAAATGCCGACCATGCCGGCGCCCACCACCAGGACGTGCCGGGTATCCGTCCCCGTCACGGCGCACTGTCCCGCAGCCCGAGCCGTCCCGTTGCCCGCCGATGGGCGGCAGCCGCCTCCCCCGGCAGCGCCTTCAGACCGCGCTCCTCCACAAAGCGCAGCGGCACGATGGTGATGCCGGCGACGCTGAGCGGGTAGAACCTGTACCGGCTCAGCGCCCACAACAGTGTCCATCGCAGGCCGAGCGTTGGACGCCCGGGCGCGTCGGGACCCAGGAGCAGCAGGTTGTACCCGAGATGCAGCGGGATCGGGCCGATCGACAGGTAGTCTCGGTCGGTGGTGACCGATCGGACCTGCGTCCAGTAGACCGAATGCGATCGGCTGCGGGACGTCACTGTCAACCGGTCCGGCAAGCAGCGAATCACGATATCCTCGGTCCGAAGAGCGGTCAGGAGGCGCCCGAAGCGGCGCACGCCCAAGAGCGAAATGGAGAAGGGCGCGATCGCCATCACGACTACCAATCCGGCCGTAATAAGCACCATATCCATCGGCCAACCTTGCTGACTCTTGAATACGATAAACGCAAGAAGCATGACCGATACCACACTTGTAATAAGGAAAATCGCCTTCATAACGATAAAACGGATGCGAGTCTCAGAAGTGTAGGAGACACTGTATTCTGTTGACGATCCGTCTTTTGTCGACATTTCATGAGATCCGCGAGGCCAGATCTTTGACGTTTGGATATGCGACCGGCTTGCCGCCATCGGACTCGACCCCACAACCATACCGAGAAGACCGCCAGGCCCGGAAGCCCCCATGGCACCGCAACCGACGGAATGGCCGACCATGACGGCGACGCGGCCGGTCGGCGTCCTCATGCTTCAAACGCGGTTCCCCCGCCTGCCGGGCGACATCGGCAACCCGGAGACCTTCGCCGGACGCGTGCTCTATCGCCCGCTCGACGGCGCCGTGGTGGCGCGGGCGGTCCGTGCCGACGGCGTCGACCCGGCGCTCACCCACCAGGCCGTCGCCGCCGCAAAGGCGCTGGCGGCAGACGGCGCGGGCGTGATCGCCACCTCTTGCGGCTATCTGGGCGCGATCCAGCACGATCTCGCAGAGGCCGTCGACGTGCCGGTGATCGCCAGCGCGCTGGTGCTGCTGCCGTCCTTGCGCGCGATCTTCGCCGGGCGCGGACCGATCGGCATCCTGACCTTCGACAGCCGGCGGCTGCGGCCGGTGCATTTCGCCCGCACCTTCGATCCGGCCGATCCGATCGAGGGCATCGAGACCGGGTCGACCCTCTATCCGGCGATCACGCAAGACCGGCCCGACTTCGACCGCGACGGGGCGGCGGCCGACGCGCTGGCCGCGGCGGCGCGGCTGGCGGACCGCCGGCCCCGTCCGGCCGCCCTGCTCCTGGAATGCACCAATCTCTCGCCCTACCGCGCCCGCCTGGCGGCGGCGACGGGCCTGCCCGTCTTCGACCTGGTGCAGGCCATCGCCTGGCTCGGCCAAGCACGCGCCGGGGCGGAACTGTGAGGCGGCTCACAGAGACCCGGCCCAGCGGCGCGCACAGTCGATGACGGCGCTTCGGTGCCGCTGTCTCTTGAGCGACGAGGGAGGGATGTCCGACCATGCGTCTCGTCACCACCGCCCTGTTGAGCCTGGCCTTCCTGATCGGCTATGTCGGCAACACTAACGCCGACCCCGCGGCCCCGACAGCGCCCGCGGCGGAACGGTCTGCCCTGGCGTGATGTGCCGCGGCGGGGCGACGGCGAATTGCCGGCCCGCCCTGCGCCGCGGTAGGCTCTCGCCCGCGGCGGCCCGGTCGTCGCGCCGGTCGCCGCACGGGCCGGGTTCCGACCCGCTTGCGTTGCACCGGCCGCCCTTGCCGCAACCAGGCGACCCCGCTTCACCATGATACCCCGCTACAGCCGTCCGGAGATGGCCGCGCTCTGGGCCCCGGACACGCGTTACCGCATCTGGTTCGAGATCGAGGCGCACGCCCTCGACGCCATGGCCGAGATCGGCATGGTGCCGCCCTCGGCAGCCCGCGCGGTCTGGCAGCGCGGCCGCTTCGACGCCGACCGCATCGACGAGATCGAGGCGGAAACCCGCCACGACGTCATCGCCTTCCTGACCAACGTCGCGGAGCATGTCGGGGAGGAGGCGCGCTTCCTCCACCAGGGCATGACCTCGTCGGACGTGCTGGACACCTGCCTGGCGGTTCAACTCGTGCGGGCGACCGACTTGCTGCTGGCCGGGATCGACCGGCTGCTGGCGGCGCTGAAGGCACGCGCGGTGGAGCACAAGCGCACCCCGACCATCGGACGCAGCCACGGCATCCATGCCGAGCCGACCACCTTCGGGCTGAAGCTGGCCGCCCACTACGCCGCCTTCGCGCGGGGCCGCCAGCGACTGGTGACGGCGCGCGAGGAGGTCGCGACCTGCGCCGTCTCCGGCGCGGTCGGCACCTTCGCCAATATCGACCCGCGCATTGAGGCGCATGTCGCGGACCGGCTGGGCCTGCGGCCGGAGCCGATCTCCACCCAGGTGATCCCGCGCGACCGCCACGCCGCCTATTTCGCCGCGCTGGGCGTCGTCGCATCATCGCTGGAGGGGCTGTCCGTGGAAGTCCGCCACCTACAGCGCACCGAGGTGCGCGAGGCGGAGGAGTATTTCGCCGCGGGTCAGAAGGGCTCCTCGGCAATGCCGCACAAGCGCAACCCGGTCTTGTCGGAGAACGTGACCGGGCTCGCCCGCCTGGTCCGGGGCATGGTCGTGCCGGCGATGGAGAACGTCGCACTGTGGCACGAGCGGGACATCAGCCATTCCTCCGTGGAGCGGGTGATCGGTCCGGACGCCACCATCGCGCTCGACTTCGCGCTGCACCGGATGGCCGGGGTGGTGGAGCGGCTGCTCGTCTATCCCGAGCGCATGCGCGGGAACCTCGACCGCCTCGGCGGGCTGGTGCACTCCCAGCGGGTTCTCCTGGCGCTGACCCAGGCGGGCATGAGTCGGGAGGACGCCTACGGCACGGTCCAGCACCACGCCATGGCGGTCTGGCAGGCGGGCGGCAGCCTGCTCGACCGGCTTGCCGCCGACCCGGCGGTGACCGTCTGCGTGCCGCCGGCCGATCTCGCCCGGCTGTTCGACCTGGACTACCACCTGGCCCAGGTCGACACGCTGTTCGCGCGGGTGTTCGACGCCGAGGATCGGGGGACGGCGGCGTGAGCGACGCACGGTTCTGCGACTTCGACGCGCTTCGCCCGCCGGTCAGCCCGAACTGGGCGCTGGCGGCCCCCGGCGCCGGCGACGACAAGGGGGGCCGGCGACTGATCGCCAGCCCGGTCTACGGCGATCCGCCGGCAGCGGTGATCGCCGCGCTCGCGACCATCCTGGCGGCCCAGCCGCGCACCCAGGTCCAGGCGACCGATGACGACGGCCAAGCGCTGGAGGCGGTCGCCCGGTCGGCGCTGCTGCGGTTCACCGACCGGATCAGCGCGCGCGCCGCCCCCCTACCCGACGGCGGCACGGGGCTGTGGCTCTACAGCCGCGCGGCCACCGGGTATTGGGACATGGGCGTCAATCCGCGGCGGGTGGGCGACCTGCTGGCCGCCCTCGCCGACCGCCTGGATCGCCGATAGTCAGCCGACGCGGGCGAGGGCGGGGGCGGCGCCCTCTTCCTCCTCCGCCGCGATCTGCTGGCGCGCCACCGCCAGCAGCGTATCCATCTTGCGCAGCAAGCGGTGATCGGACAGGTCGACGCCCTGGGCGATCAGATCGGCGAAGACCTTGTCGTGCAGGTCCTTGTTGCGGCCGAAATCGGCAACTTCCGACGCCACGAGATCACGCGCGTAGGCCGCCGCTTCCGGCGCCGGCATGCCCATCACCTCCGCGGCCCACAGGCCCAACAGCTTGGTTCGCCGGTGGACGACGCGGAACTGCCGCTCCAGATCGTTGCCGAATTGGGCCTCGAAGCCTTGAGCGCGGTTCGCCATGTTCGTCATGTCGATCCTCCCGTTTCCGGTCAGGACCGCGGGCCGCCCGCCGGCCGGTCGATACCGGTCGGGCTGAAAAAGGGCTGTCAACGCGGCCCCGTACTTCCTCTGATTTCACTATACGCTTGTGCGCCCCGCCGGTCACGCGCACCCGGCGCGGCACGGCGCCAGCTTCGTTGTCGCTGACGAGCGGCCTTGCTATATGACGTATTCGAAGGAAGCTGCCGTCGCGCCGGTCGATGGCCCGCGGGACCACCAGGAGCGTCGAGTCATGAGCCGCCGCCGTCGAATCTACGAAGGCAAGGCGAAGGTCCTCTTCGAAGGTCCCGAACCCGGCACCTTGATCCAGTATTTCAAGGACGACGCCACCGCCTACAACAACCAGAAGCACGGCACGATCTCGGGCAAGGGCGTGCTGAACAACCGCATCAGCGAATACCTGATGACCAAGCTGATGGAGATGGGCGTCCCGACGCATTTCGTCCGCCGGGTCAACATGCGCGAGCAGCTCGTTCAGGAGGTCGAGATCATCCCGATCGAGGTGGTGGTGCGCAACCTCGCCGCCGGCTCGTTCTCGCAGCGCTTCGGCATTCCGGAGGGGACGCCGCTGCCGCGCTCGATCGTCGAGTACTACTACAAGTCCGACGACCTGAACGATCCGCTGATCTGCGAAGAGCACATCACCGCCTTCGGCTGGGCGGCGCCGCAGGACCTCGACGACATGATGTCCTTGAGCCTGCGGGTCAACGACTACCTGTCCGGCCTGTTCCTCGGCGCCGGGCTGAAGCTGATCGACTTCAAGCTGGAGTTCGGGCGCATCTACAACGAGCACGGCGAGATGCGCATCATCCTGGCGGACGAGATCAGCCCGGACAATTGCCGGCTGTGGGACGTCAAGACCAACGAGAAGCTGGACAAGGACCGGTTCCGCCGCGACATGGGCGACGTGATCGAAGCCTATCAGGAGGTCGCCCGGCGGCTCGGCATCCTGCCGGAGCTGCAGCAGGCGGAAGCCAAGTCCGACGCGCCCGACGCCGCCGGCCGCGTCAAGGCCTGAGCGCGGGTAACACCATACCCGCTGACGACCCGAACCCTCGGTGACGACATGAGAGCCAAGGTCCATATCCGCTTGAAGGCCGGCGTGCACGACCCGCAGGGCCGGGCGATCGCCAATGCGCTGATCGGGCTCGGCTTCGACGAGGTCGGCGAGGTGCGCCAAGGCAAGCTGATCGAGCTGGACGTCGACGCCGACGACGCGCCGACCGCCCGCGCCCGGGTCGAGGAGATGTGCCGCCGCCTGCTCGCCAACCCGGTCATCGAGACCTACGCCATCGACCTGGAGGCGTGACGCACCGCCGGGATGGCGAAGCCTCGGGCGCCGAGGCCTTGGGCGCCGAAGCCTTGGGCGCCGCCGCGCACTGGCAGGCGGATATCGACTGGCTGACGGCCCGCGATGCGCATCTGGCCCGCGCCCGGGCCGAAGGGCTGCCGCTGGCCGTCCAGCCGCGCCCGCCGGGCTTCGCCAGCCTGCTCTACATCATCCTGGAACAGCAGCTCTCCGTCGCCGCGGCGCGCGCGCTCTACGACAAGCTGCTGGCGGTGCTGCCGCAGCCGGCCCCGGCTGCGTTCCTGACCCTCGACTCGGAGACCTTGAAGCGCTGCGGGTTCAGCCGGCAGAAGCAGGGCTACGCCCGCGCCCTGGCATCGGCGATCGGGGAAGGCCGGTTCGACCCGGCGGCGCTGGCCTCCCTGGACGACGCCGCGGCGCTGGCCCGGTTGACGGCGCTGCCCGGCATCGGGCGCTGGAGTGCGGAATGCTACCTGCTGTGGTCGCTGGGCCGGCGCGATGTCTGGCCGGCCGGCGACCTGGCCTTGCAGGTCGGCTGGCAGTGGCTGGCCGACCTCGACGCGCGGCCGGCGGAACCAGAGCTGCGCGCGGTTGCCGAGCGATGGCGCCCGCGGCGCACGGCCGCGGCCCTGCTGCTATGGCACTACTATCTCGCGGCGCTGCCGCGGCGCCGGCGATCCCGCCGGCCGGGCATCGCGCGATAGGGGCCGAACCTCCTCCTCCTCGCGCGGCTGCTGCCAGCTTTGCAACAGCAGCAGGCGCAGGGTCAGGGTGCTCGGAAGCTGCAACGTTTCGGCCATTCGGGCCCTCCAAGGCCTCCCGTCGCGAACCCGCAAGGGGAGCACGCCTTGAGGCGTGGGAGATGGGCGCCGCGACGGCCCGCCGGCCCATCCCCGCCGGGCCGCCGCGGCTGTTGTCGCTGGTCCGTCCCCGGCCAAAGGGAGAGGAGGTTTTTGGCCGGATACGGCTGCCAGCAACGCCGTTGAGGGATCTGCCCTCGTGTTCTTTCAGGGGACCGCCGCCGCGCGCCCAAGCCTGAGCACCTCGTCAGCTACCGACCCGATGATGCACCGACCCGCCCGCGCCATCCGCCGCCGGCCGCTCCAACAGCATCCATTCGAGCAGCGAATCGGTCCGGTCGAAGACGCCGGTCATGGCGGCGGCCAGGATCTCCATCGCCAGGGACTTGTCCGAACCGGTCGCCGGTGCCGACATGGCCGCCTCCTGCCTCTTGCTCTCCCCCGCCGTTTCCGGGTCGACCGGACGGTGCGATTGATAGTCGTTCTCAACTCGTGCGGCCAGTCTACGCATCGCAGTCCGGGCGTCAACTGCAAATGAGAGTGACTCGCAAATTCTCGATGCACAGCCCAGCCGGCGGCCGGTGCGCTCTCTCCGCCACAATGGCGTGAGCCGCGGCGTCAGCGCCGGATGCGGCGGCTGTCAGCGAAGAACGGATCTGCTATAGACAGCCCCCGAAGGGGCGACCGATCCGACTTGAGTGG
>JANQSN010000020.1 GCA_028284045.1 Alphaproteobacteria bacterium | reverse complement strand
TCTGTGTTGGCGAGATTGCCCTCGGCCAAGCGCGGGTGTTACGGCGCCATTACCCCCTCCCCACCCTCCCCCATCGAGGGGGAGGGCTTGAATGCTGGCGCAGCCGGTCAGGCCAGGTAGGTTTTCTGGATCGAGGCGCCGATGGTGTATTTCGGGTCGACCATGTTGCCCAGGCGGACCTTGCCGCACTGGGTCAGCAGCATATAGGCCTCCAGCGTCTCGAAGCCGTAATCGGCGGCGACCCAGCGCACCAGCTCGCGATAGGCGATGCGCGCGGCATCCTCCAAGGGCCGCGCGCTGCCGATGGTCATCAGCATCGACTCCGTCTCCAGGCGCGGCCAGGCGATGGTCATGCCCTTGATCAGGTCGACCTGAAGGGTCGTGGTCGACGGCTGCTCGATCGCCACGCCGCACAGCTCGCCGTCCCCCTGCACCGCATGGCAGTCGCCGAGATGCAGGTAGCCGCCGGCATGCTGGACCGGCAGATAGATCACCGCGCCGGGCGCGACGTCCGGCAGGTCCATATTGCCGCCGTAATAGTCCGGCTGCAGCGAGGTGATCGCCTCGATCTCCGGCGCGGTGCCGATGGTGCCGATGAACGGCTCATAGGGCAGGGTGACGCGGTCGCTCCAGCGCACGCCGGTTTCCTCGTCGACATGCACCTTGCGCACGATCTCCGGCAGCGGCTCGTTCAGCAGGGCGGTGTTGGCGGTGCCGACCAGGCCGCCGAACTCCTTGATCAGGCAGGTGGTGCCGACCGGCTGGGGCCCGCGCGGCTTCACGGAATGGATATAGACCGCCAGGCAGTCCCCCTTCTCCGCTCCGTCGACGAAGATCGGCCCGTTCTGCGGGTTGAGATAGGGGATGTTCAGCTTTTCCGACGGCTTGTCGTCGACCGAGGTTATCTTGCCCTCGAAGGCGTCATGGGTCTCCACCTCCACCACGTCGCCCGGCTGGATGGTCAGCACCGGCTCGGCGAAGGCGCCGTAGACATAGTGGTACTTGCCCTGGCGTTCCTCCGTCAGGCGGTGATGCGCGCCGGCCTGGCCCTTGGCGACGCCGCGGGACGCCATGATCGAGTTCTCCAACCAGGACATGCTTAACCCTCCCTCATCGGATATGGCGGATCGCGTGGGGACGCTGCGGTCCCGTCCCGACCCCGTCTACAGCGCCAGCGCCCGGCGCACGGTGTCTCGGTCGTGCAGCTCGTCCGGGCTGAGGCTGGCGGTGATCTGGCCCTTGTCCATGACAAAGCAGTGCTGGGCGAGCGACATGATCATGTCCAGATTCTGCTCCACGAACAGGACAGTCAGGCCGAGCGAGCGGTTCAGATCGCGCACCGCGCGCGCGATGTCCTGGACGATGGAGGGCTGGATACCCTCCGACGGTTCGTCCAGGAGAATGATCTCCGGGCGGCCCACCAGGGCGCGCGCGATGGCGAGCTGCTGCTGCTGGCCGCCGGACAGGGTGCCGGCGCGCTGATCGGCCCGTTCCTTGAGGATCGGGAAGTCGCGGTATACGCCCTCGTAGTCCGGCGCGGCGCCGTCGCGGCACAGGGTCTCGCCGACCTGGAGGTTTTCCGACACGGTCATCCGCGGGAACACGTCGCGGCCTTGCGGGATATAGCCGATGCCGAGCCGGGCGCGGCGGTGCGGCGCAAGACGCGTCACCTCGCTATCGGCGATGCGGATGACGCCGGCGGTGGCCGGCAACAGGCCCATCAGCGCGCGCATCAGCGTCGTCTTGCCGACGCCGTTGCGGCCGATCACGGCGACGATCTGGCCGCGGCCGACGGCGAGGTCGATGCCCTGCAGCACCGGCTTGCCGCCATAGCCGGCGCGCAGGCCCGTGACCTGCAGATGCGGGGCCGGGCTCATTGCGCCTTGCCGAGATAGATCTCGGCGACCCGCTCGTCGGCGACGATCTCGTCGATCGTGCCCTGGGCGAAGATCTCGCCGAAATGCAGCACGGTGACCCGCTGGGCGATCTGCTTGACGAAGGTCATGTCGTGCTCGACCGCCAGGATGCTCATGCCCTCCCGGTTCAGCCGGTGCACCATGTCGCCGGTCTTGGCCGTCTCGTCGTCGGACATGCCGGCGGTCGGCTCGTCCAGCAGCAACAGCTTCGGCTTCAGGCTGATCGCCATGCCGATCTCCAGCCATTGCTGCTGGCCGTGGGACAGGTTGCCGGCCCGCTCGCGCGCCTGGCCGGCCAGGTCGACGAAGGCCAGGGTCTCGCGGATCTCCGCCGCCAGCGAATCCCCGGACAGATGGTCCTGCAAGGCGATCTCCAGATTCTGCCAGACGGTCAGCGCCTTGAAGATGCCCGGCACCTGGAACTTCACGCTGAGGCCGCGGCGGATCCGCTCGAACGGTTTCAGCGCGGTGATCTCCGCCCCGTCGAAGAAGATGGCGCCGGCATTGGGTTTGTGCTGGCCCAGCACCAGGCGGAAGAAGGACGACTTACCCGCGCCGTTGGGGCCGATCAGGCAGTGGATCTCGCCCGGCTGCATGGCGAAGCGGATGTCGCGGGCGACGAACACGCCGCCGAAATTCTTCTGCAGGCCTTCGGTCGCCAGGATCGCCGTCATGACCGCCCCCGGCGCAGGCGCGCCCTGAGCCAGCCGCCGAGATCGGCGACGCCGATGATCAGGCCGCGCGGGGCGAACAGCACGGTGACCAGCAGCATCGCGCCCATCACGACGAGCGCGTATTGGCTGCCGTAGATGGTCAGGGTCTGGAATACCCATAAGACCAGCAGCGTGCCGATCAGCGTCGCCGTCAGGTCGCTGCGCCCGCCCACGGCGACCCAGACGATCGGCAGGGCGGCGGCGTAGAGCCCCATGGAGTTCGGCGTGATGTACTGGCCCCAGGCGGTGTAGAGCACGCCCGACAGCCCGGCCAGGCTGCTGCCGATGATGAACGCGCCGAGCTGGTAGCGGCGGATGTCGTAGCCCAGCATCTCCGCCCGGTCGGGGTTCTCGCGGATCGCCACCAGCACATTGCCGAAGCGCGAATTGACGACGATCCGCAAGCCCAGATAGCAGGCTATCATCGCCCCCAGCAGCAGGTAGTAGAGCGGGATGTCGGGCCACAGCGCGATATCGCCGCCGGGCCACGGCACGGTCAGCGGCGGCATCCCGGTCATGCCGTTGAAGCCGTTCAGCCGCGCAGCGCCGATCGCCCATTCCGGCCCGGCGGTCTGCGCCATGAAGGTTTCCAGGACCAGCGTCACCGACAGCGTGACGATGCCGAGGAAGACGCCGCTGATCCGCCCATAGAACAGGAAATAGCCGAGCGACAGCGCGAAGACCGCCGCCAGGCCGACCGCCAGCACCAGCGCGGCGAAGGTGAAGCCATAGGCGCTGCCGATATTGATCGTCAGCACGCCGTAGGCGTAGCCGGACAAGCCAAAAAATGCGGTCTGGCCGAAGCTGAGCGCCCCCGCATAGCCCCAGATCACCGACAGGCCCATGGCCATGAAGGTCCAGGTGAAGAAGTACGCGGTGTTGCCGACCGTCCAGCCGTCGGCGAACAGCGGATAGATCCCGGCCAAGAGGCAGGCGACGACGAAGCCCGACCAGAAGATGGGCCCGCGGCCCAGCGTCTGGGGGCCGTTCACCAGCTTGAGCGTGCCGAGGAAGCCGCGGCGCACGCGGTGCCCGCGGTCGCGCCCGGCGGCCGAGGGCACCGAGGCCGGCTTGGCCGATCCCATGTCGGCGGGCCCGCTCATTCCCGCCCCCGCAGGATCCAGCCCGACAGGCCGCGCGGCAGCAGGCGGATGACGATGATCACCGCCAGCAGCAGGCCGATCAGCCCGAAGAGCTGGCCGTACCAGTTGATCATCAGCGCCTTGACGAAGGCCAGCACCACCGCCGCCGGCGCGGTGCCGAGGAAGACGTCGCCACCGCCGACGACCACCGTCACGAAGGCCTCGACGATGAAGGCGGTGCCCATGGTCGGCACCAGCGTCATGGTCGGCGCGTAGAGCCCGCCGGCCAGGCCGGCCAGCGCCGCGCCGATGCCGAAGGTCAGGCTGTGCACCACGGCGGTGTTGACGCCCAGCGCGCTGGCCATGGACGGGACCTGGATGGTCGCGCGCGCCAGCACGCCATAGCGCGTCTTGTGAAACAGCAGATAGAGCCCGATCAGCAGCAGGACGGCGATCGCCATCAACAGCACGCGATAGACCGAATAGGAGAACTCGCCGACCGAGAAGCTGCCGAAGGGCGTGCCGATCCCGGGCATGGTGGAGCCCAGCACGATCAGCGTGCCCTGGGTGGCGATCAGGCTGATCCCCCAGGTGGCGACGATGGTGTCGAGCGGCCGGTGCAGCAGGCGCTGGATCACCAGCCGTTCCAGCACGATGCCGACGATGCCGGCGGCCAGCGCGCCGCAGGCGATCGCCGCCGGCATCGGCAGGCCGGCCCTCGCCGCGGCCACCGTCACATAGGCGCCGCACATGATGAACTCGCCATGCGCCAGATTGATGACGCCCATCATGCCGAAGATGATGGCCAGCCCCGCGGCGGCCAGCACCAGGAAGGCGAAGGCGTCGCCGAACTGGAAGAGGAAGGCGAAGATCGACGGCAGCATGCGGTTTTGCGTTCTTAAGGTCCCGAACACACGCGCGGCCGGGGCGGACGGGGGATCGCCCCGCCCGCCCCGGCTTCGGCGTCGGCCGACGTTACTCGGCGGGCGGCGGGTTGCTCGGCGTGTACTGCGCGTCGTGGTCGCGCACCGTCAGGTCGCAGCCGGCTTCGCCCAGCCAGTAGGGCTCGATGCCTTCCCAGACCTGGGGAATGCTGATCGAGTGATCCTCGCCCACCTGCACCAGATAGATGGTGTGGGAGGCATGCTGGCTGGCCGGATCGATGCAGACCTGGCCTTCCGGCGCGTCATGGCAGATCTCGCCGGTCTGGATGGCGGCGCGCACCGCCTCCTTCTCCGTCGTGCCGGCCATCTCCACCGCCGCGGCATAGAGATAGATGCCGACATAGGAGTTCTGGCCCGGCTGGTTGATGTAGACCTCGTCCGGGAACATCGCCCGCCAGCGCTCCACGAAGTCCAGGCTGGCCTGGGTCTCGACCTCTTCGATGTAGTTGGCCGTGACATGCATGCCGGCCAGCGCCGGCGGGTCGAACCGGCGATGCTCGTAGCCCTGGGCGACGTTGACGGAGCTACCCATCGGGATGCCCAGATCGGCGGCGGCCGCCTGCTCGTAGAACGAGGCCTGGGCGGTGCCGACCAGCAGCGTCATCAGGACGTCCGGGGCGGCTTCCTGGATGTTCTGGATGGTCTGGGAGAACTGGGAGACGCCAAGCGGGATGAACTCCTCCCCGACCATCTCGCCGCCGCCGTCTTCGACGAGCTGGCGCACCCATTCCGCAGAGATCTGGCCGAAATTGTAGTCCGCGGCGATGGTGTAGACCCGCGGTCCGTAGGTCTCCATCATCCACGGGACCAGCGTGGAGAACTGCTGTTCCGGCACCGCGCCGGTGGCGACGACATTGGCGTCGCACACACCGCCTTCGTACTGGTTGGTGTAGAAGTACAGCGCGTCGAACTGGTTGACGATCGGCCGCACCGCCTCGCGCGAGGCCGACGAGAAGCCGGCGAACACGACGTCCACATTGTCGCGCTGCAGGATGCGGCGCATCAGCTCCTGATAGCGGCGGTTGTCGGATTGCGGGTCGTAGATGACCAGCTCGATCTCGCGGCCGAGGATGCCGCCGGCGGCGTTGATCTCCGCGGCGGCCAGCTCCGCGCCGTGCACCTTCTGGATGGTCGCGGCGGCGAACTCGCCGGACTGGTCCTCCAGGACGCCGATGCGGATCGGCCCCTCGTCCTGGGCGACTGCCGTCGCACCGGACAGCGCGATGCCCGCCGCACCGGCGACCAAAGCGCCGCGGCGCAGCCAATGGGTTTGAAGCGTCCTCATCAATGCCTCTCCTGTCTTCCTGGTTCCGTTTGACCATGACGGGCGGTTACCCGCCTTTCGGGGATCCGGCGGCCTCTACGACCGGCCGCCGGCAACTTCTCCCGACGGCGCCGACGGTTTGCTGGCGGCGACGATCTCTTCACTCAGGGCTTCGATGGTGATGCGCCGGCGCATGCTCTCCCGGCGCATCAGCCGGAAGGCTTCGTCGTCGTCGACGCCGCGGCTGGCGATCACCGCCAAGACCGCCTTGACCACCGTCCGCCGCTGGCGCAACCGGGTTTCCAGCCGGCCGGCATGTTCGCGCTCGCGCCGGCGCCGGGCGAATTCGTTGAAGGCGATGAACAGCGCGGGGAAGACGCCGCTGGCGCGCACCGGCTTGACGATATGGCTGGCGGCCCGGCCGCCGACGACGCGGCTGAGGCGGCTCGGCGCCTCCACGCCGATGACGGCGATCACCGGCGCATCGACGGTGATGCCGCCCGGCACCAGATCGCCGGTGCCGACATCGGTGTCGGTGATCAGCACGTCGAAGCCGTCGCGCGCCGCCGCCGCCAAGGCCTCCTCGTCGCCCGGCGCGACGGCCCCGGTCAGCAGGCCAAGGCGGCGCAGCGTCACCACCAGCCGGTCGCAATCGTCGCCGGGCGCCATGACCACCAGGGCGCGCGCGCCGCGGAAGTTCTGGATGACCGTCCGCATCACGAGACCACGCTGAGGCGGGGGCGGCCGGACTTGGCCGCCGTCTCGGCGGGTTCGCGCCACACGAGGTACGGATCGGGCCGGGTGGCGCTGCCGGCTTCGGCGATGATGTCGAAGCCGCCGTCCCGGCGCGACCGGCCGATGCGCGGGCGCAGATTGCAATGCCGATTGTCGGGATCGACGCGGATCTCACCCTGGGGGGCGTTCAGGACGAGCCCGCCGACGGCCCGGCGCACGCTCTCCAGATCCGTGCTGCCGGCGGCGGCGATCGCCTTGGCCAGCAGGTGGACCGCGATATAGGTGGCTTCCGCATCGGCGCTGGCGCCGCCCAATTCCGGGAAGCGCTGATGCCATGCGGCGACGAAGCGCCGGTTCTCCGCCGTCTCGACGCTCTCGAAATAGACGCTGGAGGACAGGTGACCGTCGGCGGCGTCCGGCCCGATGGCCGCCA
Source organism: Alphaproteobacteria bacterium (assembly GCA_028284045.1). GTDB lineage: Bacteria > Pseudomonadota > Alphaproteobacteria > DSM-16000 > Inquilinaceae > JANQSN01. Next base: position 32,727 of record JANQSN010000020.1, on the reverse strand, counting down.
GCTCCGGCTCCGACAGGCTGCAGCTCACCACCGGCATCTCGCGCGGCTGGTCGATGCCCAGCGCCTGGGCCCGTCGCCGCAGCGTGCGGAAGAAGACGTAGGCGCTCTCGCCGATCAGCGTGTTGAAGACGAAGTCGGGGCGTGCGGCCAGGATCTGGTCGACGATGGCGCGGACATCGGTCTCGCCCACCGGCAGGTAGCGCTCGCCCAGCACCCTTCCGCCCGCGGAGACCAGCGTCTCGCGCAGGATCCGGTTGTTCTCCCACGCCCAGATATAGTTGGAGCCGACGAACCAGCCCTGCCCGCCGACCGCGTCGATCAGATAGTCGGCCAGCGGGATGACATGGTGGTTCGGTGCCGCGCCGGTGTAGACGACGTTCTCGCTGGTCTCGAAGCCCTCGTAGTGCGAGGGATACCAGAGCAGCGCGTCGTGCTTTTCGAACAGCGGCAGCACCTCCTTGCGGCTGGAGGAGGTGTAGCAGCCGACCACATGGACGATGCGGCGCTCGGCGAGCAGCCGTTGGGCGGTGGTGTAGTACTCGCTCAGGTTTCCGCCGGGATCGACCCGTTCCGCGCGGAAGAGGAAGGGATAGGGGCCGGCATTGACCTCTTCGATGGCGAGCAGCGCGCCGCCCAGCATCGAGCGCCCGATGGTGCCGTACGATCCCGTCGCCGACAGCAATACGCCGATGTCGATAAGGTCGCGGTCCCGCATCCCGCCCCTTCTCCGGTCTGTCCGTACAATCCGCCGGCCAGAAACGAAAAAAGGCCCCTTGCTCTCGCAAAGGGCCTGATCGCCGTCGTCCGATCGGCGCGGATGTCGCGCCGTCAGCCTGATATGGTGGGGACCGATCGGTCCCGTCGCCGGCAGCAGCATCGCCGTTGATGCCGTTTATCCACCGCAAGTGACGAGCATGAGAGGCGCGGGGGTCCCGAGTCAAGCCCGACGACGCAGAGCGGCCGAAACCGGCCGGCCTTGCGCACCGGTGCGGGCAATCCTCAAGGAGATGTTCGCGAATGCTTGAAAATCCGCCGCCGGGGCTGGCTCGGCGCCTTCTCACCCGGCTGATGCAGATCTTCCTGGTACACGGGCTGGTGCTCGGGCTCCTGCTGCTGGTGTCCGGCGACCCGAAATGGCAATGGGCCTGGGTGAATGCCGCCCTGGCGGTGGGGAGGGGGCTCTTGTTCGCTGGGATCGTGCTGGTCTGCCGGCGGGAGACCCTGGCCGCACCGGGTGAATGGGCCGGCGGGCCGGATTGGGACCGTTGGACCGTCGCGGCCTGGGCCATTGCCTTCTTCGTCGTCCTGCCGGTGGTCGCCGGTTTGGACGCGCGGTTCGGCTGGACGCCGTTTCGCGTGGAGGAAGAGCACCTTGCCGGCGGGTTGATGGTCGCCACCGGCACCTTGCTGCTCGGCTGGGCGCTGGCGGTGAACGCCTATTTCATCCCGGCGGCCCGCCTGCAGCCGGAGCGCGGGCAGACGGTGTGTGCCGAGGGGCCTTACCGGCTGGTGCGCCATCCCGGCTATCTGGCGACGCTGTTGGCCTGCCTGGGCGTGCCCGTCCTCTTGGGCACGCTATGGGCGCTGATCCCGGCGGCGATCGCCGGCGCGGCGATCGTCGTGCGCACGGCGCTGGAGGACCGGATGATGCGCGACCACCTCGACGGCTACGAGACCTATACCCGGGCGGTCGGCGCCCGCTTGGTGCCGGGGTTCTGGTGAGGTCGGCTGCACAAGGACGCAATGTCGCATCTCGCCATGCGGCTGAAGGCGACCGCTTCGGCCGCCATGCCTTTGCAGTCGTCTGCGCACGGCACAACGTCGATCATCGGCTGACTAAGCCGATGGCCAATGCCGGCAGAAGCCATGGTCGCCGTGGCTGCCAAAAATTATTGACAATCGATAAATTCTTACCCTAATTAGGCCATTCGCCGGTGATCGGCGCCGGGTTCCGTGTCCGCGCCGCCGCACCAGCGCGTACCGACAATGCCCTGGTGAACGTCTGGCCATGGATCTTGAGGAGAGTAGAGGCATGGAACATCTGCAGAGAGCCAGTCGGCGTTTCCGCATACTCCTATGGATATTCATCGTAGGCGTTCCGCTATTGAACCTGCTGTATTGGGCATCCTTCAATCACTTGCCGGATGGATTGCTCGCGGATCTTCCAGCGGCAGCCATTCAGCCTCTCTCGGGACTGTCGCTTTCTCTGGCTTTCGTCGTCAGTTTGCTCCCGGTCGGTGTCGCCCTTTATGGATTGATCACCTTGGAAGCACTCTTCAAGCTCTATCAAAAAGGAATCGTGTTTTCACAGCAAAACGTGCGCCTTTTCCGCCGTCTTGGATTTGTATTACTGACATGGGTTGCTGCCAACGCGCTGTTTACACCGTTGATCAGTGTTGTCATCACCTTTAACAATCCGCCTGGTTCGCGAGAGCTCGTCGCCCAGTTTGGTGTTTTGGATCTTTCGACACTGGTGATTGGCGCCGTCGTTCTATTGCTCTCATGGGTGATGAATGAAGGCCACAAGCTGGAAGACGAACAGGCTCACACGATATAGGTGTCCAGATGGCCGTTATGATTCACCTCGATGTGATGCTCGCAAGGCGCAAAATGAAATCCAAGACGCTTGCGCAACGCATCGGGATAACCGAGCAAAATCTCTCGTTGCTCAAGACAAACAAGGCGCGTGCAATACGTTTGACGACGCTTGACGCCATATGTAGAGAGCTCGATTGCCAGCCCGGTGACTTGTTGGAGTATCAACCTTAGAGCTTTTACAGATCGGATGAAATCGAACGGCAATCCGGCCGTCCGGCATAGCGCCTGTCTACCAGGTTGCTGAAGATCGCTAGATCTAGCCTTGAACGTCATTCCCGCGAAGGCGGGAATCTTTATGTTTCAATCGGTTGGAGGTTCCCGCTTGCGCGGGAACGACGTTGGAAGAGTGTTTTTCAACAGTCTGCTAGAGTAGCGGACGTACTCTCCGTACCCCGCAACCGTATCTCGCGCTACGCCCCCGCGCTGCTGTCGAGGGCATAGCCGGCGGAGCGGACGGTGCGGATCAGGTCGATGCCGTTGAATTCGTTCAGGGCCTTGCGCAGGCGGCGGATATGCACGTCGACCGTGCGCGGCTCGACATAGACGTCGTGGCCCCACACCACGTCCAAGAGCTGCTCGCGCGAGAAGACGCGGCCCGGATGCTGCAGGAAATGGCGCAGCAGCCGGAATTCGGTGGGGCCCAGATGGATGTCGCGACCGCCGCGGCGCACCCTGTGGCCGGCCAGGTCCATCACCACGTCGCCGTAGCTCAGCACCTCGTCGGTCATCGCCGGCGCGGCGCGGCGCAGCACGGCGCGGGCGCGGGCCAACAGCTCGCTGGTGGAGAACGGCTTCGACACATAGTCGTCGGCGCCGTTGTCCAGCCCGCGCACCCGGTCCGCCTCCTCGCCGCGGGCGGTCAGCATGATGATCGGGATCTCGCGGGTCTTGGCCCCCCGGCGAAGCTGGCGGCAGACATCCAGGCCGGAGCGGTGGGGCAGCATCCAGTCCAGGAGGATCAGGTCGGGCCGCTGCTCCCCGGCGACCAAGAGCGCCTCGTCGCCGTCATAGGCGGCCAGCGTGCGGAAGCCCTCGCGCTCCAGATTGTAGGTCAGCAGGGTGACCAGATCCGACTCGTCGTCGACGATCAGGATGGTCGGGTTGGTGCCGGCGCGCGCCACGGTCGCGGGTCCCGCCTTCATCCGCTCAGGCCGGCACGTCTTGGCCGGGGTCGGCCTGATCGGGCGTGACCACGGCGAAGCTGGAGAGGTCGCCCTTCGGGCGCGCCTCCCCGATCGGCCCGCCGGCGACCAGGAAATGGATCGTCTCGGCGACATTGGTGGCGTGGTCGCCGATCCGCTCGATGTTCTTGGCGATGAACAGGAGATGCGTGCACGGCGTGATGTTGCGCGGATCTTCCATCATGTAGGTCAGCGTCTCGCGGAACAGGCTGTTGTAGAGATCGTCCAGCTCCTCATCGCGCCGCCAGGCGGTCAGCGCGCGGTCGAGGTCGCGCTCGGCATAGGCGTCCAGCACTTCCTTGACGATCTCCTGGGCGAGGCGGCCCATCCGCGGGATGGCCGCCACCGGGCGCACCGGCTGAACCTGGGCCAGCGCGATCGCCCGCTTGGCCAGATTGGCGGCGTAGTCGCCGATCCGCTCCAGGTCCGAGGCGATCTTAAGCGACGCCACGATGTCGCGCAGGTCGCGCGCCATCGGCTGGCGCTGGGCCAGCATGCGCACGACGGTGTTGGCGATCTCGGTCTCCATGGTGTCGAGGCGGCGGTCGTTCTCCACCACCCGGCCGGCGAGCGCGCCGTCGCGCCGGGTGATGCACTGGATCGCGCTCTCGATCTGGCTCTCGGCCAGCCCGCCCATGGTGGCGATACCGCGTTTCAGGCCGTCCAACTCTTGATCGAACGACTTGACGATGTGGTCGGAGGCCATGATCGGCGATGTCCCAACAAACAAGCGAGCCGAGGGGCGCGCGTCGCTTAGCCGTAGCGGCCGGTGATGTATCCCTGCGTACGCTCGTCGCTGGGATTGGTGAAGATCTCCGAGGTCAGATTGTGCTCCACCAGATCGCCGAGATGGAAGAAGGCCGTCTTCTGGCTGACCCGGGCGGCCTGCTGCATGTTGTGGGTGACGATGACGATCGTATAGAGCTGCCGCAGCTCGTCGATCAGCTCCTCGACATGGGCGGTGGCGATCGGGTCGAGGGCAGAGCACGGCTCGTCCATCAAGATCACCTCCGGGCTGACGGCGATCGCGCGGGCGATGCACAGGCGCTGCTGCTGGCCGCCGGACAGGCCGGTGCCGGGCTCCTGCAGGCGGTCCTTGACCTCTTCCCACAGGCCCGCGCCTTCCAGGGAGCGCTGGACGATGGCGTCCATGTCCGCGCCGTCGTCGGCGATGCCGTGGATGCGCGGTCCATAGGCGATGTTGTCGTAGATCGACTTCGGGAACGGGTTCGGCTTCTGGAACACCATGCCGACCCGGGCGCGAAGCTGCACGACGTCGAGCGCCTTGTCGTAGATGTCCTCTTCGTCGAGCGTCAGCCTGCCGGTCACCCGGCAGCCGACGATGGTGTCGTTCATCCGGTTCAGGCAGCGCAGGAAGGTCGACTTGCCGCAGCCCGACGGGCCGATCAGCGCCAGGACCTCATTGGCCTTGATGTCGATATCGATGCCGTGCAGCGCCCGCTTCTCACCGTAATGCACTTGTACGCCGCGGGAGGTCATCTTGTCGGACTTGCCGTCGCCGGCGACGGCCGGCGGGGGGGCCTTCTCCGTGGTCATGGTTTGTGTCATCGCTTGCGGTCGTCCCCGGTCGTTCGTCTCATTAGGGCCGTCTTCGGGCCGATCTTCGTGTTCTTGGGCTTCGAGCGCCGCTGCTACCAGCGCCGCTCGAAGCGCCGGCGCAGCCAGACCGCCGTGGCGTTCATGACGATCAGGAAGGCCAGCAGCACCAGGATCGCCGCGGAGGTCAGCTCGACGAAGCCGCGTTCCGGCTGGGTCGACCAGCGATAGACCTGCACCGGCAGGGCGCTCGCCGGGTCGAGCGGCGTCGCCGGATAGTCGGCGACGAAGGCGACCATGCCGATCATGATCAACGGCGCCGTCTCGCCCAGCGCATGGGCCATGCCGATGATCGTGCCGGTCAGGATGCCGGGGGCGGCCAGCGGCAGCACGTGATGGCGGATCGCCTGCATCTTCGACGCGCCGACGCCCAGCGCCGCCTCGCGGATCGACGGCGGCACGGCGCGCAGCGCGGCGCGGGTGGCGATGATCACCGTGGGCAGCGTCATCAGCGTCAGCACCAGACCGCCGACCACCGGGGCCGACTGCGGCAGATGCAGGAAGTTGATGAACACCGCCAAGCCCAACAGCCCGAAGACGATCGACGGCACGGCGGCCAGATTGTTGATGTTGACCTCGATCAGGTCGGTCGCCCGGTTCTTCGGCGCGAACTCCTCCAGATAGACCGCCGTGGCAACGCCCAGCGGCAAGGTCAGCAGCAGCACGATCAACATCATATAGGCCGAGCCGATGACCGCGACGCCGAGGCCGGCGACCTCCGGATTGCGGCTGTCGCCGCGGTAGAAGATCTCCCAGTTGAAGGTGCGCTCCACCACGCCCTCGTCCAGCAGCCGGTCGATCCACATCACCTGCAGATCGTTGAGCAGCCGGCGTTCTTCGGCGAGGTCGCGGCCGCCTTCGCCCTTCAGAAGCTGGTCGACATTGGTCGCCACCTTCATCGGCACGGTGACCGTGCCGCCGACCAGGTCGAGATCGGCGAACACCGCGTCGCGCACGCCCAGGCGCGCCGACGGGCTGATCAGGTCGCCCACCAGGTCCATCAGGTAGTCGTCCAGCGCCTCGGCCAAGGGGCCGTCGGCGACCTGGTCGGGCGTGACGGTCTGGCCCTTCAGAACCGGGCGCATCGCTTCGAACAGCGCGTCGTTCAGCTCGCCCTGCAGGATCTGCGGGAAGCGGTCGGGCAGGATGCCGGGATTGGCGAGCTGGCCGGTGACCAGGTCGACGATCTCCGTCACCTCGGCGCGGTCGAACACCTGGCGCCGTTCCAGATCGCGCAGGCTCAACACCCGGCCGTCCAGCCGCTCCACCAGAACGCCGCCGACCGCGCCGTTGATCGTCGTCCGCGCGGCGGCGGAGCCGATCTCCGACAGCCCCATCAGCGGCGACTGGGTCAAGAAGCCGTCGACGTCCATCAGGGCTGCCAGCGGCACGCCGTCGGCGACAGTTTCGACGCCCGGGATGCTGATCGCCCCGTCGGCGATCAGGGTGTCGATGGCCGCGGCCTTCTCCTCGTCCGACGCGCGTTCCAGCTCGATCAGGGTGATCAGCCGGATCGGCTCGTCCGCCAGCGAGATCCGCTCGGCCAGCGCCCTCTCCACCAGCAGGTTCCAGTTGGCCATCTGCATCATGGTGAGGTTGCGAGAGCCGGCGCGGTCGACGACCTGCTCGTCGATCTGGACGGTCAGCGTCATCTCCGTCGTGCGGAAGGCGCTGAGCGCGTTGGACAGGATCGAGCCGAACAGAATCGCCAGGAACGTCACGCCGAAGAAGATGGCGATCAGCCCATAGGCGCGAAACCGCGCCTCGGCTCGGTAGCGCCGACGGATCTTCGCCGACAGGACCGCGGGCGGAAGGGCCGCGATGCCGCGCGGCGCCGGCTGAGCAATGTCAGTCATTCATATTGCTCGCGATACTTGCGGACGATGTAGAGGGCGAAGATGTTCAAGCACAGCGTGATGGCGAACAGCGTGATGCCCAGCGCGAAGGCGACCAGCGTCTGCGGACTGGTGAACTCGGTGTCGCCGGTGAGCTGGGTGACGATCTTCACGGTGACCGTGGTCACCGCCTCGAACGGGTTGGCCGTCAGATTGGCGGCGACGCCGGCGGCCATCACCACGATCATCGTCTCGCCGATGGCGCGCGACGCGGCCAGCAGCACCGCGCCGACGATGCCCGGCAGGGCCGCCGGCAGCACGACGATGCGCACCGTCTCCGACTTCGTGGAGCCGAGGCCGTAGGCGCCGTCGCGCAGGCTCTGCGGCACCGCGTTGATGATGTCGTCGGACAGGGACGAGACGAAGGGGATGATCATGATCCCCATCACCACGCCCGCGGTCAGGGCGGAGTTGGCGGCGACCGACAGCCCGATCGCCCCGCCGACATCGCGGAAGAACGGCCCCACCGTGATCAGCGCGAAGAAGCCGTACACCACGGTCGGGATGCCGGCGAGGATCTCGATCAGCGGCTTGGCGGTGCCGCGCAGCTTGGGCCCGGCGTATTCCGACAGATAGATGGCGGAGAACAGCCCGATCGGCACGGCGACCAAGAGCGCGATTGCGGAGATGAACAAGGTGCCCCAGAGCAGCGGTATCAGGCCGAACTGCCCGACATCGTCGCCGCCGGCCGCGCCGACGAAGCGCGGGTCCCAGGTCAGGCCGAGGAAGAAGTTGAGGGGCGAGACCTGGGTGAAGAAGGTGATCGCCTCCACCAGCATCGACAGCACGATGCCGACGGTCGTCATGATGGCGACGGTGGAGCAGATGATCAGCCCGACCTTCACCACCTGTTCCACCCGGTTGCGGGCGCGCAGATGCGGCGCCACGTTGAGCCGGCCGAGCGACAGGCCGAGCGCCGCAATGGCCAGCACCACCGCGATCATGGCGATGTCGCCGATGCCCGATAGGCGGTTCCAATGCGCCGCCGCGTCGATGATATGGGCATCGACGGTCTCGGCGGTGATGTTGCCGTCGGCCAGATTGCGGATCTGGTTGACCACCAGGCCGACGATCTCCGCCGGCTGGTCGCGCACCGCCTCGGGCAGGCCGGCGACGACGATGGTGCGCACGATCTGCGGTTCCAGCACCAACCACAGGCACAACACCATAAGCGCCGGAATGGCGCACCACAGGGCGACATAGGTGCCGTAGAAGCCGGGCCGGGAATGCGGGCGGGGTCCGCCGCCTTGGCGCGCGATCGCGCGGATGCCGGTCAGCCCGTACCAATAGCCGAAGGTCGACAGCGCCAAGAGGACGATGATCACGGACAGGGTGAGCATCTTCTATGAGTTCCCATCGCTTGTCCGCGGGGCCGTCCGCGCATCCGGCGGTCGGAGCGCTTCAGTCCCAAATCCCCGTCATCATCGCCGGCCGGGGTCGCCCCGGCCGGGTGTGCGCCGGCCACGCATGACGCGTGACCGGCGCGGCACCCGGCCGAAGGCGGAACCTTGAGACAAGCTCAGCGTCAGTTGCTGACCGTCTCGCCGTTCATGTACGCGTCCAGCACCGCCGTCCGCTCCGCGTCCGGCATCGGGATCAGGCCGCGCTCGACCAGGATGCCGTCAGCGCCGGTGACCTGGTCGGACAGGAAGAACTGCACGTACTCGTCCAGGCCCGGGATGACGCCGCGGTGCTCGCCCTTCACGTAGAAGAACAGCGGGCGCGACACCGGATACTCGCCCGTGGCGATGGTCTCCAGCGACGGTTCGACGTCGCTCATGGTGGCGACCTGGATGACGTCCCGGTTGTTCTCGTAGAAGCTCAGGCCGAAGACGCCGATGCCTTCCGGATTGGCCTCGATGCGGGCCAGGGTCTCGGTGTAGTCGCCGGCAATGTCGACCGAGCGGCCGTCCTTGCGGATCGCCAGGCAGGCTTCCTCCGCGGCGTCCTCACCCAGCGCCTCGACGGTGGCGAAGCCCTCGTACTCCTCGCAGCCGACTTCGAGGACCTTCTCCTCGAAGACTTCGCGGGTGCCGTGGTTCTCGCCCGGGATGAAGAGCTGGATTTCCTGATCCGGCAGCTCGCTGCGGATCTCGCTCCAGTTGGTGTAGGGGTTCTCCGCCATCGCGCCGTCGACCGGCACCTGCTCCGCGAGCGCCAGGTAGAGGTCGATCGGGGTGAACTCGAAGGCCGCGCCATCGGCATCCGAAGCGAAGACGATGCCGTCGTAGCCGATGCGGATCTCGTGGATCTGCTCGACGCCCGCGCCGCCGCAGGCCTCGACCTCGCCGCCGCGGATCGCGCGCGACGCGTTGGCGATGTCCAGCGTGTTCTCGCCGACGCCTTCGCAGAACTGGCGAAGGCCGCCCGACGAGCCGCCGGAGCCGACCACCGGGGTCGGGAAGTCGGCGAAGGTGTTGCCGAACTCCTCAGCGACGATGCTGGCGAAGGGCAGAACCGTGGATGAGCCGGCGATCTGGATCTGATCACGGGCCTGGGCGACACCGACCATCGCCACGGTGGCGACGGTGGCCAGGGCGATTTTCTTGACCATGTTGATACCTCCGGTTTGGGAGTTCCGTCGTTCGTGACTCCGGATGATGGCGGCACCGCAAGGGTGGTCTTTCACGGCCGCACGCCGGACCGGGACCGGGTTGCCGGACCTGGCCCGAACATGGACGACTATCTTGAAAAGCCTTGCCTGGGGGCGTCCCCGAAGAGGACCGGGTAAGCCCATGCTGCGCTGCGGAAACGACCGCCGAACCGGCGGCACACTAGCCATGCTACGCGACCTAATTACGAAACTTTGGTTACGCTTTGATGACAGGGGCGGCCCCAACTGTCGGCACGCTTAACCCGCAGGCTGCCGTGGCCAGGTCACGCCCGGCCTTCGGAAACTCGGGTGGGGGTCCGGCCGGCTATTTCGCCGGCAGTCCGATCGGGTTCTCGGCCGGCTGGGACCGCGGCCGGAGATCGCTCGGACCGCCCTCCGCTGCGGGCAGGAACACCGTGAACGTGCTGCCATGGCCGACCCGGCTCTCGATGCCGAGCCGGCCGCGATGGCGGTTGATGATGTGCTTTACGATGGCGAGGCCGAGGCCGGTGCCGCCGATCGCCCGGCTGCGGCCCGGGTCCACGCGGTAGAACCGCTCCGTCAGCCGGCTGAGATGGTTGCGCGGGATCCCGTCGCCGCGGTCGGCGATGGTGACCGCCACCTCCGCGGCCCGGGCCGCCGGATCGCCGTCCGGTTCGCCGCACGATACCGTCACCGTGATCGGCGTATCGGCGGCGGCGTATTTGATGGCGTTGACGATCAGGTTCTGGAAGACCTGGGTGAGCTGGTCCTCGTCACCGACCACCCGCGTCGCGGCCGTCGTCACCACCAGGTCGAGGGACATGCCGCGATCGCGCGCGCGCATGTCCAGGCTGTCGATGACGGCGTGCAGCAGGGCGACCGTGTCCACGGCGCCGGTCGGCGGGGTATGCTCCTCCAGCTCGATCCGCGACAGCGACAGCAGATCGTCGATCAGCCGGGCCATCCGGCCGGCCTGCTCCTGCATGATGCCGAGGAAGCGCTCGCGCGCCGCGGCGTCCTCGCGCGCCGGCCCGCGCAGCGTTTCCAGGAAGCCGATCAGGGTCGACAGCGGCGTGCGCAGCTCGTGGCTGGCATTGGCGACGAAGTCCGCGCGCATCTGTTCGGACCGCTTGATGCCGGTGATGTCGTGCAGCGTGATCAGGGTCTGCGGCCGGGCGCGCGCGATCGGCGCGTGGCCGGCCCAGTGGGGGCCGCCCCCCGTGCCGGCCGCCGTGACCGTCGGCGGTCCGTCCTCGAAGCGCTTGACCCGCACCTCGAACACCCGTTCCACCGGCACCGGTTGCAGCATCTCGACATTCCGCGCCGCGCCGCCGGCCTGTACCGCGTCGACCGCGTCCAGCACCGCCGGGTGGCGCATCACCTCCGCCAGGTCGCGGCCGACCAGGCGTTGGCCGATCAGCCGTTGCGCCGCGGGATTGGCGCGCCGGACGACGCCCTCGCTATCGACCTCCAAGAGCGGGTCGTGCAGCGCCGCCAGCACCTCCGCCAGGTGATCGCGCTCGCCGGCGGCGGCGGCGAAGCGGCTGCGCCATTGCCGGTCGACCCGCGCCGCGCCGGAGACGATCTCCTGGCTGGCCGGCTCGGTCACCATGGGCGCGCGCGGCGGCTCCCCCTGGGCCTGGTCGGAGAGCCGGTCGACATACCGGGCGACCGCGGCCCGATCGCGGGTGTCGCGGGCGGTCATGGCTGCGCACCCGCCGGCCAGCGCGAACGCCATCAGGGCGCCGACCCACCAGGACACCGCCCCGAACAGGACGGCGAGCGCCATGGCGCCGAGTCCCGGCGCGGCGAGGCGCAAGCCGGCCGCCAAGGCGGCGGCGAGGCCGGTCCGATGGAAAAGTGACGGCTCTCGCAACGCCCGAGATCCCGTATTGGATGATCCGATTCCGATTAAGTGGAGGATTATGCCGGTAGAGACACCGTCAGGTAAAGTGAAGGTATCGCTACAATATTCGCCGTTCGAGCGGCGGCATCGGGAACCGCCTATGGTTCCCAGCCGCTTGTGCCGGCGCCGTCGGCGATCAGTAGGCGTCGGCCGCGGCCGGTTCGCTCTCGGGGGGCTCGCCCTCGCGGGGTTCGCTTTCGCCGCCCGGCGGTTCCGCGGGGGGATCGGCCGGCCGCTCGCTGCGCGGGACGGCCGCCGGCTCCATATGGAAGTCGGTGGCCGCGACCGGCGGATCGGTGCGCCGGGTGACCACCACCAGGGTCTCGCCCGGTGCGATCGCCGGCCAGGCGGTGTCGTGCACCCACAGGTCCACGACGTCGCCCTGGGCATCCAGCAGCGACATCTCCAAGGGCGGCAGGCGGCGCGCCTGTTCGCCGACATTGGTGATCGTCACCTCGACCACCAGAACATCCGCGTCGCCCTCCCGCTCGAACGACAAGACCGGCGGATCGGGGAAGGTCAGGCCTGGTGGGATCTCGCGGATCGCCGCCTCGGTGACGTCGATGCCCAACAGGTCATAGGCCTTCACCGCCGGCGGCCAGAAGGTGACGATCCGGTCGCGGGCGAGCACCGCCCCGCCCATCAGTCCGATCACGACGACCGCCAGGACCAGCCAGCCGATCATCACCCCGCGGCGGCGGGGTGGGCCGGCCGGCACGGCGGGCAGATTGATATGCGGCGGGCGGCGACGCTCCTGCGCCATCATCGCCTCGAAATCGTCGGCCTCGGGGCCTTCCGGCGGCTCCGCAGCGATCCGGGCGTCAGGGTCGGCTTCGGCCTCCCGTCCGGCGTCTGGCGCGCCGCTCGGTGCCGATGGCGAGGCCGCGGCCGGTGCGACGTCCGCCGCCGAGGGTTGCGCCGCGGCCGGTTGCGCTGCCATCGCCGCGGCCGCCGGTGCGGCGCTGCTGATCGGCGGCATCACCTGGCTCGGCGGGTCCTGAAACCACTGATGGCCGCACGCCGAACAGCGCACGGTGCGCCCGGTGGCGCCGATCGCCGCAACCGGCACTGCGAACTGCGCCGAGCAGGAGGGGCAGGTGATGATCATGAGGCGGAAAACCTAGCCGATCCGACACCGGCTCGAAAGAGGGCCGGCGCCGGTCTTGCGCCGGACCGCGTCGCGCGCCGATGCATCTGCTATAACGAAGCTCCCCAGTGGTCCGGCCGGCCGCCGCACGATCGCGACCGGGCGGCGGCAAGAAGATCTGGGCCAGGAGCCCGCCGATTCGTGATCAACTTCGAAGCCGTCGGCTTTCGCTACCCCACGGGAACCCAGGTATTCGACGGGGTCAACCTGTCGGTGCCGCGCGGCAGTTTTCATTTCCTGGTCGGCCCCTCGGGATCGGGCAAGTCGTCGCTGTTGCGGCTGATGTATCTGGCGGCGCGGCCGACCGCCGGCCGGGTGATGCTGTTCGGCCGCGATACCGCCGGCCTCGACCGCACGGAGCTTGCCCTGCTGCGCCGGCGGATCGGCGTGGTGTTCCAGGATTTCCGGCTGATCGATCATCTCAACATCGTCGACAATGTGGCGTTGCCGCTGCGCATCGCCGGGGCGCCGTCCGGCGAGATCGTCGAACCGGTGGTGGCGCTGCTGCGCTGGGTCGGCCTGGGCGGCCAGCTCGACGCCCGCCCCGCGACCCTGTCGGGCGGCGAGCAGCAGCGCGTCGCCATCGCCCGGGCGGTGATCGCGCGGCCCGATCTGTTGGTCGCGGACGAGCCCACCGGCAATGTCGACGACCAGATCGGCTGGCGCCTCTTGCGTCTGTTTGCGGAGTTGAACAGGCTCGGCACCACCGTCGTGGTCGCGACCCATAACGAAGCGATGATTCGCCGGATGGACGTCCCCGTCATTCGCCTGGACAGCGGGCGCGTCACCACCCGCGCGCGGGTGCCCGCCGGCGGCCCGGCCGAGGTCTGAGATTTCGATGTCTGAAGGTCCGATCTCCGGGGGTCAGATGTCCCGCGCGCCGATCCCCGGCGGTGTGGCGCTGCCCACCCGGCGGACGCGGTCCACCAGCGGGCCGATGGCCGTGGTGCCGGCCGGCCGGCGGGCCCTGCCGCTGGTGATCGCGCCGATGCTGTTCCTGGCGACCCTGGCGACCGCGCTGGTGCTGGCGGCGGGGGGGCTGGTCGACCGCTGGCAGAGCGGGCTTCAGGGCACCGCGACGGTGGAGGTGCCGCCGGTGCTGGCGGTGCCGGGCGTCACCTTGCGCGGCCGCGAGCAGGCCCGCATCGACACCGAGCGGGTGGCCGCCGTCCTGGCGGTGCTCGACGCCTCGCCGGCCGTCGCCGCGGCGCGGCCGCTGGGCGCGGACGAGCTGGCGCGCCTGATCGATCCGTGGATCGACAGCCTGCTGCTGGTCGACGATCTGCCGGTGCCGGTGCTGATCGATGTCGAGCTGACCGGCGACGGCCGGGATGTCGAGGCGCTGGCCCGCGCGGTCGCCGACGCCGCACCGGGCGCGCGGCTCGACACCCATCAGCAATGGCTGGGCGAGCTGGTCTTCGTCGCCGGCTCGATCCGGCTGGTCGGCGCGGTGGTGGTCGCCGTCGCCGTCGGCGCGGCGATCGCCACCATCGTCACCATCACCCGGGCGGAGCTGATGATCCACCGGCGCACCATCGCCATTTTGCATGTCATGGGGGCGACCGACCTGTATATCGCCCGCCAGTTCCAGGGCCATGCGCTGCGCTCCGTCGGGTTCGGCGCGCTGATCGGCGTGGTGGCGGGGCTGGCGACGCTGGCGGCGCTGACTTTGGCCTTGAGCGGCGGCGACGGCGAGCTGGTGCCCGGCCTGTCGCTCACCCCCTTGGACTGGGTGTTGTTGGGCGGGCTGTTTCCCGCCGCCGCGGTGGTGGCGGCGATCACCGCGCGCCTCACCGTCCTGAAGACCCTCACCGGACTGCCATGAGCCTCGATACCCTTCCCCCGGCGGACCGGTCGCGCACCGCGCCGCCGCCGGAGCCGGCCACGCCGGGTGCGCGGGCCACCGTCACCCCGGCGATCGTGCTGCGGTCGCTGGCCTATGTCGTCGTCTTCAACGTCTTCACCTTCGTCTGCTGCCTGCTGCTGCTGGGGCTGTTGGCGGTGCCGCGGCGCTGGATGATGGCGGTCGTTGAAGCCTATATGCGCGCGCTGAAGGGACTAGAGCGGGTGATCCTCGGCCTCGACTACCGCGTCGTCGGGCGGGAGCATCTGCCGGACGGGCCGTGCATCGTCGCTGCCAAGCACCAGTCGCTGTGGGAGACCATGACGCTCCATCTCCTGGTCGCCGACCCGTCGGTGGTGCTGAAGCAGGAGCTGATGGATCTGCCGATGTGGGGCTGGTACGCGCGCAAGGCCGGCATGATCGGCGTGCGGCGCGGTGGCGGCGCGCCGGCGATCCGCCGCATGGTCGCCGACGCGCGCGCGCCGGTGGCGGCGGGGCGGCCGCTGATCATCTTCCCCCAGGGCACCCGCACCGCCCCCGGCGTCTGGCGGCGCTACCGCGGCGGGGTGGCGGCGCTCTACGAGGCGCTGGATCTGCCGGTGGTGCCGCTGGCGCTCAATGCCGGCATGTTCTGGGGCCGCCGCCGGTTCCTGAAGTTCCCCGGCACCATCACGCTGGAATTCCTGCCGCCGATCCCGGCCGGCCTGCCGACGGACGAGATGATGCCCGCCCTGGTCGACCGCCTGGAGGCCGCGACCGACGCCCTGGTGGTCGACGCCGGCGGCACCGCGACCGAACGGCCGGCCGACCCTGCGGCGTGGTGGCGCGCGCCGCCGCCGATGGACGGCCCGGACGGTTGACGCGCGGTTTGTTCGTGTTATGTTCCTATTCGTCAGTAGGTAGCGCGAAGGCGCGGTGCACGGCGTCGGCGCCCGTGCCGGCGGCAAATGCGCCCTGCTCGGCCTCGGCCTCGCCGGTGCGGATCGTCTGGCGGAGGGCCGCGAGGGTCGCTGCCTCCCGGTCGCGACGCTCCTTCAAGGTGCGCAGGGCGTCGCGCATGACTTCGCTGGCGCTCTTGTACTCTCCTGAGTCGACCAGGGCATCGACCCATGAGTCGAGCTGCGCCGTCAGGGCGATGTTCTTTGAGTGACGAGCGGTCATCGGTGGGCCTCGTCCGGCATCGGATGAGCCAGACTATGGCGGGTGGTGGCAAGGATTGCTACCCTCGCGACGCTGGGCTGAGTACCGGGGCGTGCCGCACAGGGAGCGGGGTCCCTTGCCTGGCGGGTGTCCGGGCCGGCCATTGACGGAGAGGGTGAGGGATGCAGCCGACCTCTGAGCCCGGCGATCTGTCCCGGCAGATCTGGGACATGAAGTATCGCCTCTACGGCGCCGACGGTCGGCCGGCGGAAGCGGATATTGCGGCGACCTGGCGGCGGGTCGCCGACGCGACCGCGGCGGTGGAGGCGGACTCCGCGCTGTGGGCCGGGCGATTCTATGCCGCCCTGGAGGACTTCGCCTTCCTGCCGGCCGGCCGCATCCTCGCCGGGGCCGGCACGGACCGGTCGGTGACCCTGTTCAACTGCTTCGTCATGGGCACCATCCCGGACGACATGTCGGGTATCTTCGCCCATCTGCGCGAGGCGGCGCTGACCCTGCAGCAGGGCGGCGGCATCGGCTACGACTTCTCCACCCTGAGGCCGCAGGGCGCGCCGGTGCGCGGCGTCGGCGCCGATGCGTCGGGCCCGCTGTCTTTCATGGATGTGTGGGACGCGATGTGCCGCACGATCATGAGCGCCGGTGCGCGGCGCGGCGCGATGATGGCGACGCTGGCCTGCGACCATCCGGACATCGAAGCCTTCGTCGACGCCAAGCGCGATCCTGCGCGGCTGCGCATGTTCAACCTGTCGGTGCTGGTCACGGATGCCTTCATGGCGGCGGTCGCGGCGGATGCGGACTGGCCCCTGGTGTTCGACGGCCAGCCGGTGCGCACGGTGCGCGCCCGCGCCCTGTGGGACCGCATCATGCGCGCGACCTACGAGACCGCGGAGCCCGGCGTCATCTTCATCGACCGGATCAACGCCGAGAACACGCTCGCCTATTGCGAGACGATCCGCGCGACCAATCCTTGCGGCGAACAGCCCCTGCCGCCCTACGGCGCCTGCCTCTTGGGCTCGATCAACCTGGCGCGACTGGTCGAGAGGCCGTTCGAGGACGGGGCGGCGCTCGACCTCGACCGGCTGGACGCGCTGACGGCCACCGCCGTTCGGCTGATGGACAATGTCGTCGACCTGTCGCGCTATCCCCTCGACGCGCAAGCCGTGGAGGCAAGGGCCAAGCGGCGGATCGGCCTGGGCGTCACCGGTCTTGCGGACGCGCTGATCCTGTGCGGCGTGCGCTACGGCACGGCGGCGGCGGTGGCGCTGACCCGCACCTGGCTCGGCCGGTTGAAGGCCGCGGCCTATCGCGCATCGGCGGCGCTGGCGGCGGAGAAGGGCACGTTTCCGCTCTATGACGCCGATGCGGTGCTGGCGGCGCCGGCGGTGGCCGGGCTGGATGAGGAGACGCAAGCGGCGGTCGCCCGGCACGGCCTGCGCAACGCGCTGATCACTTCCATCGCGCCCACCGGCACGATCTCGCTGTTCGCCGGCAATGTCTCGTCGGGCATCGAGCCGGTGTTCGCCTATACCTACGACCGCCAGGTGCTGATGGCCGACGGCACGCGCCGGACGGAGCGGGTGAGCGACTACGCCTACCGGCTCTTCCGCGAGCGCTTCGGCGAGACGGCGCCCCTGCCCGATGCCTTCGTCGCGGCCGGCGATCTCGGCCCGGCCGACCATCTGGCCATCCAGGCGGCGGCCCAGCCCTATATCGACAGCGCCATCTCGAAGACCATCAACTGTCCCGAGGATATCGCCTTCGAGGACTTCAAGGATGTCTATGCCGAGGCCTACCGGCTCGGCTGCAAGGGCTGCACCACTTATCGGCCCAATCCGATCTCCGGCGCCGTGCTGTCGACGGTCGCGAAGCCGGAAGAGCCCGCGAGGGCGCCGGCGACCGCCACCGCGGGCGATGTGGTCTACATGACCCAGCCGCTGGACCGGCCGGAGACGCTGCCGGGCGAGACCTACAAGCTGCGCTGGCCGGACAGCGACCACGCGATCTACGTGACGCTGAACGACATCGTGCAGGACGGCCGGCGCCGCCCCTTCGAGGTGTTCATCAACTCCAAGAACATGGAGCACTACGCCTGGACCGTCGCGCTGACCCGGATGATCAGCGCGGTGTTCCGCCGCGGCGGCGACGTGTCCTTCGTGGTGGACGAGCTGAAGGCGGTGTTCGACCCGCGCGGTGGCCATTGGATGGGCGGCCGTTACGTCCCGTCGCTGCTGGCGGCGACCGGCGAGGTGGTCGAACGCCATATGATCGAGATCGGGTTCTTGCCGGCCCCTGCGGGATCGGTGGTCGCGCCCTCCCCGCAGGCCGCCATCGCCGACCAGGCGGCCGACCCGCTTGGCGGTGGCGGGATCGGTGGCGATGCGCGGCTGCGTCCGGCGCAGTGCCCATCTTGCGGACAGCCGGCCCTGGTGCGGCGGGAAGGCTGCGACGTCTGTCTCGCCTGCGGCCATTCGCGATGCGCCTAGGTTGAATCGGTATTCATCGCCGCCGCTCGTTGAAGCCCTCCCCCTTGATGGGGGAGGGTTGGGTGGGGGTGATGCTTGTCGGTGGGCAAGCCGTCTCAAGAAGCACCTTATCGACGGCGCCATTCGATGGCATGGAGCTTGTGGCGCGAGATGGGCGCCTCCCAGACGCTGACGTTGTGCGGCGATATCACCCCCACCCTAACCCTCCCCCATCGAGGGGGAGGGAATTCTGAATGTCGGCGCTCTGACGATCCTGCTCTAAAGGGCGTATGTTCCGCACGTACGAGCGTGTTTACCGAAATGGCGCCGCCGTTCTTAAAGTTAGATCTTACCTGAAGAACGGCGCATAAGAATATTACTAGAAATGTTCGTTTCGGGCGATCGCGCAGCCTTGATCAGCTGCCATCCGGTCTTCCGCCGCCGCCGGTCACCAGTGCCGCCAGCGCATGCAGCGGTTCGTCGCGGATTCCGAGTGCGTCCAGATGCGCAATCGCCGCCGCCAAGTAGTCGCGGTTGCTGCCCTTCGACCCGTGGCCAGCGCGGATCCGCGCCGCCAACCGCGCCGGGTCGCGCTCCCCGCAGTATTGTGCATGGTGATGGTCGACCACGAAGCACCAGGCCGGGACCGCCGTGCCCGGATGGCCATCCGCCCCGATCAGCCGCGCGCCCGCCATCACCGGCCGATAGGCGTAAGAAATCATCTCGCGCTGCCACAGATAGGCCACGGCCGCCGGAACCTCGCCGGCCGCGATGCGATAGGCGATGCCGCGGCATGACCCGCCATTGTCCAGGCCGAGCACCAGGCCGGGCTGCGCCGGCGTGCCGCGATAGTGCACGGAGTAGATGCAGAACCGGCGATGATAGCCGGCGAGCAGCGCGTCGTGCCGCTCCACGAAGGCGAAGCCGGGATCCCACATCAAGGATCCATAGGCGAACACCCACAGATCGCGCGCCGGATCGATCCCGAGACTGGCCAGCGGCGGCGGCCCCCCGGCCCCGTCGGCCGACGCCGTCGCGGCACCCGGCGCCGCCGGTTCGCCGCCGCGGGCGGCTGGATCGACGCCGGTGGTCATGGTCGCACGCACGCTCCTGGGGCCGCAGGCGGCGCTTGCATTGGCCGCCGCCGCGTGATTTCTGGCGGCTCGCCGCTGCGGCCGTCAAGACCGGGACAGTCAAGACCGGAACGGTCCAGACCGGGACATCGGCGGACCTGCCCGTCACGCCGCCCCATTCGAGGAGCGAAACCATGCGCCGCATCCTGATCGGCCTGCCGCTCGCGCTGATTGCGCTCTACGTGCCCGGCTGGTTCATCGGTGCGGAGGTGGTGAAGGGCCGGATTACCGACCGGCTGCAGGCGCTGGAGCAGCGCGGCTATGACGTCAGCGTGGACACGCTGTCGGTGGAGGGCTTCCCGGCACGCTTCGACATCGCGCTGGACGGCTACAGCGTCACCACCCCCAGAGGCATCACCGGGCGGGGCGAGGCCGTGCGCGCCGGCAGTTCCGTCTTCGGCTTCGTCGCCGATCAACGGGTGGATATCGAGGCGATCGCCGAACAGACGGTGGATCTGCCGGGCGTGCCGCCGATCACCGTCCGCGTCGCCAGCGCCGACGGCGACGTCAAGCTGGCTGGCCTTACCGATCCGCGGCCCGAAAGCGGCCATCTCGTGGTGCGCGACGTCACGCTGTCCGCCCCGGGCCGTCCGCAGACGGAGGCGCTGACGGTGGGAGAGGCGCGCTTGCGCCAGACCGTGCCGCTGGTCCGCGCCGACGGCACCGCCGATCCCGGCTTCGGCGGCATCGCCGTGTCGCTGGAAAGCATCGGCCTGCCGGCGGGCAGTCTGCCGTCCGACACCGGCAGCTCGCTGCCCGACATCGTCGAGCGGGTGACGGCGGAGCTGGCGGTCTCGCGCCCCTGGCCGGCGCGCCCGACAACCGGCCAGCTCACCGCCTGGCGCGATGCCGGCGGGCTCGTCGAGGTCATCGGCTTCACCCTGGCCTGGGGCGACGTGCGCCTGGTCGCCACCGGCACGCTGAGCCTGGATGCCGCGTTGCAGCCGCAAGGGCGGCTCGACGCCTCGGTGGAGGGGATGGACCAGCTCGTCCAGGCGGTGGCCGGCGCCGCGCAGGGCGGCGGGGGGCTCGGCGGCCTCAGCCTCGGCCTGTTCGGCGGTGGCGGCGGCGCGCTGACCTTGCCGCTGACCATCGCGGAGGGGCGGATCGGTCTCGGCCCCGTGCCCCTGGCCCGCCTGCCGACCATCGTCTGGCCTGACGACTGAGCCGCCCCAAGCTCGCGCCGCCTACCAGTAGCTGAGGGTCAATCGGGACTCCGCCGCGGCGGTGCCGGCGGCGAGCGTGACCGCCGCTTCGTCGAAATCCGGCGGGCCGAACCGGACCGGTGCGTCGTTGCCGAAGCCGAACCCCTCCTTCGGCAGGCCGAGCAGGGTCGTGTCGAAGCGATCGTTGCCGTTCTCGTCATGAAAGGCGGCGATGCCGTAGGTGCCCGGCGGTAGGTCGGTAATCGGCACCGCCGTGGTGCCGCGACGCGCCGGTGCGGCGATTTCCCGCCACTGGCCCTCGCGCGTGGCGAACCCGTCGGCAGAGCGGTAGAGGGCGACCCGGATGATCCCGTCGTCGCTGCGCACGCCGTCGACCAGCAGCGTCAGCCGGATCCCCGCGGCCGGGTCGTTCGCTGCCGCCATCGGCATATCCGCCACCGGTGCGCCGAACAGCACGACCAGCGCCGCCGCCACGCCCCGCCAAACCGTCCGCCGCCGTCCGGCCGCCGAAACGGACCGGTCGAGAAGCGTTCGTGCCGTGCCGTCCATCGATGGGTCGCGCCCCCTTGCTCCTGCGAAGAACCGTCCCCGCGGGCGGCGTGGCGCCGGGCCGCGGGGACGGTGGCCGGAGCATAGGCGGCGCGACCCACCCTGCCAATCGGTCGGCCGGCGCCGGTGTCAGGCGGCGCGGGGTCCCTCCGTCGCATTGGACCGCCACAGCGCGGAAAGCTGGCGCTGCTGGCCCTCGTCGCTCTCCAGCGAGCAGTGCAACCGGTTGGCGCCCCGGCCGACAACGCTGAACCGCATCGCCCCGTCGACATTGGCGATTCGGACGGTCCCGTTCTCGGCGCGCATGGCGCTCTGGTCGACCCGCACCGCCATGCCGTGGTCGGAAAGGTTGACGATCCGCGCCTCAACCCGGCCGCCGGCGGTCTCCAGCGTGCAGGGCAGATTGACGCTGCCGCGCCCGCCCCGGCGCCGGTCGGCGAAGCGGATGCGATCGATGAAATCGCTCGACTGTCCGTCCAGGTAGTCGGTGCGGTCGCGCACCTCCGCGGTCGACACCCGCACCCCTTCCGCGGCGTCGTGGGTCTGGCGGGCGACCTCGTTCACCTGGCTGATGGCGCCGGCGATTTGGGCGGCGTTGCCGGAGGCTTCGCTGACCCGCGCGGAGATTTCCTCGGTTACGTGCGACTGCTGCTCGACCGCCGCGGCGATGGCGCTGGAGGCCTGCTCCACGCTGTCCATGGTGCCGCGCACGGCGGACACCTCCTCCGCCACCTCACCGGTGCCGGACTGGATCTGCTTGATCTTGTTGGAGATCTCAACGGTCGCCTCGGCCGTCTGGCGGGCCAGGCTCTTGACCTCGCTGGCGACCACGGCGAAGCCCTTGCCGGCCTCGCCGGCCCGGGCGGCTTCGATGGTCGCGTTGAGCGCCAGCAGATTGGTCTGCTCGGCGATGTCCTGGATCAGGTGCACGATGTCGGTGGCGTGCTCCGCCGCGTCGTTCAGCCCGCCGACGCTGTGGTCGATGGCCGCCGTCTTCGCCGCCACCTCGCGGGTCACCTGCGTCGCCTCGTCGACCCGGCGGGAGATCTCGCGGATCGAGGCGGACAGCTCCTCCGACGCGCTGGCCACGGCCTGGATGTTGCCGGAGGCTTCCTCCGCGCCGGCGGTCGCCACGGCGACCTCCTGCGACGTGGCCGCAACATCGGCGACAAGCTGTTCCGACTTTTCGTCCAGCGTGGAGGCCGATCCGGTCAGCGACCGGCTGATGCCGCGGATCACCTCGTCGAACTGGTCCGCCAGGTCGCCCAGGCGCTCCTGGAAGTTCTTTTCCTTCTCCGCCAGGTAGCAGCCGATCACCAGGTCGATGTCCAGCGTGATCGCCTTCTCCACCGCGTTGACCAGCGCCAGGCGGCGCGCCTTGTGCGCCCGGTCGGCCAGGCCGACGCCGAGCACCGTGCGGTCCTGGCCCAACAGGGCGCCGAACAGCGCCTGCTTGACCACCGAATAGGCCCCGACATACCAGCCATGGGCGAGGCCGAGGCTGGAATGGGCGCGCCCGATCCGCTCGACGGACTGCAGATACTCGTCGTCGAATCGGCCGTTGAACATGCGTTCCCAATGGCGGCGCTGTGCCTCCTTGGCGTGGGTGACATGCGCTTCGTTGGTGAACATGTCGGCCGTGTGCTGGAACGACAGCACATGCTTGTAGAAATCTTCCAGGACCCCCGGCAGCAAAGCCGCAATCTCCGGCTGTGCGTCGCGTAGCAGTCCGCGGTCCTCGTCAGTCAGCCGGAGAAACGCGAATTTCTCGGCATTCTTATCGGCTTGAGCCACGGCGAATGATCTCCCCCAAAGACGATCAATAGGCCGGCCGTCCGGTTGTCCTCGGGAAGGGTGATGGTGCGGGCGCCTCGGACGCCGACACCCCGAATCGGAGAGCCGTCGAACCTCACGCTACGAAGCCATCCTTGAAAAAGAGTTTACGTTTAGAAGGGTGATCACCCTCAGTCGTACAATTATCCTGAGTCTGCTCGACATCCGGACACCGTCATCCGACGGCACCGGCCTCAGTCGATCTGTTTCAGGAAGAAGACCCGATCGAAGCCGTCTTCGCGGCGCCGGCCGGTCTCGCGGTAGCCCAGCCGGGGATAGAGGCGCAGATTTTCGGTCATGTGGATGTTGGTATAGAGTTCCACGCCCGTCAGGCCGCGGCGCGCGGCCTCCGCCTCCGCCCAGGCGAGCAGCCGGGGGCCAATCCCGTGCCCCTGCATCGCCGGATCGACGGCGACATTCGCGACATGCAGAACCTCGCCATGCCCATAGAAGATGATGAAGCCCCGTGGGGTATCTCCGTCGCGCGCGACCATGACCTCGCCGTGGCGGATATGAACGGGAAAGTCGGCGTCCATCGGCGCCGGCCGGCGCCCCATCCGCGGGACATAGAGGGCATAGGCCGCGTCCGCGATCCGGGCGAGTGCGGGCGCGTCGGCCGGATCGGCCGGCGTGAGGGTGATGGACTCCGTCATGGGTTCCAGTGTCGGGGCAACCCGGCGCGGGGTCGATGGAGAAGCGGGCTGTCATGCGCGTTGTAATCGCGCCGGACTCCTTCAAGGGCTCGGCCACCGGCCTCCAGGCGGCGACGGCGATCGCGGACGGCGTGCGTCGGGTCGACGACACGGTCGAGACGATCCTCATACCCATGGCCGACGGTGGCGAGGGAACCGTCGCGGCGCTGACCGGCGGCCTCGGCGGGACGCAGCGGGCGGTGACGGTCCACGATCCGCTGGATCGTCCGGTGACCGCCGCCTATGGCTGGATCCCGGAGCGTCGGCTCGCGGTCATCGAGATGGCCGCCGCATCGGGACTGCCGCTGATGGGCGATCGGCCGGATCCCGACGCCGCCTCGACGTTCGGGACCGGCGAGCTGATCCGCGATGCGCTGGATCACGGCGCGGAAGCGGTGATCCTCGGGCTGGGCGGCAGCGCCACGGTGGATGCCGGGACCGGTCTGTTGGCGGCGCTGGGTGCCCGCTTTCTGGACGGCAACGGCCGCGCGCTGCGCGGATGCGGCGGCAGCCTGGGGCGTATCGACACCATCGACGTCGCCGATCTCGACCCCCGCCTGCGGTCGCTGCGGCTAACCATCGCATCCGACGTCACCAGCCCGCTGCTCGGACCGTCCGGCGCGGTCTATGTGTTCGGCCCGCAAAAGGGCGTGACGCCGGACCGGCTGGCGGCGTTCGACCAGGCCATGGCGCGGTTTGCGCAGGCCGTGGTCCGGACCTTCGGCGTGGATCACCGCGACAGCGCCGGCAGCGGGGCGGCCGGCGGCATCGGCTATCTGCTGCGATCGGTCCTGGATGTCTCGTTCCGCGACGGGTTCTCGCTGATCGCGGAGCTTGCCGACCTGCCCGGCCGGATCGCCCAGGCGGATCTGGTGATCACCGGGGAGGGGCGCCTCGACGCCCAATCGCTGGTCGGCAAGGTGCCGGTGAACGTGGCGCGGTTGGGCCAGGCGGCCGGCGTGCCGGTGATTGCGCTGGCCGGCCGCATCGACGGAGACGTTGCCGCGTTCGCTGAGGCGGGTCTGAGCGCGGTGGTGCCGATCGTCGACCGGCCGATGGCGCTGGCGGAGGCGATGGCCGACGGGCCGGCGCTGATCGAGGCGGCTGCTGCCCGGCTGTTCGGCCTGCTGCGGCTGGGCGGGCGGTTCGCCATCACGTGAAGAGGCCCTGACACCAGCGACCCGATGGCCGCTTGATCACCGGTGCCGGCCGCAGGTTAACTCGACTTCCGTAGGTTGAGTGCGCCGGCAATGGTGATCGACGATCTTGGCTTTCCGCATCCTCTGGCGGCCAATGGCGCGGCCTGGGGGCTGTTCACCGACCAGGTGATGGGCGGCGTTTCCAAAGGGTCCTTGGACCGGGAGGCGGTGGACGGCCGCGCGGCGTTGCGGCTGCGCGGAGACGTACGGCTGGACAACAACGGCGGTTTCGTTCAGATGGCGTTGGACATCCGCGCCGACGGGCGCCCCGCCGATCTGTCCGGTTTCGCCGGTATCGCGTTGACCGTTCGGGGCAACGGTACGGCGTACGGCCTGCATCTGAAGACCGCGGACACGACCCGACCTTGGCAGTCCTACCGTCACAGCTTCGACGCCGCGCCGACCTGGCACACGGTGCGGCTGCCGTTTGCGGGCCTCCGCCCGCATCGCGTCGACCGCCCCTTCGATGCTGCCCGGGTGCGGCGCCTCGGGCTGGTCGCCATCGGCCGCGCCTTCATCGCCGACCTGGCTTTGGCGGAGGCCCGGCTCTACACCGAGGCTTGAGGCGCGCGCACGCCTTTCTCAGGCGTGGCGGCGACCGGGCTCTTCCCGGCCGATGAGGCGGGAATGGCTCGGCTTCGCGCTGGTCGTCGTCTCCGCGCTGTCGTTCGGGTCGACCCCCAGCATCGCGCGTCTGGCGCTGGAGGCCGGCGCCAATGCCGAGACGGTGGCGCTGGTGCGTTGCGGCACCGCCGCCGTGTTCTCGCTGGCTCTGCTGGCGGCTACGACCCTGCGGCTGCCGCGGCTGACGGCGGGCGATGCCGCGGTCTATCTCGCCGTCGCCGCCTGCCTGGCGACCCAGTCCTTCGCCTATCCGGCCTCGGTGCTGCGGATCCCGGTCAGCACGGCGGTCGTCATCTTCTTCCTGTTTCCCGCGGTCGTCGGGGTGGTCGGCTGGCTGGTGCTGCACGAGCGGTTGACCGGCGTGCGGGCCGGCGGCCTGGCGCTCGGCTTCGCCGGGGTGGCCTTGACCGTCGGCGCGGCGCCGCAGGCGCTCGATCCCGTGGGGGTCGCCCTGGCGCTGACCGCGGCCGTCACCACCGGCCTGGCCATCGTCTATGGCGCGAAGCTGCGGCGGCGGAGCGGGATCCTGGACTTCACGGTGCTGACCCAGGCCGCGGCCTGCGGCTTCGTGCTGGTCGGCCTGACCGGCCTCGGCGAGGTGCGGCTGCCCGCCGGCACCGTCGGCTGGACGGCCTTGGCCTTGTCGGGCGGGCTGTTCACCATCGGCATGTTCGCCTTCTTCGGCGCGTTGAGCCTGATGGCGGCGGTGCGGGCGGCCACGGTGGCCAATCTGGAGCCGCTCTGGGCCATCTTCGTCGCCATGATGCTGTTCGGCGAGGCGTTCGCCGGCCTGCAATGGCTGGGGGCGGCGCTGGTCATCGGTGCGGTGCTGATCGGCCCGCTGTTCGACCGGTCGCGCGGTTGAGGGCGTCGGCCAAGCCCGTCCCGGCTTTACCGAAAAGTGCCGACTTTTAACGGTTTGCTGGCTGCGCTAAGCTCAGCGTCGTCGAGCCGTCGCCGGCGCCCGGTCCCATTCCCGGTCGCGCCGTCCCATCCGCGGCGCGCCGACAAACCTGCCAGGAGGGGAGAGACTGGCCCATGGACTCAGAAGACGAGAAGCGCCCCGACGCGCCGACCACCCTATCGGACGACGACATCGTGTCGACCCGCTCGGTATCGCGCCGGACCTTCCTGGCGAAGACCGGCGTGGCGGCCGGCGTCGCCTCCACCGGCGCGGCGGCTCTGTCGCGGCCGGCCGCGGCGTCCGATCCGATCGGCGAGGGGTCGGACTATGATCCCAACGATCCGATCGGCGGAGGTTCCGATACCGACCCGGTCGATCCGATCGGCGAGGGCACCGACTACGATTGATGGCCGCGGCCGGCGGCGCGGCGATTGCGTGAGCATCCGCGCCGCCGCCGCCATCTCGGATCGACGACAAGCGGACGGACATGCCGGATCACCTGCAAGCCGAGCTTGGCGGCGCGGCGGCGGCTGGGTTCACCTTCGAACAGGTGATCGCCCCGATCTCGCGCGAGACGTTCTTCGCCGAGTACTACGAGACGCAAGGTCTGACCGTCTTTCGCGACGATCCGGACTATTACGCCTCGGTGCTGAGCGTCGACCGGCTGGACCAGTACATCACCACGGCGAGCCCGCATTGGCCGCAGATCTGCGTGGTCGACGCCCATCGCGACGTCGACCGCGCCCAGTTCACGCTGCCGGGCGGCGGCATCGACGTGACGCGGCTCTATCAGCTCTTCGCCGACGGCAGCACGCTGGTCTTCCCGTCCCTGCACTTCAAGATCCCGGAGCTGGCGGCGCTCTGCCGGGCGGTGGAGCGGGAGTTCAACGCGCCGTTCCAGACCAACATCTATCTGTCGCCGCCGAACGCCCAGGGCTTCAAGATCCACTACGACACCCATGACGTGTTCGTGCTGCAGGTCGCCGGGGCCAAGGATTGGCGGGTCTACGATACGCCGGTGCAATGGCCGCTGATCGGCCAGAAGTTCCAGGGCGCGGCCTACGAAACCGTGCCGCCGGCACAGGAGTTCCGCCTGAACGCGGGCGATCTCTACTACTGCCCGCGCGGCATCGTGCACGACGCCCGCTCCACCGATCAGATCTCGCTGCACATCACCTTCGGGCTGATGGCGCAGACCTGGACCGAGCTGATGGTGGAGGCGGTGGCCTCGGTCTGCCTGGAGGATCCGGCGTTCCGCCGGAACCTGCCGATCGGCTATGCCGAACCCGGCTTCGACCGGACGGCGGCGCGCCAGACGTTCCGCAGCTTGCTAGGAAAGCTGGCGGAACGGGCGGATTTCGACGCCGTGCTGGACCAGTTCGCTGGCCGCTTCGTCGCCGACCGCCTGCCGCATCTGCGCGGGCAGATGGACCAGGTGCTGACCCTGGATGCCCTGGATGCCGACACACGGATCCAGGCCCGGCGCAGCCTGATCTACCGGCTTCACCGCGGCGATACCGAGCTGCGCCTCAGCCATTTCAAGACGGACATCACCTTGCCGGCCGCGGTGGAGCCGACGTTGGTCGCCATGCTGGCAGCCACCGACCACCCGGTGGCCCTGGCCGACCTGCCGGGTCCGCTGGACCTGCCCGGCCGCATCACCCTGGCTCGCCGGCTGATCCGCGAGGGCCTGATCGTCCGCGTTTGACGGGTAGCGCCTGTCCGTAGGGTCCGAACGAACCAGGAATCACCCCCTCCCAACCCTCCCCCATCAAGGGGGAGGGCTAACGAGTGGGGCGGGTAAAGACTCCCTCCCCCTTGATGGGGGAGGGTCGGGGTGGGGGTGATGCTGGTGCAGGGCGTCGGCGATCATCGTCCACACGCCCTTCGGGTTCGCCAGAATCTCGGTGTTCCAGAAGCGCAAGACCCGGAACCCCTGGCTCTTCAGGAAATCCGTTCGGCGGATCTCCGACTCCGACTGGCGGTCATGCTGACCGCCATCGACCTCGATGATCAGTTTGGCGTCGTGGCAAACGATGTCGGCGACGTAGCGCCCGATCGGCACCTGACGGCGAAACTTGCGGCCCTCAAGTTGATGCCGACGGAGCAGGCGCCAGAGCGCCGACTCCGCGTCCGTCATCTGGCGTCGCAACGTTCGTGCCCGTCCCACGGCGCCGTCGGCAGAGTGCCTTTTCATGCGTCTCGCATGCCGGCCAAGATCACCCCCTCCCAACCCTCCCCCATCGAGGGGGAGGGACTTCTAACCGTTCACCTGCCCTGTCCCGCTTCAAGCCCTCCCCCTCGATGGGGGAGGGTCGGGGTGGGGGTGATGCCGCCATAGGGCATCGGAGACGGCCCCTCTCCGACCCGCGCTCAGTCGGCGTTGACCCCGAACGCGTCCAGCAGGGCTTGCGCGGCCAGGGTGGGGGTCAGGCGGCCGTCCAGGACGGCTTGTTCCGTCTCCTGCGTCGTCGCGGCGACGTCGGGATGGGCGTGCAGGGCGTCGAGGACGCGGTCCTCCACCATCGACCACATCCAGCCGACGAGCTGGCGGCGGCGACGGGCCTGGAACTCGCCGGTCTCGCTCAAGAGGCGGCGGTGCTCTTCCACCTTCGCCCACAATTCGTCGAGGCCCTGCTCGCGCAGCGCGCTGACGGTCAGCACCGGCGGCGACCAGGTGGCGCTGGCGGGGGTGAGGATATGCAGGGCCGCCTCGTAGTCCAAGGCCGCCTGCTTGGCGCGCACCGCGTTGTCCCCGTCGGCCTTGTTGACGGCGATCATGTCGGCGACTTCAAGCACGCCCTTCTTGATGCCCTGCAGCTCGTCGCCCGCCCCGGGCAGCATCAGCACCAGGAACAGGTCGACCATGTCGGCGACCGCGGTTTCCGACTGGCCGGCGCCCACCGTCTCCACCAGCACCACGTCGAAGCCGGCGGCCTCCACAACCACCATGGTCTCGCGGGTCACCCGGGTGACGCCGCCCAGCGTGCCCGACGAGGGTGAGGGCCGGATGAAGGCGTTGGGGTCGACCGACAGGCGCTGCATGCGCGTCTTGTCGCCGAGGATGCTGCCGCCGGACCGGCTGGACGACGGGTCGACCGCCAGCACCGCGACGCGGTGGCCGGCGGCGGTCAGCACGCAGCCCAGCGCCTCGATGAAGGTGCTCTTGCCCACGCCGGGCACGCCGGTGATGCCGACGCGATGCGCCCGGCCGGCATCCGGCGTCAGCGCCAACAACAGCTTCTGCGCCGCGGTTTGATGGTCGGGCCGGCGGCTCTCCACCAGCGTGATCGCGCGGCCCAAGAGTGCCCGGTTGCCGGAGCGGACGCCGTCAGCCAGTTCCTCCACGGACAGCGCACGCGGAACGGTCCGCCGGGGGGCAACGCCGGCGGGGGGTGTCGGATGAGGCAACGGGCTACTCGGCGGCTTGCGGGGTTGGCGACTGGGTGGCGCCGAGCTTCTCTAGAAGGTCCATCGCCGCCTCGCCGATGATCGTGCCCGGCGGGAAGATCGCCGCCGCGCCGGCCGCGTAGAGGGCGTCGTAGTCCTGCGGCGGGATGACGCCGCCGACGACGATCAGGATGTCCTCGCGGCCGAGATCGGCGAGATGGCGCCGCAGTTCCGGCACCAGGGTGAGATGCCCGGCGGCCAGCGAGCTGGCGCCGACGATATGGACGTCGTTTTCGACGGCCTGGCGGGCGGTCTCCTCCGGCGTCTGGAACAATGGCCCGATATCGACGTCGAAGCCGATATCGGCGAAGGCGCTGGCGATCACCTTCTGGCCGCGGTCGTGGCCGTCCTGGCCCATCTTGGCGACCAGGATGCGCGGGCGCCGGCCTTCCGACCGGGCGAAGGCATCGATGCGCTCGCGCGCCTTGTTCACGGTTTCGGACATGTCGCCGACCTCGCTGCGGTAGACGCCGGAAATCGCCCGGATCTCGGCCTTGTGGCGGCCCCACACCTTCTCCAGGGCGTCGCTGATCTCGCCGACCGAGGCGCGCTTGCGCGCCGCGTCGACGGCCAACGCCAGCAGGTTGCCCTCGCCGGAATGCGCCGATTTGGTCAGCGCCTCCAGCGCCGCTTCCACCGCGCGGGCGTCGCGGCCGGCGCGCAGCTCTTCAAGCTGGGCGATCTGCTGGCGGCGCACCTCGACGTTGTCGACCTTCAGCACGTCGACCGACTCGGTCTCGTCGAGGATGTACTTGTTGACGCCGACCACGGTCTGCCGGCCGCTGTCGATGCGCGCTTGGGTGCGGGCCGCCGCCTCCTCGATGCGCATCTTGGGGATGCCGGCCTCGATCGCCTTGGCCATGCCGCCGCTGGCCTCGACCTCCTGGATATGCTCCCAGGCGCGGGACGCCAGCTTGTGGGTCAGCCGCTCGACATAGTAGCTGCCGCCCCACGGATCGATCACGCGGGTCGTGCCGCTCTCCTGCTGCAGGAAGAGCTGGGTGTTGCGGGCGATCCGCGCGGAGAAGTCGGTGGGCAGCGCCAGCGCCTCGTCCAGCGCGTTGGTGTGCAGCGACTGGGTGTGGCCCTGGGTCGCCGCCATCGCCTCCACGCAGGTGCGCACGACGTTGTTGTAGACGTCCTGGGCGGTCAGCGACCAGCCGGAGGTCTGGCTGTGGGTGCGCAGCGACATCGACTTGGCGCTCTTCGGGCCGAACTGATGGACCAGCTTGGCCCACAGCATACGCGCCGCACGCATCTTGGCGACTTCCATGAAGAAGTTCATGCCGATCGCCCAGAAGAAGGACAGGCGCGGCGCGAACTGGTCGATGGTCAGCCCGGCGGCGAGGCCGCAGCGGGCATACTCGATGCCGTCGGCCAGCGTGTACGCCATCTCGATATCCGCGGTCGCCCCGGCTTCCTGCATGTGGTAGCCGCTGATCGAGATGCTGTTGAACTTCGGCATGTTCGCCGAAGTGAAGGCGAAGATGTCGGAGATGATCCGCATCGACGGCGTCGGCGGGTAGATATAGGTGTTGCGGACCATGAACTCCTTCAGAATGTCGTTCTGAATGGTTCCGGTCAGTTGCTCGGGCTTCACGCCCTGCTCTTCCGCCGCGACGATGTAGTTGGCGAGCACCGGCAGCACCGCGCCGTTCATGGTCATCGACACGCTCATGCTGTCGAGCGGGATGCCGTCGAACAGCGTCTTCATGTCCATGATGCTGTCGATCGCCACGCCGGCCATGCCGACATCGCCGGCCACGCGCGGGTTGTCGCTGTCGTAGCCGCGGTGGGTCGCCAGGTCGAAGGCGACCGACAGACCCTTCTGCCCGGCCGCCAGATTGCGGCGGTAGAAGGCGTTGGACGCCTTGGCGGTGGAGAAGCCGGCATACTGCCGGACGGTCCACGGCCGGGTGACGTACATCGTCGAATAGGGGCCGCGCAGGAAGGGCGGCAGCCCGGCCATGGTGTCGAGATGGTCGACGCCTTGCAGGTCGGCGGCGGTGTAGAGCGGCTGCACGCCGATCTTTTCCGGCGTCTGCCAGGCCGCGGCCTCCGGCGGCGTGCCGGTGGCGGCGGCGAACGCGGCGGCCCAGTCGGTGCGCGTGTCGTCGCCGCGCGGCCGGTTGCCGGGCTTCAGCTCGATGCCGGTGAAGTCGGGAATCCGGCTCATGCGTCGATCACTCCCAGTCGCTTCAGAAGGTCGCGGTTGGTCGCCAGGACGTCGCCGCCCAGCATGATGAAGGCATCGACGCCGGCAGCGCGGTAGGCCTCTTCATTGGCCCCCGGATTGCCGGCGAGATAGAGGTACTCAGCCCCGGCCGCCTTCAGCGCCGGTGCCACGCTGGCCACCATCCCCTCATAGAGCGGATCGGCCGAACACAGGATGGCCACCCGGCAGCCGCTCTCGCGGAAGGCGGCCGCCGCAGCCTCGGCGTCGTTGAAGCCGCCGACATCGACCGGGCGAACCCCGCCCGTGCCGAAGAAGTTGCGCGAGAAGTCGGCGCGGGCGGTGTACTTCGCGATGGTGCCGAGATTGGCCAGGAAGATCTGCGGCGGCTTGCCGGTCCGGACAGCATGGGCGTCGCTGGCGTCGCGCAGCGTCTCGAAGGCATCCGCCAGCTTGATCACCGGCAGCGCCTCGGCCGAGGCCGGCGCGCCCGTGCTGCCGGCGCCCAGCGCGCGCGCCAGCTCGCCCAGCGTCGCCCCGCCGGCGGCGGCCGAGGCGCTGCCGGTGATCAAGCTGGCGGATGCCTTCGTGACGCTGCGCGACGCCAGCGACGCCCATG
>JANQSN010000056.1 GCA_028284045.1 Alphaproteobacteria bacterium | reverse complement strand
TCGTCGGATTCGGCGACCATGTGCCGGCCTTCATGCTGCGCACCCGCCGACCGGTCATCGACGGCGCCGTCAGCGGCTGAGGAGAGCGGCTGAGGACCGGCCACCGCGACCTCGGACACGACCGCCCCACCCGTTAAGAATTCGTTTTGATCTCAGGCGCTTGCCCCCTCTCGCCGGGTCAAGCTACACTTCCCTCGCGTTGGTTCTCGGGCGCGCGCCGGGCGGGATCGCCAGACCGCACGAGCGGCCGCGGCCCCGCCGAAAGCCGGGGACAGGGTTCTCTTGATCGCACGGCTCCTCCTCTCGCGGCGTCTCCTCTGCCCGGCCGGCACCGGTCCGGCGGCCGAGCGTCGGCGTGCCCGGCGGTCGTTCCGCGGGTTGCAGGCCGGCCTGTTGGTCCTGGTCGCCACGCTGTGGCCGGCCGTCGCCGGGGCGCAGTTCGGCCCGGCGGAACCTGCCGACGGGCTCAATCAGGACGGGGTCAATCAGGACGGGGGCGACCAGCCGGTGGCGCTGATCGCCGACGACGTCACCTATGACCAGGAGTTGGAGGTGATCGTGGCGCGCGGCGGCGTGGAGATCACCCAGGGCGACCGCATCGTCCGCGCCGACGCCGTCACCTACAACCGCCGCACCGAGGTCGTCACCGCCACCGGCAATGTCGTGGTGGTGGAGCCCACCGGCGAGGTCATCCACGCGGACTATGCCGAACTCAGGGACGACCTCGCCGACGGCTTCGCGGAACGGGTCAGCGTCATCCTGACCGACAACGCCCGCATGATCGGCACGGCGGGCGAGCGGCGCGACGATCGCTACACCGATGTGGAGCGCGCGGTCTATTCGCCCTGCGAGCTCTGCCCGGACAATCCGCGCGCCGCGCCGATCTGGCAGCTTCGCGCCCGGCAGGCGACCCATGACCGGGAAACCCGGGACATGATGTATCGCGACGCCTTCCTCGACATGTGGGGCATACCGGTCTTCTACACCCCCTACCTGACCCATCCCGACGGGACGGTGAAGCGGCGTAGCGGCTTCCTGCCGCCGCGCTTCGGCGTTACCGACTTCCTGGGCGCGTTCCTTCAGACGAGCTACTACATCGACATCAGTCCGGAACAGGACATGACCGTCCAACTGACCGGCACCAGCGACGCCAATGCCGCGCTGGGTGTGGAGTATCGCCGCCGGTTCGCCCATGCCGCCGCGCAGATCAACACCAGCATCAATGTCAGCGACCGCGAAGAGCCCATTGTGGGCGCCCGCGAGGATCAGCTCCGCTGGCACGTCTTTGCCGAAGGCGATGTCGATCTCGGACGGCACTGGCGCGCCAGCTTGGACGTTGCCCGCACCGCCGACGACGACTACCTGGACGATTTCGAGATCGACGGCCGCGACTCGCTGGAGACCCGGGGCCTCGTCGAAGGCTTCTACGGCCTGTCCTACCTCTCCGGAGAAGTCGTCTCCTGGCAGGATCTGCGCGACGGCGTCGATGTGCAGCAACCCTTGGTCGCCCCCCATCTGCGCGGCGAGTATGTCAGCGAGCCGGGCGACGTGCTGGGCGGTACGGCGCGGGCGCGCGCGAGCCTGCTGCACCTGCAGCGGCCGGCGGCGGTCGGCGGGTCCGGCGGGACGCTCGCCGGCATCGACACGACGCGCCTGTCCGCGGGCGTCGGGTGGGACCGCCAGATCTACACGCCCTTCGGTCTGGTTGCGGCGGTCAGCGCCGGCTTCGACGGCCAGGTCTACGTGTCGAACAACCTGCCGAGCGGCAACGATCCGACGGAGATCAACGACGGTGTGGTCGCCGTATCGGCTCTCCCGCGTGCCTCCGTCGAGCTCAGATACCCCTTCGTGCGCCGGCAAGGCACCGTCCAGCAGCTCCTGGAACCCATCGTGTCCGTGGTGGCCGCACCGCGCATCGACGCCGACAACGAGATCCCCAACAACGACAGCATCGATCCGGAGCTGGACGAACTGAACCTGTTTGCCGACAACCGGTTCCCCGGTCTCGACCGCATCGATGGCGGCGTTCGGGTGAATTACGGCCTGCACACCGGGGTCTATGGCGACGGCGGCGGGTCGACGACGCTGTTCATCGGCCAGAGCATCCGCTTCGACGAACCGCAGGAACTGCCCGACGGCACGGGGCTGTCGGAGCAGTTTTCCGACCTGGTCGGGCGGCTGAGCGTGTCGCCCGGCCCGCTGGCCCGTATCGACTACCGCTTCCGCGTCAACCCGTTCGACTTCTCGACCAGCCGTCAGGAACTCGGCTTCGCCCTCGGGCCATCGGAGCTGCGGCTGGCGGGCGTGTACACCTTCGTTGGAGGATCCGACACGGCCGGCGGCGCCGATCGCGAGCAATTCTCGGTGAGCGCCGCCTCTCAGTTCAGCGAGTTCTGGTCGGCCAATACCACCCTGTCGCTGGACGTCGCGGACCGGCAACTGCGGGAGGTCCGCTTCGGCGTGACCTATGAGGACGAGTGCTTCACCTTCGGCACCGTGCTCAGGCGGGATTTCACGGAGAGCGGCAGTTCCGATGGCGGCACCTCGGTCTTCGTCAATATCGGGTTCCGAAATCTCGGCGAGTTCCCGTTGACCGTGCTATAGGGCAGCCCGCCGCGCGCGGCGACCTGCGACCCCTACAGCCGCAACGCGATATCTCGACCGCCGGCCATGATCCTGGACATCGCTCCCTCTATCCAGATGTGGCTGGTGCTGGCCGTGACGCTGGTCGTCCTGGCGTCGTTCATCGCCGAACGCGTGCCGTTGGAGGTCACGGCGCTGGTCGGCCTGGGCGTGCTGCTGGTCTGGTTCCAGATCGCCCCGCTGACCGATCCGGTGACCGGCGAGAACCGGCTCGACGCATCGGTTCTGCTGCGCGGCTTCGCCAATCCCGCCCTCCTGGCGCTGTTGGCCCTGTTGGCCATGGGCCAGGCGATGGTGCAAACCGGCGCCATCTCCGGCTTCACGAGGATCTTCGAGCAGCTCTCCAAGCGGCGCGGCGCGCTCGCCGTCGGCTTGTGCTTCGTGGGCGTGCTGGCGACCAGCGCGATCCTCAACAACACGCCGGTGGTCGTCATGTTCATCCCGATCATGCAGACGCTGGCCGGACGGCTGGGGTGGTCGCCCTCCAAGGTGATGATGCCGCTCAGCTTCGCCGCCATTCTCGGCGGGATGACCACGCTGATCGGCTCCTCGACCAACATGCTGGTGTCGAGCGCGCTGATCGATATCGGCCAGCCGGCGCTGAAGATGTTCGACATGACCCTGCTGGGGCTGGCCATGGCCGGCGTGGGCATCGTCTATGTCGCGCTGATCATGCCACGGATCCTGCCGCCGCGCGGCGGGCTGGCGCGAACGCTGACCGGCGCGGGCCCGCGGTTCGTCGCCGAGATCGATGTCAGCGCGCATTCGCCGCTGGTCGGCAGCACGGCCACGGGCGGCCAGGTCCACGGCCTGCCGGACATAGCGGTGCGGCTGATCCTGCGAGGCGGCCACAGCATTCTGCCGCCCTTCGACGGCCAGGCGATCGAAGCCGGCGACGTCCTGATCGTCGCGGCAACCCGCCCGGCGCTGACCGACGCGCTGGCCCGCCACGCCGGCTATCTGCTGACCAGCGATACCGGGACGGAGAGCGATCCGGCGCCGATCGGCAGCGCCCGGCGCCCGGAGAACCGGGCGCTGGCCGAGGTGATGATCGCACCGGCCAGCCGCCTGATCGACCAGCCGGCCATCACGGAAGCCTTCCAACGACGCTTCGGCTGCCTGATCCTCGGCATTCAGCGGCGCGGCCGGGTGCGTCGCCAGCGGCTCGGCGACTTCCGTCTGGAGGCGGGCGACGTGCTGCTGGTGGCGGGCTCGCGCGCGCATGTCGACGCCTTGGCCAACAATCCCGATCTGGTCCTGCTGGCCTGGGCGACGCGGGAACTGCCGATGGTTCACCGCGCGCCTTATGCCTGCGCGATCTTTGCGACGGTCGTGGGCGTTGCCGCGCTGGGGCTCCTGCCGATCGCGGTGGCGGCGATCGCCGGGGCGGTCGCCATGCTGCTGACCGGCTGTCTCAATCTGCGCCAGGCGGCGCGCTCGATCGATCGGACCATCTTCATCGTCGTCGGATCGGCGCTCGGCCTGGGTGCGGCGATCGAGGCAACGGGCGCGGCCGACTTCGCCGCCATGGCGGCGATCGACCAGATCGGCAACCCGTCGCCCTTGGTGGCGATGTCGGTCCTGTTCCTGATCGTCGCCATCGCCACCAATCTGCTGACCAACAGCGTGTGCGCCGTGCTGTTCACGCCGATCGGCATCAATGTCGCCGCGATGTTGGGGATCGATCCGCTGATCGCCGCCGTCACCGTGGTGATGGCGGCCAACTGCTCCTTCGCGACGCCGATCGGCTACCAGACCAACCTGCTGGTGATGGGGCCGGGCCACTACCGCTTCTCCGACTATCTGCGCGGCGGTCTGCCCTTGTTGGGCCTGATGTGGCTGACCTACATCCTCGTCGCGCCGCTGATTTTCGATCTGTGAGGCAGGCGCGCGCGGTTGCCGCGGCCTAGTCGATCGGCGACACTCTGGCCCCGTCCCCGTGCCGTCCCCTGCGCCCGGTCGAACGAAGCTCCCGGTCGAACGATGCCGAGTTCCCTGTACGACCCCGATCGCCGCTATCGACGTCGCCAGGCGCGCGCCCTGTTGCGGCTGCTGTTCTGGCTGGCGATCATCGGCGGCGTGGCAGTCCTGGCCCACCAGATCGGCCGGGAGGAGACGCGCGGCCAGGCCGACCGGGTGCATGACGAAGCCGACGCCCTGCGCGCGGACCTGCGGGCGGCGGAGGAGGCCGCGGCCCGGGCGGCGGCGGCTCAAGCCGAGGCCGAGCAGATCGCCGCGGACTGGCAGGCGCGCTACGCGGACGAGGTGCCGACAGGGCCGCTCAGCGATCTGGCGGCATTGGCCGCCGCGGCGCTGGATGCCGGCGCCTCGCCCGACCGGCTGGCCTTCCTGATCCGCAATGCTGCCGAGCCGGTCGACTGCCAGCCGCTGGCCAGCCGCCGCTTCATCCTGCCGACACCGCTCTATCGCGGGCCCAACACCACGGTCGCCTTCGTCGACGGTCAGGTGATCGTCACCGGCCTGGGCCGCAACGGCGTGCGCGACAATGGCGATATCGAGACCGCCTTCGACCCGGCCGAGCCGATCACCATCGACTTCACACTGGTGGACGGCCGCGAGACGTCGGTGGAGGGCCGGTTGCCGCTGACCCATAGCTTGCGTCTCGGCAATGACGAGTACCGATTCGCGATCCGCGAGGACGAGCCAAGCTTCGTCAGCGTCGCCGGCGAACGCTGCCCGCTGCCGGGCACGGCACGGCCTTAAGGGTCCGCCAGGGGCTCCGACCGGCCCGCCCGCCGTTCCTCCGCCACCGCGCGGATGCGCTCGCGGACCGCCGGATGGGTCCGCAGGAAGCGCCGGAAATCCTGACCGTTGAGCTGAAGGAGCCGGCAATAGGTCGCCGCCGTCACATCGGCGCTGCGCCGCCGCGCGAACAACAGCGCCATCTCGCCCACGAAATCGCCGGCCTTCAGGCGCAGCCGCTGCTGACCCCGCAGCGTCACCTCGACCGTGCCGGTGGCGATGAACAGCATGAAGTCGCCGCGCTCGCCGGCCACCATCAGGCGTTCGCCGGGATAGGCGAATCGCACCTTCAACATGGCCGAGATCTCCGCGACGTCGGCCGGCGGCAACGGCGCGAACATCTCGAAGCGCCGGACCAGCGTCACCTTGTCCAGGCCGAGCACCAGGCGCGGGCGCGAGTCCAGCGCCGCGCCGCCATCCGCCAGCTCGCGGCTGAGATCGCGCAAGACCTCCTGGCTGATCGCGCTTTCCTCGAACAGGACGCGGTAGTGCTCCTCCTCCAGCCGCAGGGCGGCGGCGCGCAGGAACCGTTCCTCCAGCGACTCGGCATAGTCGGGATACTCGACCTTCATCGCCTCCAGCCGCTCGATGCAGCCCAGACGCCGCTGGCCGAGCACTTCGCCCAGCGCATCGGTCACGGCGGGGGCCACCAGCGGCGCCAGCTTTTCGTCCAGATAGCCGCGCAGCCGGTCCAGCACCATGCGGGTGACCAGCAGCATCTCGAACTGCCCGGCCAGCCGGGCAGCCAGCGGCCCCTGCCAGCCGAAATGGCGGTAGAGAAGAACCGCCAGCCGAAAGCTGCGGCGGAACCGCCGGCTGTCGCGTGCCGCCTGTCGGTAGCCGGTGATCCCGGCCTCCTTCGCGCCATCGCGCAGCCGGGCGGCCTTGCCGAGCAGCGCCAACAGCGTCGGGCGCGACACCGCCCCGTCGGCGAAGTGCCGGAGGTAGAGTTCCTCCTCCCGGTTGGCCAGCGAGATCAGGCCGAGGCCGATCTGCTGCGCCCAGCCGAGCGCCGTCTCCTCCGATTTGCCGATGCGCTCGCGCCGCCGGGCATAGCCGTCGGCCAGCCGATCGCGAATGCCGGCGGAGATCTGATGACGCTCGGCGAAGGCGGCGATCCGCTCGCCGACCTCGTCCAGCGCCAAACCGATCGCCCGGTCGCGCACCGCCCGATCCACCGGCGCCAGCCGGTCGAGGTGCAACAGACGCAGCATCGGCCGCAGCGTCGGCGCGTTGACGAACAGCGTCACCAGGACGAAGGCGGTCGCCAGGATGCCGACGAACTCCCGCACCGCCACCGGCACGCCGGGATGCTCCGCCACCGCCAGCGCCAGCGCCAGGGTGACCGCACCGCGCAGCCCGCCCCACCAGATCACCAGGCGATAGGCGTGGCTGATGCGCTCGCCCAGGCCGACCGCCGTCAGCATCGGAAACAGGCCCCATAGCACCAGGGCGCGCGCCGCCAGGGCCGCGACCGTGACCGCCAGGATCAGCCACAGCCAGCCGGCGCCGAACGAGACGTCGGCCAGGAACCGCGGCACCAGCGCGCTGGCCAGCACGAAGACCAGGACCGACGCCCAGAAGCCGAGCTGGTCCCAGACCTTGTCGAGGCGCTGCCAGGTCGCCGGGCTGAACCGGGTCCGCCCGACCGAGCCGATGACCAGCGCCGCCATGACCACGGCGACGACGCCCGACACGCCCAGCGCCTCCGCCACGATGTAGCAGGCA
Organism: Alphaproteobacteria bacterium; assembly: GCA_028284045.1. Lineage (GTDB taxonomy): Bacteria > Pseudomonadota > Alphaproteobacteria > DSM-16000 > Inquilinaceae > JANQSN01. Next base: position 170,064 of record JANQSN010000056.1, on the reverse strand, counting down.
TAGGCCAGCGCCACGGTCAGCGTCGTCTGCGCCAGCGGCAGCTCGCGCAACGCGCCGATGCCCCAGGCCGCGAGCCGGGCGACGACCAGACCGAAGACCGCGCCGCCGACGAAGGACCAGGCGAACAGCCCGACGACCGCGCCGACGCCGGTACCGGCCGCCGCCTCTTCGCCGCCGGCATCGACACCGGCCCAGGCACCGATGGTGAGCTGATCCAGCAACAGACCGAAGGCGACGATCGCCGCGGCGTCGTTGAACAGGCTTTCGCCTTCCACCAGCACCGACAGCCGGCGCGGCGCACCGACGTCGCGGAAGATGCCGACGACGGCGACCGGGTCCGTCGTCGCCACGATGGCGCCCAGCAGCAGGCAGACCACCAGCGTCTGATCCGACACCGCCCACAGCCCGACACCGACCGTGGCCAGGCAGATCAGCACGGCGACGATCGCCAACAGCAGGATGGGCGCGATGTCATCGATCACCCGCCGCACATCCAGCGTCAGCCCGGTTTGGAACAGCAGCACCGGCAGGAAGATCGTCAAGATCGCTTCCGAGCCGGGGTCGAACGTCGCCAGGCGTTCGGCCGCCGCGCTCAAGGCACCGCCGTCCACCGGCACGAGACCGACCGCCAGCCCGCCCAGCGCAATGCCGAGCAGCGCCAACAGCACGCTGTGCGGGATCGCCAGCCGGACCGCCAGGGCCTGCAGCAACGCTGCCAGCGTGGCGATGACCACCAGGGTCAGGACGTAGTCGGACGGCCCCACCGGCCCTTCGGGTCCTGGACTTCGGCGATGGTGGTCCGATGCCTCAGCGGATCCGCTCCACCGGGAAGCGGTCCGGCGGATCGGCCAGCACGTCCTGGGACGCCACCAGGCGAATCTCCCGCGATCCCGTCCGATGGGTCTCCTCCAGGACCGCGAAGATGGAGGATGCCACCTTCGACAGCGCCGTGGCGATCGAGCCGGACTTGAGATAGTGGCCGAGGAACAGGGCCGCCGTCGCATCGCCGGCGCCGTTGACGCTGAGCGGCAGATGCGGCGTGCCGACCAGCCAGGCTCCCTCGTCGTCCACCGCCAGCATCTCGATGCGCTGGTCGTCGGCAGAATCCTGGCGGACCAGGCTGGTCAGCAGGACGATCCGCGGCCCCATCGCTCGCGCCGCGTCGACGGCGCCCAGCGCATCGCCCATGGTCATCACCGTGTGGCCGGTCAGGTATTCCAGCTCGAACTGGTTGGGCGTGATCATGTCGGCATAGGGCACCGTGCGGTCGCGCATGAATTCCGGGATGCCGGGCCGCACGAAGAAGCCGCGCCCGACATCGCCCATCACCGGATCGCAGCAATAGAGGGCCTTGGCATTGGCCGCCTTGATCCGGTTGGCGGCGTCGAAGATCGCCTCGCCCAGGCTGGGGTCGCCCATGTAACCGCTCAGCACGGCATCGCAGGTCGGGAAGACCCCGCGCTCGTCGATCCCGCTGATCACGTCGCGGATCGCGTCGGCCGGCAGCACCGGCCCGCGCCAGGCGCCATAGCCGGTATGGTTGGAGAAATGCACGGTGATCACCGGCCAGACGTCGAAGCCCAAGCGCTGCAACGGAAACACGGCAGCGCTGTTGCCGACATGGCCGTAGGCGACCGAGGACTGGATCGACAGAATGTTCACCCAACGCTCCTGAGGCTTTCGGATGCCGACCGGCCGGTCCGCCCGGCCGGTGGCCCGTAGCCTAGAACAACGATCACCGGAACGGAAATCACCCGGTCGCTCAGCGGTCGCCCAGCAGCAGATCGCGCGCGGCGTTGAGCCGGGCCGCCAGTTCCGCCGAGCCGCCTTGATCCGGGTGGTGGCGCTTCATCAGACGGTGATAGGCAGCCTTGATCTCCTCCACCGTCGCCCCGCGGCCGAGGCCGAGGATGGTCAGCGCCTCCGCCTCGTCCATCGGCCGGGTCGCGGGCCCCGCGCCGGCTCCGGACTCCGTCGCCTCCCGCCAGTCGAAACCGTAGGTGCGGTCGAGATAGGCCTCGACGATGGCCAGGGAGGGCGGATCGCCGATCCGGCACTCCTCCGCCAGGCGGATCAGGTCGTCGCGAGACAGTGTCTCGAACCGCTGGCCGGCGAGGGTTCCCGCCAGCACGCGGCCGGAAACCTCGCCGGTGTCGTGGTCGAGCGCGACGTCGAGCCAGGCGGTGCGAACGGCGCTCGCCTGGTTGGCCGTCGGCCCGCGCGCGGCCTTGGCGCGGCGCGCCCGCACCCGCCAGCCGAGCAGCCGCGGTAGCAACAGGCTGAGCAGCACCAGCGCCAGGCCGATATTGCGGCTGAGGACCAAGCCGGCGACCACCAGCACCGCCAGCGCAATCCCGAGGATCTTCAGCGTCCGCGCCAGCGCCCGCGGGTCGGCGTCGACCAGCCAGCGCGCGATCAGCAGCCCGCCGATCACGAACCCCAGAACCCCGAGAACGACGCCGATCATCGCCCGCCGCCGGCCGGCGTCACCGCCGCACCTGGTGCGTCAGCCGGGCCACAGCCTCGCCGCGCCCGGCGCCGTAGTCGGCCAGCGCCCGGTAGCCCCCGGCGGCGAACACCGCCACGGCGCCCAGCAGGCGCCGCAGCTCGTCGGCGCTGGCGAGGTCGAAGGCGGCACAGGCGCCGCCGGTCAGGCGCGCGATATGGCTGAAGGCGCGGGCCGCCACCGGATCGGCGCCCTCGTGGAAAGCGAAGACCGGCACGCCGCACAGCCCCAGCTCCCCCGCCTTGGCGCAAACGGCGTCGATATCCTCCTCAAAGCAGTCGCCGACGAAGACGACGGCGTCGACCTTGGTGCGCCTGGTTTCCTTTAGCGCATGGCCCAGGACGCGGCCGATCTGCGTCTGGCCGCCCAGGCAGCGGACCGCCGTCATGCGGTCGCGCAACGTGCGCGTGTCGCTGACCCAGCCGCTCGCCTTGCACTCGCGGAACCCCCGATAGAAGACGAGCTGCACGTCGAGCCCGCCGATCGCGGCGGTCGCCTCGAACATCTCCGCCTGAATGTGGCAGGCGCGGTCCCAGGTCGGCTCCCGGCTGGCGGTGGCGTCCAGCGCGAAGATCAGCCGGCCGTGGCGCCGCCCGTCCGGCGCCGCCGACGGGCGTGCCGGCGCGGCGCGGAGCTGGCGGACGAACGCATCCACCTGCCCGCCGGAGGCGGCTTGAGACGACGGCAAGCTGTCGCGGCCGGACGCCATCAAGGGCATTCCTTCAACAACTGTATCGGGCCGTATCGGGGCGATGGGCGCGTCGCGACGGCGACACCGGCCCGTTGCCGCCACCCCCTACCTAGCGTGAAGCGGGCGTCGGCGGAAGAACGAGACATGGGGTACCCGAGGGCCGCGCGCCAGTCGCCGCTGCGCATGGCCGCACGCGTGTTCAGGCAGGCTACCGAAAAACCCAACGCGGCGTGCGGGCGGCGTAGGCGGCATAGGCGTCGCCGTGGCGCGCCGCCAACGCCGCCTCCTCCACCGCGACTTGGCTGCGCACGGCCCACAGGCCAACCCCGAGGCAGACCAGCGTGAACACCGACGGCAAGGCCATGAACAGGCCGACCTGGCCGGCCTGCACCGCCAGCATCATCGGGTTGCGCGTCCAGGCGAACGGGCCGGTCGTGATCAACGGCCCGTCGGCGTCGGGCCGCGTGCCGGACCACCAGTCCCGCCCCATCCGGAGATTGACGACCAGCACGGCCGCGAAGGCGCCCAGCAGCAGAAGGTTGCCGACCAGCAGGACCGGCGCCGCCCACAGGCCATAAAAGGGGCCGATCAGCGGGTCGACCCGCGGATCCGCCAGCCGGGCCACAGCCACCGCCCAGATGGCGACGCGGAAGACCCGAAACGCCAGATAGCTGCGGAAGTGAACCGACCCTCTGTCGCCCCGGAACACCGGCGAGACGCCGCGGTGCCGCGTCGCCAGCACGATACGCGCGGTGTAGAACACCGCCACGCCGCTGAAGAAGACGGCCAGGAACCAGCGCGTCGCCTCGACCGCCACGGGATCAGCCCGCCGCCGCCGCGCCCCCCGCTCCGGCCTCGGCCGCGAGCGGCTTCAGGGGACCGATCGCCCGCATCAGCGCGCGGACTTCCTGGCGGGCGGCGACATGGCTCATGGTCAGCCCGCCGTCGCCGCCGATCGCTTCCATATCCATCAGGGTCAGGCCCTTCAAGAACAGCTCGCGGAAGATCACGCGCTCGCCGAAGCCGGGGGCGACCCGGAAGCCGATCCGCCCGGACAGCCGCTCCATGGCGATCGCCACGTCGCGTTTGTTGCGGGCGTCGAGCTGGTTCAGCCGGTTGCGGATGACGATCCAGTCGATGGTGCGTTGCTGGCGCACCATCTTCTGCTTGCGCTGCTGAAACACCATCTCCGCGTAGCCGCTGGGCCGCCGGACGGCCAGCGTATCGGGGTCGATTTCGCCCAGCAGGTCGAGATCGACGAAGCTGTCATTCAGCGGGGTGATCAGCGTGTCGGCGAAGCTGTGGCCGAGGCGCGACAGCGGATCGTCGCTGCCGGGCGTGTCGATCACCACGAACCGGCACGCACCGGCCAGGTCGGCCAGCGCGTCGACGAAGGCCTGACGGTTGACGGTGTCTCCCGACATCGTCCCCGGCGCCAGCGTCACCGCCCGGACCCTCGGCATCGGCAGGTCCAGCCCATGCCGCTCCCCATACCGGCGGCGGTTGGCCAGGTAGCGCGACAGCGTGCCCTGGCCGATGTCCAGATCGATGGCGCCGACGCTGTGCCCGGACCGGATCAAGGCAACGATCAGATGAAGCGCGGTCGTCGACTTGCCGGTCCCGCCCTTCTGATTGCCGATGACGACGATATGGCCCGGCTCGCAATAGCCGCCGTCCGGATGGATACGCGCTGACTGATGCATGCGGCCGCTCCCGGTTGTCGTCGTCTGGATACCGTTCGGCCCGCAGAACGCCAAGCGGCTTGCCGGCACGCACCCCGCCATCGCCCGCTAACCTTCGGAGACACCTAGGATTTATTCGGACGACCGTGAGGCACCCGCGACGCCCCGGAAAGCGGTTCCGCAAGATGCCGCGACCCATCCGTGGCGGGAGAGTCGCGACCGCTTGTCGAATGTTTTAAGAGTCACGCCTCGAAAAAGGGGTTGATTGCTTGCTCCGTCGCGCCGACTTTTCGCGGGGCCGGCGATCGGCCTCACCAATGCGATTCTCCAACATCACGACGAACACGTTTCGGGAGGTATCACCACGATGCTCAAGACTGTACTGACCGCCACGACTGCGCTCGCGGCCGGGCTCGCGCTCACGGCCGGCACCGCCGTCGCCGAGGATCGGTCCGACTGGCCGGAGGCGGTGACCGTCGGCACCGCCAGCCAGGGCGGCACCTACTTCATCTACGGCAGCGGCTGGGCCAATCTCGTCGCGGAAGAGCTGGGCATCAATGTCGGCAGCGAGGTGACCGGCGGCCCCGTGGAGAACGCAGCGCTGGTGCAGGCCGGCGACGCGCAGTTCGGCATGGTCACCATGGGCCCGGCCTATGAGGCGTGGACCGGCAACAGCCCGCTGGCGCCGGGGATCGAGCACGACAAGCTGCGTGCCATCTTCCCGATGTACCAGACCGCGTTCCAGGTGATCGCGCTGGACGACGGCGACCACAACGCGCTGGACGACCTGGACGGCACCACCGTCGGCGTCGGCCCGGCCGGCGGCACGCCGGGCACCTACTGGCCGCGCATTTTCGATACGCTCGGCATCGAGATCACCCCGCAGAACGGCGGCGCCGCCGACCTGGCGGGTCAGCTTCAAGACGGTCTGATCGACGGCTTCGCCTTCGCCGCCGGTATTCCGATCAGCGCCTTCAGCCAGGTCGAGGCCCAGGTGGACGCCCGGATCTTCGGCCCGAACGAGGAGCAGATCGAGGTGCTGCTCGGCGAGTATCCGTCGCTGGCACCGTTCACCGTCCCGGCCGACACCTATGCCAGCCTGGATGAGGACGTGCCGACCGTAGCCATGTGGAACATGGCGATCGCCAGCGCCGACATGCCGGAGAGCATGGTCTACGAGATCACCAAGCTGATCATGGAGAACAACGACCGGATGCTGCAGATCCACGGTGCGGCGCGAGAGACCCTGCCGGAGAACTTCGTGTTCAACACCTTCCTGCCGTGGCACCCCGGTGCGGTGCGCTGGTTCGAGGAGAATGGCTACGACATTCCCGACGATCTGGAAGGCTGACCGCCTGTAGCGGCCATCGGGACGGCGGGCGCCGTCGTCCCGATGCGGCCGACCTGATGAAGACGTGACATCCCCGCCCCGGGAAACCGGGACGGGGATGTTTCTTTTTGCGCCGCATGCTGTTTAATGTTCGGCCAAGGGTCCCGATCGAGAACGGGCCGACGACCGACCGCCGGGGGCGACTACCGGCGGCGAACAGGGGTGGGCAAGCGCTAGAGATGACCGTCGATACCAGCAAGTCGGATTCGCCGAAGGTTATTGCCGAAGGCGTGGATGAGGAGCCTTCCGCCAGCAACGAGCGGCAGCTCAGCGGCGTGCAGCATTGGGTGCTGTTCGCCTTCTGCGCCCTGTTCACCGCGTTCCATCTGTACAGCCTGAACATCGATCCGATGGAGACCTGGGCGTACAGGCTGCTGCACATCGGCGGCGCGCTGTGCATCGGCTTTGCGTTGATGTCGTCCTGGCGTGTCGACAAGGCAACCTCTGCTCCACGCATCGACATCCTGCAGGCGGTGGCCCTCACGGTCGGCCTGGCCGGCGTGGTCTGGGCCGGCTTCTGCGTCGCCTACGCCTTCTACGGGCGCGAGATCCTGGGCCAGGAGATGCCGCCGGACTGGGTGTTCGCGCGGTTCGGCATCCCGCTGGTGGTCGCGACGGCCATCGGCATCGTCTCCGCCTGGGTGTTCCGCAGCGGCGGGACCAGCGTGCATTGGCCCGACGCGCTGTTGATGCTGTGCTCGATCACGGTGATCGCCTATCTGCTGTTCCACCTGGAGGCGTTCCGGCTGCGCGCCGGCACCGGCTTTGCGGAGATCAACTATCTCTGGGTCTCGCTCTGCGGCATCGCGCTGATCATGGAGATGACGCGCCGCGTCGCCGGGCTGGCGCTGGTCTCCATCGCCGGCATCTTCCTGGTCTACACCTTCATCGGCCCATGGCTGCCCGGCTTCCTGCACCACCAGGGCTATAGCGCCGTTCGCGGCATCAGCTACATGTGGAAGGACAGCGGCATCCTCGGCGCGCCGATCGCGGTGTCGAGCACCTACATCATCCTGTTCATCACCTTCGCCGCCTTCCTCAGCGCCTCGAAGGTGGGCGACTATTTCGTCAATTTCGCCTTCGCCGTGGCCGGCCGGGCGCGCGGCGGGCCGGCCAAGGTGGCGGTCTTCGCCTCCGGCCTGATGGGCATGATCAACGGCACCTCGGCCGGCAATGTCGTGGCCACCGGCAGTCTGACCATCCCGCTGATGAAGAAGGTCGGCTACCGCCCGCAGATGGCCGCCTCCGTCGAGGCCACGGCCTCCACCGGCGGCCAGATCATGCCGCCGATCATGGGGGCCGGCGCCTTCATCATGGCGGAGATCACCGGCATTCCGTACACCGAGCTGATCGTCGCGGCGATCATCCCGGCGGTCATGTACTTCATCACGGTCTACTTCATGGTGGACCTGGAAGCGGTGAAGCTCGGCATGCGCGGCATGAACGACGACGAGCTGCCGAAGGTGCGCGACCTGGCGCGCAAGGCGTTCCTGTTCCTGCCGGTGCTAATCCTGATCATCGCGCTGTTCTTCGGCTATACGCCGATCCGGGCGGGCACCTATGCGCTGCTCAGCGCTGCGGTGGTGAGTTGGCTGACGCCCTACCGCATGGGGCCCTGGTCCGTCATCAAGGCGCTGGAACTGGCGGCCCGCATGGCCATCCAGATCATCGCCGTGTGCGCGTGCGCCGGCATCATCGTCGGCGTCATCGCGCTGACCGGGGTCGGCGCGCGGTTCTCCTCGCTGCTGCTCGGCTTGGCGGAGACCAGCCAGCTTCTGGCGCTGGTGTTCGCCATGGCGATCTCCATCCTGTTGGGCATGGGCATGCCGACCACCGCGGCCTATGCCGTCGCCGCGTCGGTCGTGGCACCCGGCCTGCAGGAGCTGGGGATCCAGCCGTTGGTAGCGCATTTCTTTGTGTTCTACTTCGCGGTGATCTCGGCGATCACGCCGCCGGTGGCGCTGGCCGCCTATGCCGGCGCGGCGATCGCCGGGTCGGAGCCGATGCGCACCTCGGTGACCGCGTTCAAGATCGGCTCCGCCGCCTTCGTCGTGCCCTTCATGTTCTACTACAGCCCCGCACTGCTGATGGAAGGCACCGCCATCGAGATCATCCAGGTCGGCGTGACCGGCGTGATCGGCGTGTTCCTGCTGGCCTCGGCCGTGCAGGGCTACTATTTCGGCCGCTTGAACGCGCTGTTCCGGGCCGTGCTGCTGGTCGGGGCCCTGTGCATGATCAACGGGCTCCTGGTAACCGACTTCGCCGGTGTGGTGATCGCCGTGGGAATCCTGGCCTATCAGCGTCTGGTGGTGCGCGAGCGCCCGCCGACGCCGGCGGAACAGTCGGCGGAGTAGCGATCCGCAGTCGACACCGTCTGGCCGGCCTACAAGTCGGCCAGACGCTGGGCGATCAGGTCGAAGAAGCCGTCGGCATCGACGTCGTGCACGACGCCGCAGTTCGGCGCGCCGGCGAACCGGCCCCACCAATCGGTGACGGTCATGCCGCGGGTCAGCGGCGACGTGATCTCCACCGCCACATGGCAGCGGCGCACGGCGTAGAGATCGGGCTTCAGCAGATAGGCGATCACGTTGGGATCGTGCAGCGGCCCGCCGGCGAACGCGTAGCGCTCCATATCGAAGCGCTGGTAGAAGCGCAGCATCGCCGCCACGGCATGGCCGACCGGCGTGCCCAGCCGGTCGATCTGCTCGATCCACCGGTTGGTCATCAGCGCCTTGTGGGTGCAGTCCAGCGGCACCATGGTCAAGGCCGCCCCGCTGCGGAACACGATGTCCGCGGCGTGCGGGTCGACCGCCATATTGAACTCCGCCACCGCCGTCGTGTTGCCGCCGACGAAGACCGACCCGCCCATCAGCACGATGCCGGCCAACCGCTCTGCAAGGTCCGGCGCGCGCACCAACGCCGCCGCGACGTTGGTCAGCGGCCCCAGCGCACACAGCGTCACGCTGCCGGCGGGGCGGCCCGCCACCGTCTCCACGATCCAGTCGACCGCGTGCGCCGCCGCCGCCGGGCCGTCCGGCACCGCCAGGTCGAGATCGGCCAGGCCGTCCGACCCATGCACGGTCTCCGCCGTCTGGGGATCGAGGATCAGCGGCCGCCCGCAGCCCTGGAGAACCGGCACCGCGTGCCGCCCGGCCAGCGCGACGATCGCCCGCCCGTTGCGCGTCGTCTGCGCCACCGGGACATTGCCGCCGACCGTCGTCAGGCCGAGCACCTCGATCTCCGGCGACGCCAAGGCGGTGAAGATCGCGACGGCGTCGTCGATACCCGGATCGGTATCGATGATGATGGCGTGGTCGGGCATGACGGCGGCGGCAAGCTGACGGATGGGTCGGCGCGGCGATGAGATGCCGCGCGCCCTCTCCTATACGCCGAGCCTAGGAGCGTTGCCAGACCGCGCGCCGGCCGTGAACAACCGCTATTCCGCCGCCAGCAGATAAGGTGTGTAGGTGTCGCCTCGCGAGATCCCGGATCGGCCGTTCAACGCGCGGCGAACGGCCAACATGCAGCGCCCGCATTGCGGCTGACAGCCGTTGAAGCTGTAGACGTCCTCGACCGTGGCCGATCCGCCATCGATCGCCGCCGCAACGTCTCGGTCGGTCAGGGCATTACAGATGCAGATGTACATCGGCGCCGATCCGCGCAAACGGGGGGACATGCATCGTCTCCCTGCTATCGCGGATGCCGGCGGCTGTCAATTGCGATTGATTTGCAAAATCATTACAACGGCTTGCCGAACGAACAGTTGGGTGTTGCCTTCGCCTCCCGCGTGCCTAGGCTGAGGGCTCGTGCGAGGAGGCGAAGACCATGACGACGATCCCGCTTCAAGACCGGGTGCGGCGCACCGCGCGCCGGCTTGCGCTGACCGCCGGCCTGATCGCCGGGACCATCGGCCCGGCGGCCGCCGCGAACCTGACCGTCGCCTGCAGTGCGCTCGGCACCGAGAGCGATCTGTGCCGCGAAGCCGCCCAGGCCTGGGCGGACGAAACCGGGAATACGGTCGAGATCGTCCACCCGCCGAACGCCGCCAGCGAGCAGCTCGCCCTCTACCAGCAGCTTCTCGCCGCAGAGTCGCCGGACATCGACGTGCTGCAGCTCGACGTCGTGTGGCCGGGCATCCTTGGCGACCATCTCCTGGACCTCGCGCCCCATCTGCCCGACGGGACACTCGATGGTCATTTCCCGGCGACCGCGGACAGCGTCCGCAGCGGCGATGCGATTCTCGCCCTGCCCTGGTTCACCGACGCCGCCGTCCTCTACTACCGCAGCGACCTCCTGGCGGAACACGGCCTCGACGTGCCGGAGACCTGGGACGACCTGGAAGCGGCGGCGGCGGTCGTGCAGGCGGCCGAGCGCGCGGCCGGCAACGACCGCTTCTGGGGCTTCGTCTGGCAGGGCCGCGCCTATGAGGGGCTGACCTGCAACGCCCTGGAATGGGTGGCCAGCGAAGGCGGCGGCACCTTCATCGGCCCCGACGGGTCGATCACGCTGGACAACCCGGCCGCCGCCCGCGCGCTGGACCGCGCCGCCGGCTGGGTCGGCACCCTGTCGCCGCCGGGCATCCTGACCTATGCCGAAGAGGATGCGCGCGCCGTCTTCCAGTCCGGCGATGCCCTGTTCATGCGCAACTGGCCCTATGCCTACGCCCTGGGCCAAAGCCCCGACAGCCCGATCGCCGGAAGCTTCGACGTCGCCCCGCTGCCGCGCGGCGCGGGGCCGGAGGCCCGCCATGCCGCCACGCTGGGTGGCCAGCACCTCGCCGTATCCGCCTACACGCGCCACCCGGACCTGGCCGCCGATCTGGCGCGGTTCATGACGTCGGAAGCGGTCCAGCGTGAGCGCGCCATCGCCGGCAGCTTCGCGCCGACCCGCCCGGCGCTCTACGAGGACGCGGCCGTGCTGGAGGCCGCGCCCTTCCTCGCCTTCCTGCCGGCGACGCTCCGCGAAGCAGTCGCCCGACCGGCGGCCGTGACCGGCACCGCCTATAACGAGGCCTCGGCCATCGTCTACGGCGCAGTGCACGACGTGCTGAGCGGCAATGCCGATGGTGCTGCGCGCCTGGCGGAGGCTCATGGCGACCTGATGCAGCTCAGCCGCGGCGGCCGCTGGTAGCCGCCCGGCACCGCGCCTTTTTCGCCGGTGGACCGCGCCCGCGACGCCGGCCCGCTCGCCCGGGCGCGCGCTCGCACCGCCTGGCTGTTCCTGGCGCCCGCGCTTCTGGTGCTGGTGCTGGTGGCCGGCTGGCCGCTGGTCTCCACCGTCTGGCTCAGCCTGACCGACAGCCGGCTCGATGCCGGCCATCAGGCCCGCTTCGTCGGCACCGACAACTATCTGCGCTACGGGCCGGCCCCCGACGCCTGGGATGAGGAGGCCGGCGGCTATTTCGTCTATGACGACGCGACCGGGGCCGCCCTGCTCTACCGGCCCGACACGGACGCCTTCTACGACTGGGACACCGGCGCCGCACTGGCCGGTCCGGTCGACCGGGCCGCCGTCTTCGCCTGGCACGGCCTGCTGGCCGACCCGGTGTGGTGGCGCTCGGTCGCCAACACGGTCTTCTATACCGTCGTGTCCGTTTCGCTGGAGCTGGCGCTCGGCCTGGCGATCGCGCTGATCCTGCATGCCCATCTGCCGGGCCGCGGGCTGTTGCGCGCCGCCGTGCTGATCCCCTGGGCGATCCCGACGGTGGTATCCGCCCAGCTCTGGGGCTGGATGCTGAACGACCAGGTGGGCGTGGTGAACGCGGTGCTCTTGGATCTCGGGCTGATCGCCGAGCGGATCGCCTGGACCGCGGAGCCGGCGACGGCGCTGGCCGCCATCATCGCGGTGGATGTGTGGAAGACCACGCCCTTCATGGCGCTGCTGCTGCTGGCGGCCCTGCAGACGCTGCCGAACGAGATCTACGAGGCCGCCCGGCTGGACGGCGTGCACCCGGTGCGTCTCTTCGCGCGGGTCACCTTGCCGCTCATCCTGCCGGCGCTGATGGTGGCGGTGATCTTCCGCACCCTCGACGCGCTGCGCGTGTTCGACCTCTTCTACCTCCTGACCAGCAATGCCGACGACATGCTGGCGATGTCGGTCTATGCGCGCCGGCAGATGATCGAGTTTCAGGATGTCGGCGCGGGCTCCGCCGCGGCCACCGCGGTCTTCGCCATCGCCGCCGCGGCGACGGCCTTGCTGGTGCTGATCGGCCGGATCGAGCCGGAGGGGCGGCGGTGAGGCTGCCGCCCGCCTATCGGCTGCGCCGGCACGCCGGTCGCGTCGCCTTCTACGCCGTCGTCGCCGGCCTGATGGTCTACACGCTGTTCCCGTTCTACTGGGCCGTCGTCAGCTCGCTGAAGACCGGGCCAGCGCTGTTCGACACGCGGCTCTGGCCGGAGAGCCCGAGCCTCGCCAACTACGTCGCCGTGTTCACCGAGCAGCCCTTCGCCCGCGCCGTCGCGAACTCCGCGATCGTGGCCGGCGCGACCACGCTGGTGTCGCTCGCGGTGGCGGTCGGCGCGGCCTATGCGCTGGGCCGCATCCGCTTCCGCGGGCGGCGCACGGTACTGATGACCATCCTCGGCGTGTCGATGTTCCCGCAGATCGCCGTGCTGTCCGGCCTGTTCGGGCTGATCCGGTGGCTGGAGCTGTACAACACGCTGGGCGCGCTGGTGCTGTCCTATCTGATCTTCACGCTGCCGCTGACGGTGTGGATCCTGACCGCCTTCATGGCCGACCTGCCGCGCGAGCTGGAGGAGGCGGCGATGGTCGACGGTGCCGGGCCGCTGACCCGCCTCCGGCGCGTTCTGTTGCCGCTGATGGCGCCGGCCCTGGTGGCGGCGGGCCTGCTCGCCTTCATCGCCGCGTGGAACGAGTTCCTGTTCGCGCTGACCTTCACCCTGACCAACGACCAGCGCACCGTACCGGTGGCGATCGCGCTGATCAGCGGGGCCAGCGCGTTCGAGCTGCCTTGGGGGCAGATCATGGCCGCCTCCGTCATCGTCACCGTGCCGCTGGTGGCGCTGGTGCTGGTCTTCCAGCGCCGCATCGTCGCCGGGCTGACGGCCGGCGCGGTGAAGGGCTAGGCTCTTGGCGGCGGGCGGCCTTTCGCTCAGCGGCGTGGCCAAGCGGTTCGGCGGCACGACGGCGCTGGCGCCGCTGGACCTCGACGTCGCGGCGGGCGAATTCCTCGTCGTCGTCGGCCCGTCGGGCTGCGGGAAGTCGACGCTGCTGCGCCTGATCGCCGGGCTGGAGGACGTCAGCGCCGGTCGCATCGCCATCGCCGGGCGCGACGTCACCGACCGGCCGCCGGCGGCGCGCGGCGTCGCCATGGTCTTCCAGTCCTACGCGCTCTATCCGCATATGACGGTGTTCGAGAACATCGCCTTCGGCCTGACGCGCGAGCGGCGGCGCGACCGGGCGGCGCTGGCGGCGGCGGTGACCGACACCGCGCGGCTGCTGCAGATCGACGGGCTGATGGACCGCCGCCCCGCGCAGCTCTCCGGCGGTCAGCGCCAGCGCGTCGCCATCGGCCGGGCGATCGTGCGCCAGCCGGCCGTCTTCCTGTTCGACGAGCCGCTGTCGAACCTGGATGCCGCGTTGCGCACGGATATGCGGGTCGAGCTGAAGCGCCTGCATGAGCGCCTCGGCGCCACCATCGTCTATGTCACCCATGACCAGGTGGAGGCGATGACGCTGGCCGACCGCATCGCCCTGCTGAACGGCGGCCGGCTGGAACAGGCGGGCCGGCCGCTCGACCTCTACCACCGGCCGGCGACCCGCTTCGTCGCCGGCTTCATCGGCTCACCCCGCATGAATTTTTTGGATGTGCGGGTGGTCGGACGCACCGCGCCCGACCGCGTGGCGGTAGCCGCCGACGGCCTGGGGACCTTGGTGCTGCCCGCCGACGCACCGGACGGCACGCCGCTCACCCTCGGCATCCGTCCGGAGCATGTGGCGCTGACGGCGCCCCCGGCTGAGGGCGACGCGTCGGCGATCGCCGCGACGGTGCGGATGGTCGAACCCTTGGGCGCGCTGACCCTGGTTCATCTGGAACTGGCCGCCGGCGGAACCCTGGTGGCGCAGATCGCCGACAGCGGCGACAGACCCCTCGCGCGTGGTGCCTCAGTCGGCGTCCACCTCGATCCCGCGCGCTGCCACCTGTTCGCCGCCGACGGCCGCGCGATCACCGGCCCCGGCTGAGCGCCGTCGCAACCGTGCCACCTCACCCGCCTGCCAGACGGCGAGGCCCGGCAGGCCGAGCATCAGGTCGCGCGCCCGTTTGATCAGCGACACCGCCAGGCCAAGGTCCGCCGGCGCGCCGACGGCGGCCGCGAAGACCAGATAGCCGCCTTCCTGGATGCCCAGCGCGCCGGGCACCAGGAACCCGGCGGTGCGCACCGCCTGAACCAACGCCTCGATGATCAGCGCATCGGTGAAGCTGATCGGATGGCCGATCAGGTGGAAGATCAGCCAGGTCTCCAGCGCGAACAGCACCCATACGGCAAGCCGGCCGAGGAAACCCGCGAAGATCCGCCCCGGCCGGCGATAGATCGCCAGCACCGCCGCATCCAGCGCGGCCGCGCCGCCGGTGACCCGCGTCAGGTCGCGCCCGCCGGCCGCCTTCTCCACCAGCCCGGCGAGGCGGGAGAAGAAGCCGCGCCGCTGCACGCGCAGGAAGACCAGCGCCATGGCGGCGACCGCAGCGATCAACGCGATACCGGCACCGAGGCCGACCGCGCCGCCGGCCAGGGCCAACAGCGCCACGCCGGCCAGGGTGAACAGCGCTTGGCTCGCCAGACCCAACGTCATGTCGACGACGACGCTGGCTCCGGCCGTCGGCGCGTCGACGCCGCGATGCGCCAAGAGCCGCGCGCGCAACACCTCCCCGCCGAGCTGAGCGACCGGCAGGAGTTGGTTGACCGAGAACGCGATCCAGCGCAGCACCAGCACGCCCGGCAGACGTGGCGGCGGCGGGCGGAACAGGCTGGCCCAGGCAAGGCCCGCCACCACCAGCGCGCCGGCATAGAGCATGGCCACCAGCGCCAGGCCCCAGCCGGCCGTGGCAAAGGCGGCCAGCACGTCGTCGACGCCGCGCACCGCCAAGAGCCCGGCAAACAAGGCCGCACCGGCCAGCAGCGCGACCCAGAGACCGATCTTGACCATAAGTTCAGGCGTTCCGAGAAAGGCCGCGGGCGGGGGCGCTCAAGCGCTCCTTCTGCCCGCCGCGGCGCGCCAGACCGGTAGCAGATCGGCCTTCACCACGTCCAGCCAGTCGGGCACCCGCGTCTCCGCATCGACGCGGGCGGCGCGGCCGATCGCCTGGCGGCGCGGCGCGTCGTCGACCAGGTCGCGCAGCGCGTCCGTCCAGCCGCCGGCCTGCCGGTCGCCGACCAGCAACCCGTCGATGCCGGGTACGGCGATGTTCTGCGCCGTGCCGGGATGGTCCGCGACGATCACCGGCAAGGCGCAAGCCTTGGCCTCCAGCACGACATTGCCCAGGACCTCGCTGAAGGAGGGGAAGAGGAAGAGATCGGCGCTGGCCATCATCCAGGCCAGGTCCGCCTGCTCGACCGGCCCCGGCAGCGTGGCGTCGGGGCCCAGCCGGTCGGCGATCGCCGCGGCCTCCGCCCCGGCGCCCAGCACCAGGAAATGCACCGGCCGGCCCTCCGTCCGCAGCGCCGCGACGGCCGCCGCAGCCAGGCCCGCGCCCTTGGTCTCGTCGACCCGGCCGGCGAACAGGACGAGCAGGCGGTCTTCCGGCACACCGAGAGTGCGGGCCAGCCGCGCGCGATCGCGGTGGCGCGGGTGGAAGCGGTCGCGGTCGATGCCGCGGCGGAGCTGGCTGACATTCCCATCGCCCACCAGGGCGGCGCTGCGGGCGCGGTCGGCCGGATTGGTGATCAGCACATGGCGCGACGCGGCGAGGATGCCGGCCTCGCGCCGCAGCACGCCGGCCGTCGCCCGGCCGGTCAGGTCGAGGCCGTCGATCAGCCACCCGCTGACCCGGTGCCGGCCGAGCAGCGCCTCCACCGACCGGCGGGTGTAGACCGGCGTGAAGACCGCGAGGTCGGTGTGGATGGAGCTGACCAGCGGCAGGCCCTGCCGCTCGGCGACCCGCCGGGCGGTGCGGCTGAAGGCGAAGCTATGGGTGGCGTGCAGCACGTCATGGGCGGCCAGCCGGCGGGCCAATGCCGGGTGGAAGCGGGCGAGATCGGTCGCGCCGGTGCCGGTGCGCACGAAGGGCAGGCGCTGCGTGCCGAAGGCCGGTGGCAGATGGACGAAGCGCACCGTGTCGGCGATCGCGCGCGTCTGGAGCGTCCGGCCAATCAGATAAACGGTGAGGTCGACCGCGTCGGGGACCGCCGCCGCGGCCTCCGCGAAGCGTTCCCAGCATTTGACGTGGCCGCCGGCATGCGGCGTCCATTCCAGATCGATGGTGACGCCGACGCGGAGCGGTCCGGCGGATAGGGCTGTCTCTTCTTGCAAGGGCACGGGTGTTCGGGACCGATCGCCACGACGACGGAATGGAAAGGCGCAAAAAGCCGGCGCCGCCAGCGTTAGCGGAAGCTGCGCGCCTTCTGCAAGGTGGCAGGCTCGTCGCGGTGGTCGCGGGTCGGCCGGCGCACCTCGTCGGCGCGGGCGAGATGGCGGGCCAGCGCCGGGCCGCTGGCCTGCCCGCGCGCCGGCACCAGGTCGGCCAGCCAGGCCGACAGATCGACCAGCCGGTCGACCCGGACATGAATGACCGCCTCGCGCCGCTCCACCCGGCCGACCGCGCCAAGCAGGCGGGCGCGCAGTACCTCCCGCCGCAGTCGCTCGAACACCGGCGGCAGCACGACCAGATTGGCGATGCCGGTTTCGTCCTCGATGGTGATGAAGATGACGCCCTTCGCGCTGCCCGGCCGCTGGCGCACCAGCACCAGGCCGGCCAGACGCACCGACGCGCCGTCTTTCGCCGCGGCGAGCCCGCCATTCGGCTGCCAGCCCGCCGCCGCCAGCCGGTCGCGCAGCAGGCCCACCGGATGCGCCTTCAAGGTCAGCGAGATGGTCTCGTAATCGCCGACCACCTGCTCGCCCATCGCCATTGCCGGCAGGGCCACCGCCGGCTCCGCCGCCGCCCGGTCGAGGCTGCGGAACAGCGGCAGCGGCGGGGCCCCGAGCCCGCGCACCGCCCACAGCGCCTCGCGCCGGTCGAGGCCGAGGGAGCGGAAGGCATCCGCCCGCGCCAGGGTCTCCAGCGTCGCCGCCGACACCGTGCCGGCCCGCCACAGCGCCGCGACGCCGTCGAACAGCCCGCCGGCCTCGCGCCGCGCGACCAGCCGGTCGGCCTCCTCCCGCGCCAACCCCTTGACCAGGCGCAGGCCGAGGCGGAGCGCAAACCGCCCCTCCCCCACCGGCTCCAGGCTGCAATCCCATTGGGAGAAATTGACGTCCGGCGCGCGCACTGGCACGCCATGCTCGCGCGCGTCGCGGACGATCTGCGCCGGGGCGTAGAAGCCCATGGGCTGGCTGTTCAGCAGCGCCGCGGCGAAAACCGCCGGGTAATGGCATTTCAGCCAGGACGAGACATAGACGAGCAGCGCGAAGCTGGCGGCATGGCTCTCCGGAAAGCCGTAGGTGCCGAAGCCCTCGATCTGGCGAAAGCAGCGCCGCGCGAAGTCCTCGTCATAGCCGCGCTCTAACATGCCGCCGATCATCTTGTCGGCGAAGCGGTGGATGTCGCCCAGCTTGCGGAAGGTCGCCATGGCGCGGCGGAGCTGATCGGCCTCCGACGGGGTGAAGCCGGCGCCGACGATGGCGATCTGCATCGCCTGCTCCTGGAACAGCGGCACGCCCAGGGTCTTGCGCAAGACTCGGGCGAGATCGCCGGAGGGGTAGTCCACCGCCTCCTCCCCGCTGCGGCGGCGCAGATAGGGATGCACCATGTCGCCCTGGATCGGCCCCGGCCGGACGATCGCCACCTCGATCACCAGGTCGTAGAAGGTGCGCGGCTTGAGGCGCGGCAGCATCGCCATCTGCGCCCGGCTTTCCACCTGGAAGACGCCCAGGCTGTCGCCGCGGCACAGCATGTCGTACACCGCCGGATCTTCCGGCGGCACGCTCGCCAGATCGAGCGACCGGCCATAGGCCTCCGCCAACAGCGCGAAGCCGCGGCGCACGCAGGACAGCATGCCGAGGCCCAGCACATCGACCTTCAGGATGCCCAGCGCGTCGAGGTCGTCCTTGTCCCACTGGATGACCGTGCGGTCGGCCATCGCCGCGTTCTCCACCGGCACCAGATCGCTGAGTGGCCCGCGGCTGATCACGAAGCCGCCGACATGCTGGGACAGGTGGCGCGGGAAGCCCTGGATCTGGCGGGCCAGCGCCAGGGTCTGGCGCAAAGTACGGTCGGCGGGATCGAGGCCGGCCTCGGCCAGGCGGGCCGGTTCCAGGTCGTCGCCATACCAGCCCCACAGCGTGCCCGACAGCCGGGCCACGGTATCCACCGACAGGCCCATCGCCTTGCCGACATCGCGTAGCGCGCCGCGGCCGCGATAGCAGATGACGGTCGCCGTCAGCCCGGCGCGGTCGCGCCCGTATTTGGCGTAGACGTACTGGATCACCTCCTCGCGCCGCTCATGCTCGAAATCGACGTCGATATCCGGCGGCTCGTTGCGCGCGGCGGAGACGAAGCGTTCGAACAGCAGATCGGCGCGGTCCGGGTCGACCGCGGTGATGCCCAGCACGAAGCACACCGCGGAATTGGCGGCCGAGCCGCGCCCCTGGCAGAGGATGTCGCGGGACCGGGCGAAGCGCACGATGTCCTGGACCGTCAGGAAATAGGGGGCGTAGCCGAGTTCCTCGATCAGCGCCAACTCGTGGGCAAGCTGCGCGGCAACCCGGTCGGGCACGCCGTCCGGATAGCGCACCGCCGCACCCTCCCAGGTCAGCCGCGCCAGCGTCGCTTGCGCGCCTTCGCCGGTGCCGGAGACCTCGTCGGGATAGTCGTAGCGCAGTTCGTCGAGGCTGAACCGGCAGGCCTGCGCGATCTCCAACGTCGCCGCGACGGCCGCGTCCTGGCCGCGGAACAGCCGGCGCATCTCCGCCGCCGGCTTCAAATGGCGCTCGGCATTGGCGGCGAGGCGCCAGCCGGCCTCGGCAATCGTGCAGCGTTCGCGGATGCAGGTCAGCACATCGGCCAACGGCTTGCGCGCCGGGTCGTGGTAGAGCGCGTCGTTGGTCGCCACCAGCGGCAGGGCGAGCCGGGCGGCGATGGCGGCCAGCCGGCCGATCCGCTTGTTATCGGCCCCGGCATAGAGCGGGCTGGCGGCGAGATAGAGCCTTGGCCGGTCGCCGGCCGGCAGGGCGGCGAAGCGGGCGAGCGCTGGCACCAGATCGCCGGCGAAGGCGTCTAGCACCGGCGCGCCCGGGCTGTCGGGCGGCACCGCCACCAGGATCTGCCCCGCGGCATGGCCGGCGATGTCGTCCTGGGTCAGCCGGCAATCGCCCTTGGCCGCCCGACGCCGGCCCAGCGTGATCAGCCGCGACAGCCGCTGATAGGCCGGCTTGTCCCGCGGAAAGCACAGGAAGGACGGCCCGTCCACCGGGTCGAGCCGCGCGCCCACCACGAGGCGCAGCCCCGCCTGGCGGCAGGCGGTATGCGCCCGCACCACGCCGGCCAGCGAATTGCGGTCGGCGATCGCGATCGCCCGATGGCCCAGCGCCGCGGCGGTGACCGCCAGCTCCTCCGGATGCGAGGCACCGCGCAGGAAGGAGAAGTTGCTGGTGACCTGCAACTCCGCATAGCCGTCCATGCCGCCCCCTTAGAGCGTGTTGGCTGACCAGTGTCAGCCAACACGCTCTATCATCTTGTTCCAACGCGTTTTCCGAGTTGCCGGGTAAATCCACCCGGCTGAAAAATGCTCTAGCAGGTTGCTGAAAAACATCTTCCCAACGTCGTTCCCGCGCAGGCGGGAACCTCCAACCGCTTGAAACGAAAAGATTCCCGCCTGCGCGGGAATGACGTTCAAGGTTAGGTCTGGCGTTTTTCAGCAGCCTGCTAGGCGAACAGGCCGTGCAGGAACCAGCGGGTCGGCGTCTCGGGGGCGTAGCTGCCTTCCCGGTAGAGCCAGAAGCGGCGGCCTTGCGCATCCTCCACCCGGTAATAGTCGCGCGACCGCCGCCGGTCGCGGCCCCGCCCGCGCCGCCACCATTCCGGCGTCAGCCGTTCCGGTCCGTCGGCGCGGGCGACCCGATAGGCCACACCCTTCCAGCGGAAGACCATGGGCGGATCGTCGGGCACCGGGGCGATCGCCTCCACCGGCTCCGGCACCGGCAGGAGGCGGACCGGGCGCGGCCGATCGGCCGGCCACGTCGCCGGGGCAGCATCCGTGCCGGCACCCTGCCCCCGGCGGCGCGGGGGCGCCGCCACCGGCCGGCGGGCGACGGTGCGGTCCGGCCAATGGCTCTGGGCCACCGCCGGCTGCCAGACCGCATCGTCGCCCAGGCGGACCATCAGGCGGTCCACCAGCTCGCCCAGCGCCACCGCGCCGGTCGCCGCCGCCGCCCCGGCGAAATCGTCCTGATGCGGGCTGAGCGGGGCGGTCTCCGAGGCCGCCAGCCCCACCGTCTCGATCCCGAAGCCGGCGTCGATGCCATCGAGACGCTCGCCCAACAGCCGGCAGATCACCGCCGGCCGGCGGGTCGGCCGGCTGGTGCCGACGGTCCGGCGGATTACCTGGCCGTCGACCCGCCAGAGCGTCAGCGCGATGCGGCTGGCGCCGTCGCCCCGGCGGTCGAGGCTGCGGCACAGATCCTGCGCCGCCCGGTCGATCGCCGCGGCGATATCCTCATGCCGGCCAAGCGGCTCGGCAAAGCGCAGCAAGACCCGATGCGAAGAGGCCGGCAGGCGAGGGCTGATCGCCTCCCCCACCGCACCCATCGCCTGGTCCAGGCGCGCCAGCAGCCCGCGGCCGAAGCGCGCGGCCAGCGGCCCCCGCGGGCAGGCGCCGAGATCGCCGATCCGAGTCAGGCCCGCCTGTTCCAGCCCCGCAACCACGGCAGCGTCCAGGCGCAGGCCGGCCACCGCCAGCCCGGCCAGCGCCGTGCGCTGCGCCCCCGGCGCCACCAGCGCCTCGCCCAGCCGGCCGCCCGACCAGCCGGCCGCCGGCCCGACCCGGGCCACCGCCCAGGCGGCTCCGGGGGTGCCGGCGACCGCCAGCCGCACGGCATAGCCGAAGCCGGCGAGCCGGCGCAGCAGGTCGCGGGCCAATCCCGCCTCTCCGCCGAACAGATGGGTGGCCCCGGTGATGTCGAGGAACAAACCGTCCGGGCCGGCGACGGCGACCAGCGGCGTATAGCGCCCGCACCAGTCGGCCAGCCCGGCCAGCGCCTGGGCATCGCCCGCCGGATCGGCCGGATGGGCGGCCAGCGTCGGGCAGACGGCCCGGGCATCGGCCAGCGCCATGCCCGGCACCAGGCCGAGCGCCGCCGCCCGGTCGTCCACCGCCACCACCACGCGCCGATTGGCCAGGGTATCGGCGATCACCAGGGGCGGTTCGACCGTGTCTCCCGCCGGCGGGCGCCGGTGGCGATGGACCCGGTCGGTCGGCAGCGCGGGCAGCCAAAGGGCGAGAATCCGGCGGGACATCGGGCGAGACATGGGGCAGGGCATCCGGTCGGTTGCGGAACGACGGACGCTCATAAGAACATATATGGAACATACCGGCAACACCCGGTGCGAACATCACCTCAATCGGCGGCCGGCGTCCCCGATGCCGCCGCCAACGCCGCCAGCCGGTCCCAGGCCCAGCGATGGTTGAGCGCCACCGTCGGCACGGTCAGATGGCCGGCCCAGCCGACCACCAGCCGGTTCTCCGCCGGCACCCCCCAGCGGTCGAGCAGAGCGGCGGCATCCTCCGGCGGGATGAGCTGGTCGGCCGCCCCAGTCACCGAGAAGATCGCCTGCGGCCGGCAGCCCGGCGGCCCGGCCGGCCGCAGCGCGTCGGTCCAGGCGCCGAGCAGCGCGTCGGTCCAGCCGGCATCGGCCAGTGCGTCGCGCAGCTTGAGGCGGCGGAACAGGTCCCCGCCCAGCGCCGCCCGGCCGGCACCATCGCCATGCGCCACCAAGAGCGCCCCGTCGGGCATCGCCGCGGCCGGCCAGTCCGGTCCGCCGGTCAGGCCGAGCGTCGTGGCATAGGCGCCCAGCGACACCCCCGCGACGACGACCGGGCCACCCCAGCGCCGGCGCACCCAGGCCACCAGCCCGGCGATTTCCCGCGCCTCGCGCCTGAGATGGCGGGCCAGCCCCGGCGGCCCACCGGCCATCAGTGCCTCGCCGGAGAAGCGGCCGGCCGCGCAACGCAGCCCATGATCCTCGGCCACCAGCTCCAGCCAGGCCCACCCTTCGCGCACCGCCCGGCGCGCCGCAGCATCGGCGGAGACCAGGCGGTCCTCCTCCATCCCGATGCCGGTGGCGAAGACGATGGTGCCGCGGGGCCGGCCACCCACCGGCCGGGTCAGCCGCGCATAGCCGGTGATGTCCTCTGCGGGATCGACCAACTCCACCCAGTACTCCAACCGCTCCCGCCGCGGCACCGGACGGCTCAACCGCACCCGCCCGCCACCATCCGGCATCCAGGCCGGGGGGCCGAGCGGCGCCGGGACAGGTTGAGTCGGCGGCGGAAACCGCCAGTCGATCGGCGGCGGCGGGGTGCGGGTCATCAACCGCGGCAGAGACGCAAAACGCGACGCCAGCGCCGTCGTCGCCAGGATGCGCCGCCGGGCATCCGCCCGCTTCAGCGCCGCCGTCTCCGCCGGCCGATCGCCGAAGACCAGGTGTCGCCAGCGCCGCTGGCTGGCCAGCGCCTCATCCGCCAGCCGCTGGCCGGCCGCACCGGCATCGCGCGGGACCCTGTCGGCCGCCAAGGCCGCGGTGGAGACCGGAAAGAAGACATGGGCGAGGAAGGCGAAGCCGAGACGGTCGGCCAACCGCCCGGCCAGGGCCCAGCGGTCGCCGTCGCGGCCCGGCCCGCCCGGGGGCCGCGTGCCCTCCGGCCGGCGCGACGCATGGCGCGTCACGCGGACAGGCCTATGGGATCGGTCGATCGGCGCCGGCATGACCCTGGCCCCCCGAGATCCTGGGAAATCGTCCCCTACCGAGGTAGATATGGGCGTGCCATGGCCTGAGCGACAGGGTGAGATTCCGGTGCCGACCCCTCCCGCCGGCCGGATCGGCCGCCATCTCTCGATACGTCTCTCGACACTCTTGCTGGCCGCCCTGTCGATCGGCTGTGCGGCGGATCGTGCGGCCGGACCGGCACCGGTCGCAGCCGTGCCGACGCCCGCCGAGGCGCCAACCTGCCGGGTCCCGGGGGACCAGCCTATGTTGACCCTGACCGACACCGTGCTGCCGTCGAGCGAGGTGGTCGTGGCAGCGGTCGGCGACGTGCTGCTGCACGACGCCGTCCAGGAGGAGGCGGCCCGCGCCCCCACCGGCCATTTCGGCCTGTGGTCGGACCTCGCCGCACTGCTGGGCGGCGCAGACATCACTTATGCCAATCTGGAAGGGCCGCTGGCCGACGGGGTGACCGCCCAGGGCCGCCTGGTCGACCATCCGGTCGGGGTCTATGACGGCGCCGTCTACAGCGGCTATCCGATGTTCAACTACCCCTCTACGGTCGCTGCGGCCTTGGCGCGCGCCGGGGTGGACGTGGTCTCCACCGCCAACAACCATTCGCTGGACCGCTACGGCATCGGCGTCGACCGGACGCTGGCGGCGCTGGCGGCGGCCGGTGTGCGCGCCACCGGCACGCGGCACAGCGCCGGCCCCGCGGCGCCCTGGCACGCGATCACCGAGGCCCGCGGCTACCGGATCGCCTGGCTGGCCTGCACCTACGGCACCAACGGCATCCCCGACCCGGCCGGCCAGGTCCTGATGTGCTACGACGACCGGCAAGAGGTGCTGGACACCATTCGCCGGCTCGCCACGGACCCGGCCATCGACGCGGTGATCGCCACGCCGCATTGGGGGGCGGAGTACAGCCACGACCCGTTGGACCGCCAGCGCGACCTGGCCCGTCAGATGCTCGACGCCGGAGCCGCCGCGGTGATCGGCAGCCACCCGCATGTCGTACAGCCCCTGGAGCGGGTCACGACCGCGGACGGCCGCCTGGGGCTGGTCGCCTACTCGCTGGGCAACTTCGTCAGCAACCAGCGCAGCCTGGCGCGCCGAACCTCGATCGTCCTGCTGGTCAGCCTGGCGGAGGGGTCGGACGGCCGCCTGCACGCAGCCGCTGCGCGCTGGGTCCCGATCGGCGTCGACTTCGCCACGGCCGGCGACGGCCGGTCGATCCGGGTCCGGCCGCTCCGCACCCCCGGCGCGGGCACGGACCCGGCGCATGACCTGCTGACGTCGGTCCTGGGCCCGTCGGGACAAGTGGCGGCGACGGCACCGCTGCGCGCGCTTGGCACCTGCGACGCGGTATCTGCTGTATCTGAGGCTGCGACGCCCGGCTAGAAGCGCCTGCGACCGGTCACCAGTCGCGGACTGGTCCTGTGTCGACGTGAACGAAATTGGATCGCGGGTAATAGCCGACGCCGCCGGCCTCCAGGTCCATCGCCAGGTTGCGCAAGGACCGCAGATCGGTCGACGGCAGGCGGATATCGGCCGCCTGGCCCCGGATATGATAGCTGTTGCGCGCGACCCCGCGGTTGCGCGCCGCCAGCATCGCATTGGTGGTGGGCGAGCGGTAGCCGCTGATGATGTGGATCGGCTCGCCGCGCCCCAACTCGTTCTGAAGGACATGCAGGATATCGAGCAGGCCCGGGTCCATCGGCCGGTACTCGTCGGTCCGCCAGTCGCGCATGATCCAATTGATCTGGGCGAGCACGTCGGGATTGTACCAGCCGTCCACCCAGTACTCGGCGGTCAGCACCTCGTTGCGATGGGTCTCCAGAAGGGTGACGCTGCGCCGGCCGCTACTTGCCAGCGCCAAGCCCATCGGGAGCGTGCAGCCGACGGCCGCGACGGCGCCCGTCTTCAACAGCATCCTGCGACTGACCACCCTTGATCCCCTCAGTCCCGTTTCTCTTCTTAGACGTCCTTGACGCCCTTGCTGACGCCGGTGTCGTCGATCGGCGGGATGCCACCGATTGCCGCTTGGCGGCGACCCCGATCGACTGACCTGAATCGCCGAAGCGACCCAGCCACAACGCCCCCTTTGGGCAGGATCGCATCGTGTCTGGTAGACCTCAGTCCACCGCAGGAGAGCAAGCAAAAAGTTAACGGCGTCCAAGGGAATGCGGCACCTCCGCCATTCAAGGTGTCGCCCCGCCCGCGCACCGGCGGCACTGCCCCGTGCGCGCGCCGCACCGATGGTTCGATCCCCGGGCTCGCCACGACGAACCGGCCTGGGGCCACTCACCAGCCGTCGGGTCGATCGACGATCCGGTCGCAAGGTCCGCATCGCCTTAGCAGCGCGAACCGATTTCTCGCGCGGCAGCCGCGTAATAGGCGAATTTTAGATAATTGGACTCGACTATCGAGCGATTTTTCGACCGGGCACCGGCCGGACGAGACCGCCTCGTTCATCCTTTCCTAAGGGGTTGGATCGCATGATCAAGGGACAGTTGGGGAGCAGAAAAACCTCGCATTTTAGGTAAGTTACGCGAGATTTCTACGAGACCATGAAAGATGTCGCCGAACGCGTTGTCAACCGTCCTCGAAGGGCACCGCCGCTGGCTCGCCAAGGCCACCGACGGGGTGCGCGCCGATCTCGCCTTTGCCGATCTGTCCGGTCGCGACCTGCGCGGCGTGGACCTCAGCGGGGCGCGTCTGACCGGCTGCAATCTTCGCCACGCGCAGCTTGCCGGGGCACGGCTGCGGGCGGCCGACCTATATGCCGCCGACCTCACCGGCGGCCGGTTCGAGGACTGCGACCTGGTCGATGCCGACCTGCGCGGGGCGACGCTGACCGGGGCCGTGTTTCACCGCGCGCGATTGCGCCGGGTCGACTTCCGGACCGGGCAGTTGCTGCGCGGCGATGCGAATCAGGCCACCGCGATGATGGGCTCGGCGGGCGTCGGCCACGGCGTCCAACTGGTGGAGAGCGACCTGAGCCATGCCCGGTTGGATGGGGTCCGCCTGCCCGATGCGACCGTCGTGGAATGCAACCTGACCGGCGCCAGCCTGCGGGGCGCGGTGCTGGTCCGCGCCAACTTCACTCACAGCAATCTGCAAAGCGCCGATCTGACCGGGGCCGACCTGCGCCATGCGGACTGCACCGGGGCACGCCTCGCCGGCGCCATCCTGGACGACACCCAGATCGACGGCTGCCGGTTCCGCGATGCCGATCTGATCGGTGTCGACTACTGGGGATGCGACTGGTCGAGCGCCGATACGGCCGGCGCCCGCTTCGTGAAGCAGATGGACACGATGTCCGGCGAGGTTCACCGGATCCTGTTCAATCACGAGCGGTGGATCGAAAGCGGCGGCAGCCGCGGATCGCGCGCGATACTGGAAGCCGCGGACCTGGCCGATGCCGACCTGCGCAATGCCAATCTCGCCGGGGCGGTGCTGTCCGGCGCCCGGCTGTGCGGCGCCGTGCTGACCAACGCGTCGCTGACCTTGGCGGATCTTGCCGGCGCGGATCTGCGCGGCGCCTGCCTGCGCGGCGTCGATCTCTCCGGGGCCAATCTCTCTTTCGCCAATCTGAGCGCGGCCGACCTGACCTCCGCACGACTGACGCCAGCGCCCCTGCGCGCGCCGGACGGCGCCCCAACAGGGCGCTTCTGGGCCGCTAATCTCAGCGGGGCACAGCTCGCCAACGCGCATCTGCTCGATACCGTGATGGCCGGCGCCAATCTCGCTGATGCCGATCTGACCGGTGCCGACATCCATCGAACCGACTTCCGGGATGCCGACCTGACCGGCGTTCGGCTGACGGCCGACGACGTTGGCCCGCTGCCGCCGACCGGCCCCTTCCCGGCGTGAGGGTGCGGGTCTAGACCCGCGGTCCCTCCCACGCGACCAGCCCGCCGGGGCCGACCGAGAGATTGCTGAGCGAACGCTCCGCATGCAGCAGGCGGCGGGTCAGCAGCCGGTCCATCAGGTCGACCCGCCGTGCCGCGAGCGCGGGGTCATGCCCACGGTCGGTCTGCTCGTGCGGATCCTCGTCCAGTGCGAACAGGATCGGCTGCAAGGCGGCGAAATGGACGTACTTGCTGTCGCGGTCGCGAACCACCGCCAGGCAGCATTGGTCGGGCGTCAGGCCCAACCGTGTCTCCGCCGCCCGGTCGCGCACGTCGCGGAAATCGAACTCCCACATCACCGCGTCGCGCCAGCCGGCGGGCGGATCGCCGCCGACGAAGCCTAAGAGCGAGCGGCCGTCGACCTCCCCCGGGACCGGCCGGCCCAGCCAGTCCAGGATCGTCGCCATCACGTCCACCGCCTCGGTGAAATCCGCGATCCGCCGACCGCCCGGCGGCGCCGGCCGATGCGGATCGCGGATGATCAGCGGGATGTGGAAGGCGCCGTCGAAGAAGCCGTCCTTGCCGAACAGGTGGTGATCGCCCAGCATCTCGCCGTGGTCGCTGGTGAAGACGACGAGGGTGCGGTCGTTCTGCCCGGTGCGCTCCAGCGTGTCGAGGATGCGGCCGATCCCGGCGTCGACCTCGGCCAACAGGCCGGCATAGGCGGCCCGGGCATGGCGGATGTCGCTCTCCGACAGGGCGGAGACCGGCCCCTCGGCGTCAACGAAGAAACTGTCGGCCGCGACCCGCTGCATCAGATAGGCCAAGAGCGGGTGCCGCGCCGCCTCCGCGGCGACCGACGGCGCCCGCACCGGCATCGCCACATCCGCCGGGTCGACCAGCCGGTCATAGGGCGGCGGCACCACCCAGGGCGGATGCGGGCGCAGCAGGCTGAGATGCAGTGCCCAGGGCCGGTCGCGGCGCGCCGCGATCCAGCGGCTCGCCGCCTCCACCATGAAGGCGGTGTCGCTGATCGTGGCGTCGTATTGGGCCGTCGTCCGGCTGCCTGGCCGCGGCCGGTAGATCGCAGGGTAATCCAGCGGGCCGTCGAAACCGCGCGCGCGCAGGTCGGCGAGCCAGGCCAACGGTTCCTCCGCCACCGCCAGCGCCGGCGAGAACCCGGCCATCACCCCTTCATAGGTGGTCAGCCTCGGGTCGCCCGGCTGCACGGTGCGCGGATCGACGCTGGTGTCGGTGTAGCCGATCAGTGCCGGGTCGTAGCCCGCCCGGCGCAGCGCCCGCGGCAGGGTGGCGAAGTGGTCCGCCAGCGGCGTCCCGTTGCGCACCGAGCGATGGTTCATCAGGTATCGCCCGGTCAGCAGGCTGGCCCGCGCCGGGCCGCAGGGCGACGCCTGGGTGAAGTGCTGCGTGAAGGTGGTGCCGGCCGCCGCCAGCCGCGCCAGATTGGGGGTCGGCGCCTGGCCCGGCCGGGGGCCATCGCCCAGCGCAGGTGCATCGCCCCGGCACTGGTCCACCGTGATCAGCAGGATGTTCGATTGCCGCGGATCGCCGCCCCTCGGGTCCGATCCGGGGTCGCCCGGAACGCTCATGATCACGCGCCCATGGCCGCGCGCTCGCGCCGGTCGTCAGGCCGGCCCCGCGTCGCGCCGCCGGGCGCGGACGGCCGCCTCGGGACCGTCCGCATCGGTGACGTCGACATAGTCCGCGTCGATCACCCGGGGCCGCTTCGTCCCCTCACCCGTTGCCGGCTCCCGGCCATTCAGGAACTGCGGGAGGTGGTTCCGCGCCAGCCGCCACCCGACGGCCGCCCCGATCCCGACCACCGCTGCCGTGGCGAACAGGCCAAGAACCGGAACCATGCCGATGCCTCCCGATGGGCGCTGGGGACGGCGGGCAGAAGCGCCCGGCCGGGGCGCAGTATGGCGGCTGGCGCGGTCCGCGTCAGCCCCCCGGGGCCACCGCCGCCCCGCCACCGGCGCAGTGCTGATGCCACAGGGTCCGATAGAGGTCGAGCCGGCGGGCCTGCGCCCCGTTGTGGTCGGCGCGCGCACCCTCAGAGACGGCGATCGCCGCTGCATATAGGCGGCATCGCTCGCCGGGATCGGGCAGGCGCATGCCGGTCACGTCCATGCAGGCCGTTGCCGAGACCAGGACCAGCCCGGCCAACCCCGCGGCGCAGCGCCGCGCGGTCACGGCCGGCCGCCGCGTTCGGGCAGCGCCGCGCCGACGGCGGCGATCACGGCACTGATGCCGACGCCGATCTGACCCCAGGTCTCGGCCGTCACGTCGGTGGCGACCCCGAAGGCCGCCAGCGCCCCGCCGACCGCCGCCCAGGTCGACGGCTCGCGCAGGCGCAGCAGGATGGTCATCATGGGTTGGGTCCTTCTGAGAGTGGGCACAAGAAAACCCGCCGGCGGCGGGTCGAATCGGCGGTGTCAGGCAGCTTTCAGCGCGGCTGGATCACCACGGTCGCGGCGTCGATGGTCAGCGGCCGGTCGAGCCTGAGCTTGTCGCCGTCCGGTTCCGGCGGCGGGGTGTCCTCTTCGGCCGCGTCGCGCATCGTCTCCGCCCACCAGGCGACGGCATCGAAGCAGGGGCATGCCTTGGGCCCGTCGCTGGTCAGGCCGCGGGCGATCGCGTCGCGGTGCCCCATCACGGCCGCGGCGGGCCAAACCTGCTTGGCCACGCCAACCTCGCGGGCCAGGGTTTCCCATTGGGCGGCGCTGTAGCCGGCGTCCGGCCGGCCCTGGTCGTCGAGCCCGCCGATCAGACAGATCCCGAACGCCCGCCCGTTGAGGCCGCGCGAATGGGCGCCAATGGCGCCGGGCGCCAGCGTCTCCACGGCCGTGCCGTCGCGCTCGATCACCACGTGGTAGCCGCAGGACCGCCAGCCGAGCCGCTCCATATGATAGCGGACGATCGCCTCGGCCGGCGTCGACCGGCTGTTCGGCGTCGCGGAACAGTGGATCAGGATGATGTCGGTGGTCGGCCGATGCCCGCGCGGGGCGAAATCGGGTCCGTAGCGGATCATCGCGAGGCTCCATCGGGTGCGGCGCGCGCTTGCGCCAGACGTCCATCTATCCTGGCATCGATCTTGGCATGCAGGGTCATGACGTCGGTGTGCAGGCGCTCCTCGACCCGAGCCAGCGCCCGTTCCAGGCGCTGCAGGGCCGTCTCGACATCGCCTCTGCTGGCCATGACCCGCATCAGCGCGATCTGCTCGTTCTCCACGCGGTCGATGCGGTGTTCCACGCGGGTAATCCAGCGCACGCCCAGCGCGATGGCGCCGGAGACCACGGCGCTCAGCACGATCTCTATCAGGTCGAACTCGATCATGGCGGCGGCGCCAGGATTCGCGCCCGCTCGCGCTGGCGGTCGGCGTCGGTCGCGCCGAACGCACTCGGCACCGCCGCCATCAGCGCATCGAGCATCGCCGCCGTCTTCGGGTCGGCCGGGTCGACCCAGTGCGCCCGGCCCAACAGCTTGTCGACGACCCGGACGCTGGCGTTGGCCTCTGCGGCCGTCTCGATGGCGACCATCTGCTGGAAGCTGAAACGGTCGAGAAAATCGACCGGCGTCAGGGCGCCCGGCGGCACGCCGGATAAGCTTCGGGCCTGAGCGGCCTGGCGGGCCTGGGACATGGGCATAGGGATCTCCCTCAATAGAGCGGCACGGCGATGGGTTCGAACGCGATGACCTTCGGCGTGTTGAGGGTGGTGATCTCCCACACGAACGACGATCCGCTCTGCGCCGACACATCGGCACGGAACTCCAGCAGACTCCGATTGGTTCCACCGGGCATGGATCGGACGCTGTCAGCCACGGCGGCGGTCGTGTAGGTCGTGCCTCCGTCGATGCTGATCCGGGCGCGGACATCCGACGCCGCCGCACCGTCGATCACATCGACCTCGACCCACAAGGACACGTCGCTCGGGCTGGCCGTATCCAGCGGGACGGCGGCCGGGACCAGCGTCAGGTTGCCGGCGACTTCGTGGAACTCCAGCTCCGCGAACAGGTGCCAGGGCGTGCCGGCGCTCTCCAACTTGACTCGATGATATTGATACGCGGTCGTATTCGTCGCTGTGAATGTAATCGGCGTATTGTCATTCGGATCTGTAAATGAAGTAGATCCCAGATCATTCACATCGCTGGAGAAATTGTCAGACGATCCCTGCAGCGTCAGGGTCACCGTGCCGCTGAAGTTGATCGCAAACCCCTGATCGGTCGATCCGTAGGCAACGACCTTGACGACGCTCTTCGTTGTGCCCCAGTTCTGCCCGGCGTAACCGGGGCTTGAACTCTTGCCACCCGGCTGATTGCTCGCATAGACCTTCGTGGTGTCACCGTCGAAGATGGCCGCCAGGCCGCTCAGGCCCGTCATGTCGCCGATGGCGGTGACCGGCGTGATTTTCGTCGTCTGCGCCTCATAGCTCTGCGACGACGGCTGGTGCGTGGCATTGGTGCTGGTGGCGAGCGTATCGCTCGACCAGTCGTACGCCACCACCAGGGCATTCAGCCCGCCGGCCAGATCGGCTTGCATCAGACCCAGCACGGCCATCGCGCGCGCGGTGTCGTCCGCACCGCCGATGCCCGTGAGCTGGCTGCCGTCGACCGCCGGGAGACGCGCCGATCCGTCGAGCTGGACGACCTTGTTCGCCGTGCTGCCGACATCCACAGCCAGCGTCCGGTCTGCCGACAGATCGCCGCCGCCGATGAGACCAGTGCCGCTCGCCACCTGCCGGCTGGTCGCCACGAAGCCGCCGCCGGACACATAGGCGGCCAGCCAGGCCGCGCCGTCATAGACGCGCATCTCGTCCGATACGGTGTTGAAGTAGAGGTCGCCCGCCTGCAGCGCGCCGCCATCCGCGCGCGTTGCCGGGTCGCCGGTCGCGGCGCCGATATAGACGTCGGCGAAGTTGGTGACGTCGGCGAGGTTGGCTGCCACCGTGCCGATATCGGTGGCATCGGCCGCCACGGCCGACACATCGGCGATGGCGGCGGCCACGGTGGCGATCGGCGCCGCGGCGCCTGCCACCGTGCCGATATCCGCCGCATCCGCCGCCACGGCCGACACATCGGCGCCGATCCCGGCAACCGCCGTGATGTCCGCCGCGATCGGCCCCACCGTGTCGATATCGTCGGCCACGGCGGCGACGGCGGCAATCTCGGTGACCGTCGACCAGTTCTCCAGCGCGTCGGCCGCCGCGGTCCATTTCAGCACGCGGTCGGCCGCCGGCTCCGGCATGGTGATGCCGGCGGACGGGCTGCCGTCGGAGAACTTCAGGGCGCGGCCCAGCGTCTCGGCAAGCTGCTGGTCGATCATGCGCGCCTTGTCGAGGTCGCGCTCCAGCGTCGCCGACGGCAAGGGGTCGCCTTCGGTGTAGTCGGTCGCCTGGGTCAGCGGCACCGCGCGCAGAATGACCAGCGTCGTGCTGGACGCCGGGGTATAGTCGGTCGGGGCGGTGTTCACGGTGATCGACCCGCCGGCCGGGCTGCCGGCACCGGAGACCGTGTAGTGCGTCCCCAGCGTCCAGACCGTCTCAACGCCTGCCGCATCGCGCAGGATCACCGTCAGGTCGCCGGCATCCAGGAAGTAGAAGGGCACGGCAAACACCGTCGTCGACCCATCGCCGGCATAGCTTGCCCGCGCCGTCGTGCTGCTGACCGTCATCGAGACACCCTCCAACGAAGAAGACCGCCCCGAAGGACGGCCAAGTTCAGCACCTGCCGGCGCTACCGAGCCTCGCCGGCGCCGGTCAGCGCGCGACGGGACCCCGCCCCGGCGGCTGCGCGCTGCCGCTGCCGCGCAGCAGCGAGGTCCCGATGCCGACGCCGATGCGGGACCCGACGGCGGAGGCCCGGAAGTCCTCCCGCGCGGCGCGGGTGCGGTAATCGTCGGCGCGCAGCGCCCCGCGATAGAGCGCGTCGCGGGCATCCCGGTCGACGGCGGCCGCGGTATCGCCCAGCACGTCGAGCGGCGTGCCCTCCAGCGCCACGCCGGCCCGGGCGAAGCCGGCGCGCTGACGGCCCAACAGGCCCGCTCCCTCCTCGCGAATGCGCGCCGCCTCCGCCCGGGCGCGCTGCTCGGCGATCAACGCCTGGCGGTCCGCCAGCGCCCGGTTGTGGCGATAGAGGGCGGCCTGCTCGCGCCCCCGCTGGATCTGGCCGGCCGCGCCGGCGAGCGTCGACAGCGCCGAGGCCGCCAAGGTCCATTCGCACATGGTTGGTGAAACCTTCTCGCTTGAGGACGGACGCAGGGCACCGGCCCGTCACCCGCTCGACCGGACGGTCGGCATGATGGCGATGACGGTGGCGGGGAACGGCCCCTCGCCGCTGATCTCGACGATGCCGTCGCGCTCCCAGCCGGCCGGGAAGCTGACCCGCCGATCGCCGGTGAACAGCGGCGGCGGTGCGTCCATTGGATCGTCGGTCGCGCGGAAATGGATCGCGTCGGCGATGTCGCCGGGGGCGCCGATCCGGACGCCGAGACTGCGGAAGAAGCGGACCGTGACGTCGCTAATGCGCTTCGCCTGGCCCTGCGCCGTCCCGCCCCGCGCCGCGCCTTCCAGGCGCATCGTCGACAGCGCCCAGCGGAAGCCGAGCCCGGCATGCACCTTTGAGGCGGCCGGCGCGATGGCGATCTGCCCGCCGGTGACGACGGCCGGCGCCCGGCGCGCCCCGTCGGCCAGCACCTCCACCGTCTCGCCTTCCAGATGCGCCAGGCCACCGATCAGGCCGGTCGGCGCCCCGTCATAGGTCAGGCCGCCGTCGACATAGAAGGCGTCCGCCGCGTCCCCGTCGATGCCGAGCATCGGCTCCAGGCGCTCGATCGTGCGATGCGTCGACCCGCCGATGGTGCGGGCGACGGCGAGCCACAGCGCGTCGCGCCCGTCGCCGGGGATCACCGCCAGACTCTCCACCCGCGTCGGCCCGCCGTCGAGCTGGCCGCCCAGGACATGGCGGTGCCAGGCCACCACCTCCTGGTCACGCTGATAGGTGCAGCCCAGCAGCAATCCGTCGGACCGCACCGCCCACAGGACGCTGTCGGGCTCCTGCTGGTAGGCCAGCGCGGTCAGCCCGCCCAGGCTGACATGCTCGGCCAGCAGCGTCAGATCGGGCGCGACATGGCCGTCGATGTCGAAGCTGTAGACCATCTCGCGCAGCTTGCGCCGCTGCTCCTGCAGGAACAGCACCGCCGGGCCGACGCGCAGCGGCCGCACGGAGGCCGAGCCGAACGTCGTCTCCGGCACGATACGCACGCTGTTGGGGCTGATCGCCTCGCTCGTCCCGGCGCCGCTGGCGACGAACTCGGCGCCGGCCGTGCCGATCGCCAGCACCTTACCCGGCGCGATCCAGGCGATCCGGTTCACCTCGCCGGAGGCGATTGTGTAGGTCAGCGCGTCGTCGTCGACGACCGGGTCGGACACCCCGTGGTTCTGGTAGTCGCCGGTCTTGGAGAACCACAGCGTCTGCGGCTTCGACGGCGAGCGCGCCCAGACCAACCGCTGCTCGAAGAACCCGACGCAGCCGGGATAGTCGCCCGCCGCCCAATCGGCCGGCGGGCTGGTGAAGGTGATCGTCTCCAGCGTCCAGGCGATGTGGCTGGTCCGCTTCAGCGTGCGCGGCGCGTGGTTCTCGTGCGCCAGGTAGAGGATGTCGGCCGACTGGGCGAAATCGAGCTGGTCGATCTCCGCCGATGTGTAGGGGCTGGCGATCTCCAGCGGCACGCCCGGAGCGGTCTCGACGATGCCACCCTCGGTGAAGACGCGGATGACCTGGTGGCCGAACTCCAGGACATAGGCTTGTGTCGTGGAGAACCGAAAGGGGATCAGCCGCGACGGCACCGCATCGTCGACCGCGGGCGCGATGTGGCGCGTGCCGCCGCGCCGCCCCGCCCCGCCATGCGGCAGCACGATCATGTTCTCGCAGCGCCGGCAGCCGTTGAAGTACTTGGCGATGTCGACCCGGCCATCGAGCCGCGGGGACAGTTCGCCGCCGGTGAAGTTGGTCTGGATCAGCGTCGCCCTGGCCATCAGCGTCGGGCCTCGATCCAGGACGGCGTGGGCGGCGCCTCTGCGGAGCCCTCCTGCGCATCGGCGCGCCGCGCCTCCGCCAGCTTCTCGCGGTAGAGCCGCCACAGCCGCTCCGTCGTCGCCGTCTCGTCGACGATGTCGGCGGCGATCTCCGCGGCGAGGCGGGCGCTGAACGCCTCGGCGAAGCCGCTGTCCCAGTCCGCCGGGTTCTCCACCCGGCCGAGATAGACGATATCGAGCGGCGCCGGCGCATCGCTCAACAGCCGCCGGCCTTCGACGATCCACTGATCGTCCACCAGGCCGGCGACACGCCAGACCCGCAGCGCATCGACCGGCAGCGCGAAGGCCCGCGCCCAGCCCCAGGCCGGCGGATCGGCCAGCGCCGCCAGCCGCGCCCGGGCCATCGCGAAGTTCCACGGATGGCTGCGGATCAGCGCATCGCGCACCGCGGCGAAGCGGGCGGCGCAGACCCGCGCCTCCTTGACGTCCTCGTCCAGCGCGTTGATCCGCCGGGCGCCGATGGCGGTCAGCGCGGCATTGGCCCGGTCGACGGTGGAATAGGCCATGGGATCGCCCCTCATGGAAACGCGACGGGGCCGGCCTCCAGCCTGGAGGTCGGCCCCGTCGGTACGGTGTTCGGCGGGGCATCGTGCCCCGCGCCTCGGTCAGTCGATCGTGTAGAACAGCTCCAGCGTCAGGGTGCCGCCGGTGTTGCCGGGGTCATCCTTCAGCGTCGCGCGGATCTCCAACTCCTGACGCGGGTCGGCGGTCTGGCCGGCCGCGAAGGACCACAGCGGCTGGCCCAACTTGGTGATGTCCGCCACCAGCAGCGTCGACCCCGCCGTGGCCACGGCGATATCCGCCGACAGGGCGTCATCGTCGTCGGTGACGCCCGTCAGGCCGGCGGGATTGAACACGCCGATATCGATCGTCGGCGTCCCGACCGTCGCCAGATCGTCGTGGTGGACCCGCGACAATCCGGTAATCCGCGCGGCCGACGGCAACCGCGCCAGCCGATAGGTGCTGCCCGGGCTGGCGGCGGCGGAGACCTCGACGGTCTCCGCCCAGTAGCGCACGCGCCCGCCGGCCCAGCCGACTTCGGCCGGGCTCATCGGCTCGGCGTCGAGACCGGACAGGATACGGCTGCCGGTCAGATGTTCTTCAGCCATCGCTCACTCTCCCTCAGCTCTCGGCGCACAGGACGTCGACCACCCGCTTCTCGTCGAGGCGGGTCGCCCCGGCGGTCACGCGGGCATAGACCTGCATGGCGTTGCGCTTGTCGCGACGCGGCCCGACATCGACCACGACGTCGTCCCACAGCCCGAGATGCATGCCGCTCTTCGCCCAGACGGGCACGCGCCGCGCGGCCGACCCGTCGACATCCAGCCGCTCGGTGTGGATGAAGTCGATGCCGAGGAAGCGCGTCACCTTGCCGTCGGTCAGCACCGGCCGGTTGGTGAAGTCGAGGCTGGTGACCTCGATCTGGTTCAACAGGTCCTCGTGCTGTTCCGCGGTGATGGCGCAATAGATCGGGTCGAAGTCGAGATCGACCTCGTTGGCCATCAGGATCTTCTTCGCCGCCTTCAGCTTGGCCATGGTCAGACCCTCCGCCGCGGCGGCGATCTGATTGTTGGCGGTGTCGAAGGCGGTGGTCGACGCGCCGTTCTCGCCGGTCTTCGCGGTGGCGAAGAAGGCGGCGATGATTTCGTCGTCGAGCGCCCGGCCGAGCGCGTAGGCCGCGTTCGTCGTGTAGGCGCCGGTCAGCTCGATGCCGACGCGAAGCTGGTCGAAGCTGTCGACCAGGTCGGCCCAATCGTAGTCGACCGGGTAGATCCAGCGCGCCGAATGCGGCGTGCTCATCAGCGGGGTGTCGGCATGGCGGGCGGTGACGCGTTGCGCGGCCGTCGGCTCGATGCGGTCGACGGCCTTGCCGGCCTTGCCGCGATAGGTGTCTGTGGTGACGGCGGCGCGCAGCTTGCTGCCGCGTTGCTGCAAGGCGATATCCAGGTTGTTCTTGTATTCCTGGATACGCGCGGTTTCCACGTCGAAACTCATGAAGGTCTGCCCTCCGTCCAGCGGTGTACAACGGCACCGCAACCGCCCGGACGGGTCGGTTGCGGCAGTGGCTCGGGCGGGCGGGTTGCCCGATCCAGCCGACGCCGTGGCGCGGGAGACGGCGCGTTCAGATGACACCGCCTTACCCCGGCCCCGGTATGGCCGGCATCGGACCCGGCGGAGCACCAGGTCTCGCGTCAGCGAACCTTGGCTCCGACCCGGTTACGGAAATCGATTGCCGTCTTTCGGCCCAGGCGGCGATTGCCAGCGGCGTCCGCAGCGGGCAAAACTAGGCGCCGGATCGGCAACCCGCTGCAGGAGACACCGCATGTCCAATCCGGCCATCGCCGCCATTCATCGCGAACGCGAGGCGTTGCAAGCGCAAATCCGCAGCCTGCAGGATCAGCTCGCCGGCCTCGATCGCGCGCTGGCAATCCTGGAGCATCGGTCGGACACGGCGGCCGCGCCGCCGCGTCCGACGCGCCCGGCAACGCGCGGCGTCGGGCAGCCCGCGGCCTCCCGGCGGCGCCGCGGCAGCGGCGGTCCGCGCCCGCGCAACCAGGCCCTGGTGCTTGAGTTCCTGGCAGAGGCGGGTGCGGCCGGCGTCACCGTCAACGAAGTGCTGGACCGCGGCAGCGCGCGCGGCGTGCCGCTGGCCCGCGCCAGCATTTCCAGCCTGTTGTCGCGTCTGAAGCGTCAGGGCCGCGTCACCGGCGACGGCGGCCGCTACGTGCTGTTGGACGAACCGTCCGGCTGACCGTCCGAGCGCCGGCCGCGCCGTCTTACGCGCCGCCGATCACGCCCGGATAGGCGGTGTCGTGCAACCGGCGCCACCGCGCCTTGGCCTCGCGGTGGCCGGTGCTCGACGCGTCGGCCAGCGCCGACATGAAGTCGGCGTCCAGCTTCAAGTCGCCGATCTCGCCGACGGCTTGCGCCGCCGATGCGGCCAGCCGGCCGTCGCCGTTGCCGACCAGCGCGTCTTCGCCGAGCTGCTCGCCGATCGCCGCGAACAGGCGCATCAGCGGCGCGCTGCCGATGCGGTCCTCCAACGCGTCGATCTCCGCCTCGGTGCCGAACCGCGCCGCGGCGCGCCGGGCGAGATCGAGGCGGGCGGCGTAGCGGCCACCCCAGTCCGCCCGCAACGTGTCGTCCAGTTCGGCCTGCGATGCCGCCCGGATCCGCTCCCCGGCCGTCTCGGCCTCCAGAAGCTGGCCGACCCATCCGTCGTGCAGCGCCTTGGCCTGGGCCGGCGTCAGCGCCGCCTCATGGCACAGCGCGCGGAAGCGGTCGGCCGCCTCCTCGCGATACCAGCCGTCCGGCGCCCCCTCTGGCGCCGCCAGCGCGTAGCCCGATGGCTCGACTGGCGCCCCCAGGCGGCGCAGGGCGTCACGCACCCCTTCGGCATCGTCGGGCGACGGGATCGCCATCCGCTCCGCGCCCAGCAGGCGTTCCAGCTCGACATAGGACCGGACCACGTCGCCCGGCCCGGCCCAGCCTTTGGTGTCGATCAGGCGGGCGTGGTCGTCCAGACCCTGGCGCCAGTCCGCCAGCGGGTCGGCGGGCGCCCCGGCCCCGGCCCCGGCCCCGGCATCGATATCCGGCGCGGCACCGGTGGTTGCGTCGATCATGACGACATCTCCTTGATCACGGTTTCGACGACGGCCGTCTCCAGGCCGAGCATCGCCTGAAGGTGCAGCCAGACCGACCGCTTGCCTTCGTTGAAGGCCGTGCCCTGTGGGTCGCCGGGGACCACGCTGGTCTCCGCGGCCATGCACAGCCGGGCCAGATCCGCCAGGACGCGGCGGGCATCGTCGTTCGCCGGGTCGAGGCAACGACCATAGGCGCGGGCCACCGACACCGCCTCGCCGCCCCACAGGCGGGCGAGCCACAGCGCCGCGGCGTCGCGCCGGGCAGGGACCGCGGTCATGCCGTCGTCCCCGCCGCGCCCGGCGCCCCATCGCGGCCGATGGTCCAGGCTTCGGCCAGGCTCTCCAGCGCCGCCGCCCCGTCCCGTCCGGCCCGGGCGGTGCGTGCGGCGGCATCGAGCGCCTGGTCGGCGGCCTCGGCCCGCTCCCGCTCCAGGCGGATCGCGGCG
Organism: Alphaproteobacteria bacterium; assembly: GCA_028284045.1. Lineage (GTDB taxonomy): Bacteria > Pseudomonadota > Alphaproteobacteria > DSM-16000 > Inquilinaceae > JANQSN01. The sequence goes on along the minus strand of JANQSN010000056.1, from coordinate 130,639 downwards.
ACCGCCGCCGGGTCGCGCAGGATCGCCTGGGGCGCGCCCCAGGCCTCGATCAGCCGGCGCGCCAACGCGTCGGTGTCCAGGTTCTCCAGAACCCCGGGGTCGAGCCGGGCGAGCGGCACCAGGCTCTCCACCGCCCGCAGGATCGCCTGGCCCTCCGCGGCGCGTTGCGCCTGGGCGAGCGGCGAGACATAGCGGACCTCCAACGCGCGCTCCGCCAGGTCCGGCGGCGGCGGCGGCAGCAGGCGGGCGCGCCGCATGACGGCAAAGACCCGTCCGATCAGCGGGTCGAGGAACTCCGCCTGAACCCGGCCCAGATGCGGCCCGAGCAGCCGCAGCTTCTCCTCCTGGCGGGCCATCACCTCCGTCGCCGTCATCGCCGGCGAGCCGACAAGCTGCAGCAGCGAGAAGTAGAAGGCCTCGCGGATCGCCCGGCGCCGCTGCTCCTCCATCTCCAGGCCCAGCTCGACCCGGCCGCCGGTCAGCAGCGGCCGGACCAACGCCTGGCCGTCCTGGTTGACGGCCCCGTAATTGACGCTGCCGGGATAGAGCCGCATCGGCCGGTAGACGCCGTCGTCGAAGGCGATCAGCGGCGGGTTGACGGCCTTCTGCGCCTGCTCCAGCGAGGCGCGCGCCATCTGGTTGAGCATCTTGGTGTCGGCCAGCGCCATCATCGCCGGGCTGCGCCCATAGATCTCGCCGGCCGCGGTGGACCAGCGCGGCACCTGGAACGGGAACTCCTCGAACCCGCCCTGGCGCACCACCTGCTTGTCCTGCAGGTCGACATAGAGGCTGGCAACGGCCCGGCCGGCGGACCCCGCGGGTCCGGCACCGTCGACATCCTCAGCCGGCAGGACGGCGTGCAGGAAGCCGAAGCGGCGGTCCGGCGTCTCCGCCGCCGCCCGGCGGACGGTGGCGCCGACCCGCTCGCCGAAGCGCTGCACCGCCTGGCGCGCGGTCATCTCGAAGCGGCGGATCACCGTGTCGACGCGCCCGAAACGGTCTTCGGCGATCACGCATTCGCTCAACGGCCGGGTGGAGAAATGCAGCATGCCCTCGCCGACCACGTCCTCGCTGTAGAAGACGGCGGTTCCGAACACCGCCAGATCGGCATAGAGCTCGAAGACGCGGGCGTAGAACTGCCCGCCGCCGGCCGCGAACTGCGCGTGCATCCGGTGCGTGACGTCGTCCAGCCAGGCGCGCACCGGCGGATAGCGCTTCAGGTCGCCGTCGGCGATGTCGAGCGCGAACCAGGCATTCGCCGCATTGGTGATCATGCCCCACAGCCCGGCGGCCAGCGCCTCGGCGGCCTGGCCGGCGGTGCCGTCGAACAGGTCGCGCCCGAGGCTCTCGCCGGGCACGGGATGGCGGGTGAACCCGATCCTGAGCGGCCGGATGAACTGGCCGAGTTCCTGCCAGTGGCTCTCCCAGACGCTGCGCGTGCCCTTGAGTTGGTCGTACCGGCGGATCAGATCGGCGGCGAGGTCGCTCATCTTCCGCTCACTGGCCGAGAAGGGTCTTGCGGCCGACCGGCGCCGGCCCGCTGACGCCCTGCCCGCCGGTCAGGATGGTCGACGACCGGCCGGTCGCCCGGGCGCGCCGCCGGCGCTCGTCCAGCGCCGCCTGGCGGGCGGCCGCGTCATCGGTCGCCGGCGGCGGCGGGGGCAGCGGCGGCAAGGGCGGCGGGCTGGGAGAGCTGAAGACGCACATGGGTCGCCTCCTCTTGATGCGACGGTGAGGGATCGGATGCCGGACCGATCGGCGGACCGGCCGTCCAGGCAAAGGTCAGGTAGGCGCTGCCGTCGCGGCCGTGGTCGCGATGCGTCGCCTCCCGCGCCGCGCCCAGCGCCGCCAGCCAGCGATGCGCGTCGGTGCGCCAGATGGCCGAGCGCACCTCGCAGCGCCGCGCGCCGCGCGCCAGCAGGGCGGCGCGCGCGGTGGTCCGGGCGAAGCGGGTGACGGACCGCACCACCCGCGGCCAGTCGGGCGTGCCAAACTGAAAGGCGCCCCAATGCCCCGGCCACTGCTCCACGGCGCCGAAGGCCGCGATCGGCCGGTCGAGACCCGCCACCCAGCCGAGGCCACGGGCGGTCACCGCCGCCGCGACCTCCAGCGCCAGGCCCGCCCGGCCGCCGGCGCTATCGTCGTCGAAGCGACAGGCGAAGATCTCCGCCGCGTCGGCGGCGCGCATGTTCAGCGCCACCTGGGTCGCCTCGGCGAAACCGAGAGGGCGGATCCAAACCTTCGCCACGGCCTCCACGACCGCCATGGCCCGAGGGTCGGCGTCAGCGGGACGGCCCGCCCGCGGGCCCGCGGCCCCAATCGAGCGGGGAGTAGCCGGTAACCGCCCGGTTCGGCGGCTCGCGCCGGCGGTCGGGCCGCTGGCTGATCGCCCCGTAGCGCATGGCGTCGGCGGCATGGCTCGTCCAATCATGCACCGGGACCGGCCGCAGCGTCTGGCGGCGCTCATCCCATTCGGAGCGGTATTGCCGAAGCGCCTCGATACCGCGCCGGCAGGCCGGTTCGTCGAACCAGCAGCGTGGCAGCAGCAGGCGCACGGCGTTGATGCCGTCTTCCACCGTCTGCGGCCGCGCGAGCGTCGCCCGGATGCCGAGGCCGGCCAGGGTCTCCACCCGGCTGCGGCCGGTGCCCAGTTCGCGGACCTTCGCATCCGGCGGCAGCACGTGGCGGCCGTAGACGTAGGGCCGTTCGCTCAGCACCTTCGCGTAGTGGTCGAGGCCGGCGCCGGTCGCTTCGTAGTAGTCGATCAGCCGGACCTCGCGGCCGACGGTCTGGGCGAACCAGATCGCCGTGGCATCGTCGATGCCGAGGTCCCACCAGGTCTCCACCGTGACCGCCGGCTCCCAGGGCACGCGGCCGATGCGTCCTGCCTGCTCCGCCGCCGTCAGCGCGCGCGCGTAGTAGGCGCCGACGACGCCGGCGTCGAAGGAACACTCAAACTCTTGCTCATACTGTTCCGGCGTCATGTCGCGCCGCGCGGCCGCCAGCTCGTCGGCCGGCAGCACGCCGGTGCGGCTGGCCGGGAATACCGCCGCATACCAATCCCGATCGGCCATCGCATGCCGGTATATGTCCCAGAACTGGTTCCGGCCCATCGGCGTGCCGATGAAGATCGCGCCGCCCTGGCGATCGCTCAGCGCCGGACGCACCACCGCCGACCACAGCCGCGGGCGCATCTGCCCGTATTCGTCCAGCACCACCCAGTCCAGGTAGAGCCCGCGCAGGCTGTCCGGATTGTCCGCGCCGTAGAGCGTGATCCGGGCCCCGCCGGCGAAGTCGATCCGCAGCTCGTCCTCGCGCACCTCGCGGCCGGGGATCGGCTGGCTGAAGCTCTTCAGCCAGTCCCAGGCGATGCCCTTCGCCTGGCGGTAGGACGGCGCGACATAGGCCAGGCGCGGCCGCGCAGGGCCGCTCTCCGTCAACCGCAACGCGCGATCGATCAACTCGTTGACGCACAGTACCGTCTTGCCGAACCGGCGATGACAGACCAGCACGTTGAACCGCTTGAGCGACCGGTGCACCTCCGCCTGATGACGCCGCGGGCGGTAGCCGGTATCCACGGCTGACGACATGCGAGACGAACCTCTTTGCTGCGGCAGCTGGACGCCGGACGCGCGCCGCAACCCGGCGACCGGCCGGCGTGCGGACCTGCGTTTGCTGATGGCTCGGCGTGCGTCGGATGATGCTGCGGACCGCGTCGACCGATCGAAGCGTGGCGATCGCCGCACCGTTGTCGTTGCGCAATCGCCCATCCTGATTGCGAGTGTGTCCAGAATCCGCGAATTCGTCCAGCAAATTGTGCGAGCGTCCATTTAATCAATTTCCGCTGACGCAGATCCGGCGTCCGGTGCGTCCAACGCGTCGGCCGCGGTGTCCGGGTCGCCGGCCGACAGGCCGCCATCCCGGTCGATGCCGGTGATCACCTCGATACGCACGGGACCGGCGACCGCGGTGGCCTGGCCGGTCCGCCCCCAGCCCCGTTCCAGGAGCGCGTTCGCCGCGGCGACGCGGGCCGCCTCCTTGTCGCTGGTGCGCGCCACCTCCGCCAAGGTCTCCACCGCCAGGCGCGTATAGCGCTGGGCGAGGTCGCGCAGATCCGCCTTGGGGCGGACCGGCCGGCGCGGCCGCGGGGTCGGACCGTCCGTCATCGCGGCACCGGCGCCTTCAGCCCCTTCAGAATGTCGCCGACCGCGCCCGCCTCCCAGGCTCGGGCGGTCTCCGGGCTGGCGACGCCGACCGCGCGGGCGACCCGGCGCCAGGACAGACCCATCGCCCTCAGGCACAGTGCCTGGCGCCGCCGTGGGTCGCCGACCCGGTACAGCCAGGGCAAGGTCTCGTCCATGCGTTGGATGGCTGCCGCCGACGGCGGCGACGGCCGGGTCTGCGGCGCGTCCGGCACCGCGTCTGAGGCCTCCGCGACCGGCAACGGCAGGGTTGAGCGCAACCGCGCCGGGAACGCGCCCTTCGGCAGCCGCAGCCGGCGCAGCGTCTGAAGCGCCTCCGCGACGCGCGCCCGCACGGCATCCTCCGTCCAGGATGGGGCGGCCGCGCGCCTGGCCTCGACCCCGCCGGCGGCGCGGTCCAGGGGCACGGCGGCGGGCGTCGGCGCCGTCATGCCTCGTCCGCCACCAGCGCCGCCGCACAGCCGATGCCCGAGGCGTCGGGCACCCGGGCGCCGCGCCAGGCCGGTTCCCATTGCTCGGCTTTCGGGTCGTCCTCGTATCTCAGATCGCTCGGCCAACTGGGGCGCTGGGGCCGCCGCTCCGCGCGATCGGGCGGGCGAACCGGACAGCCGAGCACCCGGATCCGGCACCCGACGGATGACACCGCACGCCCCAGCATCCGCCCGATCTCCCGCTGCGACCGCCCCTCCAGGCACAGCGCCCGCAGTCGCCGATCCTCCTCCGTGTCCCAGGGTCGGCGGGCGGTGTCACCCCCGCGGCGCGAGCTTCGCGGCGGCCATTCGGCGGCGGGCGGGATGGGTGAACGGATGTGCATCGGTCCGAGGATCCTTAGCGGTTGGGTGATCGCGGCAAGGCAGCGGGATGGCGATGGAGGATCTTTTTAAGATGAGTTACTCAACGCCATTTCGCTTTTTCACCTATCTCCCGTGATATAGTTCCCCGAGCAGCGAGGCAACACCAATATGGTATTGTCCATTCCGGACTAACCGGCATAGGGAGACACGAATGAACCGCGTCCGTGAATGGCGCGAAGCCCGCGGCTGGTCGCAAGCGCATCTGGGACGCCTCATCGACGCCTCCCAGCCGCAGGTCGACCGGCTGGAGAAGGGCGAGCGGCGCCTGACCGATGAGTGGCTGAAACGGCTGGCGAAGGCGCTCGGCGTCGGCGTCTCGGAACTGCTGGATATCGCCCAGGAGGAGCGTGAGGGGGACGGCTGGGGGCGGCCCGGCCCGACCTTCATCGCCGAGCACGACCTGCCGATCTACGGCGCCACCGAGGATGGACACTTCGGCGCACTCGCCCTGACTCAAGGGCCGATCCAATTGGTCCGCCGGCCCGAGCCGCTGCTGCGCGTCGCCGGCGGCTTCGGTCTCTACGTCGCCGGGGAGTCGATGGAGCCCGCCTATCGGCAGGGCGATATCGTCCTCTTGCACCCGTCGATGCCGGCGCGCCGAGGAGACGACGTCGTGCTGGTGCAGGTGGACGACCACAGTGACCGCTACGCCCTGGTCAAGCAGCTCGTCGACTGGACGGCGGAACAGTGGACCGTGCACCAGCACAACCCGGCGGAGACCTTTACCCTCGATCGACGGCGATGGCCGAGCGTCTACGTCGTCGTCGCCCGATACAACCGTCGCTAGCCCACGCCTCCGTCGGATTCCTCGTCCAACAGATCGTTGAGATAGGCGCCGTAGCCACTCGCCCGCAGCGGCGCGGCCAACGCGCCCAGCCGGGTGTCGTCGATCAACCCCATGCGCCACGCCGTCTCTTCGACGCTGCCGATGCGCAGCCCCTGGCGGTCCTGAACCGTCTGAACGAACTGGGCTGCCTGCAGGAGGGAGGCATGGGTGCCCGCGTCGAACCAGGCGAAGCCGCGGCCCAGCCGCTCGACGCGGCACCGGCCCGCGGCGAGGTAGCGCCGATTGAGGTCGGTGATCTCCAGCTCGCCGCGCGCCGACGGCACCAGGTCGCCCGCCGCATCCGGCGCGTCGCCGTCGTACATGTAGAGGCCGGTGACCACCAGGCTGGACGGCGGCTCGGACGGCTTCTCCACGATGTCGACCGGCCGGCCGGTCGCGTCGAAGACCAGCGTGCCGTAGCGCTGCGGATCCGGCACCCGGTAGGCGAACAGGGTCGCCCCCTCGCCGCTCTGGGCCGCTGCGATGCCGCGGCGGATCAGCGGGCTCAGCCCCTGGCCGTAGAACAGGTTGTCGCCGAGGATCAGAGCGACCGGCGCCCCGGCCAGGAACGCCCGGCCGATCAGCAGCGCCTCGGCAATGCCGCGGGGCCGGTCCTGGACGGCATAGTCCAGCGCGATGCCCCATTGCCGGCCGTCGCCCAGCAAGCGCTGGAAGGCGGGGCGGTCGTCCGGCGTCGTGATCACCAGGATCTCGCGCAGGCCCGCCAGCATCAGCACCGACAGCGGGTAGTAGATCATCGGCTTGTCGAAGACGGGCAGAAGCTGCTTCGACAGCGCCAGCGTCGCCGGAAACAGCCGGCTGCCCGTGCCACCGGCCAGGATGATGCCCTTCATCGCCGCTCCGGCCCTCCCGTCTCTTGGCTGAGCGCCGCCAGCACGCGGTCTAGCGCCGGGCGCCAGTCCGGCAGCGCCCGGCCGGTGGCCGCGACATAGCTGCGGCAATCCAGGACGCCGTTCGCCGGGCGGCGGGCCGGCCGCGGCACCTGGGCCGTTGCCACCGGCACCACCGCGGGCCGCCGGTCGAGGCGGTCGGCCAACCGGTCTACGATCGCCACCGCAAAGTCGTACCAGGTGACCGGCGGATCGCCGCCGACATGCACGATCCCGCCGGCCGCCGGGGCGTCGGCCACCGCCAGACACGCCACGGCGAGGTCCGCCGCCGCCGTCGGCCGGCCGCTCTGGTCGTCGACGACGTCCAACCGGTCGCGGGTCGCCGCCGCCGCAGCGATGCTGCGCACGAAGTTGCGCCCGGTTGGGGAGAACACCCAGGAGGTCCGCAACACCACCGCGCCGTCGGGATAGGCGGCGCGCGCCGCCGCCTCGCCGGCCAGCTTGCTCGCCCCATAGACGTTATGGGGTGCCGCCGCGGCATCCGGACCATAGGGTGCCGGCGCCGCCCCGTCGAAGACGTAGTTGGTGGAGACCTGCACCAGCCGCGCGCCGGCGTGCCGGCAGGCGTCCGCGACCACCGCCGCGCCGGTTTCGTTGACGGCGAAGGCGCGGTCCCGATCGCCCTCCGCCGCATCGACATCGGTCATCGCCGCAGCGTTGATCACCACGGCCGGCCGCGCCGCCGCCACCGCCGCCCGCACCGCGTCCGGGTCCGTGATGTCGAGCCGGCCGCGGGCCATCGCCAACACGCGCCGCTCCGGCCGGTCCAGCGCCGCCAGCGCCCGGCCGAGCTGGCCGTCGCCGCCGGTCACCAGAACCGTCATAGGCGCCCGCGGCCGAGCCGCCGGCCGTCGTAGCGCGCGCGCCGGATCGCCCGCCACCAATCGGCGTTCGCGAGATACCAGGCGACGGTGTCTTCAAGCCCGGCCTCCAGGTCGACCATCGGCCGCCAGCCGAGCGCCGCCGCCGCGTCCGCCGGATCGACGGCATAGCGGAAATCGTGACCCGGACGGTCGTCGACGAAGGTGATGAGGTCGGCGCGGCCCGCGACCGCCGGGTCCGGCGCCAGCCGGTCGACCAGCGCGCACAGCCGCTCCACGACCGCCAGATTGGCCACGTCCTGCCCGCTGCCCACGGCATAGACCACGCCCGGCACGCCGACCTGCAGAACCTGCCAGAGCGCCCGGGCATGGTCGGTGACATGCAGCCAGTCCCGGCGGTTCGCACCCCGCCCATAGACCGGCAGCGGCCGGCCCTCCAGCGCGTTGGCGATGGTCAGCGGGATCAGTTTCTCCGGGAACTGCCAGGGGCCGTAATTGTTAGTCGCGTGCACGGTGATCGCCGGCAGCCCATAGGTCTGCCCCCAGGCGCGCACCAGATGGTCGGCCGCCGCCTTGGTCGCGGCGTAGGGGGAGTTCGGCCGGTGTGGGCTGGCCGCGGTGAAGGGCGGGTCTTCGGGGCCCAAGGCGCCGTAGACCTCGTCCGTGGACACCAGAACGAAGCGGAAGGCGGCCTGCGCCGGGGCCGCCAACCCCTGCCAATAGGCCAGCGCCGCATCCAGGAGGACGGCGGTGCCGACGACATTGGTGGCCACGAAATCGGCCGGCCCGTCGATCGACCGGTCGACATGGGTTTCCGCGGCGAGATGCAGAATGGCGTCGGGCCGGTGCGCCGCCAGCGCCGCGTCGACCGCCGCGCGGTCGGCGATATCGGCGCGCACGAAGGCATAGCCGGGGCGGTCCTCCACCGCCGCCAACGCCCCCGGCACGGCCGCATAGGTCAGCTTGTCGAGATTGACGACCCCGACCTGCCGGCCGACCAGATCGCGCACGACGGCCGATCCGATGAAGCCGGCGCCGCCGGTCACCAGGACCTTCACGCGGGCCGCTCCCGCGCCGGCCGGATTGGCGGGGTCCCGATCACAGGTCCGCCGCCGCCAACACCGGCAAGCCCGCGTCGCGGTCCGACAGGATGGCCGTCGCCGCCGTCACCGGCCAGTCGATCGCGAGATCCGGGTCGTCCCATCGGATGCCCCGCTCCAGATCCGGCCGGTAGGGCGCATCGACCTTGTATTGGACGATCGTATCGGCCTCCAGCGTGCAGAACCCGTGGGCGAAGCCCGCCGGCACGAACACCATCGCGCCCTCCGCCGCCGACAGCTCGACCGCGACATGCGCAGCGAAACTGGCGGCCCCGCGGCGCAGATCCACCGAGACGTCGCGGATCCGGCCCTGGACCACGCGCACCAGCTTGCCCTGCGCCGCCGGTGCAAGCTGGTAGTGCAGCCCGCGCACCGTGCCCGGGCGCAGCGACCGGCTCTCATTGTCCTGCACGAAGTCGGCGTCGAGACCGGCCGCGGCGAAGGCGGCCCGGTTCCACGTCTCCGAGAAACGGCCGCGGGCGTCGTGATGGAGGGCCGGGCGCACCAGCCGGACGGCGGGGATCGCCAGAGGCTCGACGGTCAGCCCGGCCGACATCACCGCTCAGGCGCCGTCGCCGGCCGGCCATAGCGGTCGTCCAGCCGGACGATGTCGTCCTCGCCGAGATAGCTGCCGGACTGCACCTCGATCAGCTTCAGCGGGATGCGGCCTGCATTGCCCAGGCGGTGCACGGCCCCCGGCGGGATGTAGGTGCTCTGATCCTCGTGCAGCAGCCGCCGGTCCTCGCCCACGGTGACCTCGGCCGTTCCCTCCACCACCACCCAATGCTCGGCGCGATGGTGGTGGTATTGCAGCGACAGGCTATGCCCGGGATGCACCATCAGCTCCTTCACCTGGAAGCGCGGACCGACATGCAGGGTGCGGTAGTAGCCCCAGGGGCGAAAAACCTGGCGGTGCACCAGATGCTCGCTGCGCCCGTCCGCGGCCAGCCGGTCGGCGATGCGCTTGACGTCCTGGGTGGCGGACCGGTCGGCGACCAGCACCGCATCCTCGCTGGCCACCACCACCAGATCCTGGGCGCCGACGACCGCGACCATCGGGCCGTCGCTGCGCAGGAAGCTGTCGCGGCTGTCGACGGCCAGCACGTCGCCTTGCGTCGTCACCCCGTCATCGTCCGTCGTCGTCAGGGCCGCCAGCGATCCCCAGGACCCCACATCGTTCCAGCCCAGCGACACCGGCACCACCGCCCCCCGGTCGGTCTTCTCCATCACCGCATGATCGAGCGAGATGGCCGGCGAGACCGCAAAAGCCTCCGCATCCAGGCGCAGGAAGTCGAGGTCGCGCGCCGCGCGCTCGACCGCGCCGCCGACCGCCGCCAGGACCTCCGGCGCCAGCGCCGACAGCGCGTCCAGCATGTCGCGGGCGCGGAACACGAACATGCCGCTGTTCCAGGTCCAGCCGCCCGCCGCGATCAGGCGCGCCGCGGTCTCGGTGTCCGGCTTCTCCACGAAACGCTCGATCGCGGCGACGCCGTCGGTGCCGGCGATCGCCGCGCCGGCATGGATGTAGCCATAGCCGCTCTCCGGCCGGTCGGGCCGGATGCCGAAGGTGACCAGCCGGCCGCCGGCGGCCGCGTCCGACGCCCGGCCCAGCGCCGCCAGAAAACCGTCGCGGTCGGGGATCCAGTGGTCGGACGGCAGCACCGCCAACACCACCTCCGGATCGCTGGCCGCGGCCACCAGCACCGCAGCGGCGACGGCCGGCGCGGTGTTGCGAGCCAGCGGCTCCAGAATGACGTCCGCCGGAGCGACGCCGACGGCGGCAGCCTGCTCGCGCACCAGAAAGCGATGCGCGTCGTTGGCCACCACCAAAGGCGGCGCCAACGCCCCCCGGCAGCGCAACACCGTCTCCTGGAAGAGCGACCGATCCCCGGTCAGCGGAATGAACTGCTTGGGGTAGGTCTGCCGGGACAAGGGCCAAAGCCGCGTGCCGGAACCGCCGGACAGGATCACGGGAAGGATGGTCATGAACGGGTTCGGCCCCACCGTTTCGCGCACCGCCGGCCACGCTGGGTCATCCTTGCCCGTGGCCGTCGGCCCGTACCCATGCTAGCTGATGCTGCCGGCAGCGCCGGCCCCCTACCCCGAGCCGACAGGACGACAGGCATGTCCGGGATTGCACGGTTGCGCGGCGTCATCGCGCCCAACCTCACCCCCTTCAACGACGATCTGACGGTCGCCGAGGATCTCTATATCGACCATGCGCAGCGTCTCCTAGCGGATGGCTGCGTCGGGCTTGCCCCCTTCGGCACCACGGGCGAGGCGCTGTCGGTCGGCATGGAAGAACGCATGGCGCTTCTGGAGGCGCTGGTCAATGCCGGCATCGATCCCGCCCGGCTGATCCCGGGCACCGGCCTGACGAACTTGCCCGACAGCGCGCGGCTGAGCCGCCATGCCGTCGATCTCGGCTGCGCCGGCGTGATGACGCTGCCGCCGTTCTACTTCAAGGGGGTGGCGGAGGACGGTCTCTACGACTACTTCGCCCGGCTGATCGATGCCGTCGATCGCGAGACCTTGCGCCTCTACCTCTACCATATCCCGCAGGTCGCCGGGGTCGGCCTGCCGGTCGCCGTGGTCCGCCGGCTGAGAGCGGCCTTCCCCAACCAAGTCGTCGGTATCAAGGACAGCTCCGGCGATTGGGAGAACACCCGCGCGCTGTTCGACATCGACGGGCTGATCGTCTATCCGGGGGCGGAGCTGCCGCTGCTGGACGCGCTCGCCCTTGGCGGGCCGGGCTGCATCTCCGCCACGGCCAACCTCAACGCCGCGGCGATCGCACAGACCATCCATCGCTACGACGCGAGCGACACGGCGGCCATGACAGCGGGCTTCGATGCGGTCCGGCAGTTCCGCGTGATCGTCCAGGGCTACGCCCCGATACCGGCGCAGAAGCGTCTGTTGGCGCTGTGGACCGGCGATGCCCGCTGGGCGAATGTCCGCCCGCCGCTACGGGCGACCGACATCGCCGAAGGCCGGGCGCTGGCGGCACGGCTGGATGCCGAACTCGGCTTCCGCGGTCCGGCCGCGACGGCCCCGCCGGCCCCGCTCGCCGCGCCGGTGGGGTGAGCGGCCGAGCTGTTATCGGCAGCCGCGGCAGAGGCCCTTGATCTCCAGCACGACGGAGTCCACGGCGAAGTTGCTTGCGCGGGCGAGGTCGGCGATGGCGCCCTGAAGGGTCGGCGCGTCCTCCTCGTCCACCGCGCCGCAGCGCTGGCAGATCAGGAACACGGCGGTACGGTCGTGCTGGTCGTGGCAGCAGGCGATGAAGGCGTTCAGCGATTCCAGCCGGTGCACCAGCCCGCGGTCGACCAACCGGTCGAGCGCCCGATAGACCTGCAGCGGCGCCTTCAGCCCCGACGGCCGCAAGGCATCCAGGATGGCATACGCGCTGAGCGGCGTGCCCGCCGCCACCAACCGATCCAGCACCAGCGCCTGATTGCGCGTCAGCCCCTCCGCCAACGCCCCCATGACTAGCCCTCCCGTGCCCGCGGTCGGCCGAGGCCTGCTGCCAACGATAGGAGAAACAGACAGAGCGCGGCCACCACGATCGACGGACCCGCCGGCGTGTCGAGATGCAGCGATCCGAACAGCCCACCCGCAACGGCGCCCGCGCCGATGCCCGCGGCCAGGACGGCCATCGCCTCCGGGGTGCGGGCGAAGCGCCGCGCCGTCGCCGCCGGGATGATCAGCAGCGCGGTGATCAGCAGGATGCCCACCAGCTTCATCGCAATCGCGATGGTCGCCGCCAGCAACACCATGAAGGCCAGGCGCACGCGCTCCGGCGACAGCCCTTCCGCGCTGGCGACATCGCTGGCCACGGTGTCGGCCAGCAGGCGGCGCCAGATCACGCAGACCCCGGCGAGGATCGCCAGCCCGCCGATCCAGATCGCCATCACGTCGTCTGCCGAAACGGCCAGGATGTCGCCGAACAGATAGCCCATCAGATCGACCCGAACCCAGGTCATCAGCGCGATCAGGACCAGACCGAGCGACAGCGTGGCGTGGGCGAGGATGCCCAACAGCGCGTCGGACGGTAGTTGGTGCTGGCGCTGCAGCAAGGAGAGGGCGACGGCCACGGCGACCATCACCGCGAACACGCCGACGGTCAGGTTCACGCTCAAGAAGATGCCGAGCGCGACCCCCAGCAACGCCGCATGGGCCATGGTATCGCCGAAGAACGCCATCCGCCGCCAAACGACGAAGCAGCCCAAAGGCCCCGTCACCAGGGCGACGCCGATCCCGGCCGCCACCGCACGGACGAAGAAGTCATCGAGCATCGTCACGGTTCCCGCCCGTCGTCGCCTTCCGCGCCGGCTCCTGGCGCTGCGCCAACGGCACCACCGAACCGTCGGCAGCGTGTCCATGGTCGTGCCGGTGGCGGTAGACCGCCAGCGTCTCCGCCGCGCGCGGGCCGAACAGGCGACGGTATTCCGGGCTCTCCGCCACCGTCTCCGGCGGGCCATGGCAGCAGACATGGCCGTTCAGGCAAACCACCGTATCGGTCCGGGCCATGACGACGTGCAGGTCGTGGGAGACCAGCAGCACACCACAGCCGAGATCGTCGCGCAGGCGGGCGATCAGATCGTAGAGCGCAACCTCGCCCTGCACGTCCACGCCTTGTACCGGTTCGTCCAACACCAACAGGCCGGGCCGTCGGCTGATCGCCCGGGCCAATAGGAGACGCTGGAACTCGCCGCCGGACAGCGTCTGCGGCGCGGCCTCCGCGAGATGGCCGATGCCGACCTGATAAAGCGCCCGGTCGACCGCCGCGCGCGAGGACCGGCCGATCAGCGTCATCAGCCGCCGCACCGTCAGCGGCATGGCCGGGTCGATAGCCAGGCGTTGGGGGACATAGCCGGTGGTCAGGCCGGATGCCCGCTCCACCCGCCCCGCGTCACTCCGCTCCAGACCCAGCATGGCGCGCAGCAGCGTCGTCTTGCCGGCGCCGTTCGGGCCGACGATGGTGACGATCTCGCCGGGTCGCACCGCCAGCGAGACGTCGCGGATCAGCCATCGCCCCGCCCGCACCACGCCGAGCCCGTGGGCGGCGACCAGCGCGCCATCCGGCCGGGCCGGTCCAGTCGCCTCCTGAAGGGTGAGGTGCTGCAGCGCCACGCGTCATCGCTCCTAAATGAAATGTTATAGCATAACGTCATTTGCCGGAGTACCGTACCGCTCCCCGCCGGAAAACGCGACACCGGCAACCACGGCACCGACCGCGCGCGGAGACCATAATGACCCTGCCACCGGCACGATCGCTCCCCGTCCTCTCATTGGCCCTCGCCGGTGCGTTGGGCGCCCCGGCGGCCGCTGCCGACACGCCGGACGTGGTGGTGTCGATCAAGCCGCTCCACTCGCTCGTGGCCGGCGTCATGGCCGGAATCGGCGAACCGCATCTTCTGATGGAGGGCGGCCAGTCACCGCACACCTATTCGATGCGCCCCTCCGACGCCGCGGCGCTGGAGTCCGCGGCGGTCGTCTTCTGGGCGGGTCCGCAGATAGAGAACTTCCTGCCCGACGCCCTCGACACCCTGGCGGCCGACGCGGTGACCGTAGCCCTCGCCGACGCTGACGGCGTCTCGCGTCTGCCCGTGCGGACCGGAGACGACTGGGATACCCACGACCACAGTCACGGCGACCACGGTCACGGCGACCACGGTCACGGCGACCACGGCCACGATGACCATGCGCACGACGATCATGACCATGACGAGCATGCGCGCGACGATCATGACCACGACGAGCATGCGCACGACGATCATGGCCACGACGAGCACGCGCACGACGACCATGGCCACGAAGAGCATGCGCACGACGACCATGGCCACGACGAGCATGCGCACGACGACCATGGCCACGACGAGCATGCGCACGACGACCACGCCCACGATGAACACGACCACGGCCACGAAGACCACGGCGACCATGCCGACGCCATGGACACCCATGTCTGGCTCGACCCGGTCAACGCCCAGGCTATGGTGCGGGCCGTCGCTGAGACGCTTGCGACCGCCGATCCCGCCAACGCGGCGGCCTATGCCGCAAACGCGGACACCGTGATCGGAGAGCTCGACACCCTGACCGCCGAGTTGGACGACCGCCTGGCCCCGGTTCGCCAGCGCCCCTTCATCGTGTTTCACGACGCCTATCAGTATCTGGAGGCGCGCTTCGGTCTGACCGCCGCCGGCTCCATCACCATCAGTCCCGAGGTCCAGCCGAGCGCGGCGCGCGTGCAGGAGATGCACGACCTGTTGGCCCGCCTCGACGTCGTGTGCGTCTTCTCCGAACCGCAGTTCGAGCCCGCGCTGGTCAACAGCCTGATCACCGGCACGGACGCCGGAACCGGCGTGCTCGACCCGCTGGGCGTCGATCTGCCGGCCGGCCCGGCTCTGTACGGAGATTTGCTGCGGCGCAATGCCGACGCGCTGATCGACTGCCTGTCGTGATGAGGCGAGGCTCGGCCGGCTCACTTGCCGGCCGAGCCCGTCCATCCGGCGGTCAGGCGCCGCCGCCCTTGTCGGAGCGGATGATGTCGGTCAGCGTGACGCCGATGCGGTCTTCGACGATCACCACCTCGCCGCGGGCGATCAGCCGGTCATTGACGTAGATATCGCAGGCTTCGCGCGTGGTGCGGTCCAACTCCACGATGGCACCGCGCCCCAGCTTCAAGAGCTGGTGGATCGGCATCGTCGTCTTGCCGAGCTCCACGGACAGCACGACCTCGGTATCGTGAACGGCGTTCAACGCGCCTTCGTCGCCGTCACCGCTCTCGTCGGCCATCTATTCATCCGCCGCGTGGGCGCCACCGCGTGGCCGCCCGTACAGACCTGCCGGCCCGCGCGGGCGGCCGACCCCAGGGATCAGAAGGTCAGCAGCGACACCATCGTCTCGTAGTAGCAGGCACATTCGTCGATGTACCGCTCGGCATAGGTGCCGCTGCCGGCATAGCCATAGGCGATGGAGCAGGAAACCTCGGTCAGTTCCGCGTTCAGGTCCACCTCCGCCACCTGCTCCAGCCAGGCGCCGCGGAAATTGGCCTGCACCTGCCGCGCTTCGCTGACATAGCCGATCAGCCGCTCGCGCAACGAGCCGAAATCGTCGATCTGCGCCAGCTCGCTCGTGCCCGGCGCCGGGCACAGCGCCGGCGGGGCGGCGATCGGCATGCCGCTGGTCACCACCGTGACGACGCGCCGGTTGAGCAGCTCGCGGTTCGCTGTCTCGATCGCCAGCCGCTCCTCACCGAAGCTGACGACCGAGGTCAGGCGGCCGGCATCGATGCCCTGGGCGATCAGATAGTCGCGCACCCGGTCGGCGCGCCGCATGCCGAGATTCTGGTTATAGGAATTCGAGCCCACGGCATCGGTATGACCGGCGAGGTCGACCGTGACGCTGGGGTTCTGGCGCAGCCATTCCGCCTGGAGGTCCAGGATCGACACCGCTTCCGGCGTCAACACATCGCGGTCGAAGTCGAAGTAGACGGTGTCCGGCACATCCTCAACGAAGGCGCCGCTGGTGCCCGGCTGGGGCGTCGGCATGTCCTGTGCCGTCGCCAAGCCAATGCCGCCCGCTCCGGTCGCGACCGACGCCGCGACGACGAGACCGATGAAGCCGCGCGTCATCTGCCCGTTCTCCCCTGAATTGCGTCCTCCCGGCGTCCCCTTGTTGCCGGTTCGGACGAAGGTCGTTTTGCGAGAAATATCAGACATTCAGCGGCAGGTCAGCCGCAAACATGCCCAAGTGGTCGCGAAAGACGCCGGAACTGTGGCGCCCGGCCCCTGCTTTCGGCCCCGCATGGTCGAACTCTTGCCCCAGGGCCGCCCCGCCCCGGCCCGGAGCATCGGTCATCGTGAGATCACGAGCGGCGGATGCGGCGGCCTGTCGGCCCGCGCGACCGAGGCCCCCTTCGGGTGTGAGCGGCGTCACAGTCGCCCGGCCGGGCATGCCGTAGGGTCCGCGAAAGTCGGCGTTGAGGCAGGAATTTCCGACATGATCAAGCAGATGGCTCTGGCGCTCGCCCTCACCTGGTCCGTCCCGGCGCTGGCGGACACGTCCGCGACCGGCGACGCGGCGGCGGCGGCCCCCCACGACGACCTGCTCTATGCCGCGCTGTGCCGGGGCATCCTGTGGCCCGACGACCGGCCGACCCTGTTGGCCGCAGAGACCCTGCCGGCGGACACCGCGCTGGAACTCCGGGTGCGCGCCGGCCTGGATGCCGCGGCCGCGGCCGACCCCACGCTCGCGCACGCCTTCGCGGCGGAGGCGGCGGACGGCACCGTCTGGCTCGACCGAACACTGGCCGACGACGACCAGACGCTGGCCGACGGCGTCCGGGCGGAGTGCCGGGTGCATCTGGAAATCCTGGCACCGACGCTGCAGGGTCCGACGTCCTGACGATCCCAGCCCCCGAGATCTAGGCTCGTGCGCGGTCGACGTCGCTGATCATCGGCGTCGCGCGCAGGGCGGCGATGATGTTGGTCAGATGGCGAACGTCGCTCACCGTCACGTCGACCACGATCTCGAAGAAGTCGATCGACCGGTGGGTGATCTTCAGATTGTTGATGTTGCCGCCGTTGCGCCCGATCACCGTCGTCAGGGTGCCCAGCGCCCCGGGCTCGTTGGCGATCACCGCCTTCAGCCGGCCGATATGGTCGTCCGTGCCGTCTGCATCGGCACTCCAGCTCACATCGATCCAGCGTTCGGGCTGGCTGTAGAAGCTCTCCAGCGTCTCGCAGTCGATGGTGTGGATGGTCACACCCTTGCCGGTGGTCACGATGCCGACGATGCGGTCGCCGGGAATCGGATGGCAGCAGCGGGCATAGTGCACCGCCATGCCGGGGATCAGCCCCTGTAGGGCCAGCGGCCGGTCGCGGCCGCCCGCCGCGCGCCGCCGCCCCAGCGGCACCACCACCGCCTGGCCCGGCGCGTCCAGCCCTGCCGTCTGGGCGGCGTGCTGGGCAGAGCGATGGCCCGGGAAAACCGCGTTGAACACCTCGCGCGCCGGCGTGACGCCGGAGCCGACATTGGCGCACAGATCGTCGACTTGGCCGACCCGGAAGCTCTTCAGGACCGCTTCCAACGCCTTTTCGGTGTAGTCGTAGCCTTCCTGGTGGAACAGCTTCTGCAGCATCGCCCGGCCGAGCGCGGCGTATTGGTCGCGCTGGCGCATCCGCACGAAGCGGCGCACCCGTGCGCGCGCCTTGCCGGTGACGACGAACCGTTCCCATTCCGGTGACGGGGTGGAGCTGCGCGACGTCGCGATCTCCACTTGATCGCCGTTCTGCAGCACATGGCGCAGCGTCACCATGCGCCCGTTGACCTTGGCGCCGACGCAAGAGTCGCCGACCTGGGTGTGCACCGCGTAGGCGAAGTCGACGGGCGTCGCACCTTGCGGCAGCGCCACCACCATGCCCTTGGGCGTGAAGCAGAAGACCTGGTCCTGGAACAGCTCCAGCTTGGTGTGCTCCAGGAACTCTTCCGGCCGCTGCGCGTTCTCCAGGATCTCCAACAGCTCGCGCAGCCAGCGGTATTCCGGCCGGCCGCTGCCGTCGAGCTTGTGCCCCTGCTTGTAGATCCAATGCGCGGCGACGCCGAGTTCGGCCACCTCGTGCATCTCGCGGGTACGGATCTGGATCTCGATGCGGTGGCGGAACGGGCCGATCACCGCGGTATGGATCGAGCGGTAGCCGTTCGGCTTGGGCGTGGAGATGTAGTCCTTGAACCGCCCGGGCAGCGAGTTGTAGGCGGCGTGCACCAGGCCCAGCGCGTGGTAGCAGTCGCCCGGCGTATCGACGACGATGCGGAACGCCATGATGTCCGTCATCTGCTCGAACGGCACATTGCGGATCCGCATCTTGCGCCAGATCGAGTAGGGCCGCTTCGCGCGGCCGGTCACCTGGGCGGTCAGCCCCGCCTCGGCGAGGATGCGGGTCAGCTCCTCCGTCACCTTGCGGATGGTGTCGCGGTCGTCGCGGCGCATCTGCGCCAGCCGCCGCACGATGCTGTCGCGGGCCTCGGAGTTGAGATAGGTGAAGGCGAGGTCTTCCAGCTCGTCCTTCATCTCGTGGATGCCGATACGCTCGGCCAGCGGCGCGTAGATCTCCAGCGTCTCGCGGGCGATGCGCCGCTGCTTCTCCGGATCGCTCAGCGCGCCCAGCGTGCGCATGTTGTGCAGCCGGTCGGCCAGCTTCACCAGAAGGACGCGCAGGTCCTTCGACATCGCCAGCACCAGCTTGCGGAAGTTCTCCGCCTGCTTGGCCCGGTCCGACGACAGTTCCAGCTTCGACAGCTTGGTGACGCCGTCGACCAGCCGGGCCACCTCGTCGCCGAACCGCGTCTCGATATCGTCCAGCGTGGCGCCGGTGTCTTCCACCGTGTCGTGCAGCAGCGCCGTGACGATCGACCCGCAGTCGAGCTTCATGTCCGCCAGGATGCCGGCGACTTCCAAGGGGTGCAGGAAGTAAGGATCGCCGGAGGCCCGCGTCTGTTGGCCATGCGCCTTCATCGCATAGACATAGGCGCGGTTGATCTGGTCCTCGTCCGCGTCCGGATCGTAGACCTTGATGCGTTCTACGAGCTCATACTGACGGATCATCGGTCATCGATCGTCGCCGGCCGCGAGGCCCTCCCTCAGACGGGGCCTTCCTCGTCGCCGATCTCGCCGGCCGCGTCCAACCCATCGCCGGGTGCGGCGTCATCCGCGCCGTCGGTCGCATCGTCGTCCCCAAGATCGGCGGCGCCGAGATCCGCGGGATCATCCTCGCTCACCTCGTCCGCGTCGGCATAGCGGGCCACGTCCACGTCGCCCGCCGCTTCCGCGTCATCCGGTCCGCCGTCTGCGGCCGCCGCGTCGACATTGGCCAGCTCCTGCTCGCCCGCCATCAGCTCGATGACGTCCTCGGCCTCTTCGTCCTCAAGGCTGCTGTGCCGCTGCAGGCCGCGGACCAGGCCCTCGCGCAGGCCGTCCAACTCCACGCTCTCCGCCGCGACCTCGCGCAGCGCGACCACGGGGTTCTTGTCGTTGTCGCGGTCGAGGGTCAGTTGCGAGCCGGCGGAGATCTCGCGCGCCCGCTGCCCGGCCATCATCACCAGGTCAAAGCGATTCGGAATCTTGACGATGCAATCTTCGACCGTAACCCGGGCCATCAGCCGTCACCCTCGATCATGCGCCCTCAATCGGCCGACCGGCCGGCGCCTGGACGTCGAAATGGGATGCGGGACCCGAAGCGGATCCCACGCTCTCACTCTGTATAGGATCGGCCAGGCGCGGAAACAAGAGCCGCCGGCGAGAAGCCGGCGGCTCGAAGGGGACCGCGCTTGATCCTGGGCGCCGTTCGAAAGCGCTGGTTCGCGGGGTCTATGGCGCCGCTCAGGCCACGCCGGCGGCCCCGTCGCGCCGCTTGCTGTTGGGCGGCTGATAGGCGACGGCCGCATGCTCGGCGCAATAGGGCAGGCCCGGCTGGCACGGCCGGCCACAGAAATGGAAGCCCGGCTCGCGTGGGTCGCCGATCGGCCATTTGCACATCCGATCGGTCAGATTGAGGATCGTCGCGCCGGCCATGGCCGGGGTGGCGGGAACCGGCTTCTTGCGGACCGGCGCGGTGCTGTTCGACAGGCCGAGCCGGTGGGCCTTGCCGATGACCGCGTTGCGGGTGATGTTCTCGCCGAGCAATGCGGCGATCTCACTGGCGCTCTTGCCGTTGCCCCAGAGCTGGCGCAGCACGGTCACCCGTTCTTCCGTCCATGTCATCGCCCAAATCCTCCACCGCTGCTATCGGAAGGCGGCCGGACGGCAGGATAGGCCCTGCAGACCGCCGATACGGTCCAAATCTCGTATAAACTACCGCATCTCGTGACGCGCGGATGAGATCATACAACATCCGGGAGGCGGTGCGAAACCTCCCGGCGGTCGGTTCGGGCACTTTCTTGCACCCGCGCCGCGTCGCCGCCGGGCACCGGCCCCGCCGCGCCCAGGCGGCGGCCGACCCGGGGCGGGCGATGGGGCCCCGGATCGGCTACCCGGACGCCGGGCGTCAGAGCGGCAGTTCGCGGATGGTCCGCGCGATCGGATCCACCTCGACAACGACCTGGCGGAAATCCGTGGTCACCACATGGAACCGGTAGAGGGTGCCGACCCGCTCCACCCGGTCGTAGCGGGCATAGCCGCGGCGCGACATCGCATTGAGGATGTCGCTGATCGGCATCTCCTGGAGATCCTCGCCGGTGGCCTCGCCGGCCCGCGGGTTCGAATCGCCGATCTCCTCCAGCGGCACGCCGTCGATCGTGCCGTCGCCGATCGTTCCCGGATCACCGTCCACCGGCCCCTGTTGGGCGGCGGCCGCACCGGGCAGCGCCAACGTGGCCGCGGCGGCCAGAGCAATCCACATCTTGTCCACCATCGGTCTCCTTGTCCGTTTCGTCCTCGATTGCGCGGGAAACGCCGCGGCGCGCGGCCCAAGCCGATGCGTTGCGATCAGCGGGCAAGCGCCGCGACGGCATGGTCGATCCCATCGAGGCTGAGGGGGAACATACGGCCCTCCAGGATCTCCGCTACCATCCCAATCGATCGATAATAAGGCCAGGCGTCGCGGCGGATCGGGTTGAGCCAGACGCATCGCGGGAAATGGTCGGCCAGCCGCTTCAGCCAGACCGCGCCGGCCTCCTCGTTCCATTCCTCCACCGCGCCGCCCGGGACGGCGATCTCGTAGGGGCTCATCGCCGCGTCGCCGACGAAGATCGCCCGCGTCTGGGGTCCGTGGGTGTGCAGGAGATCCAACGTCGCCACCCGCTCGGTATGCCGGCGGCGGTTGTCGACCCACACGCCGTCATAGGGGCAGTTGTGGAAATAGTAGGCATGCAGCGACTTGAAGGCGCTGCGGGCGGCGGAGAACAGCTCCTCCACCGCCTGGACATGGTCGTCCATCGACCCGCCGACATCCAGGAACAGCAGGACGTTGATGGCGTTTCGCCGCTCCGCCCGCCAATGCAGGTCGAGCCAGCCTCCCTGCCGGGCGGTACCGTCGATGGTGCCCGGCAGGTCCAACTCCTTGGCCGTGCCGTCGCGGGCGAATCGGCGCAGCCGGCGCAGCGCCAACTGCATCGACCGCGTGCCCAGCTCGATCTGGTCGTCGAAATTGCGGAACTCGCGGCGGTCCCAGACCTTCACCGCGCGGCGGTGACGGGACCGGTCTTGGCCGATTCGCACGCCCTCTGGATTGTAGCCATAGGCGCCGAAAGGCGAGGTGCCGGCCGTGCCAATCCATTTGCTGCCGCCTTGATGGCGGCCCTGCTGCTCGGCCAGCCGGCGGCGCAGGGTCTCCATCAGCGTGTCCCAGCCGCCCAGCGCCTCGACTTGCGCCTTCTCCTCCTCGCTCAGGAAGCGCTCCGCCAGGCGGCGCAGCCACTCCTCGGGCAGTTCGGCCAGCCGGTCGCCGGGGTCCTCGCCCTCGGCCGCCGGGCGTTCCAGGCCCTTGAACACCTCGCCGAAGACGCGGTCGAACCGGTCGATGTGCCGCTCGTCCTTGACCAGGGTCGCGCGCGCCAGGAAGTAGAAGTGATCGACGTCGAACTCGGCCAGGTTCCGCTCCACGGCGCCCAGCAGCGTCAGGAACTCCTGCAGCGAGACCGGCAGGCCGGCCTGTTTCAGCGCGAACAGGAAGCCGATGAACATGGGTTTGCGCGGGCCCCGGCGACCGTCCGCCTAGCGCTGCCCGCGCCGGTTGATGAAGGCCAGCCGCTCGAACGCCTGCACGTCCTGCTCGTTCTTCAACAAGGCACCGTAGAGCGGCGGGATGGCGGTGCGGCCGTCGCGCGCGCGCAACACCTCCGGCGGCACGTCTTCGGCCAGCAACAGCTTGATCCAGTCCAGAAGCTCCGACGTCGACGGGCGCTTCTTCAGCCCTGGCACCTCGCGCACCTCGTAGAACACGCCGAGCGCCGCGCTCAGCAGCGCCTGCTTCAGGCCCGGGAAATGCACCTCGACGATCGACGCCATGGTGTCGGGATCGGGAAACCGGATGAAGTGGAAGAAGCAGCGGCGCAGGAAGGCGTCCGGCAAGTCCTTTTCGTTGTTGGAGGTGATGATCACCACCGGCCGGTTCGCGGCGGTCACGCGCTCTTGCGTCTCGTAGACGTGGAACTCCATGCGGTCGAGTTCGAGCAGAAGGTCGTTGGGAAACTCGATATCCGCCTTGTCGATCTCGTCGATCAGCAGGACCGGACGGACCGGCGAGATGAAGGCGTCCCACAGCTTGCCGCGCACGATGTAGTTGGCGATGTCGTGCACCCGCGCGTCGCCGAGCTGGCCGTCGCGCAGCCGGGCGACCGCGTCGTATTCGTAGAGGCCTTGCTGCGCGCGGGTGGTCGACTTGATGTGCCATTCGATCAGCGGGGCGCCGATCGACTGGGCGACCTCGCGCGCCAGCACAGTCTTGCCGGTGCCCGGCTCGCCCTTCACCAAGAGCGGCCGCTCCAGCGTGATCGCCGCGTTGACCGCGACGCTGAGGTCGTCGGTGGCGACATAGCCGTCGGTCCCGGCAAAGCGTGCCGTCATGGGGTGGGTCCTCTCGGCCATCGGTCAGGCAGGCTGGCAAGGGAGCGGCCCAGGCACGCCCCGCCACCCGTTCAACGACGCCACAGATGACCCCGAAGGTGCCGGGGCACAAGCCCCCATCGCGCCCGGGGGCCGGTGCGCGCGGTCAGGCGGCGCCGGCCATCCGTTCGGCGATCGCCGCCACGGCCGCGTCGGCCCGCGTAGCGTCCGGGCCGCCGGCCTGGGCCATGTCCGGCCGGCCGCCGCCGCCCTTGCCGCCCAGGGTCTCCGCCCCGGCGCGCACCAGTTGGACGGCATCGAACCGGTCGACCAGATCGTCGGTGACGCCGACCACCAGCGAGGCCTTGCCGTCGTCCACCGCGACGATGGCGACGACGGCGGAGCCGAGCCGCCGCTTCAGCGCATCGGCCATCGGCCGCAGCTCCTTCGCCGGCACGCCTTTGACGACCGAGCCGGCGAAGGGCACGCCGGCCACCGTACGGGTCTCCACCGGCGTGCCCGCCCCCCCGCCGCCGGCCTGGCGGCGGCGCAACTCGGCAATCTCGCGCTCCAGCCGGCGCCGTTCCTCCACCAGCGCGGCGACGCGCCCCGGCAGATCCGCCGGCGCGCTGCGCACCGCGGCCGCGGCTTCGTCCAACAAACCCTCCTGCGCCCGCCCATAGGCGATGGCCGCCTCGCCGGTCAGCGCCTCGATGCGCCGCACGCCGGCCGACACCGCGCTTTCCGAAACGATGCGGAAGGCGCCGATATCCCCGGTGCGCGCGACATGGATGCCGCCGCACAGCTCCAGCGAGTAGGGCTTGTTGCCCTCCAGCCCGCCCATGGAGACGACGCGCACCGTCTCGCCGTATTTCTCGCCGAACAGCGCCATGGCGCCGGCCTCCACCGCCTCCTCCGGCGCCATCAGCCGGGTCGAGACGCCGGAGTTGTCGCGCACCCGGCCGTTGACCGCCTGCTCGACGCGCACGATCTCGTCGCCGGCCAGTGCGCGCGGCTGGCTGATGTCGAAGCGCAGCCGGTCGGGTGCCACCAGCGAGCCCTTCTGCGTCACATGGGCGCCAAGCTCCCGCCGCAGCGCCTCGTGCAGCAGATGCGTCGCGGAATGGTTGGCGCGGATCGCCAACCGGCGCTCGCCGTCGACGTCGAGATCCACCGCCTGGTCGACCGCCAGCGCGCCGTCCGTGACCTCGACGCGATGCGCCCACAGATCGCCGGCCATCTTCTGGGTGTCGCTGACGCGGCCCTCGCCGCCCGGCCAGCGTACCCGGCCGGTGTCGCCGACCTGGCCGCCGCTCTCCCCATAGAACGGCGTCTGGTTGACCACCATCCAGCCCGTGGCCCCGGCGGCCAGCCGATCGGTCTCCGCCGCGTCGGCCACCAGCGCCAGGACGACGCCTTCCGCGCGCTCCGTCTCGTAGCCGAGGAACTCCGTCGCGCCGAGCCGTTCGCGCAACCCATGCCACAGCGCGCCGGTCGCCGCCTCGCCGGACCCGCTCCAGCTTCGGCGCGCCTCGGCCCGCTGGCGCGCCATGGCGGCCTCGAAGCCCGCCTTGTCGACCGAGCGTCCCTGACCCTTCAGCACGTCTTCGGTCAGATCGAGCGGAAACCCAAAGGTGTCGTAGAGCCGGAAGGCCACCTCGCCCGCCAAGGCCTGCCCGTCGCCGAGCCGGTCCGTCTCCTCCTCCAACAGCCGCAGGCCGCGCTCCAACGTCTGGCGGAAGCGCGTCTCCTCAAGCTTCAGGGTCTCCTCGATCAGGGCGGACGCCCGCACCAGCTCCGGGAACGCCTGGCCCATCTTGTCGACCAGCGCACCGACCAGCCGCCACATCACCGGGTCGCGGGCGCCGGCCAGATGGGCATGGCGCATGGCGCGGCGCATGATCCGGCGCAGCACATAGCCGCGTCCTTCGTTGGACGGCAGCACGCCGTCGGCCACCAGGAAGGCGCTGGCCCTCAGATGGTCGGCGATCACCCGGTGCGAGATGCGGTGCGGCCCGTCCGGATCGGTCGCCGAGGCGGCGGCCGCGGCCTCGATCAGCGCGCGCATCACGTCGATATCGTAGTTGTCGTGCTGGCCCTGCAGCACGGCGGCGATGCGCTCCAGCCCCATGCCGGTATCGATCGACGGGCGCGGCAGCGGCTGGCGGTCGCCGGGCCCGCGCTGCTCGAACTGCATGAAGACCAGGTTCCAGATCTCGATGAACCGGTCGCCGTTCTCCTCCGGGCTGCCCGGCGGCCCACCCCAGATCCCCGGACCGTGGTCGAAGAAGATCTCAGAGCATGGGCCGCACGGCCCGGTCTCGCCCATCGACCAGAAATTGTCGGAGGTGGCGATGCGGATGATGCGGTCTTCCGGCAGCCCGGCGATCTTGCGCCACAGCGCGGCGGCCTCGTCATCCTCCGCATAGACGGTGACCAGCAGGCGGTCGGCCGGCAGCCCGTATTCCCGGGTCACCAGCTCCCAGGCCAGCGCGATCGCCTGTTCCTTGAAGTAGTCGCCGAAGGAGAAATTCCCCAGCATCTCGAAGAATGTATGGTGGCGCGCGGTGTGGCCGACATTCTCCAGGTCGTTGTGCTTGCCGCCGGCGCGCACGCATTTCTGCGACGTCACCGCCCGGCTGTAGGGCCGGGTCTCCAGGCCGGTGAAGACGTTCTTGAACTGGACCATGCCGGCATTGGTGAACAGCAAGGTCGGGTCGTTGCGCGGCACCAGCGGGCTCGACGCCACGATCTCGTGGCCGTTGCGCGCGAAGAAGTCGAGGAAGGTCCGGCGGATCTCCCCGGTCGACGGCCCAGCCACGGCGCCGCCGCCCGGCCCCGCAACGGTGGCATTCCCGCTCGTCATCGCCTGCTACTGCCCTTGCTTCGCCATGGCGCCGCCGGCCCGGGCGCACCCCCCAATCGCCGCCGCGCTCAAGCCGGGCTTTTAGCGTGCGCCGCGCGGGCCATGCAAGGAACCCTCCTTGACGGCCACGCCGATCTCGGGCGGAAGGGCAGCATCAAGGATTGGCAAAAGCGGCGCGGGCAAACCGCCCGGCGGACCGGCCGCGCGCGCTCAGCCGGCGTCGTCGCCCGCCGCCTCGCCGGCCGCGTCGGCGATCAGCATCTTCTCCGACACCAGCCCGGCATTCTCCCGCACCCGCCGTTCGATGGCGTCGGCCATCTCCGGATGGTCGGTCAGGAAATTCTTGGCGTTCTCCCGGCCTTGGCCGATGCGCTGGCTGTCATAGGAGAACCAGGCCCCCGACTTCTCCACCACCCCGGCCTGCACCCCGAGATCCAGCAGCTCGCCGGTCTTGGAGATGCCCTCGCCATACATGATGTCGAACTCGATGGTCTTGAACGGCGGCGCCATCTTGTTCTTGACCACCTTCACCTTGGTCTGGTTGCCGACGACGTTGTCGCGGTCCTTGATGGCGCCGATCCGGCGGATGTCCAGGCGGATGCTGGCGTAGAACTTCAGCGCGTTGCCGCCGGTCGTGGTCTCCGGGCTGCCGAACATCACGCCGATCTTCAGGCGGATCTGGTTGATGAAGACGACCAGGCAGTTCGACCGCGCGATCGACGAGGTCAGCTTGCGCAGCGCCTGGCTCATCAGCCGCGCCTGCAGGCCGACATGGCTCTCGCCCATCTCGCCTTCCAGCTCCGCACGCGGCACCAGGGCGGCGACCGAATCGATCACCAGCACGTCGACCGCCCCGGAGCGCACCAGCGTGTCCGCGATCTCCAACGCCTGTTCCCCGGCGTCCGGCTGCGAGATCAGCAATTCGTCGACATTGACGCCGAGCTTGCGGGCATAGACCGGGTCCAACGCATGCTCCGCATCGACGAAGGCGCAGGTGCCGCCGACCTTCTGCGCCTCCGCCACCGCATGCAGCGCCAGCGTCGTCTTGCCGGAGCTTTCCGGTCCGTAGATCTCCACGATCCGGCCGCGCGGCAGCCCGCCGATCCCCAGCGCGATATCCAGCCCCAGCGATCCGGTGGAGATGACCTCCGCCTCCACCGCCTGGCGGTCGCCCAGGCGCATGATCGACCCTTTGCCGAAGGCGCGTTCGATCTGACTGAGCGCGGCGTCGAGAGCCCGGCCCTTGTCCATGCCATTTCCTTCCACGAGGCGGAGCTGCGAGCTCGACATCGGATGGGACCCCCCTGCTTACGGATTGTGGCGCGACGCTTCAACGGGCCTTTTGTACTCTTTTTGTTCCGTCTCCGCAAGCGGCCAATCGGCTGGCGTCACTCCGGCCCGCGCAGGACGTCCTTCACCTTCGCCGCGAGCTGCTTGAGGCTGAACGGCTTGGCCAGGAAATGCACCTGCTCATCGTCGCCGATGCGGTCGCGATAGCGGTCCTCGGCATAGCCGGAGATGCAGATCACCCGCATGCCCGGCCGGCGCTGGCGCACCTCGGCGATCAGGGCGGGGCCGTCCATGCTGGGCATCACCACATCGGTGATCAGCAGATCCACCAGCTCGTCGGCGCGGGCGGTGAGGATCTCCAAGGCCACCTCGCCGTTCTCCGCCTCCAGCACCTCATAGCCCTTGTTGCGCAAGGCCCGGGCGCTGAACATCCGGACCGCGTCCTCGTCCTCCACCAACAAGATGCGTTCCGCCCCGGTCAGGTCGCGGGCCGGCTGGCGCTCGACCGAAGCGCTTGCCGCCTCCGCCTGGACCGCGACATGGCGCGGCAGATAGATGGTGAAGCGCGCACCTTTGCCGGGCTCGCTGTCGACGAAGACGAAGCCGCCGGTCTGTCGGACGATGCCATAGACGGTCGACAGGCCGAGCCCGGTGCCCGACCCGATCGACTTGGTGGAGAAGAAGGGGTCGAAGATCCGGTCGATGTTCTCCGGCGGGATGCCGACGCCGGTGTCCTCCACCGAGATCGCCACATAGTCGCCGGGCGCCATCTCCTCCGACCCGCGGCGGCGGGGATTGGCGACGGTGACATTGCCGGTGGAGATGGTCACCTGGCCGTCGCGGGCGATGGCGTCGCGGGCGTTGACCGCGAGATTGATGATGGTCTGCTCCAACTGCCCCTGGTCGACCCGCACCGGCCAGAGATTGCGGCCATGCACCATCTTCAGCTCGATCGTCTCGCCGATCAGCCGGCGCAGCAGGTTCGACAGCTCCGCCAGCGTGTCGGTGACGTTCAGCACGCGCGGCTGCAGCGTCTGCTGCCTTGAGAACGCCAGAAGCTGGCGGACCAGATTGGCGCCGCGATTGGCGTTCTGCTTGATCTGCATGATGTCGGCGAAGGATGGATCGCCCGGCTTGTGGCGCAGCAACAGCAGGTCGCAGAAGCCGATCATCGCCGTCAGCAGGTTGTTGAAGTCATGCGCGATGCCGCCGGCCAACTGGCCGACCGCCTGCATCTTCTGACTCTGCACGAACTGGGCTTCGAGGTTCTTCTGTGTCGTCTGGTCGATCACGTGCAGGAGCAGCCGCGCCGGCTCGTTCATCGTGCCGTCGAGCCGCTTGGGATAGAGCAGCACCGTCGGCTCATCCGCCCCGACCAGCCGCACCTCCAGCGGCCGCTGGTCGCCGCGTGCGCCGATCGTCGACATCAGCCGCGCCTGGACCGCCGTGCGCTCCCGCGCCACCACGAAGTCGGTGAACGCCGTCCCCTGCAGCGGCGTCGCCGCACCGGCCACCAGCCCGGCGAAGGTGGTGTTCCATTCGTCCAACCGGCCGTCCGCCGCCACCAGGGCGACGCCGATCGGCGCATCCTTGAAGAAGCGCTCGAACCGGTCCTCCGACGCCCGCAGCGCCTCGCGCATCTCGCGCTCCGGCGTCAGGTCCCGGACCACCGAGCGGGTCCACAGCATCTCGCCGTGCTCGCCGCGCACCACCGTCTGGTCGATGGAGGCTTGGATCGGCGTGTCGCCGCGCCCGCGGATCAGCACGGTCACCGTCGACAGGTCCTCGCCCGACGGCGTCAGGGCGAAGGGTGCGGTGTCGCTCGGCGGGTTGATCAGGATGTCGTGCAGATGGTGCGGCCGGCGGACCATCTGCGCGGCCTCCAGGCCGAGCCACTCCGCCAGGGTCGCGTTGACGAACAGGAACCGGCCTTCCGCGTCGACGGAATAGAAGCCGACCGGCGCATGGTCCATGAAGTCGACCAGCTTCACCTGCTCCTCGCGGAGCACCAGCTCAAGCTGGCGGCGCGCCGTCACCTCCTCCAGCGAGAATCGCAGATGTCCCGGCCAGCGAGCGAGCGGCGCGGCGGTGATCACCCACCAGGTCCGCCGGTCGCCCTGGCGAGTCTCGATCTCCGTGGTGTAGCCGCCGCCGGCGGCCGCCGCCTCGGTCAGCCGTTGCAGATGCGCCGCAACCTCCTCGCCGTCGCCCAGCGCCGCGGCCATATCGCGCACATGCCGGGGCGGCCGTTCGACCAGGCTCGGGATCGCCTGATTGCCGTGCAGCACCCGACCGTCGGCGGCAATCACGAACAGGCCGCGGCTGCCGTCCTCTTCGGCCTCCAGCAGCCGGAGATGGAACCGGTCGGCATGCCAGAGACGCCAGATCGCCAGCACCAGGAAACCGAGGCCGACGGCGCCCGCCGCCGCCAGCACCGGCGCCCATGGCTCGACGGCCACCCCGGCGAGGTGCAAACCGGCCAGCGTCGCCAGCGCCGCGGCCACGGTCGCCCCGCCAATCACCGTCAACACCGGCACGACGGAGCGCCGGGCCGCCGGCAACGGACTGCCTGCGGGCACCAGCGCGGCGCCGACCTGTTCTTCCAGGGCTGCCATGGGCCTCCGGCGTCCTCCCCTCGCCGCTGTCCGGCCGCGGCGCGTGTCCCGGCCGTCAGTCTGCGGCGGTGGCGTCGGCCGGACGCTCGATCGTTCGGTTCTGCAACCGGAACACGTAGCTGATCACCTCGGCAACCGCCTTATAATGCTCCGGCGGCACTTCCTGGTCGATCTCCACGACGGCGTAGAGCGCGCGCGCCAGCGGCGGGTTCTCCACCACCGCCACCTCGTGCTCGGCCGCCACCTCGCGAATCTTCAGCGCCAGAGAATCGATGCCTTTGGCCACCACCCGCGGCGCCGCCATCTCCTCGGGACGATAGCGCATCGCCACGGCGAAATGCGTCGGATTGGTCACCACGACGTCGGCCTGCGGCACCGCGGCCATCATGCGCTGGCGCGCGCGCTGCTGACGGATGCTGCGCAGCCGCCCTTTGACATGGGGATCGCCCTCGGTCTGCTTGTACTCGTCCTTGACCTCCTGCTTGGTCATCCGCTGCTGCTTCATGAACTCGTATCGCTGGTAGGCGTAGTCGATGGCGGCCAAGCCGGCGGTCATCACCGTGACGATGACCGTCAGCAGCAGGACCTCGCGCCAGACGATGGTCAGCAGGCGGTCCATCGACGTGCCGGCCAGCGTCTCGACGCCGCCGCCGAGCAGCGGTGAGACCAGGAAGTAGGCGGCCGCCCCCACCAACGAGATCTTGATGATCCCTTTGACCAGCTCGACCACCGCCCGCGGCCCGAACATCCGCTTCAGACCTTTGATCGGGCTGAGCTTGTTGAGGTTCGGCTTCATGTTCTCCGCGGAGATCAGGAAGCCGAACTGGACCAGCGACGCCGCCGCCGCGGACAGCACGAACAAGAGGAGCGGGATCGCCAGAATCGCGGTGATCCTGAAGACGCCGGTGGTCATCAACTCCAGGACGGCACCGGGATCGGTGTTCACCTCGTGCAGATGGGTCAGGAAATGGCCGAGCCCGCCGGTCAGATCCGTGCCGAAGATCGGCAGGAAGACGCCGATCACCAGAACGCCCGTGGCCAGGCTGAACACGTGCTTGATCTCTTGAGACTGGGCGATCTGCCCCTTCTCGCGTGACTTCTCCAGCTTTCGGTGGGTCGGTTCCTCGGTTTTTTGGCTGTCGTCGGTATCTTCCGCCATGGCGACGTCTCCGCCCGCTCAGCCAAGCAGGCCGACGAAGCCCGACTGGAAATACTCCAGCCAGACCAGCATCACCGAGCTGAAGACCACCAGCAGGACCGCAATGCCGGTGAGGATCTGCGCCGGCAAGGCGACGAAGAAGATCATCATCTGCGGCATCAGACGCGACATCAGCCCCATCGCGGCGTAGACGATCAGCGCGACCACCAGGAACGGCGCGGCGAGCTGGACGCCGATGGTGAAGCCGTCGGCCACCAGGGTCGTCGCCACGTCCGCCATGTCGCCGATCGGCGGCAGGTCCCCGGGCGGGAACAGCCGGTAGCTGCCGACCACCGCCATCAGCAGCAGGTGGTGCAGGTTCGTCGCGAAGATCAGCACCAGCGCCATCACCAGGAAGAAGCCGGAGACCAGCGACCCCTGGACGGCCGCCGCCGGATTGAAGATCTGGGCGTTGGCCAGGCTGGTCGTCATGCTGGCCACCGTGCCGGCGACCTCCAGCGCGGTCATCAGCATGCGGGCGATCACGCCGATGAACAGGCCGACCAGCGTCTCGCCGAACAGCAGCAGCGCCAACTCAAGCGGCGTGTCCGGCATCGCCGGCAGCGTGTCCACCAGCGTTGGCAGCACGATGAAGCTGACCGCCAGCGCGAAGACCAGCCGGATCCGCGGCGACACATAGGCGTCGCCGATGCCGGGCAGCAGCATGAAGGCCGCACCGACCCGGACCATCACCAGGAAGAAGGCGAAGAGCTCTTCGATCACGAAGGCGGCGAGCATCCCCCGGCCCCTTCGTCGCCCGGGCTAGACCGCCAGACCGAACGCGGCGATCCGGTCGTACAGCCCTTCGGCGAAGCCGAGCAGCGTGGAGACCATGAAGGGCAGCAGCACGATCAGCGACATCATGATGACGACGATCTTCGGCACGAAGGTCAGCGTCATCTCCTGGATCTGGGTCAGCGCCTGGAACAGCGCGATCAACAGGCCGGTCGCCATGGCGATCGCCATCACCGGCACGGCGATCACGATGGTCGTGGACAAGGCCGTCTGACCGATATCGACCACTTCGGCGAAGTTCACGGGGCAGGCGTCCGTCGCAAGCGGTGTGGCGGGGGACGGGCCGGGACGGCGACGGCGATCCGCCCAAAGGGCGGCCGCGGTCAGACCGGCATACGGATGATGCTCTGATAGGCCTCGATCATCCGGTCGCGGACGCTGACCACCGTCTGCAAGGTGATCTCCGCGCTGTTCACCGCCAGCACCACCTCGTTCAGATCGGCTTGCCCCGCAACTGCCGCCTGCGAGACGGCCTCCGCCCGGCTGACGCTGCCGACGGCGTTGGTGACCTGGTCGCGCACCATGTCGGCGAAGGTGCCGAGCTTGAGGTCGTCGCGCGGCTCCATGCCGGCACCGGCGCTGCGGCCGGCCACATCCGCATAGGCGGCGGCGGCCTGGGCGATCTGCGCAACCATGGTTCAAGCGCTCCTTGTCCGCGGGCTCAAGCGGGCGGCCGGGGGGATCAGCCGCGCAGCAATTCCAGGGTGTCCATCAGCATGGACCGGGTGACGGTGATGACGTTGAGATTGGCTTCGTAGCTGCGATGGGCCTCGCGCAGATCCATCATCTCCACGACCGAGTTGACGTTGGGGAACAGCACATAGCCTTCCGCATCGGCGCTCGGATGGCCGGGCATGTGGCGCCGCCGGAAGGGCGACGGGTCGAGCGCCGGCTCGGCCGCCTGGACCGTGTCGATGCCGAGCGCCCGGTCGAACTCCCGCGCGAAGCTCACCACCTGCCGGCGATAGGGTAGATCGCCCGGCGTCGCGCCGGTGCTGTCGGCGTTCGCCAGGTTCTCCGCCACCACGCGGATGCGGTCGCCCTGGGCGCGCAGGCCCGCCGCGGCAATCTGCATCGGTACGGTCAGGTCCATGGCGTGCCTCTCCCGCGTATCCCGTCAGTCTCCGCCGCGCCCGATCACCCGCCGCCGCCGCGGCCGATGGCGATGCGCATCATCGCGGTGTGGCGGCGGAACAGGTCGAGCGCCAAGCGGTGCTGAGCGGCCGTGTCGGTCAGCTCCATGAGCTGCTGTTCGAGCGAAACGTTGTTGCCGGAGGGCGAGATCTCCGGCGTGTCCATCATCGCCTGGATGCGTGTGTCCATATCCGCGCCTCGGCCCGCCAGATGTCCGGCATGGGTGCTCGCCGGCACAAGCGGCCCGCTCGACGCGGCGCGCGCCATCACGGTCGCGAACGCCTCCACGTCCATCGCGCGGTAGGCCGGGGTGTCGGCGTTGGCGATGTTCTGGGCCAGGACGGACTGACGCTCGCCGGCCCAGTCGAGCCGCCGCGCGATCGTCTGCATCAGTCCGTACTGAGAGATATCCATTCGATTGCGCTCTCCGGCGCGCCGGCGTTGCCCTGGGACGGAAGTGCCCTGGGACGGCGGGACGCGCGATGGGGTCTTCGCTGGCGATCATCTTCCCGCGGCGGGGTTAACATTCCCTGAAGTGCCGCTGCCCGATCCGCGAAAAACCCCGCTTAATCCGTACTTAACAGCGCATGGCGAGACTGTCGGAGATCCATCGGTGGGGCCGCGGGCCGGCCTGGCCGACCCCTGGCCGACCCCTTGCAACCAAAGGCCCCGACGCCCGTGTCCGATCGCGACGACAGCGACACCGCAGGCCGGCCAAGCCCGGACACGCCCGCGCCCCGGCTGACGGCGATCGCGCTGGGCTACCAGGCCAACCGCGACCCCGCCCCGCATGTCATCGCCTCCGGCCATGGCGCGCTGGCCGAACGCATCCTGGAGATCGCCTTCGAGCGGGGGATCAAGGTTCGCGAGGATGCCGACCTGGCGGCCCTGCTCGGCGTCGTGGAGGTCGGCGACGAGATCCCGACGGAGGCGTTCAGCGCCGTCGCGGAGATCCTGCGCTACCTCTACGCCCTCAACGCTCGCGCGCCCGAGGCGGGAGCCGCGCCGTGACCGACCTGCCGGCCGCCGCCTCAGAAACCGACGACGCCCCGGCCGATCTCGACCGCCGGGTGGCCGCGCTGGCCGTTGCGCTGGCGCGTCTGTCGACCGCCGCCGCCGCCGGGGTCGCGACCGATCTGCTGCCGTTGAAGCCTGCCGTGACGGGCGTTTGCGGCGCCATCGCCGCCCTGCCGCCGGCCGACCGCGCGCATTTCGCGGAGCCGCTGACCGCGCTGCTGGCCCGCCTCGACGAGCTGGAAGGCGCGCTGAAGCCGCCGCCGTCCGGGGACGGTGCCGGCGACCGCGCGCCCGGCGCCGGCTGAGCGGCCCCAAAGCGATAGAGGCTCCCCCACCAATGGACATGGCGGCCTATCTGCGGTTCATCGCCGCGCTGATTCTGGTGCTCGGCCTGATCGTCGCGGCCGCCTGGGCGCTGCGCCGCTATGGACTGCAGATGGGCCGCTCGCTGGCCGCTGGCGGTCGCGGCGGGCGCCGTCTCGCCGTCGTGGAGATGCTGGGGCTGGACGCCAAGCGCCGGCTCGT
Organism: Alphaproteobacteria bacterium; assembly: GCA_028284045.1. GTDB lineage: Bacteria > Pseudomonadota > Alphaproteobacteria > DSM-16000 > Inquilinaceae > JANQSN01. Next base: position 95,940 of record JANQSN010000056.1, on the reverse strand, counting down.
CCTCGTCCGCCGGGACGACCGCGAGTTCCTGCTTCTGCTGGGACCGGCGGGGGATCTCGTGGTCGACGGCCACAAGATCGACCGGGACAGGGCCGAGGATTTCGGCCGCACCCTGGCGGACACCGAGACCCGCCTGCAGCCGGCCCAAGGGGCACCCCCTGCCGGCGGGGCCGAGGATCTGCCGTGAGCCCGCGCCCCGGACCCCGCCTCGGCCGCTGGGCGAGCGCGGCCCTGGCAGCGGCGCTGACGACCGCAGGGGCCGTCGACCCCGCGGCCGCCCAGTCCCTCAGCCTCGACCTCGGCGGGGCGGCGGGCGACGGCACCATGACCGGTGCAATCCTTCAGCTCGTCGCCCTGGTCACGGTGCTGTCGCTGGCGCCATCTCTCCTGGTGATGGTCACCTCGTTCACCCGGATCGTCGTCGTCCTGTCCTTCCTGCGCAGCGCGCTGGGCACGCCGCAGGCGCCGCCCAACCAGGTGATCATCAGCCTCGCGCTGTTCCTGACCGCCTACATCATGGCCCCGGCCTTCCAGCAGGCCTGGACCAACGGGCTTCAGCCGCTGATCGACGACGAGATCGCCATCGAGCAGGCGTTCGAGGAGACGACGGCGCCCTTCCGCGACTTCATGCTGGCCCATGTGCGCGAGCAGGACCTCGGCCTGTTCATCCAGATGGGCGATCTTGAGGTGGGCGCCGGGCCGGAGGAGGTGCCCCTCCAAGCGCTGATCCCGGCCTTCATGATCAGCGAGCTGAAACGCGCCTTCGAGATCGGCTTCCTGATCTTCCTGCCCTTCCTGATCATCGACATGGTGGTGGCGTCGATCCTGATGTCCATGGGCATGATGATGCTGCCGCCGGTGATGATCTCCCTGCCGTTCAAGCTGATTTTCTTCGTCCTGGTGGACGGGTGGTATCTGGTGACCGGCAGCCTGATGGAAAGCTTCGGGACGATCTGAACGGACTCGCGTCGGGGGACGGCTACCTGGTCGGCGAGGCCCTGACGCTGGCCGACCTGCACCTCGCGCCGATGATGCTCTATCTCGCCATGACAGAGGGCGGCACGACGTTGGTCGATGCCCTGCCGCGCCTGGGACCGTGGCTCGGCAGGATGGCGACCCGCCCCACCCTGCCCGCGCGGCGGTAGGGCGTTTTCGAGCCAGGTGGACCCACCCGGCGACTCGGAAAATGCGACAAAACCGGACGATGGAGCGTGCCGGGCTGACCAGAGTCAGCGCCGTACGCGTTAGGTGGAAACAGGCCTATTGCCACCTGACCCGACCGCGGTTTGGGGTAGTCCAATGACCAGGCGCAAGGCCGACGATCCCGCAGGCTCGGCGGGACGCAAGTCGACGGTGATCGTCGCCCCCATCGCCTCGGCAAAACGCCGCGCCAGATCGGCGATGACGTTTCGCGCCGTCAGCTCGCCCACCGCAAGGCTGCCGTCCAGCGCGGCCAGACTGGCCGGCGGCAGCCTGGCTGCACGGCCCTCGGCCGTCACGGTGATGACGGATGGCATCGCCTCGAAGGTCAGCGCGATCCGCCCGCCGTAGGTCAGCGCCTCGTCTGCCAGAATGGCGGCGAGGACCACCAGGCGGCCCGCGCCGGCCGGCAAGGCCGGCTCCGCACCCCGCACCGGCCAGTCCAGCGTCGTCTTGCCGCCTTCCAGCGCGTCCTCCAGCACGGACCGCACATCGGCGGTCGCCAGCCCGGCCTGACCCCCGGCGGCCCCGAGCGCCAGGCGAAAGACCTGAAGGCGGGCGGCCGCCCGGCGGCCGCTGTCGGCGATCAGGCCCATCGCCTGCTCGGCCATCTCGTCGGACAGCTCCTGCGTCAGCTCCACGCCGTTGTTGATCGCACCGACCGGGCTGATCAGGTCGTGGCAGATCCGCGAGCAGGTCAGCTCCAGCACCTTGAGCGGGATCGTCACCGTCATGGACCGTAGCCTTCCCTGCGCCCGGGCCTTGCCGGCCGACGCGCCAAAGATTGAACAGACAGCACCGTCAAGATAGCGCCCCGACGGGCGTGTGGGCCAGCCGACGACGGCGGCTCGCCACCGCGCGCCGAACGCCGTACCATCGCAGGCATGCCGGAGACACTCGTTCCCGGCGCCCTGGTGCGCCATCCCGAGGTTCCCGAATGGGGAACCGGCCAGGTGCAGACGGTCGTCGGCACCAAGATCACCGTCAGCTTCGAACACCGCGGCAAGGTGGTGATCGACGGCGCCGTGGTGACCCTGATCCCGGTCGAGGCCGACCCCGACGACGACGCGTGGTGATGCACCGGCACCGCGGCACCGAGCCGGGGCCGGGGCCGGGGCCGGGGCCGGCTCAGCCGATCAGGTCCTTCAACCGCAGCCAAGCCATCGCCAGCACCAGCGCCGGGACGCGCAGGCCTGGTCCGCCCGGGAACCGGCCATGCGGCAGCCGCGCGAAGACGTCGAAGCGCGTCGACGCCGCGACCAGCGCCTCGGCCATCACCCGTCCGGCCATGCCCGTCAGAGCCACGCCATTGCCGGAGAACCCCTGCGCAAACAGGATATTCTGGTCCAGCCGCCCGAGATGCGGCAATCGATTGCGCGTGATCGCGACATTGCCGCCCCAGGCATAGTCCACCGGCACGTCGGCCAGCCCCGGGAAGTAGTGGACCATGGTGCGGCGGAGCCGGCGGGCCAGGCCCGCCCGATCGATCCCGGAATAGTTCACCAAACCCCCGAACAGCAGCCGGCGGTCGGCCGACAGCCGGTAGTAGTTCAGCACGAACAGGATGTCAGCGACCGGCACATCGGCCGGAATCAGGGCATTGGCCCGCGCCGCGCCGAGGGGCGCGGTGGCGACCATATAGGTCCCCACCGGCATGATCCGGCCCTGCATGACACGCCGGGCCGCCGGCAAGGGGGATTTCAGATAGGCGTTGCCGGCCAGCAGGACGCCGACCCGGGCGCGCACCCGCCCCTCCGCCGTCTCGCAGACGGGTTGCGGACCCGGTGTCACCGCGGTGACCGCCGACCCTTCGTGAAGGCACACGCCGGCCGCCTCCGCCGCCCTGGCCAGGCCCAGCGCATAGTTCAACGGGTGAAGCTGGCCACCGCCTTCGTCGAACAGGCCGCCGACATAGCGCGGACTGTCGACCATCGCCCGGGTCTCGTCGCGGTCGAGCAGGCGGCCGTAAGGGTAGCCGTAGCGGTCGCGCCATTCGTCGAGGCTGCGGGCCAGCTCGCCCCGATGGCGCGGCTTCACCGCGGCCAGGAGGTAGCCCCAGTGCAGATCGCAGTCGATCCGATGGCGGGCGACCCGCTGGGCGATCAACGCCTTGGCACCCTCATAGAGCTGCCAGAGATGGCCGGCATCCTCGCGTCCCACCAGGCGCTCGATGGTCGCCATGGACTGGTTGTAGGCGGTGGCGATATGGCCCCCATTGCGCCCCGACGCGCCGAAGCCGATGCGCGCGGCCTCCAAGAGGGTGACGGCGTAGCCGCGTTCCGCCAGCTCCAGCGCGGCCGACAGGCCCGTGAAGCCGCCGCCCACCACGACGACGTCGGTCACCGCCTCGCCGGTCAGCGGCGGGCGCGGCTGCCAGGGATGGGCGCTGGCGGCGTACCAGGACCGCGGCCAGGAGGGCGCGGCAGCCAACGGCGCGGACATGGCGAAAATCCCTAGAACGGAATGCCGACGCGCCACTCTTCGATATCGTTGCCGGCGCCGGAGACATGCACCCGCGGCCAGTCACCGGCACAAGCGCCGAGCGTCAGCGCCAGAACGGCGATGACGGGCCAGATGAGGCGCGCGCGCGATGGCGTGAACCGGTTCATGAAGCCTCCTCCTGGCGTCGCTGCCATTCCAGGAACCCGTCGGCGAAGTAGTCCAGCGGAAAGGCGAACTCCACCGGCCGGCCCGCCCCGTCGAGACCGACCACCACCAGGTCGCGGCCCGCCGCCGCGGCGCTGAGCAGCGCGGTCGCGCTGATACCGCCGATATGGCAGACCCGGCCGGTGCAGCGGATATCGGCCGTGGACCCGCCGAGGCCCAGCATCATCGCGTCGTCGACCCGGATGCTGGCCGGCGCCTCGCCGAAGCCGACGCCGTAGCCGACCAGCACGATGGTGATGCCGCCCGCGCCATCATAGCTGCCGATCTGCACGACCATATCGACCGGCCGCCCCTCGGCATCGGAGATGGCGACGGCGTAGAGTTCGCAGGCCGGGCTGCCCGCCGCCGGCAATCGGGTGCATTCGATATGCCAGGGCGGCGTCTCGGTGCCCGCCCCGAACTCCTGCACCCTTAGCGCCGTTCCCGGCACCGTGCCGCCGCCGCCAAGCGTCAGCGCCGCCCCGATCAGAGCCGTTCCAAGTACCATTCGTGCTCCAGCGGCGAGACCAAGCTGTGGAACCGGTCCCGCTCCGATCGCTTGACCGCCAGATAGACGTCGAGGAAGCCGTGCCCCAACGCCTCGGCATAGAAGCGCGAGCCCGCCAGCCCGTCCAGCGCGAGCGCCCAGGAGGTGCCGAAGGCCGGATCGACCGCTGATTCCGCATCGCCCAGGATCGGCGGACCCGGTTCGAGGCGCTGGTCCAGACCCCACTCCACCGCCGCCAGGATGGCCGCCACCACCAGATAGGGATTGGCATCGGCGCCGGCCAGACGGTGTTCCAGCCGGCGCTGGTCGGCCGGCCCGCGGGGCACGCGCACCGCGACCGTGCGGTTGTTGATACCCCAGGTCGGCGCATGCGGCACATAGCAGCCGCGCCGGAACCGGCGATAGGCGTTCTGGTTCTGGGCGAACAAGGCCTGGCCCTCGGCCATATGGGCCAAGAGGCCGCCGATCGCGTGCCGGAGTTCGGGCGTGCCGGCCGGGTCGTCGTCGGCGAAGAGGTTGCGGCCGGCCCGATCGAGCAGGCTGAGATGGACATGCAGGCCGCTGCCGGCCAGCTCGGCATAGGGCTTTGCCATGAAGGTCGCGGCCAGCCCATGCTTGGCGGCGACCTGCTTGACCACGCGCTTGAACAGGACCGCATCGTCGGCCGCCGCGAGGACGCAAGGCCGATGCCGGAGATTGATCTCGTACTGGGCGGGCGCGTATTCCGCCACCGCGCTGTCCACCGGAATATCGAGGCACCGGCAGCACGCCTGGATCTCCTCCAACACCGCGTCGAAGTCGTCGAGATCGTCCAGCGCGTAGACCTGGGTGCCGCCGGCGGCATGGCCGCGGCCCGGGACCTCGGGCGGCCGGGGCGGCGCGCCGGGGGCGCGGTCGGCGGCCACCAGGTAGAATTCCAGTTCCAGCGCCGCGACCGGCACCAAGCCGCGCGCCGCAAAGCGGGCCGCCACCCCTTCCAGCACCGCGCGCGGATCGGCGAAGAAGGGGCCGCCGTCCTCGCCGGTCATGCGCATCAGCACTTGGGCGGTCGGACGCGGTCGCCAGGGCACGCGGGCCAACCGGCCCTCAACCGGCAGGCAGACCCGATCGGCATCGCCGATGGACAGGCCGAGCCCCGTCTCCTCGACCGTCGCCCCGGTGATATCCAGACCGTAGACCGAGCCCGGCAGGTCGATCCCCCGGGTCAGCAGCTTCGCCAGGTCCGCCGCCGGCGCCCGCTTGCCGCGCATGACCCCGGCCAGATCGGGCAACAGCAGCTCTACGCAGGCCAGGTCCGGATTGTCGGCCAGGAAGCGCCGCGCAGCATCGGCGCCGTCCCACGCCGGCTCCGCGCCGGGGAACCGGTCCTGCGGGGCGTCGGTGTTGGCGAGGTCTCGCATCTCTCGGCCGGAAAGGGGCGGGTCGGGCCGGCCGGCGCAATGCCGGGGCAGCCCTCCCCATCGTCGGATGCGGCTTGACGGCGGTCAAGCGGGCCGGCCTTGTGTGACGGATCCGCAGCCGCACCGGATGCGCCCCCCATGTCCCGTCTCAGACCCTTCATCGAGCAGCATCGCGTTACCGAGGTCGAGTGCCTGGTGCCCGACATCAACGGCATCGCCCGCGGCAAGATCCTACCCGACGACAAATTCCTGCGCGGCCTGGCGACCCGCGGCCTGCGCGTCCCGGAATCGATCTTCATCCAGACGGTCACCGGCACCTATCCGCTGGAGGAGACGGTCTCCAACCCCGCGGTGATCGACGTCACCATGGTGCCCGACGAGGACTCCATCCGCATCGTGCCCTGGTATGAGGAGCCGACGGCGCAGGTCATCTGCGACTGCCAATACGCCGACGGCAGCCCGGTGGAGGTCGCCGCCCGCCACGTCCTGCGCCGGGTGCTCGACGCCTATGCCGAACGTGGCTGGCGGCCGATCGTGGCGCCGGAGCTGGAATTCTTCCTGGTGCGGATCAACACCGATCCGGACTACCCGCTAGAGCCGCCGATCGGGCGATCGGGCCGACCGGAGACCGGCCGGCAGGCCTTCGGCATCGATGCGGTCAACGAGTTCGATCCGATCTTCGAGGACGTCTACGACTATTGCGAGGCCATGGACCTCGACGTCGACACGCTGAGCCACGAGGCCGGTGCGGCGCAGATCGAGATCAATTTCAACCACGGCGACGCGCTGGACCTCGCCGACCAGGTGCTGATGTTCAAGCGCACGGTGCGCGAGGCGGCGCTGCGCCACAACGTCTATGCGACCTTCATGGCCAAGCCGATGCAGCACGAGCCGGGCAGCGCCATGCATCTGCACCAGAGCGTCGTGGATGCGGCAACCGGCCGCAATCTGTTCGCCGGGGCCGACGGACGCGACAGCGACGCCCTGTTGTCGTTCATCGGCGGCCTTCAGACCTACGCACCGGCCGCCATGTCGCTGTTCGCCCCCAACGTCAACAGCTACCGCCGCCTCGACCCGATGACCGATGCGCCGATCAACGTGCATTGGGGCCACGACAACCGCACCGTCGGCTTCCGCGTACCGCTGGACGAGCCCGACGCGCGGCGGGTGGAGAACCGCATCGCCGGTGCGGACTGCAACCCCTATCTGATGATCGCGGGCTCGCTGGCCTGCGGCCTGTTGGGCATGACCGAACGCCTGATGCCGACCGATCCGATCACCGCCAGCGCCAAGAAGCTGCCCTTCACCCTGCCCCGCCATCTCTGGGACAGCTTGGAACAGCTCAACCGCTCCGCCCCGCTGCGGCGCGTGCTGGGCGACCGCTTCGTCGACACCATGTGGTACGTCAAGCTCGACGAATACGACGCCTATAACCGGGTGATCAGCTCCTGGGAGCGCGAGAACCTGCTGCTGAACGTATGAGTGGTCGCTCAAGGATGCCGAGGCCGGATACCGCCCCCCGCCGCACCGACGATCTGCGGCAGATCGACTTGGCGCATCACCTGCACCCGTTCACCGATCACGCCGCCTTCGCGAACGAGGGCGGCGGCCGCATCATCGTGCGCGGCGAGGGCATCTGGCTGTGGGACAGCGACGACAACCGCATCCTGGACGGCATGTCGGGGCTGTGGTGCGTCAATGTCGGCTACGGCCGCCGGCCGCTGATCGAGGCCGCGGCCGACCAGATGGCCAGGCTGGCCTACTACAACACCTTCTTCAAGACGGCGACGCCGCCGGCCGTCGAGCTTGCCCGGGTTCTGGCCGAGTGCACGCCGCCGGGGCTGGAGCATGTGTTCTTCGCCGGCTCCGGGTCGGAGGCGGTGGACACTGCGGTTCGGCTCGTCCGGCACTATTGGGCGCTGAAGGGCGCGCCGCGGCGGCGGGTCATCATTGGGCGGCGCCATGGCTATCACGGCTCCACACTGGCGGCGGCCAGCGTCGGCGGTATGGCGCCGATGCACCGCCAGGGCGACCTGCCGCTGCCCGACTTCACGCATGTCCTGCCGCCCTACGCGTTCGAGTACGCGAGGCCCGGCGAGGATGCCGACGCCTTCGGCCGGCGCGCCGCGGCGGCGCTGGAGGAGCGGATCCTCGACCTCGGCGCCGACCGGGTCGCCGCCTTCATCGCCGAGCCGATCCAGGGGGCGGGCGGCGTCCTGATCCCGCCGGACAGCTATTGGCCGGAGGTGCAGCGCATCTGCGCGCGCCACGACGTGCTGCTGGTCGCCGACGAGGTGATCTGCGGGTTCGGCCGCACCGGGCGCTGGTTCGGCGCCGACCGCTTCGCCATCCGGCCCGACGTGATGACGCTGGCCAAGGGCATCACCTCCGGCTACGTGCCGATGGCCGCGGTGATGGTCGGCGAGCGGGTGGCGCGCACCCTGATCGACGACGGCGGGGAGTTCTTCCACGGCTTCACCTATTCCGGCCATCCGGTGGCGGCCGCCGTGGCCCTGGCCAACCTCGCCCTGATCCGCGAGGAAGGCCTGGTGGAACGGGTGGCTCAGGTCACCGGCCCGGCGCTCGCCCAGCGGCTGGCCGAGACGTTCGCCGGTCACCCGCTGGTCGGCGAGGTGCGGTCCTGCGGGCTGCTGGCGGCCATCGAACTGGTGGACAACCCGGCGACGCGCCGACGCTTCGCGGAGCCGGGCAAGGTCGGCACACGCTGCCGCGACCACGCCTTCGCCGGCGGCCTGGTGATGCGCGCGGTCCGCGACACCATGGTGCTGGCGCCGCCGCTGATCATCACCGAGGCAGAGATCGACGAATTGGTGACCCGGGCCCGCGCCGCCATCGACGCGACGGCCCGGGACCTCGGCCGGCTCTGACCGGCTCAGGCGTCCAGCAGCGCGAGGTCGGGGGTTTCCTCGACCACCAGGCCGAGGCCGCGGATCACCGACAGCGCCGGGGTGTCGGCGATTACCACCGGCAGGCCGGTTGCTGCCTGAAGCATCTCGTCCAGACCGTTCAGCAGCGCACCGCCGCCGGTCAGCGTCAGGCCGGAGTCCATGACCTCCGCCGCCCGCGCCGGACCGATCCGGGCCAGCGGCATCAGCAGCGCATCGGCCACCGCCGCGACCGGCAGCGACAAGGCCCGCGCCAGGTCCTGCTGGGACACCGTGACCTCCGTCGGGGCCTGGCGCGCGACGTCGCGCCCGGCGACGGGCTGTGTCTCCTGCCCGGCATCCGCCACCCGGGCGACGCCCAGGGTGCGCTTCAGCCGGTCCGCCGCGCGCTCGTCGATCAGCACGCTATGGGCGCGCAGGACCGCTGCGGCGATCGCCCGGTTTAGGTCGTCCCCGCCGGCACGCAACGACTGGCTGTCGATGATGGTGCCGTCGGCCATCACCGCGATCTCGGTGGTGCCGGCGCCGACGACGGCGACCAGCCGGGCCTTCTCCTCCGCGACCTCCAGCCCAGCGCCGATGGCGGCGGCCAAGGGCTGTTCGAACAGATGGACCTCGCTAACACCCGCGGCCAGCGCCGCGGATTGCAGCGCCTCTCGGTCGACCGCGCTGCTGCCCGCCGGCGCCGACAGGACCACGGCCGGGCCGCGGCCGAAGCCGCGCGCCTGCCCAATCTCGCGCAGCATCGCCTTCAGGAAGGCCGCCGCCGCGCCGACATCGGTGACCGCGCCCTCCGCCATCACCCGCTGCGCCGGCACCGCGGCCCCCGGCGACAGCCAACGCTGGGCGGTGTCGCCGAAGGCCTCCACGCGCGGCCGGCGCCCGCCGCTCAGCGCGACCACCGAGGGCTGGTCGAACACCACGCCGTCATCGGGGACATAGGCGCGCGTGCGGGCGCTGCCGAGGTCGATGGCCAGCCGGGCCACCGGCCAGCTATCGCGAAACAGCTTCAGCATGGCCAGCCGGCGCCGCCGGTACGCTGCCGCACAGCCGCCTTGCCGTGGCGCTGCTCATGCCCGGTTGTGGCTGCCGTCGCAAATCGGCGCCTTGCCCGTCTGCTTGCAAGCGCAGAAGAAGTAGGTGCGCGCCTTCTCCGCGGTGAATTGCTGGGGCGTGAAGCCCGTGCCGACATGCGATCCGTCGCAGAAGGGCTGGGTCTTGCTGCGGCCGCACGCACACCACCACACCGTCTGGCCGGCGGTCAGCTCCACCGCCACCGGCGCCGTCGCCGCAACCACCGCCTTCTCGTCGCTCATTCTCGGTTGCCCCCTAAGGCCTTGAAAGCCGGCCCCCGAAGACCGGCCGGCGGCGCACCGCACCGACATCGAACCGTCATCGATCGCCGGCCGATCGCCCCTGTCGTTGACCTGTGTCAGAGATGTGACGGATCTTAGGCGTCATGCTCGATGGGTCGAAAGTTCGGACGGATAGAGGAGTGCGCAAGCAATGATACATGAGATCCACGACCTCCTGCACGAGTTGCCGGAACACGCCGACCGGATCCGTGCGCTGGAGATCAGTGACGAGCGTTTCTCCACCGAATTGCAGACCTACAACCGCCTCGATCAAGACATTCAAGAAGCCGAGCTGAACGGCACACCGATCGACGATGTTGCCTTCGAGCAGCTCAAGAAGCAGCGTTTAGCTATCAAAGACAGCCTGTTCCACCGAATTCTTCAGGCGCCGTCTTAAACGCACCGCCCGCCGACGACACGGAGGTCTGTCACAGACCCGGTCAGTCGGCCGATAGCGGATCGCCGCCCCCGGCCGGCAGATCGACGCCCTCGGCGGGCCCGATATAGGGCGCCTGCAGCGGTCCCTGGATGCGCAGGCGCCCGGCCGACAGTCCGAGTGCGGCAAGCGCCTCGGCCACCGGATCCTCCGGAATCGGTGCAGCGCCGGGTGTCGGGGTGACCACATCCGCCGACTCAAGGTCCGCCGACTCAAGGTCGACCGCGAGCGTGAAGTCGCCGAGATCGATTTCACCGCCGCCCTGCAGGTCCAGCCGGCCCGCACGCACGGTAATCGGCTGCAGCCGGACGCGCCCGTCGGCGACACTCAGTCTCGCATCAATCTGGTCCAACTGAACGGCGGCGCGCCGCGACGCGTCAGATCCGATGGCGGCACCGGGCACCATGAATCGCGCGTCGCCCAGGCGAACGTCGCCACGGCCCGTGACCTGGGACAGCGCGTCCTGCCAAGGCACCGCATCCCCCGGCACCACGCCAACCGTGCCGTGGGCCGGTGCCACCGGCAGGGGAAGCGACACCGCCGCCTCCCCGGACAGCACCCCGCTCAACGACACCGGCACCGCCAGATCGCGCCATAGCCGGTCGAGATCGATACGCGTCGCCAGGGCGTTCGCCCGCAGGCTTCCTGGCTCCGCCCTCGGGTCCGCCCCTGGCAGGCGCCAGGCGAGATCGCCGACCAGCGATCCGCCGCCCAACGACAGCCGGCCGACCATCGCTTCGACCGATCGGGGCGCCAGCGCCACCGTCGCGTCCAGCGCTCCTAGCGTCCGGCGGCCGAGCGTCACCGCATCGGCGACGACGGCAAGCTCGCCGCGCAGCGTTTCCGGCAGGGCCGACGCCGCCCACCAGTCCGACGGCAGCGCTCCCCACGCCGTCGCCATGGCGGTGAGATCGAGGCGCTGCCAGAAAACGGACCCCGACACGTCGCGCACTGACCCGCCCCCGAGCACCGTCAGCGACAGATCGGCGCGGGTCTCGCCGAGCGCCACCGCCAATCCGTCGAACGACAGCCGGTCATGCGACCGCGCAATCCGCCCGGCGACCTCGATCGCCCCGAGACCGTCCGCCGCCACCCGGTCGACCCCGAACCGGCGCGCGACCTCGCCGGGCTGGCGGACCAGGACTGACACCTCGCCGTCCAGGCGCCAGTCGACGATTCGGCCTGCCTCCTCCGCGACCCCGACGCCGCCGCGCCACGCCAGACGCAAATCCGGGGCCGTCACCATCAGGTCGATCGGCACCGTCTCCATCGCCGCACCACCGGCCAAGGTGCCGCCGACCGCAGGCGTGCCGACCGCTCCTCCCACCCCTTCCGGCAGGGCCGCCCGGTCAACGACGCTGGCAAGCGTCACGTCCAACCCGTTGACCCGCGCCGTGCCGTCGAGGGTTGCGCGGCCATCCGGCTGGCGCGCGTAGCTGAGGGCGACATCGGACACCCGGACCCGGCCCTCGCCGTCTTCGCGCAGAATCAGCCGGCCGTTCGTCAGGACGAGGCGGTCGGGAAGATCGAGATCCGGCAAGAGGCCCAGCAGCACCGCGCCGTCGCCAGCCTCCGCCGACACGCGCAAGCCCTCCAGCCGAACCTCCCCCACCAGGGGCTCGCCGCTCAGCCGGGCCCACGGCGCCAGGGTCACGACCGTGCGGTCGACGGTGATCCGCGGTCCTCCCTCGGTCATCACCACCTCGTCGACCACCAGGCGTGGTGCCGGCAGCAAGGCCAGGGTCGTCGACCCGCCGACCACCAGGGATCGGCCGACCACCTGCTGAGCCTCCTGGACGAAGCGGGCGCGCAATACATCTTCCGGGATCAGCTTCACGCCGAGCAGCAGCACGCCGACCGTCAGGGCGACCGTCGCGAGGATTGCGATGGCGATGCGCAGCACCCAGTTAACTCCTCACAGTCTCTGCCGCGCGCGTCGGCGGGCGCGCCGGAGACGGTCCGACCGAAAGTGCGCGCGGGAGACTGACAGATCGCGCCTATCGTGTCAGCCAAGCGTCTGATTATAGTGCCGGTCAAGCAACCAGACGCACCGGCCGGCCGATCGCCGTCGGGAGGGCCACCGGGCAAGCGTCGGCGGGGAGGAGATGAGCCGTGATCCCTGACAGCGAGCGGGCGATGGACTCCGCCCAGCCGGCGGCCGGCCCGCTGGTCGACCCGTTCGGGCGGACGATCCGGTATTTGCGGGTGTCGGTCACCGACCGCTGCGATTTCCGCTGCGTCTATTGCATGTCGGAGGCCATGACCTTCCTGCCGAAGCCGGACTTGCTGACGCTGGAGGAGCTGGACCGGATCTGCAGCGCCTTCGTCGCGCTGGGCGTCGGCAAACTGAGGATCACCGGCGGGGAGCCTCTGGTGCGCCGCAATGTCATGTGGCTGTTCGAGCGGCTGGGCCGTCACCTGGAGACCGGTCGCCTCGACGAGCTGACGCTGACCACCAATGCCAGCCAGCTCGCCCGCTTCGCCCGCCCGCTGGCGGCCTGCGGCGTGCGGCGCGTGAACGTGTCGCTGGACACGCTGGATCCGGTGAAGTTCCAGGCGATCACCCGCTGGGGCCGGCTGGAGCGGGTGCTGGCGGGCCTCGACGCCGCGGCCGCCGCCGGCCTGCAGGTCAAGATCAACACGGTCGCGCTGAAGGGCGTGAACGAGGACGAGTTCGAAGACCTGATCACCTGGTGCGGCGCGCGCGGCTACGACCTCACCTTCATCGAGGTGATGCCGATGGGCGACCTCGGCGGGGAGACCCGGCTCGACCAATACCTGCCGCTATCGATGGTGCGCAGCCGCCTGGCGCAGCGCTGGACGCTGAATGAGATCGACTACCGCAGCGGCGGCCCCGCCCGCTATGTGCGGATCGAGGAGACCGGGCAGCGGCTCGGCTTCATCACGCCGCTGACCCACAATTTCTGCGAGAGCTGCAACCGGGTGCGGCTGACCTGCACGGGCGAGCTGTTCATGTGCCTGGGCCAGGAGGACAACGCCGACCTGCGCGCGGCGGTGCGCGCCAGCGAAGGCGACGGTCCGCTGGTCGCCGCCATCCACGAGGCCATCGCCCGCAAGCCGAAGGGCCATGACTTCGTCATCGACCGCCGCAACCACGGCCCGGCCGTCCCGCGTCACATGAGCGTCACCGGCGGCTGAGTCCCGCGGTTGTCCGGTTTGGGTGGCGAGTCCCATAAGACACCCATCCGTCCCATCCCTTGCCCTCAAGGGATCGTCATGGCCGGGCTTGACCCACGGCTGTCCGGTTCAGGCGGCAAGTCCCAAAAAACACCCATTCGGACCATTCTTCACGGTCCAAAGATCGTCATGGTCCAAAGATCGTCATGGCCGGGCTTGACCCGGCCATCCACGGCTCTCCGCTTGCGCTGCCGCACAGTCATTGCGAGCGACGGTGACGCTGGCAGCCCGTAGATGCCCGCATCAAGTGCGGGCATGACGAGTCGGGTCGAGATCGTCGCCACACACCGCAGTCGATCGGGCTAGATGGGACAGCCGCGGCTGGGCCTGGCTTCGCCCGTCTCGGCAAAATCTACTGCTGCAACTCGATGTCGAACTGGATGGCGTAGTCCCGGCCGTTCGACACCGTCAGCCGCTCGAACCCCATGATCGCCAGCAGGTCGAGGAAGGTATAGTTCTCGTCCAGCGCCTCGGCATCGAAGCCGGGCAGGCCGCGCGACGCGGCGGTCAACAGCGCCAGCATGGCGCGGGCCTGGTACTCCGTGGCGATCACGCCGTCCTGCATCGCCACGATCAGCAGCTTCTCCGCCTCCGCCCCCTTGGCGAAGATCGCCCAGCGCGGCGGATAGGGGCGATTGGACTGCTGCTGGGCCAGGGCGACGACGAAGCTGATCCGGCGCAACCGATCGCTGTCCGGCAAGGTCGGCGCCCGCGCCGGGTAGGTCTCCCGCGTCGTCACCTCGGGATAGTAATAGCCTTCGTGCCGGTCTTCGGCGCCGACCGGCGCCGCGGCCAGCGCAACGAGGACGAGCGCCAGCACGAAGCCGGCGAAGAGCGACGCGCGCGCGTCGGCAAGGCGGGTCATGACGGCGGGGATCCTTCAGGGTCTCGGGAAGGGCAACGCAGGGCTTGCGCGCCAGTCTGCCCCATCCCGGCCGCCGGGCGCACGACCCCAATCGTCCGGGCCGCCCGCACATCCGTGTGAGCGGCGCTCGAACCGCCAGGCATGGACAGCCACCGCCGGCTTCTGGCAAAGCCGATACACCAGATCGTCGCCACGCGCCCCCCGACCCGCGCGGGGCACGGACTGCCCCCGCCGGAAAGCCGCCGCGCCATGCCCGATCCGAGCGTTGCCGCCCCCCGCCCCGACGAGGTGAAGACCGCCTTCGTCGCCGCCGACACGGATGTCGCGATGAACGCGCGGCGCCGCTTCGTCGCGCGCTATGGCGACACGCCGGTCGAGCAGGCCGACGTGGTCGTGGCGCTCGGCGGCGACGGGCTGATGCTGGAGACGCTGCATCGCTTCATGGACCGCCAGGTGCCGATCTTCGGCATGAACTGCGGCTCGGTCGGCTTCCTGATGAATCAGTACCAGGAAGACGGGCTGTTGGACCGGCTGGCGGGTGCGGTCTCCGTCATGCTGCATCCGCTGTACATGACGGCCCAGACGCAAGACGGCCGGCGCATCGACGCCAAGGCGATCAACGAGGTCTCGTTGCTGCGCCAGACCCGCCAAGCCGCCAAGCTGCGCATCACCGTCGACGGCGTGGAGCGTATGGAGGAGCTGGTCTGCGACGGCGTGATGGTGGCGACCCCCGCCGGCAGCACCGCCTACAACCTGTCGGTGGGCGGACCGATCGTGCCCTTGGGCGGCCAGCTCCTGGCGCTGACGCCGATCAGCGCGTTCCGCCCGCGGCGCTGGCGCGGCGCCCTGTTGAACCATCGGGTCCGCATCGCCATCGACATCCACAACCCGACCAAGCGCCCGGTCAGCGCGACCGCCGACTATACCGAGGTACGCCACGTCACCCGGGTCGAGGTGACGGAGGACGCCGGCGTCGGCCTGCACCTGTTGTTCGACCCTGAGCACAATCTCGAAGAGCGCATCATCAAGGAACAGTTCTTGCCGTGAGTGGGGATCAGACGCCCGGCCAGAAGCCGGGAGCGGGGGCGGCGTCGGGGCCGGCCGGGCGCGTGCGAGGATTGGGACGCCAGGCGGCGACGCTGGGCCTGGCCGGCCTGGGCGGCGGCGCCCTGGCCCTGACGGGGGTACCGCTGGGCTGGATGATCGGCGCCATGCTGACGACCCAGGCCATGGCGATGGCGGGGTTCCCCGCGACCGTCGCGCGGCCGGCGCGCAACATCATGGTCGCGGTCCTCGGCGTCATGCTGGGCAGCGCCTTCACCCCGGACCTGATGGCCGCCGTCGACCGCTGGGCGGTGACGCTGGCCAGCATCCCGATCTATGTGGCGGTGGGCACCGTCTTGGGCATCGCCTATCTGCGCTGGGTCGCCCGGTTCGACCCGGTCACCGCCTACTTCACCGCGACCCCCGGCGGCTTCGGCGAGATGACGCTGATCGGCGCGGAGGCGGGCGGCGACGAGCGGATCATCGCCCTGACCCACGCAGCCCGCATCCTGATCGTCGTGGCGACGGTGCCGCTGTGGCTGCAGGCGCTGCCGGGCGGCCCGTCGGCGGTGGCGGCGGGGGCCGGGACGGGGGCGGCGGGCGATCTGCCGCCCCCGGCCGATCTGGCGCTGTTGGCGGCTTGCGCGCTGGGCGCCCCGGTCGCCCGCCTCGCCCGACTGCCGGCGGCGTGGCTGCTCGGGCCGATGGCGGTGAGCGCGGTCATCCATCTCATCGGTTGGACCGACAGCCGGCCGCCGGCGGCGCTGATCGCGCTGGCCCAGGTGGTGGTCGGCGCCTATATCGGCAGCCGCTTCGCCGGCACGCCGGTGCGGCTGGTCGCCCGCGTGCTGCTGATCGCCGCCGGGCTGGCGGCTATTCTGCTCGCCTGGGCCGGGTTGGTGGCGTGGGTGCTGTCGGCGGTCACCGGATTTGCGCTGGTCGACCTGATCCTCGCCTTCGCCCCGGGTGGCGTGTCGGAGATGAGCCTGGTGGCCCTGGCCCTCAACGTCGATGCGGCGTTCGTGGCGACCCACCACTTGGCGCGCATCGCCCTGATCGTGGTGACCGCGCCGCTGGTCTTCCGCTGGCTGGCACGCCGGCGGCGATCCAAAGAGTGAGGATCGCCGCACCGGCACCCCGTCACCCTTTGGGCGGCTCTTCGAAGGGTTCGAGGTCGACGAAGTCCAGACCTTGCAGATCGTCGACCAGGCTGCTCACCATCGCCGCGGGATCGCCCCGGGTCCGGGCGATCTCCGCCTGCACATAGTCCTCGCAGGCGTCGAGCAACGGGCTCGGCACGCGCAGGTGAAACAGCGTGGCGTTCAGCTCCGCCGCGCTGACGCCGATGCTCTCCAGCGCCGGGCGCAGCGCATAGAGGGGGGCTGCCAGATCGCGCAACGGCATGCCCGCCGGCACGGTGAAGGTGCCCAGCAGGTCCCGCCCCTCCTCCGTCACCGCCGCCAACGCCGCGGCGGCAGCCTTCATCTGCTCGTTCTTCAGGGTTTGCACCATGAACAGGTCGCCGACCTGGTCGTGAAAGGCCTTGGCGTCGTCGGCCTGGCCGGCGCTGCGGGCCCGATCGATGATCTCGACCTCGCCCAGCGCGGCCTGCTGAAGCCGGGCGAGCGCGTCCGCCATCGCCTGAAACGCCTTGCTGCCGCCCGTCGGCAGCGCGATCTTTCGCACGGCCGGCGGTACGACCCGCTTGGGATAGTTGGGATCGGGCGGATCGACGCCGCCCATCATCGCGCCATCCCCGACCGAGCCGGACGTCGCGATCCAGGTAAGCCACGCGATGATCGTCCGCCAGTCGATCGACGGCCATACCCAATCGAAGTTGCCGGACTGGTCGGAAATCCCGCCCTTGGGATTGGACCGGATGGCACTGCCGGTGACCGCGGCGAGCTTTGCGCTGCCGGCGATCAAGGATGTGCCGAGCTGCCAGTAGGACCCGTCGATCTCCACCTGCCCGCTCCCGGACGATCCCGGCATGGGCGGCTTCGGCGGCTCGAAATCGAGGAAAGACTTGCTCGGCTTGCTGCCGCTCCCCTTGCCGACGCACTTCGCCCACGGATTCTTGGCATCGATCGCATACTCCAGGGGTGGGGGCTTGATCCCCCACCCGCCGTCGCCTTCGAACATGGCAGAGTCTCCCGAATCTGTTGGGGGAAGGTCGCCGTCCGGTGCGCCGACCCTGGTGGCGGACCGGAGACACGGCCCGCTTCACACCATATACGTGAATTAACTGCGGCTCTGATGCTCTCTTTCAGCGGTGCGACGATTTAGACACAGCGTAAGATCTCGCGCAGCCGCACGAACGACGTCTGCGATCGAGCATCCAAGGGGGATGAAGGTCCGCCGCCCATCGGGGGTCAGAACGGCAAGGGCGCGTTCTCCTTGACCTCCTTGATGACGAAGAAGGTCCGGATCTGCCGAACCCCGGGCAGTGCGATCAGCATCTTCGTGTGCAGCACGCTGAAATCCGCCATGTCGCGGACCCGGATCTTCAAGAGATAGTCGAAGTCGCCGGCGACCAGGTGGCAGTCCAGCAGCTCCTTGATGTCGGCGACGGCGCCTTCGAAGGCGGCGAAGCTCTCCGGCGTGGAGCGGTCGAGAACGACGCCGACCATGACCAGCGTGCCCAGGCCGACGGTGCCGGGGTCGATCTGGGCGCGGACGCCGGCGATCGGCCCCGCCTCGAACAGCCGTTGCGTCCGACGATGGCAGGTAGCGGGACTGACATTCACCGCCTTCGCGATGTCGGCGTTGCTGAGACGCCCATCCCTTTGCAGCAGACGCAGGATGCTGCGATCGATGCGATCCGGCACGGTCATGGAAGAATTTTCCGCCTTGTGGCCCCAGATCGACCGATTTAGTTCGCGATCGACGTCGATCGCAAGGCTTGGGACCGGCAGGACCGGCAAACCTGAAAGCACCTTCCGCCCGGGCCGGCCTATGCTTGATAGATCACGGATCCGGGAGGCTGGCCCCATGTCGTTGTTGGATCGGTTCGAGCGCTACCCCCTCACCTTCGGCCCGACGCCGATCGAGCCGCTGGCGCGGCTGAGCGCGGCGCTCGGCGGCACGGTCGACCTCTATGCCAAGCGCGACGACTGCAATTCCGGCCTCGCGCTGGGCGGCAACAAGCTGCGCAAGCTGGAATACATCGTGCCGGACGCCATCGCATCGGGTGCCGACACGCTGGTCTCCATCGGCGGCGTGCAGTCGAACCACACCCGGATGGTGGCGGCGACGGCCGCCAAGATCGGCATGAGATGCGTGGTCATCCAGGAGAAATGGGTGCCGCATCACGACGCCGTCTACGACCGCGTCGGCAACATCCTGATGACGCGCCTGATGGGCGCGGACAGCCGCCTGGTGGACGACGGCTTCGACATCGGCATCCGGCGGAGCTGGGAAGAGGCGATCCAGTCGGTCAAGGATGCCGGCGGCAAGCCCTACCCGATCCCCGCCGGCGCCTCGGTCCACAAATACGGCGCCCTGGGCTATATCGGCTTCGCCGAGGAGGTCGCCCGGCAGGAGGCGGCGCTGGGCTTGCGCTTCGACTACATCATCGTCTGCGTCGTCACCGGATCGACCCAGGGCGGCATGATCGTCGGCTTCGCCGCCCAGGACCGGGCCGACCGGGTGATCGGCATCGATGCGTCGGGGACGATCGACCAGACCCGCGCCCAGGTGCGGTCCATCGTCGACAACGCCGCGGCGCTGGTCGGGCTCGGCCGGCCGGTGCGCGACGACGAGATCGTCATCAACCCCGACTACGCCTACCCGGCCTACGGCGTGCCGTCGGAGGAGACAAACGACGCCATCCGCCTGGCCGCCCGCACCGAAGCGATGATCACCGACCCGGTCTACGAGGGCAAATCGATGCAGGGCCTGATCGACCTCGTCCGCCGGGGGTTCTTTCCCAAGGGCTCGAAGATCCTCTACGCCCATCTCGGCGGCGCCCCGGCCCTGAACGGCTACGGCGCCTACTACAAGGACGGCTGACGGGCGGGCGGGTCCCGATCGCTCAAAACCGGCGATAGAGGCGCTGCACCGCGCGCATCGCGCGCTCCCCGACCAGCTGGCGCAGCGACAGCCGGATGAGGTCCTGCGCCCCGGACCGCAGGAACCAGGGGGCCGGCGGTAGGCCGTTCTTCGCCAGGGCCGCGTTGCGTTCCCGGGTGGCCCGCCGGACGGCGGACAGCCGGGTCGTCACCCCGCCCTCCTGCCAGCGCGCGACGCGCAAGCCCGACACATGCAGTGGCGCGGTGTGCGGGATCTCGCGCAGCACCATCTCGTAGTCGCCCGCCATCGCGAAGGCCGGGTCGAAGGGGCCGCGCAGGTCGAACAGCGACCGGTGATGCATCAGCCCCGGATGGGGAATCGTCAGCGTGTGCCGGATGCGCCGCCGGGCGCGCGCCCAAGGCTCCGACAGGACGGCGAGAACCCGGCCGTCCTGGTCGGTCACCTCGACATCGCCGTAGACCAGCCGGTGGGCCGGCGCGGCCGTCCGCAGGACCGGCAGCAGGCGTTCGACGACGGTCGGATCGCACAGCGCGTCGTCGGCGCCGAGAAAGCAGACCCAGTCCACCCCCCCGCGCGCCGCCAACGCCCGGTTCCAGGCATCGTAAATCCCCCCGTCGGGGCCGGACCGCCACCAGGCGAGCCGGTCGGCATAGCGCTCGATGACCGCCTGCGTGCCGTCGGTCGACCCACCGTCAGACACCAGGACATCGACCGCCGGGGCCGTCTGGGCGAGGACCGAGTCCAGGCACCGCGCCAGGTTGCGGCGGGCATTGTAGGTCGCGACGATCACCGCGATTCGCAAGACCACCGCCTCCCTCGTCCGACGGCGCCGCTTGCCTCGGGTGACATCGGGGGGCGTTGGGGGGTCGTCATCGCCGCCCCAGGAGGACGCCGAAGATCGAGGTGTCGATCCCCAGCCGGTAGCGCGCCAAGGCCCAATGCGACACCGACCAGGTCACCATCGCCGCCGAGAGCGCCAGCGCGGCACCCTCCGCGCCATACGGGCCGATCAGCAGCAAGCCGAGGCCGATCTGCACTGAGACCGACAGAACCTGGGCGGCGACCCGCGGCCCCATCTGCCCCGTCATGGCCAACAGATGCGCCGCCGGCCCGAAGGCCGCATTGACGACCTGGGCGGCCGCGACCCAGAGCACGAGATGCACGTTCGCCAGAAAGTCCTCACCGAACAGGCGCAGCAGCAGCGGGGCCAGGGCCGTCAGGGCAACCGCGATCGCCACCGTACCGGCGAAACAGGCGACCGCGGCCTTGCGCATGATGTCGTGTAGCCGATCGCGCTCACCGCTCGCCCAGAACTCGGCCATACGCGGGGCCAGCGGCATGGCCACCGCTTCGACCGCCAGGATAAGCACGGGCGCCATCCGGGCAATCGGCTGGAACAGCCCGGTTTCCGTCGGACCGGCGAGCTGCCCCATGATAAGCGTGTTGGCCTCCGTGCCGAGGACCGCGATCCCGGTGATCCCGCCAAACGGCAGCGCGCGGCGCAACCAGCGCCCGGTGTCGCGCATCGCGGCCGATTCGCCCGGCAGCTTGGCGTACCAGCGGGCGAGCGGTACCGCCCCCGCCATCGTCGCCGTGGCCAGGACGCCCGCGGCCAGCCAGAGGGCGACCGAGATGTCCGGTGCGCCGAAAAGGATGGCGAAGCCCCCCAAGGCCAGCACCAGTCCGGCCGGGCGCAGCACGTCCCCCGGCACCTGCGCCAGCACCACCCGGCCGAGACCCTGCGCGATGCCGCGGAACAGGGCGATCAGGGCGATCGGCGTCACCAGCAGGGCGGCCAGCGCCACCGCCTCGCGGAACGCAGGCGCGAACAGCGCGCTGCGGCTCGCCGCCAGCGCGACCGCGACCGATGCGAGGAGGGCGGCGGCCAGCACGGCGATCGCCGCCACCACGACGAACCCGCGAAGCCGGGCGATGTCGCCCTGCCCGGCGCGCTGCGCCACCTCGCGAACCGCCAGCGGACCCAGTCCCAGGACTGCCAACGTGCCGGCGATGCCGGCAATCGACAGGGCATAGGCGAAGACGCCATACCCGGCGGGCCCGAGCATCCGGGCGACGACGATGGCCTGCAGGAAGGCCAGGGCGAATGCGGTCACGCGGATGACCAGGCTGATCAGCGCGCCCCGGGCGACGCGGCCCCTGACCAGTTGCATTGCCGACGACCGCATGGACTGCAACAGGGGCGCCCCCGGGTTCCGCAGCCGGCGCCAACCGTCCGACCGCGGGGACTTTAGGGTTGGCCGACGCCCGCCGACAAGCGCTGCGGCGCCACCGCCGGCCGCGCCGCAGATGGTCGCAGAGACAGATCAACCCGCGGGCAATCGGCGGCGGCGCGCCTCCTGCGGCGTCTCGCAATAGGTCTTGCGGAACCAGCCGATGAAATGGGAGCAGTCGGCGAAACCGCACTCATAGGCGATTTCGGTGATCGAGTGGTTGGAGTTCAGGACGCGCCACCGCCCGTGCTTCAGCCGCATCGCCCGCCAGATGGCGGCGGGCGAGGCTTTGGCATGGGTCTGAAACGCCCGGTTCAACTGGCTGACGCTGATTCCGAGCTGGGCCGCCACATCGGCGATGGAACAGATCTCCGACAGGTTCTGCCGCATGATCGTGACCGCGCGGGCCACGCGGTAGTCGGCGCAGTCCTCAAGCTCGTTGTAGGGCAGCCGCGGCATGTGAAAGGCGGCGCGGTGCTTGTCGACGACCATGTCGGCCAGCCCTTTGGTGGCGCGGGCCTGACCGCAGCGGCGCGAGATGATCTCCACGGCCACGTCGATCGCCGCCGTGCCGCCGGGGCAGGTGATGATGTTGTTGTCGATGACGAAGACTTCGTGCGTCGTGGTGCGCACCTGCGCAAAGCGCTGGCGGAACTCCGCTTCGTGCCGGAAATGCATGGCGCACCGCTTGCCGTCCAGCAGACCGGCCTCGGCGAGCGCGAAGCTGCCGGTGCACAGGCCGACGACCAGGCGCTGCGTCTGGGCGGCGCGCTTCAGGAAGGCGAAGGTCTCCGGCGCATGCTGCAGGGAGCAGGGCAGCAATCCGCCGACCAGCACGATGCAGTCATACTGGGTGGGATCGGGGAAGACCTTCCAGGGGCGGATTTCCGCGCCGCTGCTCGACGTCACCGGGTCCAGCGTCGGCCCGACGATATCCCAACTGCAATAGATCTGGCGGCTGCGATCCGCCTCGTCCGCCGCATGGCGCAGCGTGTCCAGAAAGCCGGAGAACGGCAGCAAGGTGAATCTGGGTGACAGAATGAAGGCCACCCGCAGATCGGGGGCCCGGGCGGTCTTGTCGCTGGTCATCGGTCGTCTGCGCAGATCGTTCCATCAACTGCGCTAAAGATACTATATGCCGGCGGCGAGCGGGCGCCAGAATTCGTGCCCATTGATCGATGGGACGCCGCCGATGCGCTGGTCAAAACAAATCAATGTCGTCGGCGCGCATGCGGAAGGCGAGATCGGCCGCGT
The DNA here is from genome assembly GCA_028284045.1 of Alphaproteobacteria bacterium. GTDB lineage: Bacteria > Pseudomonadota > Alphaproteobacteria > DSM-16000 > Inquilinaceae > JANQSN01. Next base: position 72,865 of record JANQSN010000056.1, on the reverse strand, counting down.
GATCACCGGCGGCGTATTGGACCTGCCGGGCAAGACCATGGCAGAGAAGCTCCAATACATCGCTAAAATCGATGATGAGATTCTGAAATTCACTTTGTTCGAACCGCGCGGATCGGCGCAGATGTCGGCGAACCTGCTGTTGCCGCCGACGCGGCCGGATGCCGATGCGGCGTTCATTCCGCTGCAGCCCGACGGACCGCATGCCATGTCGGGCTCGAATGCCATGTGCGTCGTGACCGTCCTGCTGGAGACCGGGCTTCTGCCCATGACCGAGCCGGTAACGGTGGTCGCGCTGGACACGGCGGCAGGCTTGGTCCGGGCCACCGCGGACTGCCGGGACGGCAAATGCGAACGCGTGACCTTGGACATGGTCCCCAGCTTCGTCGAGCATCTCGACCACCCGCTTGACGTCGACGGACTGAAGCCCCTGAAGGTCGATGTCGCTTTCGGCGGTAGCTACTTCGCGCTCGTCCAATGCGCGGACCTGGGAGTCGAGATCTCCCCCGCCAATGCACGCGTGCTGGCGCAACTCGGCATGCGCCTCCAGGCGGCGGCCCGCGAGCAGATCCGCGTGAACCATCCGGCGCTGCCCGGGTTGGACAAGGTCGAGTATGTGCTTTTCTGCGAAGGGGCCGGGCGCGGCATCCGCAACGGCAACGTCCTGTTTCCCGGGCGGATGGACCGCTCGCCCTGCGGCACCGGGACCGCGGCCCGCCTGTCGGTGCTGCACGCGCGCGGCGCGCTGAAGGTCGGTGAGCGGATCGAGAGCCGTTCGATCATCGACAGCCTGTTCACCGCGGAGATCACCGGCACCACGACGGTCGGCGCGCTCCCCGCGGTGCGGTCGCGCCTGTCGGGCCGCGCCTGGATCTACGGCCAGGGCATTCTGGCCCGCGATCCGAGCGATCCGTTCCCGCACGGCTACACCTTGCCGGACATTTGGGGAGAGGGTTTCGGCGGTCCCGGACCGCCGAATGCGCCGATCGTTCCGTAGATCGCGCCCAAGATCCAATACGTCCCCGGCCTTTCCCAATACCCACAATCACTTCGCCAAAAACACGTCCTGGGAGGAAAACCATGCCGAAGCCGATCGCCAACCTGAACCGCCGCGCCACCCTGGCTCTGGGGGCAGCCGCCCTTGCCGGGGCCATGAGCCTGGCCAGCGCCGCCCAAGCCGAGGTCCGTCTGCGGATCGCCGGCAGCCACGCCCCCGACCACGGCAATACGCTGCTGCTGGAACAGATTGCCGCGGAATTGGAGGCCGCCGATGTCGGGCTCAACGTGCAGCTCTTCCCGGCAAATCAGTTGGGGTCGGGCGAGCAGGTCTTCGGCGACGTCCAGCGCGGGGTGATCGATATCGCCCATACCTTCGTCTACTCGATCAACGACCCGCGCCTGGAGATCAACTCGATCCCCTATCTGGTGGAGAACTACGAGCAGATGCGCCGGGTGTTCACGCCAGGCTCGAATTTCTATGCCGCCTTCTCCGGTCTGCTGGCCGAACAGGGCATCCGCCTTCTGGGCATCGTCGGGGAAGGCTTCATCGGCGTCGGCGCCGCCGACCGTCCGGACAACGCGACGACTGTGGGGGACAAGGGGCTGACCATTCGGGTCTGGTCGGCCAATGTGGCGCGCCAGACGGCCCAGGACCTGGGCTTCAACACCACCACCATCGACTGGGGTGACGTCTTCCCCGCCCTGCAGCAGGGGGTCGTCGACGGCGTGATCGGCGGCACGCCGGAGGCCAACTACACCACGTTCCGCGACGCCATCGGCTACTACATCCCCTACAACAGCTTCGTGGAGAACACCGCCTACTACATGAGCCAGGAGACCTGGGACGAGCTGGAGCCCGCGCAGCGGGAAACGGTCGAGGCGGCCTTCTCTCAAGCCGCCCTGGCCTCGTTCGACCAGGCGGAAGCCCGCGACGCCGCGTTCACCGACCTGCTGAGCGAAGCCGGGATCGAAGTGATCGCCCTCACCGATGAGGAGCGCGCGGCGCTGGCCGCCCATGTGCGCGACAACACTTGGCCGACGCTGGCGGACACCCTCGGGGCCGACCTGCTGGACGCGCTCAGGGCCGACATCGACTAGGCGCGTCTGGCGGAACCGGACGAACGGCGCCGTCGACCGTGTCGGCGGCGCCGTTCGCTGAGGGGAGAGCATTTTCGAGCCAGGTGAACGCACCCGGCGACTCGGAAAACGCGTCAAAACAAGATGACAGGGCATATTGGGCTGACCAGGGTCAGCCCAATATGCCCCAGGACCCGCCATGATCGACGACATCCCACGGGGGCTGCAGGCGCCGGTGCGCGCCCTGCTGGTCTTCCAGAAATGGCTGCTGGTGACGTCCAGCACGATACTGGCCGTCGTCTTCTTCCTCGTTGTGGTGCTGCGTTACGGCTTCGAGACGGATCTGTTCGCCTATGAAGAATGGGTGCTGGCGATTGCCTTTTGGCTCTACTTCATTGGCGGCGCGCAGGGGAGTTGGGAAGACAGCCACATCAAGGCCGATTTCCTGTCGGCGATGATCCGGCGCCCCCGCCTGCGCTGGAGATTTGCCCTCCTGACCAATGCGTTGGAGCTGGGCACGCTGATCGTGCTGACCTGTTGGGGGGCGCTGATGGTCTGGGAGGACGTCGCGCGCTACCCGAACTGGCAGGCCACGGTCGCCTGGAACATCCCGCTCGCCGTGCCCCGGTTCGGCATCTTCGTCGGGCTGTTCCTGATGGCGCTCTACAGCGCGCTGCATCTCTATGTCCGGCTGAAACGCGGTCCCACCCCGGTGGTGGAGACCTTGAGATGATCCTCGCCGTCACCCTGATCCTTCTGTGCTGTGCGCTGATCTTGGGCATGTCGGTGCCGCTCGCCTTCGGCCTGACCATGATCTACATCGCCTTCGCCGGCCATCACGACGTGGCGAGCCTGTTGCCGTCGGGCCATTGGCGCATGAACGCGCTGGTGCTGATGGCGATCCCGCTGTTCATCATGGCCGGCGGCATCATGGAGCGGGGCCGCATCGCCGCGCCGCTGGTGGCCATGGCCGAGCTGTTCGTCGGCCATATCCGGGGCGGGCTGACCGCCGCGGCGGTGCTGGCCAGCGCGATCTTCGGGTCGATCTCGGGCTCGGCGTCGGCGACGCTGACCTGCATCGGCTCGATCATGACGCCGCATCTGCGCGAGGCGAAGTACCCGCGGGGCCTGTCGGCGGCGATCATCGCCAATGCCTCGCCGCTCGGGCTGCTGATCCCGCCGAGCGCCATACAGATCATCTATGCCTGGGTGACGCAGCAGTCGGTCTTGCGGTGTTTCCTGGCGACCATCGTGCCGGGCTTGATCCTGGTTTGCCTGCTGATCGTCGTAAATCTGATCATGCTGCGCCGGAACAAGAAAATCGAGACCCGGCCGCTGCCCGAGAACTTCGGCCGTGAATTCGCCAAGACGAGCTGGACCGCTTTTCCCGCCCTCCTCATGCCGGTGATCATCCTGGGCGGCATCTATGGGGGCATCATGACGCCGACCGAGGCCGCGGGCATCGCGGTCATCTATGCCATTCCGGTCGGTTTCTTCATCTATAAGGGCTTGAACCGCCAGAACTTCGGCCAGGCGTTGTTGCAGACCGCCACCACGACCGGCGTCGTGATGGTCATGTTCTTCATGGTCATGATCGTCAGCCGCCTGTTGATCTTCGAAGATATTCCCGGGATCGCGCAGGACATCGTCTTCTCGATCTCGGAAAACCCGATCGTGATCATGATCATGATCAACATCGTGCTGATCCTGATCGGGATGCTGATGGACGACGTCTCCGGCATCCTGCTCGGCGCGCCGCTGCTGTTCCCGATCGTCACGGAGCTGGGGATCGACCCCATCCAGTTTGCCGCGATCATCGGGGTCAATCTCGGCATGGGCAATATCACGCCGCCGACCGCACCGCTGCTCTACCTGGGCGCCCGCGTCGGCAATGCGCCGGTGAACGAGATGATCGGCCCGTCGCTGATCCTGATCGCCTTCGCTTGGATCCCGACCCTTCTGATCACCACCTACGTGCCAGAGGTATCGCTTTGGCTCCCCAATCTCTTGCTGGGTTGAGGAGGGCCAGCGGTGATCAGCATGTTCGATATCTTCAAGATCGGTATCGGCCCCTCCAGCTCGCATACCATGGCGCCGATGAAGAGCGCCTGGCTGTTCCTGCAGGAGCTGGAGGCGTTGGGCCGGCTCGATCTCACCGCGTCGGTGACCTGCGATCTCTACGGATCGCTGGCACTGACCGGCAAGGGCCATGCGACCGACACCGCCATCCTCTTGGGCCTGTCCGGGGAGCAGGCGGAGACGGTGGATATCGACGCGGTCGACGCGATCGTTGCGCGGATCAGACGGACCAAGCGCCTGTCCCTGATGGGCCGTCGCGAGATCGGCTTCGATGAGGAAGAGCACCTGATCTTCAACATCGGCCCCAATCCGTACGATTTCTCGGCCCCGCTGCGGTTCGAGGCGCGCGATGCGGACGGGCTGCCCCTCCATTCGCAAGTGTTCTTCTCGCTGGGCGGCGGTTTCGTCACCCGCGCGCAAGATCACGGGCGCGACCCCGCGGGCCCCGGTGCGGCCGCCGGGCGGGCGGTGCCGTACCCATTCGACAGCGCCCGGGCGCTCTTCGATCTGAGCCGCGACACCGGGCTTGAGATCGCCGAGATCGTCCGCGTCAACGAGCTCTCCCATATGAGCCAGGCGGACCTGGACACGCGTTTCGAGGCGATCTGGCAGGTGATGACTCAGGGGGTGGAGCGGGCGCAGCAGCGCTCCGGCCCCCTGCCCGGCCCCCTGAAGGCGCCGCGCCGCGCCCCGGGGCTGCGGGCGAAACTGGAGGTCGACCGCAAGACCAACCGCCCCGGCCCGCTAGCAGTGATGGATTGGGTCAACCTCTTCGCCATCGCCATGAATGAGGAGAATGCCTCCGGCGGACGGGTGGTGACCGCGCCCACCAATGGTGCCGCGGGTCTGATCCCGGCGGTGGCGCTCTACTATATGCGCTTCGTCGACGGCGCCGGACGCGCGGGGCTCTTCCGGCTGATCGCGACCGCCGCCGCGATCGGCATGATCTACAAGCGCAACGCCTCTTTCGCCGCGTCGGAAGTGGGATGCCAGGGCGAGGTCGGCGTCGCCTGCTCCATGGCCGCAGGCGGGCTGGCGGCCGCGCTGGGCGGCACGAACGGCCAGATCGAGGTCGCCGCGGAGGCCGGCATGGAACACAATCTCGGCCTGACCTGCGACCCGATCGGCGGCTACGTCCAAATCCCCTGCATCGAGCGCAACGCCATCGGCGCGATCAAGGCGATCGACGCCGCCAGCCTGGCCATGGCCGGCCCCGGCGAGGCCTATGTACCGCTCGACACGATCGTCGAGACGATGATGCGGACCGGCCGCGACATGAGCGAGAAGTACAAGGACACCGGCAAAGGCGGCCTCGCGGCCTCCATGCCGGTGTGCTGATCGCGAGACACGACGAGCGGTCCACCCGAGTCACAATCGGCCGCCGTTGGTATCACGCCGGCGCAGCGTGTGCCAGGGCCAGCCGGCGACCGCTGGACCGGTCGAACACATGCAGCCGGTGCCGGCTGAGCGCCAAGCGCACCTGCTCACCCTCGGCGAACCGCCCCAGATAGCGTTCCTCGAACACCCCCCTTAGCCGGGTATCGCCGTTTCGCAGGGTGACGATGCCGCGTGCCCCCAGCAACTCGATGAACTCCACATGGCAGTCCAGCACCAGGGCTTGGTCGACCGCCTCCAGGCTGTCCGGGAAGAACAGGTCATCGGGGCGTATACCCAGCACGATGCCGCAGCCCGCCGGCGCGTCGGCCTTGGCCTCCAGCCGGCCAATCGCCGTCTCGACCGCGCCGGTCGAAATCCGGCCGTCGATCAGGTTCATCGCCGGACTGCCGACGAAGCCGGCGACCATCAGGCTGACCGGAGCGAAATAGATCTCGTCCGGCCGACCGATCTGCTCGATCTGCCCGGCGTTCATCACCACGATGCGGTCGGCCATGGTCATGGCTTCTTCCTGATCGTGGGTGACGTAGATGGTGGTCGCCGCCAGATCCCGGTGCAGGCGCAGCAGTTCGGTGCGCATCTCCACCCGCAGCTTGGCATCCAGGTTGCTCAGCGGTTCGTCGAACAAAAACAGGTTGGGCTGGCGCACGATGGCCCGGCCGATCGCCACCCGCTGCTGCTGACCCCCCGATAGCTGGCGGGGATAGCGGCCCAGCAGCTCGGTGATGCCCAGCATCCGGGCGGCCTCGGTCACCCGCGTTCGGATTTCCGCTGCCGGCGTCTTCCGCGCCTTCAGGCCGAAGCCCATGTTCCGGGCGATCGTCATGTTGGGGTAGAGGGCGTAGTTCTGGAACACCATCGCCACGTCCCGCTCCCGCGGCTCCAGGGCCGAAACGTCGCGGTGGCCGATCCACACCTCGCCCGAGGTCTGGGTTTCCAGCCCCGCCAGGATGCGCAGCGTGGTCGACTTGCCGCAGCCCGACGGGCCGAGCAGCACGGTGAACGATCCGGGCTCGATGGTCAGGTCGATGCCCTTCAGGATCTCCTGATGGCCGAAGCTCTTGTGGAGCGTCTTTAGTCTGGCGCCGGACATCGGCCAGCCCTCACGACTTGATCGCACCGCCGCCGAGACCGCGGATCAGGTGCTTTTGTATGAAGAAGGAGACGATCAGCACCGGCACGACGGCGAGCAGGATGGCGACGGCCATCTTGCCCATGTCGATACCGCGGAAGGTCCAGAATCCGGCGATGGCGACGGGCAGCGTGCGGCTTTCCCCGCCGGTCAGGATGAGGGCATAGAACAGGTCGTTCCACGACAGCACGAAGCCGAACACCCCCGCCCCGGCCAGGCCCGGCCGCACGGTGGGCAGGATGACGCGCACGAAGGCCTGGAACTGGGTGCAGCCGTCGATCATCGCCTGCTCTTCCAGCTCCCGCGGCACGTCGTCGAAGAAGCCGATCAGGAACCAGGTGACCACCGGCATGACCAGGGTCAGATGGGCGACCACCACACCGGCCAACGTGTCCAGCAGCCCCAGATGATAGAACACCAGGAAGAGGGGAAGGATCAGGATCACCGGCGGCATCATGGAAGCCGACAGGATGGTGAAGCGCGCCGGCCCGCCGGCCTTGAAGCGCGAGAAGGAATAGGCGGCCGGGCAGCCGACCAGCAGCGCGATGGCCACCGTGGCCAGCGACACGATCAGGCTGTTCAGGATGTTTGCCGGCACGTCGGAGTGCAGCAACACCGCCGCCCAATTGGCGAACGAGGCCTCGAACCACCACACCCCCGGCTCCGCCACCTGATGGGGCGGCTTCAACGACGTCGCCAAGATGAAGACGAAGGGGAACAGCACGATGGCGATGGCCACCGCCACCGTCAGCTCCACGGCAAACTGGCTTGCCCGGTATCTCAGCGGGCGGCCGGTCATGGTGCCTGCCCCGGCCGGCGGCGCATGGCGACGTAGAGGGCGATGACCAGGACCAGGACAACGGCCACCAGAACAAACGCCATGGACGCGGCTTCGCCCAGGCGGAAGAACCGGAAGCCGGTCTTGTAGATGTAGAACAGGATTGTCTCGGTGCTGTCGCCCGGTCCGCCGCGGGTGATGGCATAGACGTACTCGAACACCTTGAAGGCATCGAGCGCACGGATGATCAGGGCGACCAGGATCACCGACCGCAGCATGGGCAAGGTCAGATGCCGGAAGGTCAGCCAGGACGATGCGCCGTCGACCCTGGCCGCCTCGAACGGCGCCTTGGGCAGCGCCTCCAGCCCGGCCAGGAACATCAGCACCATGAACGGGGTCCATTGCCAGACATCGATCAGGATCAGGCTGAACAGGGCCAGGTCCGGGCCGAACCAGTCGACCTCGATGCCGAGGGCCGCCAGGTAGTGGGGGATGACGCCAAACTCGGAATTCAGCAGGAAGCGGAACATCAACCCGACGGCGATCGGGGTGATGAACATCGGTGCCAGCAAGATGGCGCGGGCCGTGTTGGGCAGATGCACCATGCGCCGCAGCAGCAAGGCCAGCCCCAGCCCCAAGGCCAGCTCGATGCTCACGGCGCCGAAGACGAAGACGACCGTATTGGTCAGGGCGTTCCAGAAGGGCGGATTGGTGAGGATGAAGGCGTAGTTGCCGATCCCCTCGAACGCCACGTCGTCGATCCTGTCCAGCCGGTAGTCATGCACCGAGATCCAGCCCGAAAAGGCCAGCGGGTAGACCATGATGGCCGCCAGCACCGCGGCCAGCGGCAAGATCAGGCGGAAGCGCAGGTGCACGGCTGGGACGTCTCAGTTGTCGGGGCGACGGATTGGGCGCATTGGCCGATCTCGCGACCGGCAAATGCGCCCCTTGTGATCATCCGCCGTTTCAGGCCGGACGCGAACGCGTCCGATCGGAAAGCGCGCTAGCGGATCCGCTCGATCCCTTCGGCCGCCTCGTCCAATGCGTCCTGCACCGAAGTCTGGCCCGATACCGCCGCGCTCAAACTGGTACCGACGATCTCGATGATCTCCTCGGCATGGATGCCCGTCGCCAGCGGGGCGGCATCCTCCAGGATGCCCTGCACGGTGGTGTAGTAGTCCTCGCCGAAACCGGCCTCCCACACGGCCGGGTCGTTGGCCACGCTGGACCGCACCGGGGCACCGCCCGCGATCACCCGATCGGTGTCGATCTCCTGGCTGGTCAGCCACGAGATGAAGGTCCACGCGGCCTCGGTCTGCTCGGTATTGGCGGCGATGGACCAGAACCAAGCCCCCAGCACGGCCTGACCGCCCGGCACCTCGTGCAGGCGGAAATTGCCTGCCAGGTCGCCGGCAACGCCGCCCGGTGCGTTCAGGGTGGGCAGCATCCAGTTGTAGCTGAGCATGGTCGCCGACCGGCCGGAGGCGACCGAACGCAAGGCTTCATCGAAGCCCCAGTTCACGGAATCGTCGGGGGCGGCGTCGTTGTAGGTCTGGATGTACAGCTCAAGGGCGCGGGCGGCCTCCGCACTGTTGATGGCGATCGCCCCGCTCTCGTCGAACAGGCTGCCGCCGGCGGCGAACAGCCAGTTGGACCACTCCTCCATGATCTTGTAGCCGCGCTGGGGCTGCATGGCGACGCCGGACATCTCGTCGGTGGTCAGCGCCGCGGCGACCTCGACATAGTCGTCCAGCGTGGTCGGCACCTCCAGGCCCGCAGCGTCGAAGATGTCCTGGCGGACGATCAGCCCAAGGGCATAGTTGTAGTACGGCACGCCATAGACGGTGCCGTCGACCGTCGCGACGTCGCGCAGCGGCTCGAAGAAATCGTCGAAGGCGAAGTCCGGCGCGGCGGCGATCATCTCGTCCAGCGACAGCAGATAGCCGGCTCGGGCGAACTGTTCCATCCACGGGTTGTCGACGATGATGACATCATAGGTGGCCGACGGCGCCAGGGACGAGGTGAGGATGCGATCGCGCATCGCGTCGAACGGCATGGCGTCGAAGGTGACGGTGATGTCCGGATGCTCCTCCATGAACCGGTCGGTGAGGGTCCGGACGATGTCGTATTCCGGCACCTCCTCGATGATGATGTGGATCTCCGCGGCCGCGGCTGCCTGGGCGGCGACGGTCAGTGCGACACCGGCCAGCGCGGTACGGGTGAGAGCCGTCCTAATGCAAGTCATGGGAGCTGTTCCTTTCCCTGTGGTGTTGTTGGTCGAGGAGATCGACGCCCAGCGCCGCCAAGAGGCCGGGAATCTCGGCCAGACGACGGATGGTGTGGTCGGCTTGCGGCCAGGTCCGGTGGTCGGCGGCCAGGCCCGCGGTGATGCAGCCTGCGGCCCGGGCACTGGCCAAACCCGAGGCGCTGTCCTCCACCACCAGCACGTCGCCGGGCGTCAGCCCGAGGCGTTCGGCGGCCAGGCGATAGGGCGTCGGGTCGGGCTTGCCGACGGGCACGTCGTCCAGGCTTAGGGAGAAGGCCAGGTGGTCGCCGATGCCGAGCACGTCGAGATTGGCGTCGACGATGCAGCGATGGGAATTCGACACGGCGACCTGCACGAGACCGGCGGCCGCGATCCGCGCCACCAGCGCCGGGGTTTCCGGCGGCACGGGCAGGCTGTCGCGCTGTGCCACATAGTCGCCGTTGATGGCCGCAATCCAGGCGTCGAAACCCAGGGAGGCCGGGAACCGGCCGCCGATCTCCTGCCAGACACCGTCAAGCCCCAACCCGATGAAGTGCTCATCGGGCAAGTCCGACAGGTCCGCGCCGTGCTTCGCGGCGACGGTCAGCAAGGCGCGCAGGTGCAGCGGCTCGCTGTCGATCAGCGTGCCGTCCACGTCCCAGGCGATGGCGCGCAGGCTCATGCCCCGCTCCCCTGGTCGACCGCGGCGAGCGCGCGGTAGGTGGCGCGGAAGCGGGCATAGCCGACGTCGTAGACCTCCCGGTTGTCGGCATTGGGCAAGATGCGCGGGCCGTCGGCGACGAAGGCGCGCGGGCCCTGCCAGTCATCGGTCAGGCCGCTGCCGATGGCGGCCATCCAGGCCGCGCCGAGACATGAGCCGGGATGGCCGGTCAACAACTGGACGGGCGCCTGCAGGATATCGGCGACGATCTGCATCCACAGCCGGGACGTCGACCCGCCGTCCGACGCCAGGAAGCGCCGGGTGCCGTGGCCCATGTCGGTCAGCACGTCGACATGGTGACGCAGCCCGTACCCATAGGCTTCCAGCAGGGCACGCCACAGATGGGGCAACCCGTGGTTCAGGCTCAGTCCGGTGACGATGCCGCGCGCGGCAGGGTCGTGGATCGGCGTCTTCTCGCCGAGGAAATAGGGGATGATCTGCACCCCGTCGGCGCCGGGCGGCGCGGCGGCGGCCAGATCATCCAAATGGGCGTGCAAGGAGCGGCCGGCCGCGCCGGCGGCGCCGGCTTCACCCTTGGCAAACGTGTCGACGAACCAGTTGAGGCCGGACCCGCCGGTGGCCATGCAGCCATTGGGCATGAACAGGCCGGGGGCCAGGTGGTAGTCCAGATAAAGGCGCGGATCGGGCACCGCCTTGTTCGTCGCCGTCAGGATGTCGACGGAGCCGCCGAACTTCAGCAGCACATCCCCCGTTGCCGTGACGCCCGCGGCATAGGCCGAGGCGATGTGGTCGGCCGCCCCGCCCATCACAGGCGTGCCCGGCGCCAGCCCCGTCTCGCCAGCCGCAGCCTCACTCACCCGTCCGATGGGTACATGGCTGGCAACCAACGGCGGCAGCACATCCCGCGGCACATGAGCAAGCGCGATCAGATCATCATCCAAGCGGCGCGCCATCAGGTCGACGAAGCCCGCCTCCAGCGCCCAGTTCTGCTCCACGGCACGAACGCCGGTCAGCCGCCAGTTGATATAGTCATAGGACCCGAAGACGGTGGCGATGCGGGCGAAGACGTCGGGTTCGTAGCGCTCGATCCAGCGCAGCTTGGCGGTGACCAGTTGCTGGTTGATGCCATTGCCGGCCCGGGCGATGAACGCGGTCTCGTCCACCTCCGCCTGCAATTGGGCGACCTCGTCCCCGCACCGGCCATCCGACTGCTGGATGGATGGCCGCAGCAGCGCCCCGTCGCGGTCCAGCAGGACCACCGCGGGCAGCATGCCGGTCACGCCGATGCCGGCGATGTCGGAGGCGGCGATGCCGGCGCCGTCGAGCAGTTCCGGGACGATGGACCGCACGTTGGCCCACCAGTCCGCCGGGTCCTCTTCGGCCCAGCCGGGCTGGGGCGACCGCAGCGTCACCGGGCGCGACGCCACCGACAGCACCCGATCGGGCACCTGGATCAGGATCCCGATGGTCGATGTGGTGCCGATATCCAGCCCGAGGACGCAGTTCATCGATCGGGCCTATCGCAGCGTGTTGACCAGATCCATGAAGCGCTTGACCCGGTCGCCGTCGACCGGGTTCCAGGTATCCCCATCGCGCTTGAAATGGGTGCCGATGACACAGCCCCGGGCGACGCGGAACACGTCGGTCACATTGTCGATGGTGACGCCGGTGTTGGCGAAGACCGGCGTGTCCGGCAGGGCCGCCGCGACCTTCTGAAGGTTCGATTGGTCGGCCGGCTCGCCGGTGATGGGGCCGGACACCAGTACCGCATCGGCCAGGGACGAGAAGACGGCGCTGCGGGCCCGCAACTCCATCGGCCGCTGGTCGAGCGCGTGGGCGAACTCCGCATTGATATTGAACAGCATCTTCAGATCGGGGCGGCCGAGGTTGCGGCGCATCCGGGCCGGCGCCGCACAGTCGGGCGCCCAGACGCCCATGTCGGACGCGAAGACACCGGTGAAGATCTCCCGCACGAACGCCGCCTCGGTGGCGACGGCGATGGCGACGGACGCCGTGGGGTCCCACAGATAGTTGACGCCGAAGGGCACGGTCAGCGCCGGCTTCGCTGCCGCCACGACGGCCGTCATCGCGGCCAGGCTCTCCGGCGTCGCCTTCAGCAGATAGGGGCGGTCATTCTCGTTGCCGAACAGGATCGCATCCACGCCGCCCGCTTGCAGGGCCTCGATATCGGCGACCACATCGTCGACCAGCTTGGCCATACCGCCATCGGCGTCGTAGAGCGGTGACCCGGGTAAGGCCCCGATATGGGCCATGGCGATCACCGCCTTGGACGTGTCCCCTAGGAAATCGAAAATCATGGGGCAGGTGTTCCTCGCTGTCGTGCCACCAGCTTCCGCCGCCGCGCGTCCTGTCGCCGAGACGGCCTGTCCATCGATCAGGGGGCTGCCAGACGCACATCGACGCCGGCGTCGGCCAGGCCATCGGCGAGGACGCCATCGGGCGATGCATCGGTGACCAGCATGTCCAGCCCGGCGAGCCCGGCGATGCGCACCATGGACATGCGGTCGAACTTCGAACTGTCGATCAGGGCGACGGTGCGGGCCGACTGGGCCATCAGCGTGCGTTTGATCTCGGTATCTTCCAGGGAATAGTCGTACACGCCGTCGGCCGACAGGCCGGCCGCCCCCAGGAAGAACCAGTCGAAGCGAAGGCTGCGCAGTTGGTCGTTGGCCATGGCGCCGACCAGCGAGGGCTCCGTACCGCGGATCTCGCCACCCGGCATGTAGACGCGCGGCGGGGCCTGTGCCAGCAACAGGGCGATCTTCAGGCTGCTTGTGAAAATTCGAACATCCAGATCGCGCAGGGCATAGGCCAGACACAGGGTGGTGGACCCGATGTCCACCGCAATCGTCTGCCGCGGCTCGACCAACCCGGCCGCCAGATTGCCGATGCGCGCCTTGACGTCGCTGTTGCGGGCAATCCGCTCGTCGATGGCCGGCTCGACAATGTCCAGCCTGCCGGCCGGGGCGCTGGCCAGCGAAAAGGCGCCGCCATGCGCACGCTCCGCCAGCCCCTTGTCGGCCAGGGCATCGAGATCCCGGCGAATGGTCATCTCCGACACGCCCAGATGGGCGGCCAGATCGGCGATGGCCAGGTAGCCCGACTGGGCTAACGCCAATGCAATGCGATCCTGGCGGTCGGCTGCCGGCAGCCGGCGCCCCACCTGATCGTTCCGCACCGCGGTCATGGCATATCCTCGCATGCTGTTAGAGAAATCACAGAAATCGAGAGACGTCAAACAGTCTGTGTGCGATTTCTCACAAGCCGGTTGCCTTTCCGGTGCCGGAGGCGGCACAGTGCCCGCCATCCGGCCGTTCGGCAGACAGGTTGGCCCGACGGCGCAGATCGGGAGAAACCATGCAGACCCAAACCGTGCTGATCACCGGGGCCGCCAACGGCATCGGACGCGCAGCGGCCCTGGCCTTCGCCGCGCGTGCCAAGCATGTCGTGGTCACGGACATCGACGAAACCGGCGCCCGCACCGTCGCCGCCGAGATTGGCGAGACGGCCAGCGCCTACCAGCTCGACGTCACCGACCCGGCGGCCACCCAGGCGGTGTTCGACCGCACCGCCCAGCAGGTCGGGCCGATCGCCATCGTCCACGCCAATGCCGGCGTGTCGAGCATGAAGCCGGCGGTGGACCTGACCGAGGCCGACTGGGACTTCAACTTCGCCGTCAACGCCAAAGGCGTGTTCCTGACCAACCAGGCGGCGGTCAGGCATTTCCTGGCCCACGGTGTTCAAGGGGTGATCGTCAACACCGCCTCTCTGGCGGCGAAGGTGGGGGCGCCGTTGCTGGCCCACTATTCGGCCAGCAAGTTCGCGGTGATCGGCTGGACCCAGGCCCTGGCGCGGGAAGTCGCGCCGCACGGCATCCGGGTCAACGCCGTCTGCCCTGGTTTCGTGCGCACGCCCATGCAGGATCGCGAAGTGGCCTGGGAAGCGGAACTGCGCGGCATGACGCCGGAAGCGGTGCGCCAATCCTATATCGACCAGACCCCCCTCGGCCGGCTCGAAACGCCGGAGGACGTGGCCGACGTGGCCGTGTTCCTGGCCTCGGACGCCGCCCGTTTCATGACCGGACAGGGCATCAACGTCACCGGTGGCGTCTACATGACGTGATCGCCGGCTCGGTGCACGCCGGCAGGGGGCGCCTCGGGGCTCAGACCAGCACCCCCACAAGCAAAAAAACCGCAGTCTTCTGCGGCTCTTGATCGCCCATGTTCGGCAGCGAGAAGGAGGAGTGGTGCCCAGGGGAGGATTCGAACCACCGACACCGGCATTTTCAGTGCCGTGCTCTACCAACTGAGCTACCTGGGCGGAGCGGGGCCAGAGGGCCGCTCTCAAGACCGCGGGTTATAGGAAACCGCCTGAAGCCTGTCCAGCGCGTTTCGGCGATCCCCGCCGGAGCCGGCCGGCGCGGTCGGCCTGTCGGCGTTGACATCTCATTGGCATGCCAGATATATGTCAGTCGTCGACCAACGCTCACCCGGTGCCGATCCGCTGCCCTTGTCCTCCATCGCCCACAATCCGCTCGACCGCCTGCGCACCGGCTTTCCCGCCCTGACGCGCGGCCCCTATCTCTCGGTCTGCGACAAGGCGATCCTGCACGACCGGGTGCGCGCCGGCGTCGACCTGTTCCTCGACCGGATGGCTACCGGCGACAGCACCCGCGTCGACCACGAGACCTATGTCACCGCCTCGCGCGCGCGCTTCGCCGCGCTGACCGGCGTCACCCCGCAAGAGGTCGCGGTCGGACGCAACGTCTCCGACGGCATCAACGCCGTCCTCTGGGCGATCGACTGGCGCGAGGGCGACAACGCCGTCGTCGCCCTCGACGCGGAGCACCCCAACAACCTCTATCCCTGGCTCCGGCTGAAGAAGCGCGGCGTCACGCTGCGCAACATCCCCGCCCCCGGCGGCTGTCTCGACCACGACGCGATGATCGCCGCCCTCGACGATCGCACCCGCGTCGTCTCCTGCGCATCGGTCAGCTTCGCGCCGGGCTACTGGGCCGATCTCGGCCGGCTGGGCCGCGCCGCGCGGGCCCGCGACGTGCTGTTCCTGGTGGATGGGGTGCAGAGCGCCGGCATCCTCTGTCACGACTTCCCGGCCGAGCACATCGACGCCTTCGCCACCTCCACCAGCAAGGGGCTGCTGGGCCTCTACGGCTACGGCTTCCTCTACGTCGCCGCGCGCTGGATCGACCGGCTGGAACCGACCTATCTCTCCCGGCCCGCGATCGCGCTGGACACCGACGACGCCTCGGCGACCGGATCCTATGCCTACCGGCTGCAGCCCGATGCCCGCCGCTTCGAGGTCGGCAGCTACAACCTCGCCGGCGCCTATGCCGCGGATGCGTCCCTGGCGCTGCTGGAAGAGGCGGGGGCGGAGCGGGTCGAGGCCCGCGCGCTCCACGTCGCCGCCGCGCTGCGCGAGGCACTGTCGGCCGCGGGGCTGGACCCGGTCAGCCGGCCCGAAGGCGCCAGCCGCGCTGCCCATATCGTCACCGCCGGGCGGCTGGATGCCGGCGGCCATGGCTTCTCCGACACGCCCTGGGTGCGCGCCGTCTCCGCCCGGCTGAGCGAGGCGGGCGTGGTCCACACGGTCCGGCGCGGCCAACTGCGCTTCGCCACCCACTTCTTCAATACCGAGGCCGACGCCGCCGTGGTGCGCGATGTCTTGCGGGACTGGCGGGGCGCGGCATGACCCGGCTGAACCGCGAGGAAGCCAAGCGCCGCATCGTCCAGATGATGATCGACGGCGGCCTGGATCCCGACACCGAGATCTCCGAACGCTCGCTGTCGGAGCGCACCGGCCTCGGCCGCACGCCGATCCGCGAGGCGCTGCACGATCTGGCGCGCGACGGCCTGATCGTCATCGAGCCGAAGCGGGGCAGCTTCGTGCGCCGCCTCGGCCTCGACGACGTCCGCGAGATCTTCGAGGTCCGCTATCCGCTGGAGGCGCTGGCCGCGTCGCTGGCGGCGATGCGCGGCCCCACGCCCCGGCTGCGCGAGATCCACCACGCCCTCTCAGCGCTCGACCGGGACGACCTGTCGCCGGACGAGACGGCCGTTGCCAAGGCGCTCGGCCACGAGTTGCACAACGAGATCGTCAAATCCGCGCGCAACGGCCTGCTGGCGCGCCAGTACTCCCAAGTGCGCCTGATGATCGAGGTCTCCCTCTCGCTGACCGAGCGGCGGGAGACCGGACGGCTCAACGCCACCATCGACGAGCATCTGGAAATCTCCGGGGCCGTGCTGGCGGGCGATCCCGCCACCGCCCAGGCGGCGATGCAGCGCCACCTGCGCGCCGGGCACGAGATCCGCCTGCGCATCCTCACCGACTTCCCGGCGATGACCCTCACCACCCCACCACCAGAAGACCCGGGACACTAGCCGGGCGCCCGCCAACCCCAACCGACCCAGGAGACTTCACATGAGATCGATCCCCCTCGCCGCCACCGCCGCCGCGCTGGCCCTCGCCACCGCCCCGGCCGCCCTGGCCGACACCACCGACACGATCCAGGAGCGCGGCACCGTCATCTGCGGCGTCAACGGCAGCCGGGCCGGCTTCTCCTCCATCGACAGCGAGGGCCGCTGGATCGGTCTCGACGTCGATACCTGCCGCGCCATCGCCGCGGCGGTGTTGGGCGATGCGGACGCGACGGAGTTCGTCCGCACGACCTCCCAGACCCGGTTCACCGCCCTGCAGACCGGCGAGATCGACGTCCTCACCCGCAACACCACCATGACCTACGGCCGCGACGCCTCGCTGGGCGTCGATTTCGCGGCCATCACCTTCTATGACGGCCAGGGCTTCATGGTGCCCGCCAGCCTGGGCGTCAGCACGGTGGACGAGCTGGACGGCGCCTCGATCTGCGTGCTGCCCGGCACCACTGCGGAGCAGGTCGTCGAGACCGTGTTCTCCGAGCGCGGCCTCAGCTACACGCCCATCGTCTTCCAGGACCAGACGGAGCTGGCGGCGGCCTTCTTCGGCGGCCGCTGCGACGCCTTCATCCAGTCGACCTCCGGCCTTGCCTCGACCCGGGCGACGCTGGCGCCGAATCCGGCCGACTATGTCATCCTCGACACCATCTTCTCCAAGGACCCGATGGGCCCGGTGGTGCGCCAGGACGACGCCCGCTGGAAGGATGTGGTCACCTGGGCGGTGAACGCGATGATCACCGCGGAGGAGCTGGGCATCACCTCGGAGAATGTGGAGGAGATGCGCGCCAGCGGGGCGGCCAGCATCCAGACGCTGCTGGGGGCCGGCGACAGCGATATCGGCGAGCCGCTGGGCCTGTCCAACGACTGGGTCTTCAACATCGTCAGCCAGGTCGGCAATTACGGCGAGGTGTTCGAGCGCAGCCTCGGCGCCGGCTCGCCGCTGGGCCTGGCGCGCGGGCAGAACGCCATGTGGACCGATGGCGGGCTGATCTACGCGGCACCGCTGAAGTAACCGGCCAAGTCCGGGAGCGAGCGGCCGCCCATGCGCCGCCTCCTCCACAACCGGCGGGCACGGTCCTGGATCTTCCAGGGCCTGCTCGTCGGCGGGCTGCTGCTGGTCGCCGTCGCCGCCGTCCACAACGCCCGCACGGCGCTGGAGGCGCGGGGCATCGCCACCGGGTTCGACTTCCTGGCGGCGCCGGCGGGGTTCGCCCTGTCGGAATCGGTCATCGCCTATGACGCGGATGCCTCCGTCGGGCGGGCGTTCCTGGCGGGCCTCGCCAACACGCTCAGCGTCTCCCTCGGGGCGATCGTGCTGGCGACGGTGCTGGGGGTGCTGGTGGGCCTGGCGCGCCTGTCGCGCAACCGCCTGCTGTCGGGGCTGGCCGGCCTCTATGTGGAGGTCTTCCGCAACACCCCGCAGCTCATTCAGATCATCTTCTGGTACGCGGTGGTGATCGCCCTGCCGACCATCCGCAATGCGGTGGTGCTGGGCGGCGACATCTACATCTCCAACCGCGGGCTGATCCTGCCCTGGCTGGCCGACCCGGTGGCGGGCACGCTGGTCGCCGGGGCGCTCAGCCTGGGCTTCATCGCAGCGGTGGTGGTGCTGTGCCTGCCGGGCCGCCATCGCTGGCGCGGCCGGGCGATTGCCGTCGCGCTGGCCGTGCCGCTCGCCCTGCTCGTTCTGTCTATCGGGCTGGTCGGGCTCTCCCGGCCGGCGCTGCAGGGCTTCAACTTCGTCGGCGGTGTGGCGGTCTCGCCGGAGTTCCTGGCGCTGTTCCTCGGCCTCGGCCTCTACATCGCCTCCTTCATCGCGGAGATCGTGCGCGCCGGTCTCGCCAGCGTCGACCGCGGCCAGATCGAGGCGGCGGTCGCGCTCGGGCTGCCGGCCGGCAAGGTCCTGTTCTCGGTGCGCATCCCCCAGGCGCTCCGGGTCATCGTGCCGCCCGCGGCCGCGCAGTACATCTCGCTGATCAAGAACTCCTCCCTCGGCGTCGCCATCGGCTATCCGGAGCTGTTCAACGTGTCGAACTCGCTGGCCAGCCTGACCGGCCAGGCGATCGAGTGCGTGGCGATCATGGGCGTCCTCTACCTGCTGACGGCGATGGCCTTGAGCGCGCTGGCCAACGGCTACAACCGCATGACGGTGATCACCGAGCGATGACCGACCCGGCTCATCTCACGGCCCCGGTCGTCCCGGCCCGCAGACCGCCGCATGGTGCACCCGGCCCGCTGGCCCGCCTGAAGGCCACCTATTTCCCGACACCGCTGCAGGGTCTGCTGACCGTCGTGCTCGGCGCCCTGTTGGTGGTGCTGCTGGCGCGGCTCGCCGACTGGGCGGTGGTCGGCGCGGTGTGGTCGCCGGCCGATCCCGCGGCGTGCAGCGCGGACGGTGCGGGCGCCTGCTGGGCCGTGGTGGCGGAGAAGCACCGGGTGATGTTCTTCGGCGCCTTTCCGTACGAGGAGCATTGGCGCGCGGCCTTAGCGTGCCTGCTGATCATCGCCGCCTTCGTCGTCTCCGCCCTCCCGCGCTGCTGGTCGCCGCATCTGGCCTGGCTGTGGATCGCCACGCTGGCGCTGGCGCTCTGGCTGATGCTGGGCGGTGCGGGCCTGGCGGAGCTGTCGACCAGCGACTGGGGCGGCCTGCCGCTCACCCTGCTCTTGTCCGCCGGGACGGTCAGCCTCGGCCTGCCGCTGGCGCTGGTCCTGGCGCTCGGGCGCAACAGCACCATGCCGGCGGTGCGGCTGATCTGCATCGGCACGATCGAGCTGTTCCGCGGCCTGCCGCTCTTGGCGGTCTTGTTCATGGCGTCGCTGATCCTGCCGCTGTTCCTCGGCGAGGGCGTGACCGTCGACAAATTCGTGCGCGCGCTGGTCGGCATGGTGCTGTTCTTCGGCGCCTACGCCGCCGAAATCGTGCGCGGCGGCCTGCAGGCGCTGCCCAAGGGTCAGTACGAGGCGGCGATGTCGCTGGGCCTACCCTATTGGCCGATGATGATCACCGTGATCCTGCCGCAGGCGCTGCGCATCGTCGTGCCGGCGTTGGTCAACGACATCATTCGCGCCTTCAAGAACACCAGCTTCGTCGCGGTGATCGGCCTGTTCGACTTCCTCGGCGCGACCAAGGCCTCGCTGCAGGATCCGCTCTGGGTCCGCCACACGCTGGAAGCCTATCTGTTCATCATGGCGGTCTATTTCGCCTTCTGCTGGGCGATGTCGCGCTATGCCCTGTGGATCGAGCGGCGCATCGACACCGACCGGCCGAGCCACGCCCCATGACCGCCATCACCATGAACCAGGTCAACAAATGGTTCGGCGCGCTGCATGTGCTGCGCGACATCGCGCTGACCGTGAACCAGGGCGAGACGGTGGTGGTCTGCGGGCCGTCCGGCTCCGGCAAGTCGACGCTGATCCGCACCCTCAACGCGCTGGAGCCGATCGACCAGGGCGCGCTGACCGTCGCCGGCATCCGTCTCGACGGGGCGGAGGCACGCCGGCAGGTGCGCCGGCGCGTCGGCATGGTGTTCCAGTCGTTCAACCTGTTCACGCATCTGCGGGTCATCGACAATCTGACGCTGGCCCCGGAAGGCGTGCTGGGCCTGTCCCGCCACGCGGCGGAGGCGCGCGCGCTGGCGCTGCTCGACCGCGTCGGGCTGGCCGATCAGGCGCGGAAGTTCCCGGGCCAGCTCTCCGGCGGCCAGCAGCAGCGGGTGGCGATCACCCGCACACTGATGATGGAACCCGAGGTACTGCTGTTCGACGAGCCGACCTCGGCGCTGGATCCGGAGATGGTGCACGAGGTCCTGCACCTCATGGAGGCGCTGTCGCGCGAGGGGCGCACCATGGTCTGCGTCACCCATGAGATGGGCTTTGCGCGCAACGTCGCCGACCGCGTGGTCTTCATGGTGTCCGGCTCCATCGTCGAACAGGCGCCGCCGGACCGCTTCTTCGACGCACCGCAATCCGATGCGGCGCGGACCTTCATGGCCCAGGTGCTGCACTGACGGCGCGGACCGGTCTTGCGTTCCGCCGCACCGTCCTCATGTGAGAGAGGGGGCCGGTCCCACCGGCGCCCCCGCCCCTATCCTGGGATCGGATGCACCGATGCTGCCCTATGAGAGAGACGCCGCGACCGCCGAAGACCTGATCCGGCGCGCCATCGACCTGCTGTCCCGTGAGATCCGCGACTACCCCACGCCGATCGCCGGCTGCGACGCACAGTATACGCGGCTGATCGGCGACCGCCGGCGGTTGCAGGACGCGCTGAACGCGCTGCGCTCGACGCCCTTCGTCCCGACCCCGCGTGCGCTGGAGCCGACGGGCTAGAGCATCCTGCGTCCGAATGGACGCAGGATGCTCTAACACTTTGAAATAGATCAACTTATCTGCGTTCAGATGATTCCATCTGAACGCAGGTTGATCTAGAACAGGCTCACGCCCGCACCGCCGCGACGACGAAGTCCTTCAGCGCGCCCGCCATCTCCTGCATGCCCCCCTCGTTCAGGACTGAGCGATAGGCGGCACCGTCGATCAGGTCGATGATCTGGTAGGCGGCCTGGCGCGCATCCGCCATCGCGCGGAATGCGCCATCGGCCATGCCGCGCTGGAGGACCGACGCTAGGGCCGCCACCAGCCGCTCGCGGTTGGCCAGGAACAGCGCGCCGATATCGGGCTTGCGCACGGCCTCGCTGGTAATCTCGATGGTCAGGAGGACGGTCTCCGGCGCCGCCACATAGGCGGCGTAGGCCGTGATGAACCGGTCGAGGATCTCCGGCGCCGGCGCCGGCTCGCCCAGCAAGCCTAAGAAAGATTCCAGCTCCTGGCGTTCCAGCGTCGCGATCTCCGCCAGCACGTCGTGCTTGCCCGGGAAGTGGTTGTAGAGATTGCCGAGGCTGACCCCGGCGCGCCGCGCAATGTCCCGCACGCCCGTCTGGTGATAGCCGTTCTCCAGAAACGCCGTCACCGCCGCTTCCAGGATCTTCGCGCGCCGCTGCGCGGTCGCCTTGTCGCGCTTGGTCTCCGGCGCAGCCCCATCTTCAGACACCGTTTCTCTTCTCCATATTGAACGAACGATCGTTCATTATATATGTAGCGGCAAGCCCCGTCGGACAAGACGCCCGTCCGGGCCGGTCGAGCGTTCGAGAAGCGGAAACCGCATGTCGCACTCACCCCCCAAGCCCACGCCCAAACGGCGATGGCTGTGGATCGGCCTGGCGCTGGTCCTGCTGGCGGCCGTCCTCCTCCTCGTCTCGACGAGCGAGGACACCGCCGACGTGCCCCGCACGGCGGCGACGCCGCCGGCACCGGTGGTCACCGTCGTCGACGTCTCAGCCGCCGAGGCGGTGGCCACCGTGACGGCGTTCGCGGAACTGCGCCCGCGGTGGGATGCGGAGATTCGCGCCGCCGTGCCCGGACGGATTATGCAAGTACACGACGCGGCCCTTGCCGGCGAGCGCGTCGACGCCGGCGCGCCGTTGATCGCCATCGAGCGCACGCAATACGAAGCGGCCGTCGCCGCCGCCGACCTCGCCGTTGAGGAGGCCGCGCTCGCGCTTTGGGAAGCCCAGAACGGCGTCACACTGGCCCGCCGGGAGTTCGAGCGGGCCGGCACCACGCCGCCCAACGAGCTTGCCCTGAAGATACCGCAGCTTCGCATCGCCGAACGCGCCCTCGCCTCGGCCGAAGCGCAGCGGGCCGCCGCCGAACGCCGGCTGGCCGATACGCAGGTCACGGCGCCGTTCTCCGGCTTCGTCACCCGGCGGATGGCCAGCCCGGGCCAGACGGTCGCCGCCGGCGACCCCCTGGTGCACCTGTCCGACGACCAGCGGCTGGAGCTGGTGGTGGAGTTGAGCCCGGCCGACTGGGCCCTGCTGGATCACCCCATCGCCGGCCGCACCGCCGCGCTGTTCCACCGCGACGGCCGACCGCTCGGGCGGGCGCGCATCCGCGACGGCGGCGGCTTCCTCGATCGGCAGACCCGCCAGCCGCGCATTTTCCTGGAGGTCGCGGACCGGGGCGACGGCCTTCTCGCCGGCGACTTCGTGCGGGTCGCCTTCGCCGGACGCGCGATCGCCGGCACGCTGAGCCTGCCGGAAGCCGCCCTGACCCGGACCGGGCATGTCTGGATGGTCGATGCCGACGACCGGCTGGTGCGCCTGGCGCCGGACATCCTGTTCCGCAGCGGCGGCGTGCTGGTCATCGCCGCCCCCGAGGGTGCGGGCCCCTGGCACGTCGCGACCGCGCCGCTGGCGTCGTTCCTGCCCGGTCTGCGGGTCACGCCTCAGGCCGCGGAAGGCTAGGCCGATGCACGCCCTGACCGGCTGGTTCATCCGCAACCCCGTCGCCGCCAACCTCCTGATGGCGCTGATCCTCTTCCTCGGCCTCCAGACCGCGCTGTCGATCCGCATCGAGGGGTTCCCGCGCATCCCGCCGGAGAGCGTGGAGATCACCGTCGAATTCCCCGACGCGACGGCCGAGCAGGTCGACGCCCTGGTGACCCAGAAGATCGAGCAGGCGCTGGAGGGCCTGGAAGGCGTGCGCAGCATCACCGCCCGGTCGCAGAACGGCGTGGCCCGCCTGTCGGTCCGCCGTGCCGGCGGCCAGGACCTCCAGGCGGTGCTGGACCGGGTGCGCCTGCGCGTCGACGGCCTGACCGATCTTCCCAGCCGCGCCCGCCGCCCGGTGATCGAGACCTCGGCGTTCACCCTGCCGGCCCTCTACGTCAACCTGCACGGCCCCACCGACCCGGCCACCCTGCAGACGCTGGCGGAGCGCCTGAAGGAAGACCTGCTGGCGGCGCCCGAGCTGTCGCGCCTGCAGATCTGGGGCCTTCTGCCCCGCACGCTGGCCATCGAGATCGACCCGGAACGGCTGCGTCACTACGGGCTGACGGTGGCGGATGTGGCCGAGGCGGTCCGCGCCAACTCGCTGGACGGCCAGGCCGGGCGGCTGCGCACCGAGGGCGGCACCCTGCATGTGCGCGCCGACGACCGGGCGCTCTATGCGCCGGACTACGCCCGGCTGCCGATCATCGAGCGGCCGGACGGCTCTGCGGTGCCGCTGGGCGACCTGGCGCGGATCGAGGATGCCTTCCTCGACGGGGACTTCCTGTTCCGCCTGAACGGCGAGCCCACGGTCGGCATGGAGGTCCTGGTCGGCCAGAAGGAGAATCTGCTGGAGATCAGCCGCGTCGTGCGCGGCGTCGTGGACGCCTTCGCCCCGCAGCTTCCCGCCGGCATCGAGGTGTCGGTCTGGGGGGACAGCGCGGGCTACATCGCCGACCGGCTGGCGCTGCTGCGGTCCAACGGGGTGCTGGGGTTGCTTCTGGTCGCCCTCATGCTGTCGATCTTCCTGAACGTGCGGCTGGCGTTCTGGGTGGCGATGGGCATTCCGGTAGCGGTCCTGGGCGCGATCGCGGTGTCCGGGTCGCGATGGGTCGACTATTCGCTGAACGACGTCACCACCTTCGGGCTGATCATCGCGCTCGGCATCCTGGTGGACGACGCGGTGGTCGTCGGCGAGAGCGTGTTCGAAGAACGGCGCAAGACCGCCGACCCGATCGCCGGGACCCAGCGCGGGGTGGCGCGCGTCGGCATCGCCACGGTGTTCGGCGTGCTGACCACCATCGCCGCCTTCTATCCGATGCTGTTGATCGACAATCCGCTGGGGAAGGTCCTGGCCAGCTTCTCCGGCATCGTCATCCTGGCGCTGATCTTCTCGCTGATCGAAAGCAAGCTGATCCTGCCCGCCCATCTGGCGGCCCTGCGGCTCGACGAAGACCGCCGGTCGCTGCCGGCGCGCCTGTGGGGCCGGGTGCAGGACGGCGCGCAGGCCGGGCTGACCTGGGGTCGCGACGTGCTCTACCGGCCGCTTCTCGTTGCGTCGGTCCGCCACCGCTACGCCGTAGCGATCCTGTTCGTCGCCGCCGCGGCCGCTGGCCTGGGCCTGATCGCCAAGGGCAAGGTGCCCACCGTCTTCTTCCCCGACGTGCCGGGCCAGGTGATCACGGTGAACGTCGAGATGGATGCCCGCGCGCCCTTCGCCCTGACCCGGGCCAATATCGACCGCATCGAGGCGGCCGGCCGCGCGCTCAACGAGGATCTGCGGGTCGCCGCCGGCATGGATACCGCGCCGATCCAGACCATCTTCACGATCATCGAGGATGCCGGCAACGCCCGGATCTATGCGGAGATGCTGCCCGTCGCCGAACGGCCGGACGTGGCGATCCTCGACGTGGTGCGGATGTGGCGCCAGCGCGTCGGCCCGGTGGAGGGCGCGACGGAACTGGCGTTCACCGGCTCGGAGGACCTGGCCGGCGGCTTCCGCATCCGGCTGGTGTCGCGCGACACCGACCTGTTGGCCCAGGCCGGCGACGAGATGCGCGCCTTCCTGGCGGGGATCGAGGGTGTGTCGAACATCCGCACCAGCCTGCAGGGCGGACAGCCCGAGCTGAGGCTGCGGCTACGGCCGGAGGCGCGGAACCTCGGCTTCACGGCCGAAACCCTGGCAGACCAGATCGGCGATGGCTTCGGCGGATCGGAGGTCGCGCGCATCCGCCGCGACGGCGCGGAACTGCGCGTCGTCGTCCGCAATGCCCGCGCCGCGCGCGACACGCTGGACGACCTGATGCGCACCCGCCTGCGCAGCACGACGGACGCCTGGGTTCCGCTGGAGACCGTGGCGGTGGTCGAGGAGACCTATGCCGCCGGCGCCGTGACCCGCCGCGACGGCAAACGCGTCAGCACGGTCTCCGCCTCCGTCGACCGCAGCTTGGTGGCGCCGGAAGAGGTCGGCCAGGCGGTGTTCGAACAGTTGGTGCCCGCGCTGACCGCCCGCTATCCCGGCCTCCAGGTCGTCGCCGCCGGCGAGTTGGAGGAGATGGGCGAGATCCGCGGCGGCCTGGTCGACGCCCTGATCCTGGCGGCGGTGCTGATCTACGCGCTGGTGGCCGTGCCGCTGAAGAGCTACTGGCAGCCCTTCGTGATCCTGGCGATCGTACCCTTCGGGTTCGTTGCCGCAGCAGTCGGCCATGTGATCATGGGCGTACCGCTGTCGGTCCTGTCCTTCTTCGGCATGCTGGCGCTGACCGGCGTGATCGTGAACGACAGCCTGGTGATGATCACCCGCTACAACGAGGCGCGCCGCACCGGGCAGAGCGTGCCCGACGCGCTGCACGCCGCGGGTATCGGCCGCTTCCGCGCCATCTTCCTGACCACGGCGACCACCGTGATCGGTCTTGCGCCGCTGTTGAGCGAGACGTCGGAGCAGGCGCAGTACCTGATCCCGGCGGCGATCTCGCTGGCGTTCGGGGAGTTGTTCGGTACGGCGCTGATGCTGATCCTGGTGCCGGTCCTGATCGCCATCGCGGAGGATGCGATGGCGCTCTTTCGCCGCGATGCGAAGACGGCGCCGGCGACGCCTGGTCGAGGCGCATGCTGACCGGCCGCGATCTGACCATCGCGACGCTGGTGGGCGTGTTTCGCGGACGCGTCTGCCTGACCGGGGTCCTGGTGCTGGGCGAGACCAGCCTGATGGCGCTGATCCCGCTGTTCATCGGCTTCGCCATCGACGGCCTGCTGGCGGGAACCCTGGACGCGCTGTGGCAGCTCGCCGGGCTGATGGCGGCGCTGATCGGCGTCGGCGTTCTGCGCCGGATCTACGACACGCGGGTCTACGGCACGATGCGGGTGGCGGTCGGCCAGGCCCAGGCGGCGCGCTCGGCAGACCTGCCGGTTTCCGCGCTGAACGCGCGTCTCGCCATGGGACGGGAGCTGGTGGACTTCCTGGAAGAGACGGGACCGGACGCCATGGCCGCGGGCGTCCAGCTATCGATCGCGCTGATCGTCCTCTATGCGTTCTCGCCGGTCCTGGCGCTGGCCGGCAGCGCGGCGGCGGTCGCGATGGCGGCCGTCTACGCCCTCTTCCACCGGCGCTTCTATCGACTGAATGGCGCGCTCAACCAGCAGTCGGAACGCCAGGTCGGCATTCTGGCCACACGCCGGGCGCGGCCAGTGCTCGCCCATCTGCTGCGGTTGCGTCGGCTCGACGTGCGGTTGTCGGACACCGAAGCCGTGCTCTACGGCATCCTCTTCGTCGTCCTGCTCAGCCTCATCCTGTTCAATCTCTGGTTCGCGACCACGGCCCTGACCGTCACCACGGGCACCGTCTTCTCGATCATCAGCTATTCGTGGGAGTTCGTGGAAAGCGCGCTGGCCCTGCCGGCGACCCTGCAACGCTGGTCGCGCCTGTCGGAGATCATGCGGCGGCTGAACGCCCCCTCGCCGGAGTCTCGATGAGGCTGGCCCTTCCACGTTGGCCGCTTGGACCGGATGTCCCTAGACTGCCGACATGGACATCACGACCGCCCTTATTCTCGCCGGCGCAACGGCCACGTTGGTTGCCATTCCCGGACCCAACGTCGCGCTGTTTCTTGCCAACACCCTGACCTACGGCGCGCGGTATGGGTGTGCGACCGTCGTCGGCACGACCGTCGGCGTCGCCCTTCAACTGGCCATCGTGGTCCTCGGCCTGTCCGCGCTTCTTCAGGTCGCGGTGAACGCCATGCTGTGGATCAAATGGGCCGGTGTCGCCTATCTGATTTTCCTGGGCGTGCGGGCCTGGCGTCAGGGCGCGCAAGACATCGAGCCGCCGCAGACGTCCGGCAGATCGCTGACCGGGTTCTTCTGGCAAGGGCTGTTCCTGGCGACGGCCAATCCGAAGACTGTGATCTTCATCGCCGCCTTTCTGCCCCAGTTCATCGGCGATGCGCCGACGGCGACGCGCCTGGCGGCCGTGGCGGCGATCTACCTGTCGATCGTCTTTCTCGGCGATCTGCTGTGGGTCGCCGGCGCGCGTGTCGCGCGGCCGCTTATGGTCCGCCTCGGGCGCCTCCGGCACCGGCTGACGGGAGGCCTGTTCATCGGGGCCGGTATCGGGCTGGTCCTGGCGCGCGTCGACAGGTGATGCGATCGCGCGATCAGGCCCCAGGCAACGCCTTGCCGCGCGCGATCAGTGTTTCGATGACCGAGATAAAGCGGTTGCCCGCGGCGCCGACCGGGCACGCCCAATAGTCCATCGCGCCCTGGCAGATCTCGAACAGCGCCGGCGACGACCGGCGATCGCGTCCGCAGATGACGATGGCGCCGGTCCGACCCAGGATCCGCAAATGCGTGTGCAGCCAGGCGACGAAGCCGATGGCACTCGGCCCCACCTCGGCGAACCGGAACAGCACCACGCGGAATCGCCCATGCGCCTCGGCGGCCGGCGCGGGCACGAACGCGCACCACGCGCCGCCATCCGAGACGCAGGCAAGCGCGTCGGCCGGCGGGGCCTCTCCCGCCGCCAGGGGCCGCCAGACATAGTCTTCGGGGAAGAAGGTCGTTTCTGCCTGCGCGATGACGCGGCAGAGGCGTTCATCGAACGCGCGATCCGTTTCGGCCATGGGCTCCGTCCCTTGCGGCGCTATAAGACCTATAGCACGCGACGACGGATCGCTACAAAATTTATAGCGGTTTAGCGAATGACAAAGATCCCCATCCCCGGACAGCCGGTCCGGGGCTCGCGCCGCGGCGCCCCGATCATGGCCCTGTTCGACCTTTTAGGCCGTCACTGGGCGATGGGCGTGTTGTGGACGCTGAGCGAGATCGGCCCCGCGACGTTTCGCACCCTTCAGGAAAGATGCGAGACGATATCGCCAGGCGCCTTGAATACGCGCTTGAAGGAACTGCAGGCGGCGGGATTCGTTCACAAGGTCGAGGGCGGATACGCGGCGACGGCGTCAGGCCGCCGACTGTATGAATTGCTTCATCCGCTCGGCGAATTCAGTAAGGAATGGGCGCTACATATGAATTCGAACGACAATACCTGAACCGAGGCGCCGCCCGCGGTCACGGCACGGCCACCACGACCTGGGCGGTGGGGCCGGCCAGCGCCAGCAGGCGGTGCACCGGCAAGGGCGCACCCGAGGGCGGCCGGCGGCGGAAGAGGTCGGCCTTCCCGGCGCCGAAGACCAGCACGACCAAGGTGCCCGCCCCGGCCAGCCAGCGGTAGTTCCAGCTTATCCGGGCCTGCGGGACGGCGGGGGCGCGCGCAACGATCAGGTCGTCCGGCCGGCGCCAGGCGGTATGGGCGAACAACGAGGCGACATGCCCGTCGTCCCCCATGGCGAGCAGGCAGACATCCGGACGTGCCGGCAGGGCCGGGCGGCGTGGCCTGCCGGCCCGATCGGCGATGCCGTGCAGCCGGGCCCTTGCTGCCGGCCCGCGCAGCAGCCCCCGGCGGACCAGCCGGTCGTTGCGCCGAGGATCGGCCGCACCGACCCGGCGCTCGTCGGTCACGACGACGTCGCACCGCGCCCAGGCCAGCGGCCGGCCCGCCAGCGCCCGGAACACCTCCGTCGGCGACCGGCCACCCGGCACCGCCAGGACGACGCGGCCGCGGCGGCGCAGGGCCTGCCGCAGCGCCTGCGCCAAAAGCGTCGCGGCGAACAGGCTGGCGCGGCGCGCCGCATCAGGCCCTTCGAAGACGGGCACGGATCACCGCCGATCGGGATTGTCGAACAGCGCCTCGGCCGCCACGGCCAAGGGGTGCATATCGCCGACGCACAGGGTACCCGCCGGGAACGGGGATGCGTCGCCGGGCGGCACCCGGCCGATGAAGCCGGCCCCGGTCTCCGCCGCGGCGTCATGGTCGCTGGCGGCATCGCCCACCATCAGCAGCCGGTCCGGCCTCGCGCCCAGCTCGGCGGCGATGGTCCGAAGGATCTCCGCCTTGCCGCGAGGCGACCCATGAAGGGCGCGGAAGAACCGCGTATCGCCGCGCGCGGCGACGATCTCCTGCAACTCCTCCTCCGGCGTGCCGGACGCGACGAACAGTGGCTTGTAAGGCGCCAGACCGGCCAGCAAGGCGGGCGCGCCGGCAACCGGCGGGGCGGCGATCACGCCCTGTTTGACCAGGCGGGCGAACCCGTCCGCCAGGGCTTCC
This sequence comes from Alphaproteobacteria bacterium, assembly GCA_028284045.1. Taxonomy (GTDB): domain Bacteria; phylum Pseudomonadota; class Alphaproteobacteria; order DSM-16000; family Inquilinaceae; genus JANQSN01. The sequence continues at coordinate 43,027 of JANQSN010000056.1, read as the reverse complement.
GCGCGCGCCGGCGTCAGCGGCCGGCCGAGCAGCACTTCCTCATAGTGCCGGAACTTCTCGTGGCGCGAGATGCCGCCATGGGCCAGGTGATGGGCGACCACAGCCTCCTCCACCGCGGCCCCGTGCTCGCGGTAGAGGGTGGCGAATGCCGTCGTCTTGATGTCCACCGATTCCGCCAACACGCCGTCGAAGTCGAAGACGATGGCGGCGGCACGGCCGATCAACCGGGCGATGGCCTCGGGGTCGGGCTCGCCCGTTTCCCGCTCGTTCAGGGCTGCCATGGGATCCCCGCTCCTGGCGTCGGCGGTGGCGGCCTACCGGTCGCCCGGCACGCCGGCCGCCTCGTGAAAGACGTCCAACAGCCCCTGACCGAGATCGACGAAGGCGCGGCGGACCAGCTTGTCCGCGAGCTGCGGCTGAAAGGCATAGGGCGTCAGCGTGTAGTGGCTATCCCGCTGCTCCTCGGCGAAGCCCAGCGCCACATCGCCCGGCGCGATCTCGGCGATCATCTGCATGATCTCGCGCACCCGAAACCGCTCGGTCCCGGTCAGTACTAGGTGCCGGTTGGCATAGGCCTCTTCCAGGATCTCCACCGATAGCGCGGCGGCATCACGGACATGGATGTATTCGCGGATCTCCTCCCCGGTGCCGGGATAGGAGATCTCCTGGCGGTTCAAGGCGTCGTACACCATCTGGTGGATCACGTTGGTCGATCCCGCCCGGCGCCCATAGAGCGACCCGTAGCGCAGGATGGTGTAGTCCAGGCCGAATTCGGAGCGGTACATCTCGATGAAGCGCTCGCAGGACTGTTTGCTGACCCCGTAGAACGAGCCGGTCTTGGAGAACACATAGACCGACGAAGCGAAGACGAACCGCCGGACCCCGGCCTGGCGGGCAGCCTCCAGCAGCCCCAGCGTGCCGAGGATGTTGATGCGGGCGGTGTTCAGCGGGTCGCGCTGCGTATGGCCGATATCGGCCAGGGCGGCGAAGTGAAACACGACCTCCACGCCTGAGACCGCGGCGGCCAGCGCGTCGGCATCCAGGATGTCGCCCACCACCATGGTCTGGCCGTCCAAGAGCCAGGGCGACGGCGCGGCATCGAAGATGGTGACGGCGTGTCCGGCCGCGCTCAGCGCCTCCGCGACGTGAGAGCCCAGGAAGCCGCTGCCCCCGGTGACCAGGATCTTCATGACGGGTCCCTCCGGCGCGCCCATTCAGCGTGCCGCATCCAACAAGACGGTCTTCAGGTTCGCCCCGGCTTCCAGCTCCATGGCGCGGCGCGTCTCCCGCGCGCGGGAGCCCATATGCGCCGTCAACACGGCCCGGGGCTGACCGGTCAGGACACCGCGATAGGGTTCCGCCTCGAACACGTCCAAGGCGGCGGCGGCCAGGTGGCCGCTGTCCAGCGCGTCGTTCACCGCCTGGTCGTCGACCAGGGCGCCGCGGGCGGTGTTGACCAGCACGCTGCCCCGCCCCATCCCGGCGATCCGCCCGGCATCGATCAGGTGGCGGCTGTCCGCCGTCAGCGGGGCGTGCAGGCTGATCACGGTGGCGCGCGCCAGCAGCGTGTCCAGGTCCACCAGGGCGACGCCGTCCTCCTCAGTGCCCGTCGTCAGCAGCGGATCATGCGCGATCACCTGGCTGCCGAACGCGCCGGCAAGGCGGGCAACGGCGCGGCCGATCCGGCCGAACCCGATCAGGCCGACGGTGGCCGCCCCCAAGAGTGCCCCCTGCTCGCTGGCCCAGCGGCCTTCCCGCAGCTGCCGGTCGCTGAACGGGATATGGCGCAGCGCCGCCAGCATCAGGGCGATGGTCAGCTCCGCCACGGCGGCCACCGGCGCATCGGGCGTGATGGTCACGGCGATGCCGCGGGACCGGGCCGCCGCCAGGTCGACGGTGTCGAGCCCGGATCCGACGCGGGCGATGGTGCGCAGGCGCGGCGCCGCGGCCATGACGGCGTCGGTCAGCGGCTCCGTCCCGGCGATCAGGCCGACGGTGTCGGCGCCCATCAGCGCGGCGACCTCGGCTTCCGACAGCTTGCGCCCCTCCGGGTTCGCTCGCACGGTGAAGCCGCGGGCGATCAGGTCCTGCAGGTCGGGATTGCCCGCCACGTCGAAGGACGTGGTGGTGATCTGGATCGTGCCGGTCATCGCGTCATCCGATGGCGGGAGGGCGGTGGTGGAAGAGGACCGAGAGGCCGGGACCGCCCCTCGGGGCCCGTCAGTCCAGCGGCAGCCGCATCTCGCGGCCAAGCCGGTCGCTCTCGTAGAGCGCCTGGAGAAGCTCGACCGATTTGCGGCCCTCGCGGCCGTCGGGCAGATCGACGGTGCGGTCGCCATGCACCAGCGCCCGGGCGATCTGGTCGTACACTTCGACATGGCCGAAGCCGTAGACGGTGGGCGGGGCGGTGTTCGCCTGGGCGATCTCCGCGTCCTCCGGCCGGCTGTCGGCGAAGCTCCACTCCTCCACCACGTTCATGGACTTGCCGCCGATGCGCACGGTGCCGTGGCTGCCCAGCACCATGACGCTGCCTTCCCGGTCTTCCGGGTAGTTCAGGTTGGTCAGATTGAAGCTGCCGATGATGCCATTGCGGAAGCGCAGGACGGCGGCGCCGTGGGTTTCCACATCCACGGGATGGACGCAGGTCGCCATCTTGGCATAGGCGGTCTCCGCCGGCGCCCCGGCCAGCCACTGCATCATGTCGACATAGTGGACGGCCTGGTTGGTGAACACGCCACCTGACAGGTCGCGGCGCGACCGCCACCGGTCGTCTTCCAGGTAGTAGCCGATGTCCCGCCGCCAGCGCAGCGTGATGATGATCTGGAAGATCTGGCCGAACCGGCCCTGCGCGATCGCCTGCTTGAGAAGCTGATTGGTCCGGTTGTAGCGGTTCTGCAAAATATTGAATAATTTCACATTGTTGCGGTCGCACGCCTCGATCAGGGCATCCACCTCGTCGAGGCGCAGGCCAAGCGGCTTCTCGCACAGCACATGCTTTCCGGCATTGGCGGCGGCGATCCCGATGCGGGGATGCAACCGGTTGGGCACGCAGATGGAAACCACGTCGATGGGCTCTTCGGCCAGCATGTCCTCCAGGGCGTAGAAGGCGCGGGTGTTGTTCTTCAGCGCCCATTCGTCGGCACGGCTGCGGTCGATGTCGCAGACCGCCCGCAACGCCAGGTCGGCGTGCCGGTTGATGGCATCGTAATGTGCCGTGCGGCTGACCCGTCCGCAGCCCACGACCCCGACATTCACCGTCACGTGTTTGCGCCCCTTGCGTCTCGATTGACCTGCTGCCCGGCTAGCCGCGCCTCCACCAGATCGGCCTGGCGGGCAGCCACCGGAAAGGGATCCGACCCGCCGAAGATGATGGTCCGGACCAAGGCGGCCACGCCCTGGTCGCCGTCGCCGGGATCCCGCCCCCGCGCCATCGCCGCGACCATGCCCGCCGCATCGGCGGGTGAGCGCGGCAGCAGCCCGGCCCCCAGCTTCTTCATCAGCGTGGCGTTGCCATGGGCATAGGTCAGCTCCATCACCCGCTTGCCCAGCGAGAAGCCCTCGATCGCCAGGGACGTCCCGCAATGCACGATCAGATCGGCCCAGTCGATGATCAGGCTGGACGGCACATCGCCCAGAACGGCGCAGTCCGCATCGCCGGTCTGCTGGCGGACCGACTCTGCCGACCGCATGACGGGATGGGGCTTCACCGCCACCTGCACGCCGTCCAGGCGGGCGAAGGCCTCCACCGTTTCCCGCACGCGGTCGGGGCTCACGGCGTAGGAGGCGCCGGTCAGCAAGACCGCGACCCGCAGCCGCGCGTCGCCGTCCGGCAACGATGCGTCGCCCAGAAACGGTGGCCGCAGGACCTCGCGGCGCAGCCGGTCCGACCAGGCGGGGTCGTAGCGCAGGCTGCCGGCGACCGTGATGCGGCGTCCGTCCACCCCGAGCCGGGTCAGCCTGCGGACCCACAGCGTCGAGGAGACGAGAATGTCGTCCGGTGGGAAGCGGTTGGGCGGCGTCCGCCATCGCGTGCGCAGTTCCGAAAGATAGGCACGGAGCCGCCGCAGGGGCGGCTGGTTCGAAGTCCGCAGGTTCTGGTTCAACGTGATCCACTCGCCGCCCGGGATGGCGATGACGGCCACGCCGTCGCCGCCGAACCGGTCGACGAAGCGAGAGGCGAACCCGGCCTTGGGGTTGGCGGCGGTGACGAGCACCTCATCCATCAGGATCGCCAGAGGCCGCGTGTCGGCCAGAACGGCCCCCGCCGCCCGCACCAGCGCTTCATCCGACGGCCGCGCCACTGCGGCGCCTGCCCCGCCCTGCCCCGCCTCTGCCGCGGCCCGGGCAGCGAGCTGCTCCACCTGCATGCCCATGCGGCGGACCAAGAAGGGCGTGAGGTGATGATCTCGGACGTCATAAAGATGATGGTTGCCGAGGATCAGCACCCGGTAGCCGCGCGCCGAAAGCTCCACCAGCAGCGGTGCAGCGGTGTCCAAGTCGGCATAGCGCCGGCTGAGGAAGACCACGCAGCGCGCCGTGGACGGGTGACCGTCAGGCACGGCCGCGGGGCGGGTCACCGGCGGCGAACCCGCTTCGATACAGGCTTGGGTCACGGTCGCCACGCGGGTCAGGCCCGTTCCGTCCAGCCCTGGTTGCGCAACCACCATTCCACCTGGCCCACCTGGAACTGGTAGTCCAGGTCGAGGCCGGCGTCGTTGTCGATGGGGGCGATCTTGTGGCCCATCCATTTCTGCGGCAGCAGGCCGTCTTCCAGGCGGTCCAGGTTCTCCGGGCGCACGACGCTGAGCGCCACATCGGCGAACAGCACGTCGCCCTGGCTGTCGCGGTCGCAGTTCAGGGTCTTGGGGTCGCCGAAGGTCTCGAACGGGACGAAGGGCTGCAGCAGCCCGTCTGCGCCCACCCGGCGGGCGCGCAGCGGGCTGAACATGTTGTAGCGGGACACCGTCACCGCGCTGTCGTAGTCTGGATGCGCGCGCAGGATCGCCACGCCTTCACGGATCTGCTCGGGCCGGACGGTGGCGGCATTGCAGAACAGCAGGACCAGCAGCTCCGGCTTGGCGCCCAGCCGCTCGCAGATCACCTGATAGCCGTGGACATAGGCGTCCTCGCCCAGGGCCTCGTCGGTGCACAGATGCGGCGGCCGCTCGATCGTCTCGAAGCCCTGCTCGGTGCCGATCGCCATCAGCTGCGGGTCGTCGGTGGAGATGAACAGGCGGTCGACCACCCCGCTGGTCCGGGCGGCCTCCATGGGATACCAGGCCAGCGGGCGGCCCAAGACGGGCGTGGTGTTCTTGCCCGGGAAACCGGCACTGCCCTTGCGTCCCAGTATCAGTGCTGCAATCACCTCTTTCCTCCCCATTGTCGGACCGGTCGCTGAGGCCGGAGGGTCCCGATCACGTCCCGAGCTCGCCGTCGTCGGCCCAGGCGTCGGCCGGCAGGCTGAGCGTGTAGAGGCAGCCGCCATCCGTGCCGTCCGGGTCCGCCGGCTTCTCCACCGCGAACACGCAGAAGATCACCCGCGCCAACGGCGTCCGCGCGGTGGCCGACGGGCGGCCCCAGTAGCCGCGGCCCAGCATCTGGGCCGGGTGCGGGTCGAGCCCGGACAGAAGGCCCAGCGCGTGGCGGGTGGCGAGGACGCTGTAGGGCGCGATTTCCTCATCGCCGGCGATGGCGTCCCCGAAGGCCACATACTGGAAGCTCTCGGCCATGTCGAGCAGGCTGCGTGCCGGGTGCAGGCGCAACGAGACGATGAACCGGCCGCCGGGACGAACGGCCGCCCAGCACGCCGCCAGGATGCCGGTCATGTCGGTGTTCCAGTCCGCACAGCCCAGGCTGGCCACCGTATCGAAGGCGCCCCGATGCAGGTCTTGCGCCGTCACGATATCGCCGGCGACGTAGCGATGGGGCACCTCCGCCGGCAGGCCCGCGGCCCGGGCCGCGTCGATGGCCTGGCGGTTGATGTCGATGCCGACATACTCGCTGAGAGTGAAGCGCTGGGCGAGAGCGCGGCCCAACCCGCCGACGGCACAGCCGACGTCCAGCACGCGCCCCAGCGATCCGCCGTCCGCCGCGGCAATCCGCTCGAACACCCATTGCTCGGAGGGATAGAGCGCCTCCCACTGCACCCGGTGATGCGCATAAAAACGAGCGATTTCAGGTGTTTCGTAGACGATATTCTTAGGCATTGTAAGCTCAGATCCAGCGAGACTCACCCGCCGCTCACCGATCGTCCGCAGCCGGAAGGACGACAGGGTCAACGGCCGACCCCGCGTCGGCCAGCCCCTGGGCCCCGGCGGATTGCACGGCGAAGGCCTCTCGGTACCAGTCGTTGCTGGCCACCAGTTCACCATGCGTGCCCACGCCGTCGACCACGCCGTCGCGCAGGACGATGATGCGATCGGCCTCCACCACCGTGGACAGGCGGTGGGCGATCACCACCACCGTCGCCTGGCGGTCTTCCTTCAGCGCATGCAGGGCGTCGCGGATGGCGCCCTCCGACAGCGCGTCCAGGTTCGCCGTGGGCTCGTCCAACACGATGATGGACGCGTCCTCGTTCAGCACTCGGGCCAAGTCCAGGCGCTGGCGTTGCCCGGCCGACAGACGCGAGCCCACCTCGCCCACTGGTGTCTGGTAGCCCTGGGGAAGGTCGGCGATGAACGCGTGGGCCGAGGCGGCGCGGGCCGCCGTCTCCAACGCCGCCGGCGGGATGGTGCCGCGGCCATAGCAGATGTGGTCGGCAACGGTGCCGTCGAAGATCATGGCGCTTTGCGGCATGAAGGCGATGGACCGGCGCAGGCTGGCGGCCTCGAAGTCGACCAACGGCGTGCCGTCGATGCTGACGGTGCCCTGGTCGGGCTGGCGCAGGCCCACCAGCAGGTCGACCAGCGTGCTCTTGCCCGCGCCGGACGGACCGACGATGGCCGTGACGGCGCGGGCCGGGATGTCCACGGTCACCCCGCGCAGGGCCGGCGCTTCGCGCGCGCCGTCATAGCCGTAGTGGACGCCGTCGACGCTGATGCGGTCCGCCGGCGGCGTGCTGGGACGGTTGCCGAAGGCGATATCGCGGTCCGCCTCCAACGTCTCCAGACGATCGATCAAGGCGCGCACGCTGGCCTCTGCGCCCACCAGGTTCTGGTAGTTGCCCATGAGCCGCCTCACCAACGGGAAGAGCCGCAGGATGATCGCCAGGAAGATCGCCATGGTGGCCAGCGAGATGCCGAACTGCGTCACGCCGAGATAGATGACCGCCAGCCCGAAGGCCGCCGCCGCGGGTTCGACGATCAGCGAAATCTGCGAGCGTAGAACGGCACCCTTCAGCCGGACGTTGCGGAGGTGAGCGTTCAGCTCCGCGAACTGGCTGGATTCCAGCCGCTCCGTTCCGGCTAGGCGGATCAGACGGATGGCCCGGATACGCTCCACGAGCCGTGCGGTCAGCAGGCGCATGCCCGCCGTCAGGGCGAAGCCGTTCCGACGTGTCGCCCGCATGGTCCAACGGACAACCCAGGTCAGGACGGCAAACAGCACAAAGGCTAGTGCCGTCAGCATCGGTGAGTTGACGATAGCAATTGCCATGTAGAACGTAAGAACGAGGATACCGCTAAACAGTGTTGCGATCAGCAAAATGTTGCTCACTGCATTTTCGGTTTCCCGCAACAGATCGTTGATGAAGGACCCGAATTTCTCGCGATCGAAATAAGATAGATTGGCGCCTATACACTTCTCGAAGAGGGATTGAGTCGCGTTCTGAATCTCTCGGTAGCGGCGCCAACTGGTGAAGACCTCGCTTGAAAAGACCGTGATCTGGCGAAGCAAGATCGCAAGAAAGACGATGATCACGAGGGTGAGCGTGTCGGGATCGATGGACAGGCTCTCCAGGGCATCGTCAATCTGCCCCAGCAGACCGTCTGTCGCGCCGCCGCCGTCGGCCGAGGCGTCGGACTGGATGCGGTAGAGCACGACCAGAAGCAGGCCCAATCCGGCCCCCTCGAACACGATGACCAAGAGCTGTAACAGCCAGATCAGGGCGACATGCCGCCAGGCAATGCCCAGGCGCCGGCCAAGCCTGAACAGGTTGATCAAGACCAAGGTCTCGGTACTCCGCTACCGCGCCGACCGGCTATCGAAGCCGGTCGATCATCGGCGCCAACGACCGGCGCACAGGGCTGGGCAGACGGCGCCAGATGGCGCGGGCGCCCACACGGCGAGGCTCGTCGCGCCAAATGCGCAGCACGGCCTGTTTCCACGCCGCCGCCTCGACCACGCCCTCGCGCTCTGCCCATGCCAGCGCCTCGATCGCGCGGGACGGCAGAGCGGCCGCGACGGAGAGGATCGCCATGACCAGCATCTGGCGCCGGAACGCCTCGCCCGTCAGCCGGCTGTTCCACGCGTCCAACACCGCGTTGCCGGGCGCGTAGACCGCCTTGCCCCAGATCGGCTCGCCGTCGAACAGGGGCGCTTGGCATGCCGCCGGCCGCATCCGGTCGACGGTGATCGCGCTCAACTCATAGCCGTAGCCGCGCATCAGCGTGTCGACGTCGGCGAAGTAGGATTGCCCCTGCCAGACCGACTGCAGCTCGAACTCGACCTTCACCAGGGCCACGCGTCCCTCGCAGAACACGCGCCGAGCGCCGCGCAGGACCGCGGCGTCGTGTCCCTCCACGTTCACATCCAGCGCCTCCACGGTGCCCACCCGGTCGCCCAGCACCGAGTCCAGCGTGGCCACGCGCATTGTCTCCGTCCGCCGCGTCCTCAGCGACGAGAGGCCATAGCGCGCGATGAAGCCTGGGTTCGGCGCCAGCAGGGAGGACCCCCGTTCATCGTCCGCCACATGGAAGGGCATCTCGCCATTGTGGTCCGACAGGCAGATGTTGAAGCCCGGGTTCTCGCCAGCGTCCCCGTCGAAGGCCAGGTGCACCAAGGATCCATGCGGCAGCAGCCGCCACGGCTTCTTGAGGGTGCCGCCGGAACCGGCATCGACGAACGGGATCGGGTCGCCGAGATCTTGACAAAGGCGCTCCAGCAACCGCTGCTGCCTCCGCTCGATCCGTCGGGCGTCTCGCTGCCGCGCCATTCCCGTCAGCCCACCAACGGGGCCGCTGCGTCAGAGGCGGCCAACGCGCGACCGAGCGCCTCCCCGAAGGTGTCCATGACGCCCTCATCGCCCAGGGTGACGCGGACGGCGTTCTCCAGGCCGGCGCCGGACAGCGGCCCCTTCACCAGGTACCCCTGGTCGCGGAGCGCCCGTACCACCCCGGCGCTGTCGGCGAGGCCCCGGAACTGCAGGAGCTGGAAGTTGGTGGGGCAATCCGGCGCCGCCACCCCAAGGGCGCGGGCATGGCGCTCCAAGGCGCGACGGCCGCGGGTCACCTGGGCCAGATGGCTGTCGATCAGCGTCGGATCCTCCAGCGCCAGCAGCGCCGCCGCCGCGGCCACACCGTTCACCTCATGCGCACCGCGGACCAGATCGGCACCCGCCACCACCGGCTCGCTGGCGGCGAGGTAGCCGATGCGCAAGCCCGCGAACCCGGCGGATTTGGAGAAGCTGCGCAGCACCGCCACATGGTCGTGCTCCGACACCAAATCCAGCGCGGTTTCGGTACAGAACGGATAGTAGGCCTCGTCGAAGACCAGCAGCGTGCCGGTGCCGGCGGTGCGCTCTGCCACGGCCCGGCGCAGCGCCGCCGGCAGGACGGCGCCGGTCGGCTGGTCCGGACAGGCGAAGATGACGATGCGCGGCCGATGCGCGTCGATCGCCCGCAACACCGCGTCGCCGTCAAGCACAAGGTCGGCGCCATAGGGCACCGCGCACACCCCGGCTTGGTTCATGGCGGCATAGATGGCGTACATGGCGTAGGTCGGGCTGGCCGTCACCACGTGGTCGCCCGGCCGCAGAAACGATTGGAACAGCCGGCGGATCGCCCCGTCGGAGCCGAGCGTCGGCAGCACCCGGCCGGCCCCCAACCCGGTCGCCTTTCCCAGCCGGTCCAACAGCGGCGCCAGGTTCGGATAGCGGCAGACGGTCGCCTGCGACACCCGCGCCGTCAGGCGGGCGAAGCATTCGTCGGGGATCGGCGCGACCCGCTCGTTGCGGTCCAGCAGGACCAAGCCCTCCGGCAGCGCGCGGTGCTCCCGGTCGCGCGCCAGGGCTACCAGATGGAGGCGCGGTTCCGGAGACGTCATGCGCCGGCGTCCGCCCGGCGGGTCAGCACGGCGAAGATGGTGTCGCAGCCCCAGGTGCGGCACAGCGCGTCGGCATAGGCCTCTTCCAGCACGGCCGTGAAGCGGTCGGCGAAGCGGCCGGCCCCGCCGGGCCGGCGGTCGCGCATCCAGATCATGTGATTGGACAGGTCGTAGCGCTGCTCCGGCGTCAGCACCGCCCGGAACCCCGCGCTGTCCGCCAGCGCCTGCAAGGTTGCCGGCGCGTAGTAGTAGTAGTGCGCCTTCTGCCAGTAGAACTTTCGAAACTCCGGCAGGTCGTACCAGGCGACCAGCGCGTCTTCGACATTGGGCACTTCCAGCAGCACCTGTCCGCCCGGGGCCAGATGGTCGGCGACCTCTCGCAGATAGGCGCCGCCGTCGCGCATATGCTCCAGGACGTAGTAGATGATGATGACGTCGAAGCGGCGGCCCTTAAGGTCCTCCAGGTATTCGACCGTCTCGATGCCGACGCTGTTGGCATAGTCGCGGAAGGCGATGCTGGGCTCCACCCCGGTGACGCCGGCCACCTGATCGCGAATAGCGTGCAGGAAGAAGCCGTTGGAGCTGCCGATCTCCAGCACCGTCTGATCCCGCCGCAGCAGCGGATCGACCAGACGCTTGCGGCGCGTCGTCTCCGCCGCGTTGGTCTTGTACATCTCCTCGGGGTCGTTCCACTCGGTGCCGGCGCGCGCGCTCATATAGGCTTCGAACTCGGCGGCGTAGAAGGTCTTCTCCTCCGCCGGCGTCATGATCGGGTGCAGGAAGACCACACCGCAGCCGCCGCAGCGGTAGACCTTGGCCTCCGGCGCGTTGCCGACCTCTTCGCCCACGACCGTGTGGCCACGATGACCGCAAAGCCGGCACGCTATCTCCACCTCAAGACTCCTCAGGTCAGTTGCCAATTTACGCCAGAAACTCAGACATATTGAAAGAAATAAACACTGCCGTTTTCAATAGAAACTTCGGAAAAATCGTGAGTTGTCATGAATTTTCCGAAAAACGGGATGCACCGAAACCTCTCAATCATCTTTGATTTCTTGCCCCACGGCCGTCCCGTAAGATTGTTGACGGGAGCAGCCCGACAGATTTCGATGTGCCATTCGTCTCCCGCATGGGAATGGGCGGCGATATAGCATAGTTGCCAGTCTTGATCGAAGTAAAGCACTCTTCCTGTCATGAATTGAAGATAATTTCCACTCGATTGAGGGAAATTCAAGTATTTGACAGGAGAGATAATTGTTCCATTTGGCAGATCCACACTCATAAACAGATTGGGGAATGATAAAGTTTGATCTCTTAATCGCTCGACAACAACATTAAAATTGATCTTCTCAATTTCGCGATCTTGAGAAACAGCAACACCACCCCATTTCTTGACTTCCAAAAAATCCCTGCCTCTACGAAAGAAAGGCACCCTCGTAACGCTCGCCCCCGTTCTTATCATGTAACACGTATTCTGAGATAAGATTGCCGTCGATTCGCTTGGCTGCGAGAAGATACAGTCATCACTATTCACCCCCATGACATTCTCATGACGGGCTTCATGACCCAACCACGCGATCGATCCATCTCTCACGAACGCGCTCTGTATGACGGAGGCCCATTGGTTCGCCGCTCCAATACCAAGAACAAGGTAGCCGTCCTCAATATCCGGAACTCGCATGTAGATCTTCCTCTTACGAAGCGCTTGGCCGGCGTTTCACGGCGTCTTGCGCCCACGCCACCATGCCGGCCAGCCCGTCTTCGAAGCGGGTGGCGGGGCGCCAGCCCAGCGCCGCACCGGCTCGGGCGATGTCGGCCAGCACCCGCTGCTGGTCATGCGCCGCGCCGGGGCCTTCGGTCACCGCTTGGGCCATGTCCAGGCCGAGCAGGCCGGTCATCCGAACCAGCATCTCGCGCACCGTGATCTCCCGGCCGGCGCCGAGATTGTAGGTGAGATGCGGGGTCGCCGGCCTGTCGAGCGCCCGGGCGAAGGCGTCCACCACATCGTCGACATGGACGAGGTCCCGGCTGCGGTCCAGGCTGCCGGTGACGGTCACGGCGCCGTCTTCCAAGAGATGCGCCAGGTAGATGCTGACCATGCCCTGGCGCTTGTTGCCCAGGTTCTGGCCGGGGCCGTAGCAACTGAAGATGCGGAAGCAGGTGGGCGAGAGGCCGCGCCCGGCCATGATGGACAGCATCAGCTCCGAGGCGAGTTTGGAGGCGCCGTAGAAGCTGAGCGGCCGGGCCTGCGCCGTCTCCGCGATCGGCAGCGCGTCGACGGCGCCATAGACCGACATGGAACTGCCGTAGAGGAAGCGCCGGATGCCCCGCGCCAGCGCCCAGTGCGCCAAGGCCAAGGTGGACCGGGCATTGACGTCCAGATCGTGGACCGGATCGTCCATCGACACGTCGCCGGAGGACTGCGCCGCCAGGTGGATCACCGCATCGAACCGCTCGTCCGGCAGGTCGTCGGCGAAGTCGCGCCGGGTCAGGTCCAATTCCAGAAGGCGGGCGGCCGCCGGCACATTGGCGCGCAGGCCGGTGGACAGGTTGTCCACCACCACGACCGTCGCCCCCTGCCCCAGCAGATGGCGGCACAGATGGCTGCCGATGAAACCGGCGCCGCCGGTCAGGAGATATGTCGCCAAGCGCTGGAATCTCCGTCGTGATCATCGCCCGCGAACACTGCGGCAAACAGGCTGGGATCGCCGTCGTCCGGCGCCGTCAGCGCACCCGTCAGCGCTGCCTCAAGCGCCGGCGCGTCCGGCACGACCCGGCCGTCCGGGCCGATGGCCGCCGGCACCACGCGGCACCGCCGGTCGATCAGCGCCCGCGCCGCGGTGTGGAACCGGGTAATGCCTGCGTCCACCAGGATGACCGGCCGGTCGGTGCACAGCGCCTCCCAGAAGGCCGTGCTCTGCGGGTAGTCGAAGACCAGCAGGTCGGCGTCGGCCAGGGCCTCGGCGAAGGGCCGGCGGTCCAGCGGCACCCGGCCTTCCAGCGGGTGCGCCAAGCCGTAGAGGCTGCTTTCCGGATGCGGCTTGACGGCCACCGGCAAGCCCGCCGCCTCCACCGCCTCGACCACCGAAAGCTGCAGGTCCAGCGCCACCGGGTCGGGCAGCAGCGGCGGCATGTTCTGGCGGATCCCGCGGAACACGGTGGTCGGGTAGAGCACGCGGGCGCGCCGGCCACCGCTCAGCGGCAGCGCGGCGGCAGCGCGGCGGAATTTCGGATCGCCCGCGCCCGCCGTCAGGGTGACCGGCCATGCGCCGTCCGGCGCGGCGGACGGATTGCCCTGGCGGAACAGACGCACCGCCTCGGCCCCCGGCATCACGTATGCGTCGGGCACCATCAGATCGCGCAGCGCAATCGTGTCGGGTTCGTCCACCATGGATAGCGAGCCGCCATGGTCGAAGCTGGTCAGCCGCCCCCCCTTGGGCGCGGCCGCCAGGGCGAGTGCGCGCACGGGGTAGTAGCTGGGCGTTCCGGCCCACAACCGCAGATCGGCCGGCGCCACGCGGGCGAACCCAGCCAGGTCCGCCGAGGCCGCGGTGACCAGCGGCGCCAGGTCCCGGCGGACCGCCCGAGCGACGCGGGCCGCCACGTCGTCCGGCAGATGGGACAGGGCCGGTCCCAAGCCGCCCATCAGCGCATCCGCCGCCGCCGCGACCGCCGGGTCGGGCCCCGGGCTGGCTGCCCGGGCGCGGGCGAGCCAGCGCTCGGCATGGCTGAAGCGGACCGCGGCACCGGTCTTGCGGGCGTGCGCGATCATCAGCGGATTGTGGCTCAGGGCCAGCGCCCCCGGCGCCAGCACGGCGCGAGCGAACCGCCCCGCCCCGCCGGCCAGCGTCGCGGTGCGCGCCAGCCGCCGGGCCCAGGCATGGCGGAGCGGCGCTGCCGTCTTCACCCAGGCGCCGGCGGCGTCCCCGGTTTCGGGCAGCGGCGCGTCGCCCAGCAGCGGTGCCACCATGTCCGGCGCGTCCGCCAGCACGACGGCCGCCTGGCGCGCGGCCACGCCGTGCAGGGCGATCCAGGACCATTGCGCGGCGATCATCGCCGCCGACACGCCCGTGAGGATGGCGAGCGTCCGCACCGGCCCGGCGGGCATCGCGGCCACGGCAGCGACCACGCCCGAGACGAGGCTGAGCTGGGCATCGCGCAGCGTGCGGTAGTCCAACGGCCAGGTGAAGCCGCGCCGCCAATCCGCGCGGCCGGCCACCGCCCGCAGCGTGAACGGGATCGGACCAGTCACGGCCATGCGCCTTGGACGGCCTGTTCGATGGCGTCGACCACCCGGGCCGTGCTGCCGGCATCGTCATAGCCCAGATATCGGCGGAAGGCCGCGCTCTTGCCGTCCGCGCCGGTGCGGCCGACCGGCGGGTGTCCGTCCAGCGCCGCGTGCAGGGCCGCCTTCAGCGCCGCCTTCGACGGCACGGCGGCGAACGCGTCCATCACCTCGCGCAGATAGACGTTTTCCGCATGCCGACCGCAGGCCTCGTCGAACAACGGCACGATGGCGCTGCGGCCCAGGATCGCGGCCTCCAGGATGACCGTCGAATTGAAGGCGACGATGGCGTCGCAGTCGCGGATCAGGTCGTGGGCCGGCCGGTTGACGACATGGCAGTTGGGAATGCTGTCCAGGGGGCGGCCGGCCTCCTGCTGCACCACGGCCTCGATCTCGCGCACCCACCAGTCGACGACCGTCTTGGGCTTGATCACCATCTCCGCATCCGGCCGTTCCAAGGCCACCTCGGCGAAGGCGGCATGAACGTTGCGGAACAGGTCGACGAACCCGTGGTGGTCCCATTTGCTGAACAGCTTCGACCGCCGCTCGGCCACCTCCAGGTTGCCGCAGTAGTGCGGGAAGGAGAACAGCGTGATCCGGGGTCGCCGGTCCTGGCGGCGGCGCCAGGGGCTGTCGGGATCGAACAGCCGGTCCATGCGCGGCAGGCCGACCACGCGGATGCGGTCGGCCTCGGCCACGCCGCCCTGGGCGATGACCTGCCTGGCGGTCTCGCTGACCACCAGCGCATGGGTCCCGTGGAAGGTCATCCGCTCCGCGCGGAACAGATCGATGGCGGCCTGGACGTTCGAGCCGTCCAGAACCGTGAACTCCTTGTGCAGGCCGATGAACGGGATCCCGGACACCCGGCAGGCCTGCGCCCAGGGATGAAGGTAGCGGTAGAACAAGGACGGCGCGATCAACGCATCGAACGGCATCACCCGGCGCAGTTCCCGCAGCACCGACGCGGCGAACCGAACGTGACGCTCGCCGTTTTCTCGATCGTGATCCGCGGTCTCGCCGCCATCGCCGAACAGCGCGTTGATCGCCTGGAAATGGTCCGTCGGCGTCTCGACCAGCCGGAGGCGACCGACCTCCTTCAGCAGGTCCAGGTCGCTCCAGAAGCGGAACGCGCTCATCACCAGGACAGTCGGCGCCGTCGGCACCCCGGCATCGGGTTGCGACAGGACGCGGCAGCGCCGGGCGATGCGCGCCGCGGCCCTGCGCGCCAGCCAGGCATCACCGTCCCCGGGCAGATGGGGGGCTGCGCCGACCACCCCCCTTGCCGCAACGAACGCCGACCGACGGCCTGCCGTCCGCAGCCACTTACCCACCGTCATCGATACCGCCCGATCCCGTCCCCGGCCCGCAACACCCGTCCTCCGCCCGCATCAGCCCGCCCGGGCGATCACCCGCATGTGGGAAGACAGCAGATTCTTCTGCAGGAATGCCTGGAAGCGTTGCCGCATATCGTACCCATCCGTCAGGAGAAACCGCAGCGCTGGATTGTCTGCCAGATCAAGGATTCCATCATCAAGGCCTCGCTTCATTACCTCGACATCAAGAACACCAGGCGTCTCGACGTTGAGAGCACTTAATCCGGACCGGGCGAGTAGGAGCTTGATCGATAAAGGATTGTAGAGTGCGACATGATCGAACGGCAGATTCATGGAATTCCGGCCGAACAGCCGAGTATCCACCCCATTTTCATTCGGTGTCGACAAAATAAAAATACCGTTTCCCGATAGAGATTTCTTAACACATTCCAGAATGTGCGCGGGCCTCGGAATATGCTCGATCACTTCGAACATCAAGATCAAATCAAAGTAACCCTGCTGTTCCGGCTCCCCTAAGGCATCCATCAGATGGAATCTTGGGTCTTCTACACCGATCGGTTGGGGTTCGAGCACCCAGTACTCTTCGATCTGCGGCATCTGCTCCAACAGCACGAGCGCCAATTCGCCGTTACCGGCGCCAATCTCAAGAACCCGGCGCGGTCGGCACGCGTGCTGGCGAACCACCGCCCCGACATAGTCGGCCCGCTCCCGGTACATCGGCTGGCGCCGCTCTCGGATGCGTGCCGGCATGTTCTCCCGCCAGAACGCCAATCCTTGGCTGTTCTGGGCAAAGGCTATGCAGGTATCGTTGTCCGGCCCTGGCGAAATGAACAACGTCCGACACATGGCACAACGGACGTGCGTCATTCCTTTTGTCGAAAAAGAAAACACTTTCACATCACTGCCGCAAGCAGGACAACAATTCTCAACGAACTGATCCTTGCTCGCGAGAAGATCTTCTATATCTTTCTCGACGAGTTGGTGAACATGCTTTTCGAAGTCGGCGTCGTGTATGTCGTCGAGCGCGGCCATCTACCTCTCCCTCACCGAGAACCGGCCGGCAGGCGCCGATCGACGGACGAGTCCCGCGGTGCACAGATGCTCTCCAAAACCGCCCGGAACCGGTCCGCACATTTGCCGTCGAAGAGGCAGATCCGGTCCCGCCCGTCCATCTGCGCGGCCTGCAATCGGGCGTGCGTCGCCGGATCCCGGATCAGACGGTCGATCGCCTCCATCGCCTCATCGAGCCGATCGAACGCCAGGACGCCGGGGAATTCCCGCCATGTCTCTATGCGAATCCCGCTGTGCTGGAGATCGACCGTCGGCACGCCGCACAAGATCGCCCAATCGATCGTCGTCGACGCTTCACAGACAAAGACGTCTGCCGCAGCCATGTATTGAAACAGCGGTTTGTCGAGCAGCCGCAGCTTGGTTTCCCTTATCCGCTTCGCATAATCTTGCCGATCGGATCGCGGGTGCAGTGACAGAATGATGTTGGCATTCAACGAAGCTAGATGATCCAGTAATTCTTCTATCTTCTCATAGTGCGTCCGGGCGTCCATCAGGCCGTGTTCCGCGGACGCCGGAACGGAAACCAGGACGATCGGCAGATCGGCCGGCATCGCCAGGTCATCAAGCAGCCGCCGGCGCAGATCGGCCTTCGATGCCGCCAGACGGAACAGGTCGTCATAGAGGACACGGCCGGTGATCCGAACGCGGGCCGCGGGAATACCGTTTGCCACGTAGAGGGCCTTGCGGGCCTCGCAGTCCGTCAGGATGGCATCGCTGTTGCTGCCCTGCACCCAGGGCATCGGTATGCGCATGCCCGCCAGCGCCAGCGCCAGGGTCAGCCAGCCCGGGGTGAACAGCAGCCGCCGGCCGTCCGCCCGGCGGCACTGGCGCGGAAAGCACCACGCGGCGACGAGGTTGATGAGCGGCGCCGCCTGCCCAATCCCGGCAAAGAACCGCGCGCGATGGAACCGCCCGAAGGCATCGCTGTCCGGCGACGGCAACGTTACGCCGGCCACCACGCACGGCACCCGGCGATCGCGGGCGGCGCGTTGCCACGCCGGAAAGGGGCCCAGCTCCCGATCCCCCGACAGCAGCAGCGCCGCCGGCGACAGCGCCTCCAGCAGCCGGGCGGCTTGCCGGCACTGCCGGCGAAGCCAGACCCGCGTCACCGCCAGGCGTGCCAACCCGACGACCGAGCCGTGGCGGATGCGCTCGCTCGCCAGCAGGCGGGCAGCGAGTCGGCCGGGTAGGCCGAGGCGCCGCAGCGCCCTTGCGACACCCGCGGCAAAGCGGAAATGGCCCTGGTCCTGCTGCGGCACGGCCGCCACCGCGATGAAGTTGATCCCCTGGCGCCGCGCCGGGCCGGGGTGGTTCTCAAGCTCGGGCGTCGCCAGGACCATGACCGGCATGAAGCCGGTTTGCCGCTCGATCACGCGATAGCTGTGCAACAGGTCTTCCCAGTGCATGGTCCGGCGAGGCAGCAGCAGGACGATCTGTCCCGGCGGCAACGGGCCGTCCGGCAGGTGCTGGTCGATGACCCCGACGCGGGCCAGGGCCGCGTCTCGCCCACGGGCATGCCGTGGCGTCACCGGGCCCGCCTCATATCGCCAGGAACCGCCGCAGCAGGGCCAGGCCGGCCGGCCCGCTCTTCTCCGGGTGGAACTGGCAGCCGTAGAAGGGCGGCCGGCCGATCACCGCGGCGATGCGGCGGCCGCCATAGTCGGCATCGGCCAGCCGGTCGGCCGCCGCCGCCGGCCAGGCGGTGTAGGAGTGGACGAAGTAGAACGCCGTTCCCGGGGCCACGCCGTCCAGCAGTGTGTCCGCCCAATCGCGTCCCCCGTCGGCCGGCTGGATCGGCGTCCAGCCGATATGCGGGATCTTGTGCGGCTGCCCGCCGGTGTCCGTATCCGGCACCCGGTCCACCAGCCCGGGCAGCAGGCCAAGGCCGCGATGCGCGCCGAACTCCGTGCTCTCGTCCAGCAGCATCTGCATGCCGACGCAGATACCCAGGAACGGCCGCCCGCTGCCGGCAAACTCGCGCACCGGCCCCAACAGCCCCCGCCGGCCCAGGGTTTCCACGCAGGCGCCGAAGGCCCCGACGCCGGGCACCACCAGCCGGTCGGCCGCCGCCACGGCCGCGGGGTCGCCCGTCTGACTCACCACCGCTCCCACGGCCTCCAGCGCGCGACGCACCGAAAGGAGATTGCCGACGCCATAGTCGACAAGGACCGTTCGCATCGTCATCCGCAGATCAAGTCACTGCTCGCGAACACCGGAGAGGTAGTCCCGATATGGTTCGCAGTTCGACCCAAGCTCGCGCTTCAGCCGATCCAAGCGATCGTTCAGAAATCCGTTCAGCTTTGCGACCGGGGTAGTCCCGCGGCTGACCCACCAGATGGGATGGGTCAGCAGTTGCAATGCCCGACCGCCGCGAACCGCCGGATGTTCAAGCGGTTTCCCAGATCGCCACGCCCCCCGTGAATCGGAACAGTAGCCGATCTCGGAGAAGAAACGCGGCATATAGGAATGAAGTCTCCCGGCGATCCGTTCTGCCATGCCGAGGAACCGCTCAGCCGGCCGATGAAAGCTGATCATCCGCACTTGCACGCCGAGCGACTGCTCAAGGATGTCGCATTCCCGCTCTGCCGCCGCCTCAAGATCGGCCTCTGCGCCTTCGTAGGCGGTGGCGTCGAAGTGCAGCCCCACCTCGTGGCCCAAGGCCAGCAGTTCGCGGAGTCCGCGGATGGAGTCCGGCGCAAGTACGTTATAGAGTTCACTGCCAAGCAGCACGAAATAGGAAGCCTGACAGCCCAAACACGTCTCAAGTCGCGCGATTTCCAGCGCGGCTGGAATCGACATGTCGATGTCATGGCGTAGTAGAAGATGCCGTTGTCCGACATCGACGTCAAAGAAAGACACAGATCGATAGCCACGTTCTTCGAACTCAACCAATAGGGATCGATAACCCGGAATTGAGAACTCCGTCATTACGGCGCCCTCATCGCCGCCCAAAAATCGAAGAGCTCGGCCCCGCGCAACGTCGGGTTACAATACTGACGTACTCGCCGCGCCGCTTCTTCCCCCATTCGGTGGAGCCTCTTGCGCGACCGGTCCATCTCTATCAGGAAATTGGCGATCGTCTCGCTTCCGAAGGATGCCAGAAGCAATCCAGTCTTTCCGCTCTCGACGAACTTGCTGTAGTTGCCGATACCGATTGCGGGAAGGCCCAGAGACATGGCCTCTAAAAGATCACGTCCCCAAGGGTTGTTCTCGCGTGAAGGCTTGATCAACACATCACAGCCCGCCAGCATCGCTTCCGGATTTTCGACACGGCCGAGAAAGACGAACTGATCGGCCACACCCATCTCGCGGGCGTAGTCGGCGAGCGTGCCCCGGCGCCGGGCAAGCCTGCCCAGCCGGCCGGGCAACGTCCCCGTCAGATCCATGTTGCCGGCGACCACGAAACGAACGCGATCACAGTCCCTTCGGCGGAGCGCCAGCGCGACGTCGATCAGACGATCATAGCCCCGCTGATAGGCGAAGTTGCCGAGCGCACCGACCTTAAGGCGGTCGTCGGTCGGTATCGCCGCCAGCGGCGCCACGGCTGCCGTCGGCGGCTCGGCGATGTTGTAGATCACCCGACCGGCCAGCGGACATCCGGCCAGAGCCCCCCAATGCGCTTGCTCGTTCTCCGAGATGAAAACCAGGCCGGAGAACGACACCGCCTTCCGGGCAAGCCACCTTGAGAAGGCCGTTGGCGGCGGCTGCGTGCGGACATGCAGCGATACCGGCGTTGCAGCCTCGTGGCGCAGCCAATGTCCCAGCGGAATCAAGCTTTCGTGGTTGAGATGAACCAGATCTACAGCCTCAGCCGCGGCCAGAAGGTCCCGGCGAAACGGGGCGGCTGCCAGCCATTTCTGGATCGCGCGCGCACCGGAATAGATATTGCGTGAGAACTTGGCGACCGGCGTGAAGCGTGGCATTGCCGGGGCGACAACGGCGGAGATGCTGATCTGCCGGTATTGTTCGATGATCGGCCCGCGCCGCGCACACCAGACGGTCGGCTCGATACGCTCGCGCAGGGCCTTCAGCGAATAGAACAGGCTGCGGGACGATCCCCCAAACCCGCCTTCGATATCCAAGCAGAGAACCTTCATCCGAGGTTGACTGCCAGTTCGCTGTAGAGGCGGTTGACCCGATTGATCTCGACAAACCCAAACCGTCGGTAGAAGTCGAACGCCTTGGGGTTGGCCCGGTGCACCTTTACGGTGAGGCGAAGATGCGCATGGGCGGCAGCGCGATCGAGCAGACCCGTCAGCAGCGCTCGCCCCACGCCCAGTCGTCGCGCCTCCGGCGCAACGACGAATTGATGCAGATGCGCCGTCGTCGAATCGCGGACCGACGCGACTGCATAACCGATCGCCCGCCCGCCGATCGTCGCCACCAGCGAGAGCGCGAATTTCCCGTGTTGAGGCGTCAAGAACTGTCCCAGGTCCCAGCGGTACAGCGGCAAGTCATGGGGTAGACTCGTGAGTTGCTGCTGGTGCTGCAGCACCTTGGCTTCCGTTAGCGTCTCGATATCAACGGACTCATTCGTTCCCGATCCGGTTGACGATGCCATCCACAAAGAGAGCGGCACATGTTCGTCATTCGCTACCAGAGTTCGCGTTTCTGATCCAAGTTTGCACAAACTATCGAGGATGCTGTAGTTCGCAATAGGCCCACTCTCACTACCATCACCCAACTGTTGAAAATCATGATAGGCCAACGCTAGACCTCGGGTCAGATATACTTCCTCTTCCCCTGTCACATACGCTTTGCCACCTTTGCCGCTCAAGTAGATCTGCGCGGACAATTTACCACCAATCTCGGCGATCATTTCATTTTTGCGAGACTCAATGTTCAATGTCGACAACTCTATTGTTTCCGTCTCAATATCGAGATAATCGCAGATAGAAAGCACGATCCGTTTATTGAAGTCAGCGAGCGAGATCGGCTTCTGCGCCCGCAAATGTGGTTCAATCAGGCTTAACACCTCCCGATAGTAAGGCATCTTGCCATAGCAATGGCGGAAGCTCTCAAGGTGCTTAACGCCAAACTCAACCGGATTGACCAGTGCCTCGCGAATTGTCGAATCGCGACTGGCTCGATGGACCGGCAACGAGAGCATCAGCTCTCTGCCTCGATTGTTGAGTATTGCTCTGCTAGTATAGCTCCTAGGCGAATACTGAACATCATCGAGCAGAACGAACTGATCCGACCAGTGTATTTTGTTGAAGTACCCCAGCCAAGGAAAATAGTTAGGCTGGTGTACCGAGAAGATGCCTTTCACTTAGATGCCCGAATGTATCGCTGCGCGAAATTCTACGATCTCACAACGGATATCCGTGGGTGGCGAGATCAATGCCGGCGGCGGCAGCGAGCCTGCGGTTGCCGTCAGCAAATCGATCATGCACCCGCTGACGCTGTTCCGGCGTCAGTGTTACCTGCTTGCGCACACCCCTGACCAAGAAGCCGTCGAGCGCCCCGCGCAACCGCACCTTCAGGGCGCCGTCTGGCAACAAGCGGCGCACGGGTGCCAACGGACCACGCCAGCGCTGGTACAAGTGCAGGCGGCCGCTGTCGGCAGGGCTAGGGAACGGACCGGTCAGGCGCTCCGCCACCGCATCGGCCGGCAAACCCAAATCGGCGCCCAACGGGTCCGTGAAGGCGCGCGCGACCGCCGCCATATCCTCAAGCAACAGAACGGTCACCTGACTGGCGCCGAACTCGTCTGAGAAGATCTCCACAATGTTGGCATAGTCCAGCCGCGCCAGAACGGAGTACCGCGCCTCGAACTGATAGTCGAACCAGTCGGCGAACGACACATACTGATCTTGCGCCGAGCGCGGCACACCCCCCAGGCGATAGCCGTGGCTGACATAGTGCGAGACGATCGACGTCATCTGGTTGCGGATAGTGATCAGGATGCGCGCATCGGTCAGGGAACGGCGTAGCCGCTGGGCCACCACGCTGACAAAGGGGCCGTTGGCCAAGGTTTCGTCCGACAGCACCATCACGCAGCCCTGCCGGTCGGCCTCCGCCCGTCGCTCGGCCAGGAACCGGTCGATGAGGCCAGATCGGGACCGGTGCACATCGGCCAGGCACAGCGCGGTGTGGAACGCCCGGTAGTCGGCGGTCAGATGGTTCGGCCGGCCACAGCACAGAAGCGCCGGATGACCGGCGAAGACTCTCTCCTGCAGCGAGGTGGTGCCGGACTTGCTGATCCCGACATGGATCAACGGCGGCAGGGGCGACGGCATCGTGCGTGTCAGATCGTTCCGGCGCCGTCGCCCGCCGACCCGTCGGCCGCCGACCCGTCGGCCGCCGCCAGGGCGCGCACCGGCAGGCCGGCGGCACCGGCCGCCGCCCGCAGGTCGCCCAGCGAATGCCGGCCATAGTGCAGGGCGTCGGCCACCGCCACGGCATCGGCCCGCCCGTCCGTCGCCGCGGCCACCAGGTGCGCCGGTTCGCCCAGCCCCCCCGACAGGATCACCGGGATGGTGACGGCCGACGACACGGCTTGCGCCAGCGCCAGGTCGAAGCCCTTGCGCGTGCCCTCCTGGTCGACGGAGGTCAGCAGGATCTCCCCCGCCCCCAGGTCCTGGCCGCGGCGCGCCCAGTCGGCCACCTCAAGGCCGGTGTGCTCCCGCCCGTTGTCGACATAGGCTTCCCAACCGCCTTGCGGGCGCCGCTTGGCCTCGATGGACAGCACCATGCATTGCGAACCGAAGCGGCGGGCAACGGCGCCGATCAGGTCCGGGTCGGCCGTCGCCGCGGTGTTGATCGCCACCTTGTCGGCCCCGGCGTTCAACAGCGCCTCCACATCCGCCAGCGACCGCACGCCACCGCCCACCGTCAGCGGGATGAACACGTTCTCCGCCGTCCGGCGCACGATGTCGGACAGATTGTTGCGGCCGTAGAGGCTGGCGACGATGTCCATATAGACCAGCTCGTCCGCGCCTTCGTGGTAGTAGCGCAGCGCATGGGCGTTGGGGTCGCCGATCTTGCGCAGGCCCTCCAGGTGCACCCCCTTGATCAGGTTCGGCCCCTTGATGTCCAGCCGCGCAATGATGCGGAAACGGCCCACGGATCCCGTCCCGCCTCAGCGGTTTTCCATCCACACCGTGCGCCGCAGCGACCAGGTGCCGTCCTGGTACTGCCACAGATGCGGCGAGCGGAACCGGTCGGTCAGCCGGTCGAAATAGGCGCGGTCCATGATCGGCTGCTCGAAGCAGCCGGCGGCCTGGCCGAACCTGTCCGGATCGATGGACAGGTAGCGGAAGATCTCCTCGTCGAACCGGCTGGGCCATTCGCCGTCATAGCGGCGCACCAGCGCGACGCCCTCGTCGCGGTCGATGTCGTCGGAGCGGATCTCCTGCGCCGCGTCGTAGGTGGCGCGGCCGATCCCGAACTTGATGTAGGTGGTGTAGTAGTGGAAGTCGTCGATCCGATCGTCGATCGAGTTGTACTTGGAGTACGTACCCGGCGTGCGCTCCGGCGACGCCTGGAAGCCGCCATGCTCCACGGCGTAGTAATAGCAGCTCTGCGGATGCCATTTCAGGTAGTAGCCGAGATAGTGGACCTCGATATCGGCTTGCCGGACCTTCTCGGGATCTTCGGGCATGTAGAGCTGGAATTCCGAGGGATCGACCCCGAAGTCGTGTTCCAGTGAGGCCAGCGAGACGCCGCCGAGATAGGTGGTCGACGGGTCGGTGGCGGCGGCGAAATAGCTCTTGTCGCGCAGCGAGGACGACGTGTCGGCAATCGGGTTGCCGTACTCCGCCTCGTTCTCCCCGAAGAAGACCAGCGGAATGCCGAACCGCAGCGCCATCTTCGGCGCCAGGTTCTTCTGGCCGAGGATGAAGGGCTGGAACGGGTGGAACAGCACGTCCACCGCCAGCCGCGTTAGCAGGCGGTGCACGATGCCGTTGGGCGTGACCAGGATGTTGTCGAAGCCGGCATGGATCCACGCCTGTTGGTTCTTCCACCCCCACTCGGTGTAGAGGTGCGGCGCCCAGGTGACGGTCAGCGGATGCATGCCGTAGCGGTACTTCAGCACATGCGCGGCGTAGAAGCTGTCCTTCCCCCCGGACCCCGGCACCAGGCAGTCATAGTGTCCGTCCCGGCGGCGATGGCGGTCGCACAGATCGCGAAGCTCCTGCTCGCGCGCCTGCCAGTCGATGGTGCCGTGCTTCTGCTCGGCCAGCCGGCAGGCGTCGCAGACCCCCTCCTCGTCGAAATTGATGGTGGCCTTGCGGGTGTCGCGGGTGTGCTTGAACTCCACCGCGGAGTTCGGCCGCTGGTTGGAGATCACGCAGCACCGGCAGAACTGCACCTCCTGCGGCAGGCCGTAGAGCGCCGGCGGATCGGCGGCGCCCACGGCGAACGGCGCGGTGTCGACCGCGGCGGGATAGGCGATCAGCGCCATGGGCTGTGTTTCCAAGCGAGCGGGACCCAAGCGGGCGGGGCAAGACGGGCCATCGGGGCCTACCAGGCGGTCAGGCCGCCGTCCACGGCCAGGTTCTGGCCGGTGACGTAGGCCGCGGCGTCGGAGGCGAGCCAGACCAGCGCGCCGGTCATGTCTTCCGCCCGCGCCATGCGGCCCAGCGGCACCCGGGCGCTGTAGCGGTCAAGGAAGGCGTCGTTCTGGCCGCTGTCCACGCCGCCGGGGGTGATCGCGTTGACGCGGATGCCGTGGCGCGCCCAGACGCAGGCGAGATAGCGCGTCAGGCCCAGCACGCCCGCCTTGGAGGCGGCATAGACCGGCGGGGTGGAGATCGGCCGGCCGTTGTAGTGCGAGCCTTCGTAGATCCGGTTGTCCGGCCCCAGCACGCCGTAGATGGACGCGGTTGTGACGATGCTGCCGCCCTGCCCGTGGGCGATCATCGCCCGGCCGGCGGCCTGCGCCATCAGGAAGGCGCCGTCCAGGTTGACGGCGTTCACCGCCCGCCAGGTGTCCAGCGCGTAGTCCTCCGGCGGTGCCAGGAAGGCTGCCAGGTCGCCGGTCTTCGTGGCGGCATTGTTGGCCAGGATGCGCACCGGGCCCAATTCGTCTTCCGTCCGCGCCACCAGGGCGGCGACCGAGTCCGGGTCGGCCACGTCGCAGGCAACGCCGATGGCCGGCGTGTCGGTGCGAGCGGCGATCTCCGTCGCCAGCGCCGCGGCCGCGGCGCCGTCCAGGTCGGCCAGCGCCACCGGCGCCCCGAACTCCGCCAAGGCCGCCGCCAGATGCCGGCCGATGATGCCGCACGCACCGGTGACGATGGCCGCCCGCCCGGTCAGGTCGAACAGCCCGCGATAGCCGCCGGCCGGCATCATGGCCGGGTGTCCGCCTCGGCCAGCCGATCGCGCATCAGCATCTCCACGATGCGGAAGTCGAGCGCGCTGTCGATGTCCAGCGACCGCTCCTCCGGCATCTCGTAGAGCAGCGTGTCCGGGTAGAAGACCCGCGGATCGGCGCGGAAGGCCGCGTGCCGCCAGACATAGATCGAGGCGTTCATGTCGAAGCAGGGGGCTGCGTCCTGCCGGCGGGAGACGTCCGTCTCGGGCGGCTTGCACAGCCGCACCGCCCCGTCGGGGTCGCGTTCCACCAAATTGAAGTAGGGCGACCGGCGGGCCAGCGCCCCGGTGATCACGTTGGTCACGCCCTGGGCCTCGAACAGCGCGAGCGCGCCGGCGACGTCCTCCGCCCGGCGCAAGGGTGAGGTCGCGTCGAGATCCACCACGGTGTCGTAGCGTTCGGCGAACGCCTGCTCCGCCGCCGTCGCCACATGCAGGATCGCCGGCAGCTTGCCGGCCTCATCCGTCGCCAGGGCATCGGGCCGCCGGACGGCCAGATCGACGCCGGCGGCCCGGCCGATCTCCAGGATCACCGGATCGTCGCTGGACACCACGACGCGGTCGAACAGCCGGCAGGCAAGCGCCAGCTCGATCGTCCAAAGGATCAGCGGCTTGCCCGCCAGAGGGCGGTGGTTCTTGCCGGGCACGCCCTTCGATCCGCCGCGGGCGCAGACGGTACAGATCACCGTCATGCCGCGGCGATCCAGGTGCGCCCGGCGATCGCCCGTTCCGCCGCGTCGATCAGCGCCACGACCGCCATACCGTCCTCAACCGTCGCCGCCTCGCCCCCACCCGCCAGGACGGCGCGGTGCATCCCGGCGAAGGCGTCGTCCCGCACCCGCGGGAAGGTCTCGACGTCTCCGTCACCGTCCAGCGTGCCGGCGATCAGGTCGGCGGTCAGGCTGCCGGCATCGGTCTCCAGCTCGATGCGCCGGCGGGCCGGCCGGGCGAGGCAGTCGAGATGCACCACGACATGCGCGCAAGCGGCGGTCTCGCCGAGCAACACCGCCACCTCTTCCGCCGCGATGCCCAGGCGGCCGGTGTTGCCACCCACCGCCGCGACGCGCCGCCACGGCCCCAAGAGCCAGAGCATCAGATCCAACTCGTGGCTGAGGTCGCGCAGCACGCCGCCGCCGGCCGCACGCGATGCCGAATAGACTTGGCTGTGATCCCGCCCTGGCCGCCAGTCCGCCAGGTTCTGGCCGACCCGGAAGGCCGCCGCCAGGACGCGCCGGCCCTGCAACGCCCGGCGCAGGGCCATGACAAGCGGATCGAAGCGGAGCTGGTAGCCGACATGGAGACCGGCAAAGCCGTGCCCCGGCAGCGGCTCCGGTTCGGCCAGCAAGGGCTTCTCCACCAGCACCCGGCCGGCGAAGCCGGCAGCGGCCAGGGCCTCCAACGCAGCGCGGTGGTGGGCGGTCTCGGTCGCCACCACCGCATAGCCGGCCCCACCGGCGGCCAGCGCCGCGGCGGCGTCCGGCCACGTCGGCCGCTCGGTGCCGCCTCGCCGGCTGACCACCGCGACATCGTGGCCCAGGGCCCGCAGGACGTCGACATGGCGCCGACCGATCGAGCCGTGTCCGATGACCAGGCAGCGCACCGGCCCTTAGTCCTCCACACCCACCAGGCCGGCCCCGAAGGTCGTGCCGAAATCGGCTCGGGCGCTTTCCAGATCGGCATGCCGGCCGATATCGATCCAGTACTCCTGGATGGGGAAGACGCACACCTCCGCCCCGTCGCCCTGCAGGCGGGCCAAGAGGTCGGGCATGTCCATATGGCCGTCCGCCGGGATGTGGCCGAGCGCCCGCCCCTCCAGCAGATAGATGCCGGCGCTGACCAGGAAGCGCTGCACCGGCTTCTCCACCAGCGACACCAGCCGGTGCCGGTCGGCCCGCACCACGCCATAGGGCACTCGGAAGTCGTATTCGCGCACGCAGACCGTGGCGTCTGCCTGGTGGTCGCGGTGGTAGTCGACCAGCCGGCGGAAATCGACGGAGGTCAGGATGTCCGCGTTCATCACGATGATCGGACCGTCCGGCCGGTCCGGCAGATGGGCGAGCGCGCCGGCGGTGCCGCGCGGCTCGCCCTCCTCCACATAGCGAATGTCGACACCGCGTTGGCCGCCATCGCCGAAATGCCCGACGATGTCGGCGGCGCGGTAGTGCACGGAGACGACGAACCGGCGGAAACCCTGATCGGCGAAGCGATCGATGATGGTCTCCAGGATCGGCCGGCCGCCCACCGGCAGCATCGGCTTCGGCGCGCTGTCGGTCAGCGGCCGCAACCGCTGGCCCTGGCCGCCGGCCATCAACACCACCAGCTCCGACCGCTCGACCGGATGCGGCGCCGCCGCCAGCGCCAGCACATCGACCACCCGGCCCCGGCTGTCCAGCACCGGCATCTGGAGGAACGTGCTGCGCGCCAGCGCGGCCTCCGCCTCCGCCCGGGGGAGCGTGTCGGGCACGCTGGCGGGCCGGCGGTTGGCGGCCTCCAGGACAGGGGCGTCGAGGGGCAGACCCCGCAGGATGCCGCGGCGCAGGTCGCCGTCGGTGACCGTGCCCAAGAGGTGCCGGTCGCCGTCCACCACCAGGAGGATTTTGACCTCGCTGGCCTCCAGCGCCTGGAATCCTTGGCTCAGCGTCGCCTCGGGCGGCACCAGGCACTCCTCGAAGCGGTTCATCCGCGGATCACCCGTTGTGCCGGCGCGGGCGCGCTGCCGGCGTCGGCGACGTCGCCGATCACGACCGCACCGGCCGGCACCAGCGCTGCATCGCCGATGCGGATATTCTGGATCACCACGGCCCCCGTGCCGATATGCGCCCCGGCCCCCACCGTCACCCCCCCCGACAGCACCGCGCCGGGCGCCACATGGGCGTGGTCGCCCAGCCGCCCGTCGTGATCCACCGTGGCGGCCGTGTTGACGATGACGTTCGCGCCGATGACGCAGCCCGTCTGCACCACCGCGCCGGCCATCACCTGGGCGCCGTCGCCGACCACGACGTCTGGCGCGAGGACGGCCCGCGGGTGGACGATCGGCGGGAAGTCGAACCCGGCGTCCCGGGCCCTCAGGAAGACGGCGCGGCGGGGACCGGTGTCGCGGGTGGAGCCGATGCCGTTGGCCAGCCGCGTCTCGGCCGGGTCGAGCCGGGCCAGATGGCCGTCGTCGCCCAGCACCGGTGCGCCCCAAACGGTGCGGCTGCCGGCCGGTCGGTCTGGGGTCAGCACGCCCGCCACGGAGAAACCCGCCGCGGCCAGGGCATCCGCCACCACCCGGGCATGGCCCCCGGCGCCCAAGATGACCACCCGCACGGTCATGGGCCGATCGCCTCGCCCGCCCGATAGGCACGGGATGCGGCGGTGCCGAGGCGCCGCCAGTAGCCCATGGGACTCTCGCCCGTCCCGGGTCGCCGCGCGCCCAGATTGTCGGGGGTGAACACCTCGCCGGCCGCGATGTCGCCGGTGGCCACCAGCGACCGGCGCACCACCGACCGATTGGCCTGCTCAGACGGCGCCGGGCGCTTCACGCCGTCGCCGAGCGCCGCCGTCACCTCGCGGATGGCGGCGACCATGGCGGCCAGCTCCCCCGGCTCCAGCGAGGCGGCGTGGTCCGGTCCTGGGAGGGTACGGTCCAGCGTGAAATGCTTCTCGATCACCCGGGCGCCGAGCGCCGTCGCGGCGATGGGCAGGGCGATGCCGCGGCTGTGGTCGGACAGGCCGGTTTCCACGCCGAACGCCTGGGCCAATGTGGCCATGGCCCGCAGATTGGCGTCTTCGGCTGGGGCGGGGTACTCGGTGGTGCAATGCAGGACCGTCACCCGCTCCGCAAGCCGCGCCGCCGCCGCGGACCGATCGTCGCCGAGGTGGTCGGTGTCGGGCACCGCGTCGGTGGGCCGGATCAGCGCGAAGGCGATGATGCCCAGCGCATCCGCCACCTCGTCCAGCGTGCTGGCGCCGGTGGACAGGATGAGGGGTAGCCCCAGCCGGGCGATCTCCAGCAGCAGGGGGCCGTTGGTGATCTCCCCCGACGGCACCTTCAGCCGTTGAACCCCGACCTCCCGCGCCAGGAAGCGGGCGCTGTCGGCGTCGAACGGGGTGGACAGGAACGCGATGCCGGCCGCTCGGGCATGGGTGGCGAGCGCATGGTGGGCCGTGTGCCCCAACTCCAGGCGCTGCAGCATGGCGTATTGCGTTTCCGCCACACCGGTCGCAGCCTGCTGGTAGGCGGCCTTGGGTGCGTCGGCGGCGACGACGCGGTCGGCGCGGAAGGTCTGGAACTTCACGGCATCGGCGCCGGCCGCCGCGGCGGCATCGATCAGCCGGCGCGCCCGGTCGACATCGCCGTTGTGGTTCACCCCGGCTTCGGCGATGACGAAGACCGTCCGGTCAGCCATGGCAGGGAAGGTCCCGGAACGGCTTGAAGGTCAGGCCGGTGAGTGGTGTATGGCGCAGGATCTCGACGACCCGGCCGCCCGCGCCGGCGCCGCCATAGGGGCTGTCGCGCCGCGCGGCGATGGCCCGATGCGCCGGTGTGAGGGCCCGCGTGACGGCGGCGGCGACGGCGGCCGGCGCCGCCGGGCAGTCGATCACCGCGGGGGGCCGCGGCCGGCCCTGCTGGCGCGTCCCGACATTGACGACGGGCACGCCCAGATGCGGCACCTCGATAATGCCGCTGGAGGAGTTGCCGATCACCGCGTCTGCGATCCCCACCAGGCTCCAATAGCGTTGGCGGCCCAGGCTCTCGAACGCCGCCGCCCGGCCGCCGGCACGCGCCACCCAGTCCTCGATGGCCCGCCGCACGCCGGCATTGCCCGGATCGGCGTTGGGCAGGGTGAACAGCACCTCGGCCCCCGCAAAGCCGTCCAGCGCCGCCAGCACGGCCGCGGCGACCGAGTCGGTCGCCGCCGCGTCGCCGGCCATCGCCGTTTCCGGATGGACCGTGACGACCAGGAGCGGCGTGCCGGCCAGCGGCCGGTCGAGCGCCCGGGCCAGCGCCGACCGGTCGAGGCGCGGCGTGGCCGCCAGGCCATCCAACGCCAGCGTGCCCACCACGTGCACCCGCTCCGGCGGCTCGCCCAACTGGCGCACGCGGGTCGCGAACGCCTCCGCCGCCACGCCGTGGAGCTGCGACAGCTTCGTGATCGCGTGGCGGATGCCCTCGTCGAAGGCGCCTTCCGTCCGCTCCCCGCCATGCAGATGCATCACCGGGATGCCGAGCATGAAAGCGGCGGTGACGGCGGCGAGGATTTCATAGCGGTCGCCCAGCACCACCACGATGTCGGGCGCGAGCCGGCCCATCGCGTCGGCAAAGCCGGCGACTGCCCGGCCGAGGCCGCGCGCCGCCTCGGGCCGTGTGTCGTCCGCCAGCGCCAGGTCCACCCGGGCGTCGATGGCGAAGCCGTCGTCCGCCACCGTCCGCCAGGTCTCGCCGAAGCCGGCCATCAGATGCGATCCGGTAACGGCCACCTGCAACGCCAGGTCCGGGGCTGCCGCCACCGCCGCCATAACCGGCTGCAACAGGCCGTATTCGGCCCGGCTGCCGGTCACCACCAGCACCCGCCGCGGTTCAGCCAAGGGCGGCTCCGCTGGGCAGGCAGATCAACTGGCGGGCCAGCCGCTCCGTCGCGGTCATGTCGTCGCGCGGGGCATCGCGGTACATCGCCAGGGTGTGCAGCGGCGTCCACACCGGCCGGGCCAGCAGGCCGGCCGCATGCAAGGCCGCCAGCACGGCGTCGCGCAAACCGGCATCGTCGGCCGCCAGGCGCAGCGTCACCAGCCAATGGTTCCAGGTGATGCCCGGGCGTTCCGCCATCAGGCTGACGCCCGCCATTTCTTCAAACGCCGCGCCATAGCGGTCCATCAGCCGCCGCTTGGCCGCCAGGAAACCGTCGAGCTGTTCCAACTGCGCGACGCCGAGCGCGGCGTTCAGGTTGGGCAGGCGATAGTTCCAGGCCACCGCGTCATGGTCGTAGCGCCAGGGATGCGGCTGTTTCGCCGTGGTGGCGCGATGACGCGCGCGGTCCGCCAGCGCGCCGTCATCGGTGATCACCGCACCGCCGCCGCCGGTCGTGATGATCTTGTTGCCGTTGAAGCTGAGGGTGCCCACCGCCCCGCCGGTGCCGGCGTGGCGGCCGTCGCGACGGCTGCCCAGCGCCTCTGCGGCATCTTCCACCACCGGCAGCCCCCAGGCATCGGTAACCCGGCGCAAGGCTGCCAGGTCGGCCGGCCACCCCATGACGTGGGTGACGACGACGGCCGTGATCGGCCGGCCGGTTTCCCGGTTGACCAATCGACCACTCTGGCGGCGGGCGACGGCCTCCAGCCGGGCCGCCAGCCGGCCGGGATCGACCGCCAGGTCATCGGCATCGACATCGACGAAATGCGGCACCGCCCCGGCATGGGCCACGGCATTGGCGGTGGCGACGAAGCTGAGACCGGGGACCAACACCTCGTCGCCCGGCGCCACGCCCAGCGCCACCAGCGACAGATGCAAGGCCGCCGTGCCGTTCACGGTGGCGATGACATGCGCGGCCCCGGTGGCGTCCGCCAGCACCCCTTCGAACCGGTCGACGAAGGCACCGACGGAGGAGACCCAGCCGTCGTCCAGGCACGACCGCACATAGTCCCATTCGCACCCGCGGAACACCGGCTCGTGCAACGCCACCGGCCCCTGCGCGGTGCCGACCGCGGCCCTGACCGCCGCGACGATGCGGCCCGCCAGCGCCTCATCGGCCGCCACAGCCCGCGGTACCGCGATCTCAGACACGATAGCGCGCCGCATCGCCGAGCGCGTCGGCGCCGCGGGCGCGGAACCAGCCGACCGTGCTTCGCAGGCCCGCCGCCAGGCCGTCGGCGCCGGCCAGGCGGGGACGCCAGCCCAGCAGATCAGCGGCACGCCGGTTGTCGGAGAGCAGGCGCTCCACCTCGCTGCCCGTCGTCCGCACCCGCGCCGCGGCCTGCTCGATCACCGGCTCGACCCCCATCTCCTCGGCGATGCGCGCCGCCAACGCGCCGATCGAGATCTCGTAGCCGGTCCCGAGATTGACCACCTCGCCCAGCGCCGCTTCCGCACGATCCGCCGCGACGAAGCCGGCGACGGTATCGTCGACCAGGGTCAAGTCCCGGGTCGGCGCCAGGTTGCCCAGGGCGATCCGGCGCGGATCCGCCAAGAGCTGCAGGATGATCGTCGGGATCACCGCCCGCGCCGACTGGCGGGGCCCATAGGTGTTGAACGGCCGGACCACCGCCACCGGGACGCCGAACGACCGATGGAAGGAGAGCGCCAACTGGTCGGCGCCGATCTTGCTCGCCGCATAGGGAGACTGCGCGCTCAGCGGGTGATCCTCGCCGATGGGCACGCGCTGGGCGGTCCCGTAGACCTCGCTGGTGGAGGTGTGCACGACCTTCGCGCCGACGTCCCGCGCCGCTTCCAGGACGTTCAAGGTCCCCTGGACATTGACGGCGATGTAGCTGTCGGGCGCGAGGTAGGAATAAGGAATGCCGATCAGCGCGGCGAGGTGGAAGACCACATCGACGCCGTCCATCGCGCGGCGCATGAAGGCCGGGTCGCGGATGTCGCCGGCGACGATGTCCAGCGTCTCGCGGATCTCCCGCGGGCTGTCGGCCAGCCAGCCGGTTCGGCCGAGCGCGTTGTAGTGGACCAGCGCGCGCACGCCGTAGCCTTCGCCGACCAGCCGCTCGGCGAGATGCGAGCCGATGAAGCCGCCGGCGCCGGTGACCAGCGCGCGCCGTTCCATGTCAGGCGGCCTTCGCAGCGGCACGGCGCAGCCCATCGGCGACCCGCGCGCTGGGTGCGGGCGAAGTCGAGATACGCATCGCCGATTCTGCGGACATCTGCACCATCGGGATCAATGGGTGATGCGTTTTTGAACGGAGACCTCGCCGGCGGCGATGATCTCGGCAATGCGCCGGCCGGCCTGACCGTCGCCATAGGTCGCGTCGCGGCCGTACCGGCCATTGCCGGCCTGCCGGACGATGGCGTCGCGGATCTCCTCGCGGCCATAGCCGACATCCAGCACGTTGTGCCCCCGCTCGCGGCCATCCTGGCGGGTGCCGATATTGACCGCCGGCGTGCCGATGAAGGCGCCGTCGCGGATGCCGCTGGAGGAATTGCCGACCAGGCAGGCGGTATCGCGCATCAGCCGGACATAGATCTCGATCGGCAGGTTCTTGAAGAAATGCATGCGCTGGCCCTGCCCGCGTTCGCGGAATTTGCGGATGCCGCGGGCGATATCCTCCGACCCGGCATCGGCGTTGGGCCAGAGCACGATGCTCTGCATCCCGGTGTCGCGCACCGCCTCCAGCGTCGCGGTGATCTGCGCCTCGCCGTCCCCGTATTCGGTGGTGACCGGGTGCTGGGAGACGATCAGAAAAGGCTTTGCGAGATCGATCGGCTCGCCCACCCCGCCCTCGAACAGTGCCTCCGGCACGCCGCCGTTCAGCTCGTCCAGGATCTCCGCGATCAGGTCGATACGCGGGCAACCGACGAGATGAACCGATTCCGGCATCTCGCCCAGCCGGATGATGCGGTCGCGCGCCCCGGCACTGGCGGGAAAGTGCAGATGCGACAGCTTGGTGATGGCGTGGCGGATGCTCTCGTCGATGGTGCCGCTGACCTCTCCGCCCATGGTGTGGGCGAGCGGGATGTTCATATAGGCCGCCGCCAGGGCGGTGGAGATCGTCTCGAAGCGGTCGCCGATGGTGACCACGATATCGGGCTTCAGGCTCTCCAGGATGGTCGGCAGCTCAAGCAGGCCGAGCCCGGCGGACTTCGCCATGGTGGCCGGCGTCTCGCCCTCGATCAGCATGAAGACGCGGGCGAGCGGCGTGAAGCCGTCGCGCTCGATGAGCTGGACCACCGATCCGTAGCGGTCGAGCAGCGCCGAAGCGCCGACGACGAGCTGCAGTTCCAGATCGGGATGCGCCTGGACCGCGCGCATCACCGATTTGATGCTCGAATAGTTCGCGCGCGAGGCGACGACGATACAGACTTTCTTCATGCGATCCGTCAATTCGATCCGTCGGGGCGATCCGTTAGGGCGATCCGTCAGGGGTCAGGTGGGTGGGCAGGATCTGCGCGTCGGCCGGCAGCGCGGCCGACAGGCGGCGGCCGATCAGCGCGCGGTAGCGGGCGGCTGGGAAGCCGTCGCCCGGCTTCTTGAAGGCCAGGTCGGCGCGGTCGAGCCGGGTGCCGGCGGCCAGCGGGCGCGCCGCCACGACGCTCTTTTCGAAGATCCGCTTCATGTCGCGATAGGGTTCGACATCGTCCTTGTCGACCGGCGCGGCCGCCATGCGCCACGCCTCGCGCAACGCCTCGGCGAAGCGCCGGAAGTCCTCCGGCTCCATGGCGTTGGCGGCGTCGCTGCCGTAGAGGCGGCGGGAGAAGGTCAGGTGCTTCTCCACCGCCGCCGCCCCCAGCGCAGCGGCGGCGATGCCGGCGGCCGGGCCGGTGGTGTGGTCGGAATAGCCCACCGGCAGGCCATAGCGCGCCCGCATCTCGCCGATCACGTTCAGCCCCACCCGCTCCGCCGGGCAGGGGTAGACGGAGCTGCATTGCATCACCGTCAGCGGCCCAGCCCCGCTGAGTGCCGCCACGGCCTGGTCCAGCTCCCGCCAATCGCTCATGCCGGAGGACAGGTAGACGGGCTTGCCCGTCGCGGCCACCCGCTCCAGCAGCGGCAGGTTGGTGACCTCGCCGGAGGCGATCTTGTGGGCGTCGACGCCGATCTCCTCCAGCAGGTCCACCGCCTCGTTGGAGAAGGGGGAGGACAGAAAACCGATGCCGCGATCCGCCGCGCGGGCCTTCAGCGCGCGCCATTGCGCGGGCGTGAAGGCCGTGCGCTTGAAGTAGTCGAACCGCGGCTCCCCCTTGAAATAGGGGGGGGCGGGCGCGTCCGCCGTGGTCTCGTGCTCGGCCAGATGGGTCTGGAACTTGACGATGTCGGCGCCGCAATCGGCCGCCATGTCGATCGCCGCCAGGGCGTTGCCGAAGGACCCGTCATGGACGGAGCCGATCTCCGCGATCAGGGTACCGGTCATGATCGTCCTTCCCCGCTGCCCGGCGCCGCGGTGCGCAAGATCTGGTCGGCGATCCACAGATCGAACGGCTCGTCGATGTCGATGCTGCGGTCCGCCGGCATGACATGGGCGCGGCTGTCGCGGCCGTAGAGGGAGCCCGCGGCGATCACCGGCGCCCGGGTCGCCAGCACCGCCGGCCCGTTGCGGGCATAGGCGGGCGCCAGCGTCAGGGTCGCCGTCTCGCCCTGGGCGGGCGCATCGTCGAAGAAGGGGCGCACCCCTCCCTCAGCGTCCAGGCGCAGCGCCTTCAGCGGGTGGCAGCGGTGCGGCACCGGGGTGACGGTCACCACGCTGTCCGCGCCGGAGGTCTCCAGAAGGTCGCCCACCGCCTCGATATCCGCCGCAACCCGCAGGGGGGAGGTCGGCTGCAACAGCACCACCGCCGAGACGTCCTCGCCCATCCAGTGGTCCAGGGCATGCTGCACCACCGGCAGCATCGCCACCGCGTCACCGGACAGCGCGGCCGGGCGCAGTTCGGGCACCGACAGCCCCAGCTCGCGGCCCGCCGCGGCGATCGCCGGATCGTCGGTGCTCAGCCACACGCCGTCCAGGCAGGCCGCGCCTAGGGCCGCGTCCGCCGTCCAAGCCAGCAGAGGGCGACCGCCGCACGGCGCCAGGTTCTTGTGGGGCACGCGCTTGGAGCCGCCGCGCGCCGGGATCAGGCCCATGATCGTCATCGGCCGTCCTGCCCCTGCCGCCCGCGGGCCGTGTCTCGGGCCTCGAACAGCGCCTCCAGCGCCGCCCAATCGGCCGGGGTGTCGACGTCCACGGCGATCTCGCGCGGCACCGGAAAGGGGCGCAGCCGGTCGACATTCTTGTGGCTGGGAAAGTGTGCCATGCGGTCGATGTCCAGCATGTAGAACAGTCCGGCATCGCCATAGGCCGGCGGCAGGTCCTGCGAGTTCACCCGGACATGGTCGGGAAACAGCGGCACCAGGCAGCCGTCCGCGCGCGGCACCAGCGCCCAATAGGGCGACTTGTCGTAGGGCACCACGGCCATCAGGATGTCCGGGTCGTCGGCTAGGAAAGCGCGGTGCGCCTCTTCATAGACGGCGCCCGGGACCAGCGCGGCGGTGGACAACGCGAACAGGACCCGCCGCTCGCCGCCGCTTGCCGCGGCATGGCGCGGCAGGTCGCAGTGCATCAGGTCGATGAAGCCCGCCTTGTCGTCGGCCAGTTCGGCCGCCCGCGGCCCCAGCCAGACCGCCCCCGCGGCCGTGGCGATGGCGGCGATGCCGGCGTCCTCGGTGGAGACGTAGACCGTGTCGATGAAGGGCAGCGCCGCCAGCCGCTCCACCACATGCACGATGACCGGCCGCCCGCCGAGCGCACGGATGTTCTTGCCCGGCACCCGCTTCGACCCGGCGCGCGCCGGGATATAGGCGAACATCTCAGCCGCCGGCGCCCGGTGCCGGCTTTTCCAGGAGGTAGAGGCGGTCCACCAGGCCGGATCCGTTGCGGTAGGGATAGTCGTGCTGGTAGACCAGCTTCAGCGCGGGGAAGCGCCGGCGGAACAGGCCGCCATAGTCGGCCTTCCACAACAGCGCGCTGTGCCCGCGATAGGGGACCTCCTGAAGCTCGGGCGCGTAGTACTCGAAGCCCCAGACGTAGCGGCGGGTGATCCGCACCATCTCGTCCATCACCCGCCCCAGATCGTCCGGGGCGATGTGGATCAGTACGTTGTTGGTGAACACCAGGTCGGCGAAGCCGTCCTTGAACGGCAGGTCGAGGGCGGAGCCTTCCACCAGGTTCAGCGCCGGGCGCTTGCGGCGCGCCTCGGCCAGCGCTGCCGGCTGGATGTCCACCCCATAGAGGCGGTGGAACCCGTCGCGGGCCAGCGCGGCGAGCTGGTTGGCGACATTGCAGCCGACCTCCACCACCTTCAGCCCGCGGTCGAGCCCGCCGAGCGCGGCGCGGTTGATCTCCGCCCGGCCGATGCCGAAGCGGTCGACATAGAACTGCTCGAACGCCGCCGGCTCGTCGAACTGGTTGCGCGCGGTGTAGGCGGCGCCGAAATCGCCGGTCCAGATGCTTTCCTGCTCGCTGACAGCGGTCATCGATCCTGCCTTGCCGGGCGGTTGAAGGGACGGCGCGAACAGGCGCAGCGGGCCAGGTCATCCCGTACCGCGAGCGCCAGGGCACCCAGCAGGCGCCGGTTGGCACGCCAGCCCTGGCCGAAGCGGGGGGCGCCCGAAGCCCGCGGCCTGACGGGCACCGGGACCGTGGCGAACCGGGCGCCGCGGCGGATGGCCGACAGCGCCAACTCCGTCCCGACAGAGCGGCCGCCGTCGAACCGGCCATGGGCACGGTAGAGCGTCAGGCGATAGGCCTTCAGCCCGCACAGCGCGTCGCCCACCCCGAACCGCAGCCGGCTATAGGCGTTGAAGGCCGCCTCGCCCAGCCGCGCCGGTGCGGGGCGGGTGCCCAGCACCAGGTCCGCCCAACCCTCGCGGATCGGGCGCAGCAGGCGGCCGAGCAACTCAGGCGCGAACTGGCCGTCGGCATCGAAGGTGACGACGACCTCCGCCCCCAGCCGCGCCGCCTCCGCAAAGCCGGCGTCGAGGGCGCGGGCATAGCCGCGGTTGGGCGACAGGGCCAGGACATGCGCACCGGCCGCGCGCGCCAGGTCGCCGGTGCCGTCGCTGGAGGCATCGTCGACGACCAGCGGCAATCCGTGGGCCGCCACGGCGGCCACCAGGCCGGCGATGGTCGCTGCCTCGTTGTGCGCCGGCATCAGCACCACGGTGTGCGGGCCGGGCTGCCCGTTCATGGTCCTGCCCGAGTGTCCGCCGCGCCGGGGGCTAGGCGAGATCGGCGGGGCACACCACGTCGCCCTCCACCACGTCCCGGGCCAGGCGCCGCCCCACCAGCTCGCCCGTCCGCCAGGGCGGCAGGGCGTCGGCTGGGCAGGGGCGCAAGGCGATCAGGTCGTCGGTGCTGAGCGTCTCGCCCGCCGCCAAGGCGCGGCGCGCGCGCACCGCGCGGCGCTGCAGCACGACCGTCTCCGTCTCGTTGTCCATCACCCGCTTGGTGGTGGGGCCCAGCGCCGCCTCCAGGTCGCGGGTGCGCTCCACCATCTCCCGCCACGCGGCCGGGTCCATGGAGAACCCATGGTCCGGGCCGGTGCGACCGGTGTCGTCGGTGAAATGCTTCTCCACCGCTCGGGCGCCCAGCGCCACCGCTCCCAGCACCGTGACATGCCCGGGCGTGTGGTCCGACAGCCCAAGCACCGTGCCGGGAAACGCCTCGCGGTAGCTGCGCAGCACGTTCAGTGCGACATGGTGCAGGTTCTCCCGGGATCCGGTGTAGTTGGTGTTGCATTGCATCAGGCACAGCGCCGGCGTGTGCCGGTGCACCACCGCCACCGCGGCCGTGACCTCGTCCATGTCGGCGGCGCCGGTGGCCAGGAACACCGGCTTGCCGTCGCGGGCCATGGTCTCGATGTTCTCATGCCAGGTGATGTCGCCAGAGCCGACCTTCCAGGCCGCCACGAAGCGCGATAGATAGGCGATCTGCGACAGGTCGTAGGGCGCGGTGAAGTAGTCGATCCCCGCCGCGTCGCAGGCGGCGCGCAGCTCTTCCGTCCAGTCGATGGGCAGGGCGGCGTCGCGGTACACCTCAAACACGCTCTTCTGCCAGCGGGCCTGGTGGGACTGCTGGCCGCCCAGCGCGCGGAAGCCGTAGTCGGAGACGATGGTCTCCGCCTGGAAGTTCTGGAACTTCGCCGCGTTGGCCCCGGCCTCCGCCGCCCGATGGATCAGCATCTTGGCCCGGCCCAGATCGCCGTCATGGTTGGCGGCGATATCGGCGATGAAATAGGTCGGGTGGTCGCCGCCCACCTTGAAGCGGCCCGTATCGAGGACGTGTTCAGCCGTCATCGCCTCCAGCCTCCCTTGCTCGCCGTCCTGCCGCCTGCAGGCGGCGGATGCCGTCGTCCACGCCGGACGGTTCGTGGCCCAGCAGCGCGGCCAGCCGGTCGGTGGACAGCCGCATGTCGCGGGGCCGCCGGGCGGTGCCGGGACGGTGGCGGCTGGCCCCGGCGGTGGCCTGGTCCAACGGCAGGTCGAAAGCGGCGGCGAGCCGGCGGATGAAGTCGCCCTTGGACAGACCCGGACCGGCCGCCGCCAGGTTCACCCGGCCCGCCGCCCCGCGCCGAACCAGCGCCGCCAGCATATCGGCCAAGTCGTCCACGTAGAGCGGGTTGAACAGGATGTCGTCGAACAGGGTGATCGGCTGGCGCGTCTCCAGCGCGGCCAGCGCCCAGCCGGCCAGCCCGCCATCGCGGCAGAAGAAATTGGTGCGCAGCACCAGGGCGCCCGGCAGGGCCAGCGCCTTCTCCTCCGCCCACAGCTTGGTCAACGCATAGACATTGGCCGGGGCGGCCGCGTCCTCGCCATGCGGGCCGGGGCCGTCATGCACTTGGTCGGTGGAGATGTGTATCAGCCGGGCGTCCGGACAGTGGCGCGCCAGGGCATCGGCCAGCAGGGCGGTTGCCTGCACGTTCAGCCGCCAGGCGCGGGCCGGGTCACCCTCGCAGGCATCCACGTCGGCCAACGCCGCGGCGTGGATGACCAGGCCGGGCCGCACCGTGGCCAGCAGGGCGTCCGCCGCGCTGGGCTCGGCCAGGTCGGCCGTCAGGCCGCCGCTGGGCTGCCGGCTAAGGCCCAGCGGCACCAGCCGGCAGTGGTCGGCAAACCGGCGGTGCAGGTGCCGGCCCAACAGGCCGGTGGCCCCGGTCAGCAGCACCGGCGCGTCGGCGTCGACGGACAAGGGGTTCATGGGGCCGGCGTGCCGGTCTCTCGGGTCTGGCGGATCCGGGATCGGCCGCGCCGTTCGGTCACCCGGCCCCGGGCGCCAACGTGTCCTGCAGCAGCCGGCGCAGGTCTTCCGCGCTCAGCCAGGCGTCGTTGGTGTCGCTGGCGTAGTGGAAGTCCTCGCCAACCGGGGTGCCGGCGCCGCCGTCGCGCGTGCGATCCCACACGGCAAAGGACGGCTCGATGACGAAGCGGTCGCCGAGGTCCCGGGTGGCGCGGGCGTCGTCGCTGGTGATCAGCGTCTCGTGCAGCTTCTCGCCTGGACGGATGCCGACGATGCGGTGGTCCGCCGCCGGCCCCAGGGCACGCGCCACGTCCAGGATCGACATGCTGGGGATCTTCGGCACGAAGACTTCGCCGCCCCGCATCAGGTCGAGGCAGGACACGACGAAGTCCACCGCCTGCTGCAGCGTGATGCAGAACCGCGTCATGCGCGGGTCGGTGATCGGCAGGCTGGTGGCCCCGTCCGCCAGCAGGCGCGCGAATACCGGCACGACGCTGCCGCGCGAATTCAGCACATTGCCATAGCGCACGACGGCGAAGCGGGGTTCGTGCCCGCCGCTCAAGTGATTGGCGGCGGTGAAGATCTTGTCGCTGGCCAGCTTGCTGGCGCCATACAGGTTGATCGGGCTGGCCGCCTTGTCGGTGGACAGCGCGATCACCTTCTTCACGCCGGCGCGGATGGCGCCGTGCACCACATTCTCCGCGCCGATCACGTTGGTCTGGATGCACTCGAACGGGTTGTACTCGGCGGCCGTCACCTGCTTCAGCGCCGCGGCGTGTACCACCAGATCGACCCCGCGCATCGCCATCTCCAGACGATCGCGGTCGCGGACATCGCCGATGAAGAAGCGCAGGCAACCCGGGTCGGTGGTTCCCAGCGCCTGGCTCAGCTCGGACTGCTTGAGTTCGTCGCGGGAGAAGACGATCAGCCGGCGCGGCCTGTACCGTTCCAGGCAGTGCTTCAGGAACGCCGTGCCGAACGAACCCGTTCCGCCGGTGACCAGGATGGAAGCGTCGTTCAAGGACAAGGAGATATCGCTCTGGCGGGCGGGAGCACGGGGGCCGGCTGCGCCGGGACCACCGCTACCGCACTCCGGGTGACTCGAGCCCAGAGTGTCGGAGATGGCCGCAAGAATGGATGAGGTCGCGCCGGGGCAGTGGCCGGCAAACCCACAACACTCTTAGCAGCAGGCCGAAGCGAGCGTCAAGCCGCGTTCATCCGCTGAACACCGACGGACGCCCCTCGATTCAAAGCAGAATGTCGCTGGCTTGCAGCAGCGAATTGCCGGCAAGCGCTAAGGCCAGATCCGCCGACCCGTCGCCGTCGATATCGCCTTGCAGGATCGTCCGGTCCGACCCTGCGTCATAGCTGTAGCGCAGCGCCCCCGCCGCACCATCGAACGCCGCCGTGCCCAGGAAGCGGAAGGTGTCGTCGCTGCCGGCCGACCCATCCCCGTCGATCGCTGACAGGTCCAGAAGATCCGCGCCCGGCACGAAGTCGGTGATCAGGTCGCGGGCGTCCGCCGCCGCGCCGCTGTCCCCGCCGGTGAAGACGAAGGTGTCGGCACCGCCGCCGCCGGTCTGGGTGTCCGCACCAGCCCCGCCGGTCAGCACATTCGCCGACCCGTTGCCCACCAGCGTGTTGGCCAGCGCGTTGCCGGTGCCGGACAGAGCGCCGACGCCGGTCAGTGTCAGCGCCTCCACGCCGTCGGGCAGCGTGTAGTCGACCGAGGCCTCCACCGTGTCCGTGCCGGCATTGCTGGGCCGGGCGGTCAGCGCCTCGATCGGGTCCGTCGTCTGCCCGTTGACATAGCCGGTGGTGAGCTGCGTGAAACCGTCCAGATAGGCGGCGTACTGCGTCCCGCCCTTGTGGTAGAGAACGTCCTTGTCGCCGTCGCCGTCGA
>JANQSN010000029.1 GCA_028284045.1 Alphaproteobacteria bacterium | reverse complement strand
GAAGGAGCAACACAGACAAGAAGGAGTACAACGGCAGTGAAAGACCCTATCGAGGCGCCTAATCTCGACGATAATATTCCCGTTGCGCATACGAAGCCGCCCAGAACTCTGGAGTTTGACCCAACGCTCTTCGTGCACCACCTTGAGAGTTGGGATGGCAGTGATGAAGAGAAAGCCGAATATCTCGAACTCGTCTGGCAGATCGTCGTCCAGTTTGTCGATCTCGGCTTCGGTATTCATCCCTTGAGCGCCACTGCGCAACAAACCTGTGGACAACTTCCGCAGAGCCCGCCCGGCGGCGATAGGCAGGCCCCAGATGTGGTAGACTGGGGGAATCAAAGCAGCAGAGAGGAAACAGTGAATGCCGGTGCGCAAGCATCGCAGAAAGAGAGGAGTCATGTACCCGGCACCCGCCTCTAAAGACCGGACCACCAAGGCCGTCATCTACTGCCGGGTGTCCGGCAAGAAACAGGCGAGCGAAGGTGCCGGCCTGGAGAGCCAGGAGCACCGCTGCCGGGAGTATGCGCAGGCGCAGGGCTACGAGGTCGAGGCCGTCTTTCCCGATGACGTCTCGG
This sequence comes from Alphaproteobacteria bacterium, assembly GCA_028284045.1. Classification (GTDB taxonomy): domain Bacteria; phylum Pseudomonadota; class Alphaproteobacteria; order DSM-16000; family Inquilinaceae; genus JANQSN01. Next base: position 134,532 of record JANQSN010000029.1, on the reverse strand, counting down.
GCGGCGGCGATTTCATGAACCGCCCCGGCATGGTCGCCCTGCTCGCCTATCTGGAGGCTCGCTCGGACACCGACTTCGTCATCATCTTCGACGACCTGAAACGCTTCGCCCGCGATGTCGAGTTCCACAAGAAGCTGCGCCGCACGCTGGACGCCCATCACGCTCGCCCGGAATGCCTGAACTTCCGGTTCGAGGACACGCCGGAGGGCGAATTCATCGAATCCGTGATCGCCGCGCAGGGAGAGCTGGAGCGCAAACAGAACCGCCGCCAGGTCCTGCAGAAGATGGGCGCGCGCGTGGAACAGGGCTACGCGGTGTTCCGCGCCCCCCGGGGCTACCGCTACGAAAGGTTACGCGGCCACGGCAAGGTGCTGGTGCGCGACGAGCCGTTGGCCTCGGTGGTACAGGAAGCGCTGGAGAGCTTCGCCTCAGGGCGCTTCGATACGCAAGGCGAGGTCCAACGGTATCTCCAGTCCCGGCCCGAGTTTCCGAAGCCGCCCTCCGGCGAAGTGACCTTTGAGGAAGTCAGCCGCCTGCTCACACAGCCGATCTACGCGGGCTATGTCGAAGCGCCAAGCTGGGATATCTCCCGGCGGAAGGGGTGCCATGAAGGGCTGATCGACTGCGGGACCTGGCAGAGAGTCCAGGACCGCCTGCGGGGCGGCGCACGGGCGCCCGTGCGCAAGAACACCGGCGAGGACTTTGCCCTACGCGGCTTCGTCGTCTGCGCCGATTGCGGAAATCCGCTCTACTCCTGCCAGTCGCGCGGCAAGCTGGGGAAACGCTATCCCTACTATCTGTGCCACACCAAAACCTGCCCGAGCTACGGCAAGTCGATCCGTCGTGACGATCTCGAAGGGGATTTCGAAAACCTGCTCAAGTCGCTGGGCCCGTCGAAGTCAATGGTGGCGCTGATCCGCGACATGTTCATGAATGCATGGGATCAACGCCGTGCACAGGGTATTGAGTTGCGCAAGGCGCTGCGCCGCGAGATCGCCAAGCTGGAAACGCGGATCGACGGCTTCCTCGACAAGATCGCCGATGCCAACAGTGCCACTGCCGTCACCGCCTATGAACGCCGGATCGAAAAGCTGGAGAGCGAGCGCCTGCGCGTTCAGGGACAACTGGAAACGGCCAGCAAACCGAGGGGCCCTGCGGAGAACCTAGAACCCGCCCTGTTGTTCTTCTCAAACCCTTGGAAAATCTGGGCTTCCGGACGTTTTGAGTTGCGCAGACTGGTCCTCAGACTGGCCTTTGCCGAGCGCCTCGCCTACTGCCGGAAAACAGGACCTAGAACCCCCAAAACCACCTTACCCTTCAATATGTTAGGGGGTGTTTCAGGGGGTGATCTTGGTTTTGGTGGAGCCAAGGGGAGTCGAACCCCTGACCTCTACAATGCCATTGTAGCGCTCTCCCAGCTGAGCTATGGCCCCGAACCAAGACTAAGACCGCGGCAAGGGCTGATGCCGGACTGGGTTCCGGCATGCCGCATCGCCCCTGCGGAGGGTCGGATATAGGCGCGCCGCCGGGTCTCGCGCAAGGGGTATCCGGCGGGTGCGTCCTCGCCTGGGGTCAGGTCTCCTCGTCGCCGGCCGGCGTGTCGATGTCGATCACGTCGTCTCCGTCGTCGTCGCCCAGTTCGGAGGTGTCCTCCATCAGGTCGTCGTCCTGCTCGCCGTCAAGGTCGTCGAGCTTGGTCTCGGCGTCCTCGTCGTCCGCGACCTCCAGGGCGTCGGTCTCCGCCGCCTCCTCGTCGACCACCGCCAACTCGTCGTCCATCGTCTTGGCCGGCGCGGGCTTCGCCGCCTTGCGCTTGGCCGCGGTCGCGGTGTCGTCGCTGGCGGCGCTGCGTGCGCGGCGCGACTTCAAGAAGGCGTCGGGGTCGTATTCGGTGCCGCAGTTCGGGCAGGTGATCGGGGTGCGCAGCAGGTCGTAATACCGCGTGCCGCAGTTATGGCAGATGCGCTTGGCGCCCCATTCCGGCTTGGCCATGAACCATCCCTGGTGATGTGCGAGAGATCCGGCAGCGCCCGCGCGTAATCCGGCGCTCCAAAAGTGCAGGCTTCATCGGGGCACAAACGGCCGCGCCACAGCCTGCGATGCGCGACGCACATGCCACGCGCCTTGCGCGCTGTCAAAGCCAAAAGACGGGCAGCGCGGCGATGGGGCGCGCCGCCGCCAAACGCCTCTGTGCCCGGCGGCCGGGCTGTCGTATAGCTGGCGCGGACCCGGCGGCGGATCGGCCGCGGTGTCGCCCGGCCCGTTCCTGCCTGTCCCCGTCCGGCCTGCTTCCACGCCCCCGATGACCGTCCCCGACCATCCTTGCGTCCTGGTGTCCCATCCGGCCGGCCCGCTGTCCGGCACGGTGCGCGTGCCCGGCGACAAGTCGATCTCGCATCGGGCCTTGATGCTGCCGGCCCTGGCGGTCGGCGCCAGCACCGTCACCGGGCTGTCGGCCGGCGAGGACGTGGCCCGCACCGAGGCCGCGCTGACCGCGCTGGGCGTGGAGATCGAGAGGCTGGGGGACGGTCGCCGGCGGATCCATGGCGTCGGCGTCGGCGGCCTGGCGGAGCCGGAGGACGTGCTGGATCTGGGCAACAGCGGCACCTCGGCCCGGCTCTTCGCCGGGCTCCTGGCCAGCCACCCGTTCGTGTCGGTGATGACCGGCGACGCCTCGCTGAGGCGCCGGCCGATGGCCCGGGTGACCGAGCCGCTCGCTGCCATGGGCGCGCGCTTCGAGGGTCGCGCCGGCGGCCGGCTGCCCCTGGCGGTGATCGGCAGCGACCGGCTGGTGGCGGGCGCGCATCGCCTCGCCGTCGCGTCGGCCCAGGTGAAGTCGGCGCTGCTGCTGGCCGGGCTGAACACGGCCGGCGAAACAGCGGTGATCGAGCCGGCGGCGACCCGCGACCATACGGAGCGGATGTTGCGGCTGATGGGCTTGCCGGTCGCCGAGGAGGCGCTGGCGGACGGGGCGGTGCGGGTGTCGGTGGCCGGCCATGGCGCGCTGTCGCCGGTCGACATCGCCGTGCCCGGCGATCCCAGCGCGGCCGCCTTCCTGATGGTCGCGGCGGCGATCGTCCCGGGCAGCCGGGTGACCATCGCCGATCTCTGCCTTAATCCCGGCCGCACCGGCCTGATCGACACGCTGTGGCAGATGGGCGCGGACGTGACCGTGACGCCCGGCGCCGACCAGGCGGGCGATGCGGCGGGCACGGTGACTGTCGCCGGCACCGGCAGCTTGCGCGGCGTCGACGTGCCGGCGGAGCGTGCGGTCCGCATGATCGACGAGTACCCGATCCTGGCCGTCGCCGCCGCCTTTGCCGAGGGCGAGACGCGCATGACCGGGCTCGCCGAGCTGCGCGTGAAGGAGAGCGACCGCCTGGCGGCGATGGCCGACGGCTTGACGGCGTGCGGCGTCCCGGTGACGGCCGGGCCGGACAGCCTGACCGTCGGTGGTCTCGGGTCGGGGGCCGGCCGGCCGGCCGGCGGCGCCACGGTGGCCAGCCATCTCGACCACCGCATCGCCATGAGCTTCCTGGTGATGGGCATGGCCGCCCGCGCGCCCGTCGCGGTCGACGACGCCGCGCCGATCGCCACCAGCTTTCCCGGCTTCGCGGCGCTGATGAACGGCCTGGGCGCGCGGCTCGGACCACCTGGATCGTCGCCGGGCGACGCGTCGCCGGGCGACGCGGCGGGGCACCCGGCATGATCATCGCGGTCGACGGGCCGGCAGCCTCCGGCAAGGGGACGCTGGCCCGGCGGCTGGCCGGGCATTTCGGCCTGCCGCATCTCGACACCGGCCTGCTCTACCGGGCGACCGCCGACGGCGTGCTGGCGGCCGGCGGCGATCCCGAAGACGCCGCCGCCGCCGCCGCCGCCGCGGCCCGGGTCGACCCGGGCCGGCTCGACACCGCCCGGCTGAAGCGCGACGACATCGCCCAGGCGGCGAGCCGGGTGGCCGCGCTGCCGGCGGTGCGCCGCGCGCTGCTCGACCTGCAGCGGGCGTTCGCCCACCAGCCCGGCGGCGCCGTCCTCGACGGGCGGGACATCGCCACGGTGATCGCCCCCGACGCCGACGCCAAGCTGTTCGTGACCGCCACGCCGGCGGTGCGCGCCACGCGGCGGCTGAACGAGTTGCAGGGGCAGGGCCGACCGGCTATATACGCCGACGTGTTGCGCGACCTGCTGGCGCGCGATGCCCGCGACAGCCAGCGGGCGTCGGCGCCGCTGACGGCGGTCGAGACGGCATTGATCCTGGATACCAGTTCCCTGAACGCGGACGAAGCGTTTGACAGGGCACTGGCTTTTGTCGTTTGTGCACAGTCTTCGCGCTGACGCGTTGTTGATGTGCCCGTCCCCGACGCGTTAGGGGCGAGCATACGAGCCGCCGGGTGCGCAAACCCCGAACCCGCGCGATCGCACGCCCGCGTCGGGTGGCTCTTGGCGTCTTCAGCTTGGCGAACGGTGCGTGCGTCTGTCCGGCGGACCGGGAAGAACCCGCGGCCGCCGGGATCGACGAGGGAGTCGAGGAGAGTTCATGGCCGATACCAGCAGCGTCCAGGCGGACGCCGGCGCCGAGACCTTCGCCAGCCTGCTCGATGAGAGCCTGGGCGGCACGGAGAGCTTCGAAGGCACCGTCATCTCCGGGCGGATCATCCGCATCGAGAACGACATGTGCCTGATCGATGTCGGCCTCAAGGCCGAGGGTCGGGTGCCGCTGAAGGAGTTCGGCTCGCCGGGACAGCCGCCGACCGTGCAGGAAGGCGACTTCGTCGAGGTCTTCGTCGAGCGCATGGAAGACCGCAATGGCGAGGCCATGCTGTCGCGCGACAAGGCCAAGCGCGAGGAAGCCTGGACGCAGCTTGAGCGCGCCTTCAACGAGCAGCAGCGGGTGACCGGCACGATCTTCGGCAAGGTGAAGGGCGGCTTCACCGTCGATCTCGGCGGGGCGGTCGCGTTCCTGCCGGGCAGCCAGGTCGACATCCGCCCGGTGCGCGACATCTCGCCCCTGATGGGCACGCCGCAGCCGTTCCAGATCCTCAAGATGGACCGCAGCCGCGGCAACATCGTGGTGTCGCGCCGCGCCGTTCTGGAAGAGAGCCGGGCGGAGGCGCGCTCGGAACTGGTCGCCAGCCTGAAGGAGGGCAAGATCCTCGAAGGCGTGGTGAAGAACATCACCGACTACGGCGCCTTCGTCGATCTCGGCGGTGTGGACGGGCTGCTGCACGTCACCGACATCGCCTGGCGGCGCATCAACCATCCCTCCGAGGCCCTGCAGATCGGCCAGTCCGTCAAGGTGCAGGTGATCCGCTTCAACCCGGAGACCCAGCGCATCAGCCTCGGCATGAAGCAGCTTCAGGCCGACCCGTGGGAGGGTGTGGAGGTCAAGTACCCGGCCGGCACCCGCTTCAAGGGCCGGGTGACCAACATCACCGACTACGGCGCCTTCGTGGAGCTGGAGCCGGGCATCGAGGGCCTGGTCCATGTCTCGGAGATGAGCTGGACCAAGAAGAACGTCCATCCCGGCAAGATCGTTTCGACCTCGCAAGAGGTCGAGGTCATGGTGCTGGACGTCGATCCGAACAAGCGGCGCATCAGCCTCGGCCTCAAGCAGTGCCTGGAGAACCCGTGGGACGCGTTCTCCGACCGCTACCCCTCGGGCACGGAGCTGGAAGGCGAGATCAAGAACATCACCGAGTTCGGCGTGTTCGTCGGCCTGCCCGGCGATATCGACGGCATGGTGCACCTGTCGGACCTGTCCTGGGACCGCTCGGGCGAGGAGATCCTCGCCGAGTTCAAGAAGGGCGAGATGGTCAGGGTCAAGGTGCTGGAGGTCGACGTCTCCAAGGAGCGGATCAGCCTCGGCATGAAGCAGCTTGCCGACGATCCGTTCGAGCGCAGCCTGTCCGGCGTGGCCAAGGGCGCCGTCGTTACCGGCACGGTGACCCAGGTCACCGACGGCGGGATCGAGGTGTCGATCGGCGACGGGGCGACCGGCTTCATCCGCAAGTCGGAGCTGAGCCGCGACCGTTCCGAGCAGCGTCCCGACCGCTTCGCCGTCGGCGAGAAGGTCGACGCCAAGGTGACCCAGGTCGACCGGTCCACCCGCAAGATCGCCCTGTCGATCAAGTCGCGCGAGGTGGAGGAGGAGAAGCAGGCGATGGCCGATTTCGGCTCCTCCGACAGCGGCGCGTCGCTGGGCGACATCCTGGGCGCGGCGCTACGCAAAGCCCGCGACGAGACCGGCGAAGCCGACCAGACCGAGGAGGCCGCCGAGCCAGCCGCCGACAAAGAGGACTGAGCGGGCGTACGAGCCGGCGTACGGGCGGGCGCGGTCGCCCGCCCGACACCCGTACGGCCCGGCCCGGCGGATCCCGCCTTCGGCCCTCTTGGCGTGCCGCGCGGTTCTGTCGGTAAGCCCCTGTTTCCCTTGATCAATCTGGGTCCGTCTGCAATCATGGGTAGGATTGCGGGCCGGTTACGCGCGGCCGGCACCGATCCGTGAGGGGGAATCCAGGCCGTGACCAAGTCCGAGTTGATCTTGCGTTTGTCGGAGCGCAACCCTCACCTCTATCAGCGCGATGTCGAGCGGATCGTGGCGACGATCTTCGAGGAAATCTCCAACGCCCTGGCGCGGGGCGAGCGGGTGGAGCTGCGCGGCTTCGGTGCCTTTTCCGTCAAGCAGCGCGACGCGCGGGTTGGGCGCAATCCGCGCACCGGGGAGAGCGTCCAGGTCGACGCTAAGCACATCCCGTTCTTCAAGACCGGCAAGCAGCTCCGCGAGCGCCTGAACGCCGACTAGAGCAGGATCGTCATGGCTGGAATCGCCTACGGGCGATACCAGCCACCAGCCAAGGCGTGAATCCTGCTCTCCCTTATCATCAGAGCGCGGTCGGCCCGCCCGGCAGATCGGGTCTGCGCGCGGACGGTCTTACCCCGCCGCGGGGAAGCGCCTATAACCGAAAGACAGTGCGTGTCCCGGGAGGCGGCCGGACGGCCGCGGTGCGCGCACTCTCGCAACAAGGGGGATCTTCCGTGCGCTTCCTGGCTTGGCTGATCACCGTTCCGCTCGCCGTCATCGCGGTTTCCTTCGCGATTTCGAACCGAGACCTGGTGACCTTCGGCCTGTGGCCCTTGCCGCAGGAGCTGGTGTTGCCGCGTTTCCTGGCGGTGCTGGCGCCGCTGGTGGTGGGCGTGGTCATCGGCGGGCTGGTCGCCTGGGCCTCGGCCGGCCGGCATCGGCGCACCGCCCGCCAGCGCGGCTACCGGCTGGAGCAGCTCAACGCCGAGGTCCGCCGCCTGCGCGAGCGCCAGGCGGAGTATGAGGACGCCGGTCGCCGCGCCGACGAAGTCGGTCGGCTGGAGCGGGCCAGCGCGTCGGCCGGGTCGGTGGCGCGGCTGGAGAAGCCGGCGGTGACCACCGTCGACGCGCGCTGATCCCCAGGACGACGCACGTCAACTACGGCCCTGCCCGGCGCCCGCGGACAGTCGCGGCCGGCGTCGGTGGCAGGACGGGCCCGCGCCCGACGAGGCGGGGGCGTTGCGCAACGGTGCTGAGCGCATGGAACCACAGAGCATCTCTTCTCCCATCATCTGCGCCATCGACACGCCGTCGCTGGACGCGGCGGAGCGCCTGGCCGGTGGCCTGGTGGATATCGTCGGCGCGCTGAAGCTGGGCCTTGAGTTCTTCACGGCGCATGGGCCGGAGGGCGTGCGCCGGGTCGCCCGGTTCGGCGTGCCGATCTTCCTCGACCTGAAGCTGCACGACATTCCCAACACCGTCGCCGGCGCGGTCCGGGCGGTGGTGCCGCTGGCGCCGGCCTTCCTGACCGTGCACGCCTCCGGCGGCCGGGCGATGTTGAGCGCGGCCAGCGAGGCGGCGCGGCGGGCCGCCGACGACTTCGGCGTGGCCCGGCCGCAGATCCTCGGGGTCACCGTGCTGACCAGCCTCGACGACGGCGATCTGCACGAGATCGGCCAGGATGCCGAACCGCTGCACCAGGTCGACCGGTTGTCGACACTGGCCGCGGATTGCCAGGTGGACGGCCTGGTCTGCTCGCCGCATGAGATCGCCCATCTGCGCGGCCGGTTCGGGCCGTCGCTCCGGCTCGTGGTGCCGGGGATCCGGCCGCCTTGGACCGATCCGGACGACCAGAAGCGGGTGTTGGGCCCGCGCGAGGCGCTGGCGGCCGGCGCCGATTTCCTGGTGATCGGCCGGCCGATCACGCGGGCCACCGACCCCACGGCGGCGGCGCGGCGGATCGCTTATCTGTTGAGCGAGGCCGCGTGACCCTGGCGGTGAAGATCTGTGGATTGTCGACGCCGGACAGCATGACGGCGGCGGTGGAGTCGGGAGCGCGCTTCGTCGGCCTGGTTTTCTATCCGCCGAGCCCCCGCGCGGTCTCGCCGCACACGGCTCGCCAGCTTGCGCGGCTGGCGCCCACCGGCGTGCGCGTCGTCGGGCTGTTCGTCGATCCCGACGACGAGACCCTGGATGCTGTCGTGCGCCAGGTGCCGCTGGACATGCTGCAGCTCCATGGGCAGGAGACGCCCGAGCGCGTCGCGGCCATCGCCGCGCGCTTCGCTGTACCGGTGATGAAGGCGGTGCGCGTTGCGACCGCAGCGGACCTGGAGGAGGCGCGGGCCTTCGAGGACGTTGCCGACTGGCTGTTGTTCGATGCCAAGCCGCCGTCCAATGTGCATGCGCTGCCCGGCGGCAACGGCATTCCGTTCGACTGGTCGCTGCTCGCCGGCCGGCACTGGCAACGCCCGTGGATGCTGTCGGGCGGGCTGACGGCCGACAATCTGGCCGAGGCGGTGGCCGCCACGGGTGCCGCGGCGGTCGACGTTTCCAGCGGCGTCGAGGACCGCCCCGGCCACAAGCCGCCGGCGCGGGTGCGCGGGTTCCTGGAGACCGCGCGCGCGTTGTGAGGGGCCGTTCGGTCAGGGCGCCGCGACCAGCGCCTGTCGGGCGAGGCGGGTGACGGTCTCCACATAGCGATCCTGCCGCCAGCCGCAATCGAGCGTCAGGTGCTCCCACAGCCGCACCGATAAGAGGCTCCACAACAGGTCGGTCGCCGTGTCGGGCGTGTCGTGCGCCAAGAGCCGGCCGTCGCGCGCCAGCGCGTCGACCGCGGCGCGGCAGCCATGGCGCAACGCCTGCATGCGGTCGTCCCAGGCCGACCGGGCGGCCGCGTCGGTGTCCCGCATGCCCATCAGCGCCCTGCCGACGCCGTAGATCTCCGGGATATAGCCAGCCCACGCGGCGATGAAGGCGTCCAGCCGGTCGGTGCCGGTCTCGGCGGCACGGCTCGCCGCGAGGCGCGCGTCGATACCCTTCACCGCATCGATGTGATGCGTGGTGGCGACCAGCAGATCCAGCCGCGTCGGGAAATGCAGATAGAGCGCCTGGCGGCTGACGCCGGCCGCCTTGGCGATGTCCGTCATCCGCACCTCTTGGCCTTGGACCGCCTCCAGCAGCCGCCACGCCGCGCTCAGAATGCGCCGGCGCGTTTCCGGATTCCCACTTGACACGGCGTAAAGCTCCCGCTACTTGTCATCGTGTCAATTTACACGGTGTCAAGCCAACCGCAAGACCCGCCGTCGCGAAAGGATACCGACGATGTCGACCTGGTTCTTCGTCCTCTGCCAAGTCTCGGTCCTGGCCTTCGCCATGATCGGGGGCGTCTTCCTGGCGTTCTCGGACTTCATCATGCGGTCGCTGGGCCGGGTCGACGCCGCGGCCGGCATCGACGCGATGAACCGGATCAATCGCGAGATCCTGCGGTCCGTCTTCATGGCGCTGTTCTTCGGGCTGGCGATCGTGTCGGTGATCCTGGTCGTCCAGGCCGCCGTGGCGTTGCCGGCGCCGGCGGCGGCCCCGATCATGATCGCAGGCGCGCTCTATCTCGTCGGCGTCTTCGGGGCGACGGTCGTCTTCAATGTGCCGCTCAACAACCGGCTCGCCGCGGCCGGGCCGGACGGGATGGCGGCGGCGACGTTCTGGAAGGACACCTATCTTGCGCGCTGGACCCGGTGGAACAGCGTCCGCACGGCGGCGTGCCTGCTGGCCGCCGGCAGCTTGCTGGTCGGCCTCTCCCGCCTGGCGGGATAGCGGCCGATCGGTCGGCCCCCCGTTCAATCGCCATCGTCGCCGGGATGGCTCTCCGGTAGATCGTCGCCGCGCCCGGGTTTGGGCGCGGTGCGCTTCTTCAGCGACGGTTTGGCCTTGGCGCGGGGGTCGGCATCCCGGGCGGCCAGGGCGGCCAACAGGTCCGGGGCGGTCAGGCGAACCGGCGCCGCCGGGGCACCGCCCGCCTTGTCCTGGCCGAAATAGACGGTGGTGTGTGGGAAGGGGATTTCGATGCCCAGCGCGTCGAACCGGTTCTTCAGGCGCCGATTGAACTCGCGGCCCACCGTCCACTGGTTGATCGGCGTCGTCTTGATGCGCGCCTTGACGACGACGGCGCTGTCGGTGAAGGCATCGACGCCGAGGATCTCGATAGGGGCCAGGATCAGGCTGGCATAGGGCATCTCCCGGCCCAGCTCGTCGCCGATCTCGCGGATCACCGCCATCACCGCGTCGATATCCTCTCGATAGGCCACGCCGATATCGAAGACGTAGTAGGAGAAGCCGCGGGTCATGTTGGTGACGGCGGTCACGTCGCCGAAGGGGATGGTGTGCACATTGCCGGCGAGGTCGCGCAGCCGGACCGTGCGGATCGACATGCTCTCCACCAGCCCGGAATGGGACCCGACCTCCACCACGTCGCCCACGGCCACGGTGTTCTCCAAGAGGTTGAACAGGCCGGAGATGACGTCCTTCACCAGGGTCTGTGCGCCGAAGCCGACGGCCAGACCGACGACGCCGGCCCCGGCCAAGAGCGGGGCGATGTCGATCCCCAGCTCCGACAGCACCATGAACAGCACCACGGTGACCAGGATGACCAGGACGACGTTGCGCAGCAGCGGCAGCAGGGTTCGCTGGCGCTGAACCTGTGACGGGCTGCTGCCGGCCCGTTCCGTCCGGGCAAGCTGGCGGGCGATCAGCCGCGACGCGATCTCCCAGACCGCGAGCGCGATCGCCAGGATAATGATGATGCTGGCGACGCTGTCGAGCAGCGCGCGGCCGACCTCGCCGAACAGCAGGTCCAGCGTGCCGAGCCCCCAGGCATCCAGCACCAGCACCAGCGCCCCGGCGAAGACGCCGGCGCGCACGGACTGGGCGACCCCCGGCTTCAGCGCCTGGGCATCGCGCGATCCCGGATTGCCCGGCGCGCGTTTGCCGGGGTCGCGGGCGGCGGCGGAGAGGCGGTAGAGCGCCGCCAGCACCACATTGGCCAGCACATGGGCCGCCGCCAGGATCGCCGCCGACATGACCGTGGCGCGCAAGAGGAAGCCAAAGCCGCCCTCGATCTTCAGTGCGAAGATGGCATAGGCGACGAGGATGTAGGCGATGGCCAGGCCGTGCCAGACCTCCGCGGTCAGGCGCCGCAACAGCGCCCAGCGTCCGGGTTCCGCCGCCTCGGGTATCGCATCGGTCCCGGGGTCCGGCGGGCCTTGCGCGTCCGGCGGACCGTCTGCCGCCGGCGTCTCGGCCGGGCGGCCGGCGATGGCGCGGCCGATGCGATCGCGGTAGCGCAGCACGGCCAGGACCAACATACCGGCCAGCACCAGCCCGATCGCCGACAGCAGCGCCTCGCGCAGCACCGGCGACAGCCCCAGCGTCACGCCGGCCTCCGCGATCAGGAAACCCAGCGTGCCGGCGACCGTCAGCCGTCGGATCAGCCCGTAGACCGCGACGGCATCCTCGTCGTTCAGCGCTGCCGGCCGCAGGGCCGCGACCGTCGGCGCCAGCACGGCGCGGGCCGTGGTCAGGCAGACGGCGGCGGCGACCAGCGCGTTGACCACGCTGAGCGCCAGCAGCCGCGCCCCATAGCCCAGGTTGGAGCCGCCCGCGATGGCATAGCCGATGGCGGCGAAGGCCAGCACCGGGACCAGCGCCACGATCAGACGCAACGCCGCGCGCCAGGATTGGCCGATCGATCCGGCGTCCGGCACCGACTGGTCGAGCCGCCGTCGGGTGGCGCTGAGCCCGCGGCGGGCCAACGCCGCGGCGACCAGCCCGCCCCCCAGCACCAGGGCCAGCCCGGTGGCGATGTTGGTCCAGCGCGCCCGCGCGATCTCGCTCTCCAACTGATCGGTCAGCCAGTTCGCCGCAGCCGGCAGGTTGGCCAGCGCCTCGCCGGCCGCGGTGAATTGGGCGACCAGGTCGCTGACGCCGCTTTCCAGGGTTGCAAAGATCCGGGCGGCCAGCGTCTCCAGGACCGCCGGGGCCGCGGCGGTCTCGCCGGCCGTGTCGGCACCGGCCCCGCCGTCGGTTGCCAGCAGCAGCCGCAGCGTCTCCACCAGTTCGCCGCGGCGCGCGTCGTCCTCCAGGGTGGCGATCAGGGCCTCGATGCGCTGGCGTGTCTCGGCGTCGTCCGGCGCCGATGCCTCTTCGGCGGGCGGCGGCGCGGCGTCGGGCGCCTGGGCGGGCGCGGCGCCGGGCACCAGGGCGAGCCAGACGCCGAGAACGGCCGCCAGCCACCCCAAGCATCTTCGGGGCGCACCGCCGGCTGAGCGGGAAGCGGGGCAAAGCTGGTGGTGGCGGAGCATGGCATCATCGCTCGTCAGCGGTGGGGTTCGCGCCGTCTCGGGACACCGGCGCTTGCCATGTCCCGGCCCGCGAGGCAAGCCGGTCGGGCGCGCGCCGACTATCCAAGAGGTAGTGCGGTTCGCGCGGTTCACAGCCATGCTGGCGCTGGACGGGCTTGATTGGCCCGACTAATGTCGCTTTCAGCTTCGGTGGAAGCGGCCGGAACCGGGACAATGACACCGTCTCGGCCACCGGTCCCGCCGACAGGCACCGTCCGATCCGAGCCGCCCGCCCGCCGGGCAGCCCCCGTCGGGCAGCGAATGTCGTGGACAGGCCGGTCGGACGGCCACCGCTTGACCCGTTGCCGGCAGACGTCGCGCGACGGTCGGTCGAGACGCGGCCCGTCCGTCGGACCAACAACAGGGAGCGTATCTATCATGACCAAACTGAAGTCGGTTCTTCTCGGTTCGGCCGCCCTGGTCGCGCTGGGCGCCGGTGCGGCCCAGGCGGAGATCGTCATTGCCACCGCGGGTCCGATGACCGGGCAATACGCATCGTTCGGCGAGCAGATGAAGAACGGCGCGGAGATGGCCGTCGCCGATCTCAACGCCGCGGGCGGCCTGCTCGGCGAAGAGGTGACGCTGCTGGTCGGCGACGATGCCTGCGATCCGCGCCAGGCCGTGTCGGTGGCCAATCAGATGGTCAATGACGGCGTGATCTTCATGGCCGGGCATTTCTGCTCCGGCTCGTCGATCCCGGCCAGCCAGGTCTACACCGAGGAAGGGATCCTGCAGATCTCGCCGGCGTCGACCAATCCGGCGCTGACCGACGAAGGCGGCGAGAACGTCTTCCGCGTGTGCGGCCGCGACGACCAGCAGGGCGCGATCGCCGCGACGCATCTCCTGGACGCCTATTCCGACGCCAATATCGCGATCGTCCACGACAAGACGGCGTACGGCCAGGGTCTGGCGGATGCGACGCGCCTGTCGCTGAACGAGGCGGGCCTGGAGGAGACCCTCTACGAAGCCTACACGGCGGGCGAGAGCGACTACTCCGCGCTGGTCTCGCTGTTGAAGGAGAACGCCATCGACGTTCTCTATGTCGGCGGCTACCACACCGAGGCCGGCCTGATGGTCCGCCAGATGCGCGAGCAGGGCATGGACACCCAGCTCATCTCCGGCGACGCGCTGGTGACCGACGAGTTCTGGTCGATCACCGGCGATGCCGGCGAGGGTACGCTGATGACCTTCGGCCCCGACCCGCGCAACATGGCGACCGCGGCGGACTTGGTGGACCGCTTCCGCGAGGCGGGCATCGAGCCGGAGGGCTACACCCTCTACACCTATGCGGCGATCCAGGTGTTCGTCCAGGCGGCCGAGGCGGCCGGCACCACCGATCTGGAGCCGGTGGTCGAGGCGATGCACTCGATGACCTTCGACACGGTGATCGGCGAGCTGAGCTTCGACGACAAGGGTGACGTCGAGCAGCCGGCCTATGTCTGGTACGAGTGGTCGGGCGGCAGCTACGCCGAATTGCCGACCAACTGATCCGTCGCGAACCGTCGGGGTCCGGCGGTTCGCGCACGCTCTTCCCCCGGCGGCGTCGCCGGACAAGGGATCCTTGCGGGCTCGGCGGTTCGACCGCCGGGCCCGTTTTTTTCATCCTTGAGGCTTCGTGTCCCCCATGCCGTCCGATCCCCCCGCCGTGACCGAGATCGCGGTCGACCGCCCCCTGGATCTCGCTGGGCTGCGCGCGCTGATGACGTGCAAAGTCCGCCCGGTGCTGGGCGGCGACAATCGCCGGGCGGTCGACGCGGGCGCCGATTTCGTGGCCGCGCAGGCCGCCCGGCCCGACGCGCTCTACGGTATCAACACGGGCTTCGGCAAGCTGGCCAACACGCGCATCGACGCCGCCGACTTGGCCCAGTTGCAGCGCAACCTGGTGGTCAGCCACGCCGCCGGCACCGGCCCGGCGCTGCCCGATCCGGTGGTGCGGCTGATCTTGGCGTTGAAGATCCGCTCCCTTGCGCAAGGCGTGTCCGGGGTGCGCTGGGACGTGATCGAGGCGCTGGCCGCGCTCGCCCGCGCCGACGTGCTGCCGGTGGTGCCGGAGCGCGGATCGGTCGGCGCATCGGGCGACCTGGCGCCGCTGGCGCATCTGTCGGCCGCCCTGCTCGGCCTGGGCGAGGTGCGGGTGGCGGGCGACGTGCTGCCGGCTGCGGTCGGGCTGAAGCGGGCCGGGCTCGCCCCGTTGGCGCTGGCGGCGAAGGAAGGCCTGGCGCTGATCAACGGCACGCAGGTGTCGACCGCGCTGGCGCTGGCCGGCCTGTTCGCGGCGGAGGATGCGTTCGCCGCCGCGCTGGTCGCCGGGGCCTTGTCGGTGGAGGCGGCGTTGGCGAGCCGCGTGCCGTTCGATGCGCGCATCAACGCGGTGCGCGGCCGGGCCGGGCAGATCGACGTGGCGGCGGCCTTCCGCGCCCTGCTCGCCGACAGCGAGATCAGCCGCAGCCATGCCGATTGCGGCAAGGTGCAGGACCCCTACAGCCTGCGCTGCCAACCCCAGGTGATGGGCGCGGTGCTGGACCTGATGCGCGAGGCGGCGCGGTCGCTGATCGGCGAGGCGAACGCCGTCACCGACAATCCGCTGGTCTTCGCCGAGGCGGGGGAGGTCTTGTCGGGGGGCAATTTCCACGCCCAGCCGGTGGCCTTCGCCGCCGACCAGCTTGCCCTGGCGATCGCGGAGATCGGCGGCATGAGCGAGCGCCGCATCGCGCTGTTGAACGACAACGCGATCAGCGACCTGCCGCCCTTCCTGATGGCCGAGCCGGGCCTGAACTCCGGCTTCATGATCGCCCATGTCACGGCCGCCGCGCTGACCAGCCGCAACAAGGCACTGGCGGCGCCGCAGTCGGTGGACAGCCTGCCGACGTCGGCCAACCAGGAAGACCATGTGTCCATGGCAACGGCGGCGGCGGCACGGTTGGCGGAGATGGCAACGAACGCCGCCGACATCGCCGCCATCGAGCTGCTGGCGGCGGTCCAGGGGTTGGAGTTCCACCGGCCGCTGACCTCGACGCCGATCCTGGAAAGCGCGGTGGACGCGGTGCGCGCGCATGTCCCGCGGCTCGATCGCGACCGGCTGATGGCCCCGGATGTCGCGGCGATCGGGGAGCTGGTGCGCGGCGGCGGGCTGAGCGGCTATGTCGCCGGTCTGCTGCCAAGTGACGACGCGCCGGCCGATCGGGGCGCGCCCGCCGTGATCGTGCCGCGCCCCTGGCAGGCGGTGGCGGCGGTCAGCCGCGGCACCGTTCCGCTGGTGGTGAGCTTGCCGCATTCCGGCACTTGGCTGCCGGAGGACGTGGCGGCGCGGATGACCGAGACCGGCCGGGCGGTGCCGGATACCGACTGGGCGGTCGACCGGCTCTACCAGTTCGCGCGCGAGCTGGGGGCCAGCGTGATCCGCGCCGTGCCCTCGCGCTATGTCGTCGACCTCAACCGGCCGGCGGATGACCAGCCGCTCTATCCCGGCCAGGTGGCGACCGGCCTGGTGCCGCGGCAGAGCTTCGACGGACGGCCGCTCTACCGACCGGGGGTCGAGCCGGACGCGGACGAGGTGGCGGCCCGCCGGGAGACCTATTGGCGGCCCTATCACGATGCGCTGGCGGCGCTGATCGTGGAGAGCCGCGCGCGCTTCGGCATCGCCGTCGTCTATGACGGCCATTCCATCGCTGCGGAAGTGCCGCGGCTGTTCGACGGGCGGCTGCCGGATCTCAATCTCGGCACCAACCGCGGGACGGCGGCCGACCCGGCATTGATCGATGCGGCGGCGGCGGCCTGCGCGGCGGCGGACGGCTTCACCCATGTCGTCGACGGCCGGTTCACCGGTGGCTACATCACCCGCGCCTATGGCGATCCCGGCCGCGGCGTGCATGCGCTGCAGATGGAGCTGGCCCAGGACGCCTACATGACGGCGCCGACGGTCGGCGGTGCCGCGGCCTACGACGTCGCCAAGGCGGACCGGCTGGCCGCCGTCTTGCGCGACGTGATGGCGGCGGCAATCGCCTGGGCGCTGGACCGCGTTGACTGATCCGAGGGCCGCGGCGTCGCCGGCCCTTGCGGCAGCCGGCCCGTCTGGACGATGATCGCGATCAATTTCCGGTGCGGAACGATCGACATGACCACCGTTGTCGGGCGCTGTCCCGGCACCCCCTACACCAAGGCCTATCAGTGGTGGCCTCCGCCCGACGGATGTTGACGCCGGCTTCGGCCGAGATCCCGCGTTCAACATTCTTCGGGAGATGTTCCGACATGACCTCAGCGACCATCCGCGCCGATGCCGGCGCGGTCCGCGTGGCTTGGCCCGACGGCGACCAGGCCGATTTCCCCTTTCTGTGGCTGCGCGACAACTGCCCCAGCGGTTTCCATCCCGAGACCCGGGAGCGGCAGTTCGACCTGTTGTCCGTGGCATCCGACATCCGTCCCGCCTCGGTCGCCCGGGAGGGCGAGACGCTGGCGGTGACCTGGGCGGCGGACGGCCATGTCAGCCGGTTTCCCGTCGCCTGGCTGCGCCGTCACCGGCCCGGCCGCCCGGCGCCGGACCCGGCGGCGGTCGCGCCCATCACCTGGCGCGGCGATGGCGCGCGCACGGCCCTGCCCCAGGCGGATGCCGCGGGGCTGATGGCCGACGATGCCCGGCTGCGCGATTGGCTGGTTGCGACCAAGCGGCTCGGCCTCGGCTTGGTCACCGGCATCGCGGACGGCGAGGCCGGCAGCGAGGCGCTGGCGCGGCGCGTCGGCTTCCTGCGCGAGACGAATTTCGGCGTCGACTTCACCGTCGTCTCGAAGCCCGACCCCAACAACCTGGCCTATACGGCCGAGCGCCTGCCGCTGCACACGGACCTGCCCAACCAGGAGCTGGCGCCTGGCTTCCAGTTCCTGCATTGCCTGGCGAACGAGGCGGCCGGCGGCGGCTCGCTGCTGTGCGATGGCTTTGCGGTGGCGGAGGATCTGCGGCGCAGCGATCCGGCCGCCTTCGACCTGCTGGCCCGGGTCACGGTGCCGTTCCGGTTTCAGGACGGCGAGTATGACATCCGCCATCGGGCGACGGTTCTGCGGCTCGACGAGGCGGGCGCGGTCGCGGAGGTGCGGTTCAGCCCGCATCTGGCCGACAGCTTCGACATGCCGGCGGCGGTGGTGGCCGACTACTACGCCGCCTATCGCCGGTTCATGCGCTTGACGCGCGATCCGGCCTATGTGCTGACGCTGCGCCTGACGGGCGGCGAGATGATGGTGTTCGACAACCGGCGGGTGCTGCATGGCCGGGACGCTTTCGATCCGTCCACGGGCCACCGCCATCTGCACGGCTTCTATGTCGACCGCGGCGAGGTCGACAGCCGCATCCGCGTGCTGAGCCGTAGGGTGTAGCCGGATCTTCGTTCAGACGGTGAACGATGTTGCGTTGCGGCAAGTTGCGCGCTAGGTTGAGCATCGTTCACCGAATGAACGCTGCGCGTTGGCGCGGCTGGCGGGCGGGGTGATGACGGAACCTTCCGGGCGGTCGCGGGCTGATCTCGACCCGGCGCTGACGCTGGACATGCTGGATGCGGTGGCGGAGAACGCCCAGGTCAGCCAGCGCGATCTGGCGCGGTCGCTGGGCATCGCGCTCGGCCTCGTCAACACCTATCTGAAGCGCTGCGTCGCCAAGGGCTGGATCAAGGCCCAGCAGGTACCGGCCAACCGCTATTCCTACTACCTGACGCCGCAGGGCTTCACGGAGAAGACCCGGCTGACGGCGGAGTATCTGCGGTCGTCCTTCGCCTTCTTCCGCCGCGCCCGCGGCCAGTGCGAGCGGCTGTTCGATCAGGCCGCGGACCAGGGGCTGTGCCGGCTGGCGCTGGCCGGCCGGGGCGACCTGGCGGAGGTCGCGGTGATCTGCCGGCCCGAGACGATCGCGCTGGTCGCCATCCTGGACACCGATGCCGCGGCGGGCCCGCGCAGCTTCGCCGGACTGCCGGTGGTCCCACGCCTCGACCCCGCGGCGGTCGACGGCGTGCTGGTCACCGACCTGGTCGCCCCGCAGGCGACCTTCGAGCGTCTCAGCGCCACCTGGCCGGCGGAGCGCCTGCTGACCCCGGCGGTGCTGAAGGTGCTGCGCCGCGACCGGCCGCGGCTGTCCCCCCAGAAGGATCACTGAGCCCATGTCCGACTTGGCCCTGAACGAGGACGGGTCCCGCTGGTTCGTGGTAGAAACGCACCCGCGGGCCGAGGCGACGGCGCTGCTCAATCTCGCCCGACAGGGCTTCGACGCCTATTGCCCGAAGATCTGGAAGCGGCGGCGCCATGCCCGGCGGGTGGAGGACGTGCAGGTGCCGTTCTTCCCCGGCTATGTCTTCGTGCTCCTGGACATCGCGCGCCAGCGCTGGCGGCCGATCCGCTCGACCTTCGGGGTGCGCCGCCTGGTCCAGTTCTCCGACCGCCCGACGCCGGTGCCGGATGGGCTGGTGGAGATGATCAAGGCGCGCGAGGCGCCGGACGGCGCCATTCCGGCCAACCCGCCGCCGTTCGCGCCCGGCCAGGCGGTGCGCGTGCGCGAAGGCGCCTTTGCGGAGCTGGAGGGGCTGTTCGACTGCGCGATGGACGATCACCGCGTGGTGCTGTTGTTGAGCCTGATGGGCCGCCAGGTGCGGGTGCGTGTGCCCACGCTGGTCGTCGAGGCGGTGTGACCGCCAGCGTGGCCGGGGCTTAGAGCGATGTGCGGGATCGCGGGCATCTGGCAGGGCGGGGGCGATCCCCGGCCGATCGCTGCGGCGATGGCGGCGGCGCTGGCCCATCGCGGGCCGGACGGCGACGGGGTGTGGGGCGATCCGGCGGCCGGGTTGGCGCTGTCGCACCGCCGACTGGCGATCATCGACCTCAGCGAGGCGGGCCGTCAGCCGATGGTTTCGCCCAGCGGCCGCTACGTCGTCACCTATAACGGCGAGATCTACAATTTCGCCGCCCTCAGGGACGATCTGGCGGCCCAGGGTGCGCGGTTCCGCGGCGGGTCCGACACCGAGGTCCTGTTGGCCGCCATCGACGCCTGGGGGGTGGCGGCGGCGGTCGAGCGTTGTGTGGGCATGTTCGCCTTCGCGCTATGGGATCGCCGCGACCGCCGGTTGACCCTGGTGCGCGACCGCGTCGGCATCAAGCCGCTGCTGTGGGGCCGCGTCGGCGGTGCGGTGGTCTTCGCGTCCGAGCTGCGGGCGATCGCCGCCCATCCCGACTACCGACCGGCGATGGCGCCGGCGGCGCTGGCGGCACTGCTCCGGCTCGGCCATCTGCCGCCGCCGCTGTCGATCCATCCCGACCTGCGCCAGGTGCCGCCCGGCTGCCGGGTGACCATCAAGGCCGACGGTCGGGTGGAGGAGACCCGGT
The DNA here is from genome assembly GCA_028284045.1 of Alphaproteobacteria bacterium. Lineage (GTDB taxonomy): Bacteria > Pseudomonadota > Alphaproteobacteria > DSM-16000 > Inquilinaceae > JANQSN01. The sequence continues at coordinate 114,483 of JANQSN010000029.1, read as the reverse complement.
ACTGGGATCCGCGCGAGATTGCGGCGGCGGGCCTGGCGGCGCCGCGGCGCGACCCCGGCTTTCGCGAGACGGAGGCGCTGCTCGCCGACGCCGTCGGCCGGCGCATGGTGGCCGATCGGCCGGTGGGCGCATTCCTGTCGGGCGGCATCGACAGCACGACGGTGACCGCCTTGATGGCGCGCGCCAGCGACCGGCCGATCCGCACCTTCACCATCGGGTTCGCCGACCGCGACTATGACGAGTCGGCGTCGGCACGCGCGGTCGCCCGGCATCTCGGGACCGAGCACACGGAGCTGATCGTCGACGAGGCGACGGCGCTGGACGTCGTCGCGCGGTTGCCGTCGCTGTTCGATGAGCCCTTCGCCGACGCCTCGGCGATCCCGACGGCGCTGATCGCCGCGATGGCCCGCCAGCATGTCGTGGTGGCGTTGAGCGGCGACGGCGGCGACGAGACTTTTGCCGGCTACAACCGCCACCGCCTGGCCGCGCGGCTGGACCGGCTGACGCGGGCGCTGCCGCGGTCCGTTCGCCGGGGGGTTTCGCGCGGCCTCGCGGGTCCGGTCCCGGCGGCCTGGGATCGGGTGGCGGCGGCCTTGCCGCGGCGTCTCAGACCCCGCCAGGCCGGCGAGAAGCTGCACAAGTTGGCGCGGTCGCTGGCGGTGGACGACCCGGCGGCGGTCTACCCGTCGCTGGTCGGCCAATGGCCGGGTGCGGCCCTGCCGCTCGGCGATCCGGTGGAGCCGCCCGGCGACCTTCTCTATGGCGCCGATCCGCCGGCAGGCTGGCCGGCGGCGCTGGCGATGCAGGTCCGCGATGTGGAGACCTATCTGGCCGGCGATATTCTGACGAAGGTCGACCGGGCGACCATGGCGGTGGGGCTGGAGGCGCGGGTGCCGCTGCTCGACCACCGGGTGATCGCCCGGGCCTGGGCGCTGGCACCGGCGGAGCGGCTGTCGGGCGGCGAGACCAAGCGGCCGCTGCGCGCGATCCTCGACCGGCATGTGCCGCCGGCCTTGACCCGCCGGCCGAAGAGCGGCTTCGCCGTGCCGCTGCACCGCTGGCTGCGCGGGCCTTTGCGCGATTGGGCGGAGGATCTGCTGACGCCGGCCGGCCTGACGGTGCTCGGCCCCATCGAGCCGGCGCCGATCCGCGCGCTATGGGCCGATCACCTCGCCGGCCGCGCCAATCACCAATATGCGTTGTGGCCGGTGCTGATGGCGGCCGCGTGGTGGCGCGCGCAGGCGGCGCCTGTCAGCGCAAGCGCTCCGCCCGCGTCGCCAAGTCCCGCTGTTCCAGTTCCTTGAACAGCTCCATCACGCGGCCGATGCGCTCGCCGAGCTGCCACCAGGCGACGGCGTCTTCCTCCGCCGCGGCACCGGCGCCCAGCGCGGTGACCGCCTCCACCAGGAAGCGAACCTCTTCCAGGGCGGGCATGTCGGTGCGGCCACGGGCCAGCGGGCTGGCTGCCGCCGCGCCGCTGACCAGGGCCAGCTTGCGCGACAGACCGACCACGGCGCGGCTGGACACGCTGTCGTGGCCGCGGCGCGCCACCTCGCACCCGATCTCCGCATAGAGCAGGCGGGCCGCCAGGATCGCCGGCCGGCAGACGGCGGGCAGGCCGCCGATGCCCGGCACCGACCGGCGGTAGAGCGCGTCGGCGACCTTCAACAGGCGGTCGACGACTTGGCCCAGCGCCGGGGTAAAGGCGGGCCGCGCCAGCCAGGCCTCGACATCGATGCCGGCTTCGCGCAGCCAGCACAGCGGCAGATAGACCCGGCCCGCACGCGCATCCTCCCCGACATCGCGGGCGATGTTGGTGAGCTGCATGGCGACGCCGAGATCGCACGCCCGGGCCAGGATAGACGACCGGCGCACGCCCATCAGCACCGTCATCATCGCCCCGACGGAGCCGGCGACCCGCGCCGCATAGGCGTAAAGCTCGCTCAGCGTGTGATAGCGGCGGCCGTCGGCATCCCATTGCAGCCCTTCCAACAGGGCCGCCGGCAAAGCCTTGGGCATGGCGTGGTCGGCGACGACCCGGGCGAACGCCCGGTCGGCGGGTGCGGCGAGCGGCCGGCCGTCATAGATGCGGTCGAGCCGCTGGCGCAGCCCGGCCACCTCGTTCAGGTGCTGTCCGGTCTCGTCGACCGCGTCGTCGGCCAGCCGGCAGAAGGCGTAGAGCGCATAGGCCGGATCGCGCACGCGGCGCGGCAGCAGCAGCGAGGCGGTGAAGAAGCTGCGCGAGCCGGTGCGGATCAGCGACCGGCAGGCGTCGAGGTCGGCGGCGGCCGGATCGACCGCCACCGGGACCGGCGGGGCCGCCGGCGGCTCAGGCAAAGGCCACAGCATCGGGAACCACGGTGTCCAGAACGCGGGCGGAGGACAACACGCCCGGCACGCCGCCGCCGGGATGGGTGCCCGCGCCCACCAGATAGAGATGGCGGATGTCTTCGCTTTCGTTGTGCGGCCGGAACCAGGCGCTCTGCATCAACACCGGCTCCAGCGCGAAGGCCGCTCCCCGGAACGACCACAGCCGGTCCTGGAAGCCCTGCGGCGTCAGCATGTGCGAGGCGACCACCGCCTCGTCCAGCCCGGGCAGCAGGGTGCGGCCCAGGAAGTCGGCGATGGACCGGCGATAGGGCTCTGCCGCTGTCTGCCAGTCGACATCGCTCTTCAGATTGGGCACCGGCGACAGCACGTAGAAGGTGTCGCAGCCCGGCGGGGCCAACGACGGGTCGGTGGCGGTCGGCCGGTGCAGGTAGAGGCTGAAATCCTCCGGCAGGATGTGCCGCTTGAAGATGTCGTGCACCAGGCCGCGGTAGCGGGGGCCGAGCAGGATCGTGTGGTGGTCGACCGTCTCGTAGCGCCGGTTGGTGCCGAAATACCAGACGAACAGGCTCATGGAGTAGCGGCCGCGCTCGATCTTGGCGTCGGTCCAGTGCCGGCGCGCCGTCGCCGGCAGCATGTGGCGGTAGGTCCAGGCGGGGTCGGCGTTGGAGACGACGATGGCGGCGGGGATCCGCTCGCCCGACGCCAGGCGCACGCCGACGGCCGTGCGGCCCTCCAGCAGGATTTCCTCGACGGGGGCGTTCAGGCGCACCGTGCCGCCCTGATGGCGGATCAGGTCGACCAGCCCGGTGACCAGCCGGCCGGTGCCGCCCATGGCGAAATGCACGCCCCATTTGCGTTCCAGGAACGCGATCAGGCAGTAGACCGAGGTGACGCTGAACGGGTTGCCGCCGATCAGCAGCGGATGGAAGCTGAAGACGATGCGCAGCCGCTCGTCCTTGATGTAGCGGCTGACCAGGCCCCAGACCGAGCGGTGGCCGCCCAGCCGCACCAGCTCCGGCGCGACGCGCAGCATGTCGGCGACGCTGCCGAAGGGCACATGGCCGAACTTCTCGAAGCCGATGCGGAAGATCCGCTCGCTCTCCTTCATGAAGCGGCGGTAGCCCTCGACATCGCCGGGGGCGAAGCGGGCGATTTCCGCCTCCATGGCCTCGGGATCGCCGGTGTAGCGGAAGGACGATCCGTCGGCGAAGCGGATGACGTAAAACGGATCCATCGCCGCCAGCGCCATGTCGTCCTGGAAGCGGCGGCCGGCCAGCGCCCACAGCTCCTCGAACAGGAAGGGCGCGGTGATCATCGTCGGCCCGGCATCGAAGGTGAAGCCGTTCTGCCGGTGGACATAGGCCCGCCCACCGGGCTGGTCGAGCTTCTCCAGCACGGTGACGCGGTAGCCGCGCGCGCCCAGGCGCACGGCCGCCGCCAGCCCGCCGAAGCCGCTGCCGATGACGACGGCGTGCGGGGCATTGGGCTGGGAAGGATACGGGCCTGGCGGGTCGGTCACATCGGCGGGGGGTCCGCCGAGCGAGGGAGGCGAGACGTCCAACATGGTGCATCAGTCTAGGGCGAATGCCGCCAACTGACAAGTCAGGTTGACACTGATCGATGTCAACTCTGACGGACAGACAGCGCCGCGACCGACGCCGTCCGGTCAGGCGGCGTCGCGCATCAGGCGGCGGCGGGCGCGGCGGACGCCGGCCCAGATCAGGCCGCCGACGACCGGGATGCTGAGGCCCATGGCGAGCTTCGGGTCGAGCCAGGGCAGCCAGCGGGTCAGCGCCTCCGCGCCGTAGCCGATCAGGCCGACGACGTAATAGGTGATGGCGGCGGTGGACAGGCCCTCCACCGTCTCCTGCAGGCGAAGCTGCAGCCGCGCCCGGTTGTTCATGCTCTGCAGCAGTGCGCGGTTCTGGGTCTGCCGCTGGATGTCGACGCGGGTCGACAGCAGTTGCGTCGCCCGCGACATGCGCGCCGACAGGCTCTCCTGCCGGTCGGAGACGGCCGCGCAGGTGTTCATCGCCGGGGCGAGCCGCCGCTCGGTGAACTCCTCGAAGGTCTGCAGCCCCTCGATGCGGTCCTCGCGCAGCTCGTGGATGCGGGCGCGCACCAGGCCGTAATAGGCCGCTGCCGCGTCGAAGCGGAAGCTGGTCTCGGTCTTGGTTGTCTCGATCTCCGCGGCGAGGCCGGTCAGCCGTTCCAGCAGCGCCTGCTCGTCCGCTCCGCTCGGCGCGGACAAGGCCGCGGCGATCCGCGCCAGCTCGCGCTCCCGCTCCGTCAGGAAGGGGGTGAGCTTCTGCGCCAGCGGCAGGGCCATCAGCGCCAGGATGCGGTAGGTGTCCATCTCCAACAGCCGCTGGACCATCCGGCCCGTCTGATAGGCGTTCAGCGCCCGGTTGACGATGACGAACCGGCTGAAGCCGTCGGCATGGATGCGGAAATCGCTGAGCGACGTGCCGCGGCGGCCGGTGACGTCGGCGCCCAGCATCAGGTTGCCCCGGAAGAACCGCTCGGCGATCTCCGCCTGATGGGTGACGCGGTCGGGCGGGCAGGTGTCCGCGATGTCGTTCTCGCGCAGCACCGCGACATGGGCGGCCATGACGGTCTCGCCGTCCAGGCTGCCTAGCCAGTCGGCCGGCACCGCGCGGATCGCCGGCTGGTCGAAGGCGTGGGCGCCGTCGGACTCCACGACGAAGGTGTAGCGCTGGAATTCGCTGTGCTTCTCCCAGATTACCTGGAAGGGGCCGAGATCGGCGCTGTAGTGGCTGGCCTCCGGCGGCGGTTGGTAGACGCCGGGATAGCGCCCGGCGAGGTCGCCGACCATGGTCCGCGCCGCCGCGTCGCCGGCCCCGTCCGACAAGAGCGCGATGTAGGACACCCGGGCCGGCGTGCGCAGCGGCGTCGGCGGCCGGGCATGCACCTCGTCGTTCAGCGTGCGGCGCAGCGGATGGTCGGCCGGCCGGGCCGACGCGTCGACGGTGCCGGGGACGGCCGCGCTCACGTCGGGTCCCCGCCGGACAGGATGCCGACCCGTGCGGCGAAGCGGACCAGGATGTCGGCGACCACCGCCGGCGCTTCCTCATGCGCCAGATGGCCGAGATCGGCCAGCGCCAGCACCTCGCCCACCGGGGCGCGGGCGGCGATGCCGGCGGCATCCTCCGGCGGCACCGCGCGGTCCTTTTCCGCCGCCACCAGCAACAGCGGCGGCTGCAGCCGGGCCAGCATGCGCTCCACCGGCTTCAGGTTCCAATTGGCCATCATACCCAGCGCGCCGGCGACATGGCCGGGCCGGGCGAACAGCCGGGCATAGAGGTCGAGGCCCACCGGATCGATGGCCGAGCCGGTGTCGGCCATCAGCTTTTCCACCCGCGCGCGCTCCTGGCCGGCCCAGGCGAAGACGCGCGGCGCCAGCGGGTTGAGGAACAACAGCTTGGCCAGCACCGGGAAGACGTCGCCCGCCGCCCCGCGAAAGGGGCGCAGCGCGGCGTTCAGGCCGACCAGCGCCTTCGGGCGCAACCGGCCGTCGAGGCTGGCGCGGATGGCGATCGCCGCCCCGGCGCTGTGGCCGACGACGAGGTGGGGGCGGGCGTCCAGCCGCTCCATCAACGCGCCGATCAGCCGCGACATGCCCGGCAACGACAGACGGAAGGACGGCGGGCGGCCGGTGAAGCCATGCGCCGGCAGGTCCGGGGCGATGACGGTGAAGTTCTCCGCCAGGATCGGCATCAGGCCGCGCCAGGAATGCGTCGCCGCGCCGGTGCCGTGCAGCAGCAGCGCGACCGGCCCGGTCCCCTGGGTCTGGACGTGCCAGGTCAGTCCGCCGGCCTCCACGAAGCGGCTGGCCTCGCGGTTCGGCCAGTCGCGGCCGTCGGTCTCCCAGTCGGGACGGGCCATGTCCAGCATCGGCAACGCTCCGCAGATCCGCCGGGCCGGCCGCCCGGCCGAGGCGGGCCGGGGTACCGGCGATCGGGCGGCCGGATCGGTCATGCCCTCAGGCCGCTTCGGCGGCGGTCACGCGGACCGCTTGAGAGACTGTGCCGGGATCGGCGTGGGGCAAGGCCAGATAGCGCGCCGCCATCGCCATCGCCAGCGCCTGGGCGGCGGGCTGCGGGCGGGGCGCCATGTCGATCAGCAGCGCCGGCAGGCCGGCGAGGTGCACGGCGCGGGCGGCGGCCAGCGCGTCGGCGCCGGCCTGCTCGCGTCCTGGGCTGCCGTCGCGGGCGATATTGGCGCGCCCGTCGGTCAACAGCACCAGGATCGGCGTGCGGCCCTTGCGCGACAGCGCCTCGGCCAGCGCCACCCCGGCATCGATGCCGGCGGCGAGCGGTGTGCCACCGCCGCCGGGCAGACCCGACAGGCTTCGCTTGGCGCGCACCAGAGAGCGGGTCGGTGGCAGCAGCAGGTCGGCCGTCTGGCCGCGGAAGGCGATCAGCGCCACCTGCTCGCGGCGGATGTAGCAGTCCGCCAGCAGCGTCTCCACCGCGCCCTTGGCCTCCGCCAGCCGGTGCAAGGCGGCGGAGCCCGACGCGTCGACCAGGAAGATCGCCGTGCTTTCGGAGCGCTGCTTGAACGCGTTGATGCGGAAGTCGTCGGGCCGCACCAGCACGCGGCGCCCGGTGTCCGCAGCGGCGTCGTCGCCCTGGCGGGCGCGGCGCACCGGCTGCCAGGGGGCGGCGGCGCGCAGGGTCTCCACGACGTTCAGCCGCACGCCGCCACCGGGGCGGCCCTGGCGGGTGCCCAGCGGACGGCCGCGGCTGAGCGATTTCTGCGGCGCGCCGGCGGGGCCGCTGGCGCGCGGTGGCCGGCGGCCGCCCTGGGACAGGTTCAACAGCGCCAGCAGGTCCGCCGGGATTGCGGCGGCGGCGGCGGCGAGCACGCGGTCTTCCAGGCGGTCGGGTTCGCTGTCGTCCTCCCCGGCCGGGGTGTCGGCGTCGTCCTCCGGCGCCTCGTCCGGCTCTTCGGCCTGGTCTTCCTCGGGCGCTGTGTCCTCCGGCAGGGCCGGCAGGCAGGTGGCGCGCGGTGCCAGGACCAGCCGCGCCGCCAGTTCCGCGTCTTCGGGCGCCACCTGGTCGCGCCCGTCCAGCGCGGCGGCGGCGCGGGCGGCCTTCAGCGCCAGGCTGGGCGCGCGCAGCGACCCGATGCCCAGCGCCGCGGCCGCCGCCACCAGGGCGGCGAGGATCTCGCCGTCGACCGCTACGCGGCCCAAGCGCGACCGCGCGGCGGCGGTCTCCTCGGTGCCCTCCAGCGCGGCCGACAGGTCCTCGCTGGCGGTGACGCCGACCGGCGTCAGGTCGAGATGGCAGCCGAGCCGCTCCGCCAGCGCCGGGGGTGGCCGTTCGTCCTCCGCAATGCCTTCGTCCAGCGCCACCACGCCGATGCGGGTGGTCAGGCGCGCGGCCAGGCCGTCGCGCTCCAGGTGCACGCTGCTGGTATCGAGGGCAGCGGCCAGGCGGGCGGCGGTGCCGGCGGTCATGCGCTCCGCCATCGCGGCGACGACGATGCCGCCGTCGCAGTCCGCCAACAGGCCGCGTTCCAGCACCGGGCGTCCAAGGCGCAACGTCTCCGCCAGGTCGAGCCCGCCGAGCAGCCGGTCGTCGCCGGCGCGCACCGGCAGCCGGCGCAGCGGCGTGCCCTCGGCCAGCGCGCCCTGCAACAGCGCCAGCCAGCGTTCGCGCACCGGCCCGGCATGGGCACGCAGCACGATGCCGCCGATGCCGGCGGGGTCGACCGCGACGAGACGGGCCGCGCGCACGGCATCGCCCCAGCGCTCGGCGGTCTCGTCCCGCGGCGGCGCGTCGGGCGCCGGGGTCATACGTCGAACAGCTCCGCGACCGCGCGGCCGACCCGGGTGGTCGAGCCGGCATCGTCCAGCGGGTTGCGCCGGAGGCGGTGGCGCAGCGCCGGTGGGGCGACGCGGCGCAACTGGTCGTCGCTGACCGCCGGGCGGTTGTCCAGCGCCGCGAGCGCGCGCGCCGCGCGCACCAAGGTGAGTTCGCCGCGCAGCCCGTCGGTGCCGAGGCTGAGGCACAGCCGGGCGGCCCGTTCCAAGGCGGCGTCGGGCACCGATACGCCGTCAAGCCGCTTGCGCGCGGCGACCACCCGGCGGCGCAGCTTGGCCTCTTCCTTCGCCCAGTCTTCGGCGAAGCCGTCCGGATCGCCTTCGAAGGCGTCGCGCCGGCGGACCACCTCGATGCGGGTGGCGAGATCCGTCGGCGTGGTGACCTCCACCGACAGCCCGAAGCGGTCGAGGAGCTGGGGGCGCAACTCCCCCTCCTCGGGGTTGCCGCTGCCGACCAGCACGAAGCGCGCCGGGTGGCGCACCGACAGCCCCTCGCGTTCCACCACGTTCTCGCCCGACGCAGCGACGTCCAGCAGCAGGTCGACGAGATGGTCTTCAAGCAGATTGGCCTCGTCGATATAGAGGAAGCCGCGGTTGGCGCGGGCCAGCAGGCCCGGCTCGAACGCCTTGCGGCCGCGGGTCAGCGCCTGTTCCAGGTCCAGCGCGCCGACGACGCGGTCTTCGGTGGCGCCGAGCGGCAGGTCGACCACCGGCACCGGTACCTGGCGGCTCTTCAGGCGGCCGTTCGGAGCGTCGTCTACCTGACAGACCTCGCAATGGCCGCCCGGCTTATCCGGGTCGCAGCCATAGGGGCAGCCGACCACGGCGCGCATCTTCGGCAGAAGGGCGGCGAGCGCGCGTACCGCGGTGGACTTGCCGGTGCCGCGGTCGCCGAACACCAGGACACCGCCGATCTTCGGATCAACGGCGGCGATCAGGATCGCCAGCTTCATTTCGTCCTGACCGACGATGGCGGCGAACGGAAAGACGGAGGGCACGGTCGGGATTGTTCCTCAAAGGCTCAAGCCGGCGCGGCCGGTGAAGGCACCGCCAAGATCGGGGCGCTGGTGGGCAACCCCGCCGATCCCTTCTTAGCGTCATGGGGCGGTCCTGCGCCAGCCGCCGCGCCGCCCGGCGCGTGCCGAGCCGCCGGGTGTGGTCGAATCATCGGTTGGTCGGAACCGATCGCTTGCGCCTTTGGGTTGCGCGTCGAAGGGCTACTGTCGCGGCATGGTCGCCGCCGGGAGCGGCAAATCGGCCCTGTCGGGGGGTAGCGAAGGGGCTCGGGGCGGTTCGCCGCAGCCGCTCGGGACCGGCTGCTGCCAGGGGTTGTTAACAGTTTGATTTAGAACATATTTCGGAGAGTTCTTGAATATCAATCGGCTAGCGGTGAACGTGTCGGCCAGTCGGTGAATCAAGGACCTGCGACAAAGATGTTTATTATCAGTCGTCGGCGTGATTTGCTGTAGACCGGTGGAGGGCAGGGCCGTTGGCCGGACAGGCTGGCACACGGCGTTCTCGGAACAAGCTCGGCACAAGGGCTCGCGACGCGACTGGCGAGCTATCTGCCGCCGCGGCGGCGCCGCCGACCCGGCAGGGGGTTAATGCGAACGATGTGAGCCACCGTCGTTAACCATCCAACAAGAACGAAACAACCTCGTCAGCATCAGGAGGATTCGAATGACTCAAGAAAGTGGCACGGGCGCCGCCTATTGGCGGGCAAACCTCCGCCTTGTCGTCTTTTGTCTCATCGTCTGGGCAGTTGTGTCGTTCGGTTTCGGGATCGTCTTGCGCCCGATGCTGAGCGGCATTGCGGTCGGCGGCACCGACCTGGGATTCTGGTTCGCACAACAGGGCTCGATCCTGGTGTTCCTGGTCCTGATTTTCTTTTACGCCGCCGTGATGAACATGATCGACCGTAAGTACGACGTCGACGAGTGAACACGGCAAGGGAGGCAGGAACAGAACCATGGATACACAGATCCTCATCTACATCGTTGTCGGCGGAACCTTTGCGCTGTACATCGGAATCGCGATCTGGGCGCGCGCCGGCACGACCGGCGAGTTCTACGCCGCGAACCGCGGCGTCAATCCCGTGGTCAACGGCATGGCGACGGCGGCGGACTGGATGTCCGCGGCGTCGTTCATCTCGATGGCCGGCCTGATCGCCTTCGTCGGCTATGACAACTCAAGCTTCCTGATGGGCTGGACCGGCGGCTACGTGCTGCTGGCGATGCTGTTGGCCCCGTACCTGCGCAAATTCGGCAAGTACACGGTGCCAGAGTTCATCGGCGACCGCTTCTACTCGCAGGCGGCGCGGCTGGTCGGCGTGCTGTGCCTGATCGTCATCTCGGTGACATACGTTATCGGGCAGATGCGCGGCGTCGGCGTGACATTCTCCCGCTTCCTGGAGGTGCCGTCCGAGGTCGGGCTGTATGTCGGCGCGGGCGTGGTCTTCTTCTACGCCGTTCTCGGCGGCATGAAGGGCATCACGTACACCCAGGTGGCGCAGTACTGCGTGCTGATCACCGCCTACACCATCCCGGCGATCTTCATTTCGCTGCAGTTGACCGGCAATGCGATCCCGCCGCTCGGCCTGTTCTCCGAGCATGCCGGGTCCGGGGTGGCGCTGTTGGAGCGGTTGAACCAGGTCCTCGCGGATCTCGGCTTCAACAGCTACACCGAGCACCACACCAACACCTTCAACATGGTCCTGTTCACCCTGTCGCTGATGATCGGCACCGCCGGTCTGCCGCACGTCATCATCCGCTTCTTCACGGTGCCGCGGGTGGCCGATGCGCGGTGGTCGGCCGGTTGGGCGCTGGTGTTCATCGCGTTGCTGTACCTGACCGCGCCGGCGGTCGGGGCGATGGCCCGCCTCAACGTCGTCGACACGCTGTGGCCGGGCGGCATCGGTGCCGAGGACGGTGCCTTGGCCTTCGAGGACAAGCCGGACTGGATGGTGACCTGGGAGCAGACCGGGCTTCTGGTCTTCGAAGACAAGAACAACGACGGCTTCATCCAGTACTACAACGAAGGCAATGAGGAGATGGCCGCGACGGCCGAGGGCTTCGGCTGGGCGGGCAACGAGTTGGTCCGGCTCGACCGTGACATCCTCGTGCTGGCCAATCCGGAGATCGCCAATCTGCCGGCCTGGGTGATCGCCCTGGTGGCGGCCGGCGGCCTCGCCGCCGCGTTGTCGACGGCGGCGGGTCTCCTGCTCGCGATTTCCGGTGCGATCAGCCACGACCTGATCAAGGGGGCGATCAACCCGAACATCTCCGAGCAAGGCGAGCTCTGGGCGGCCCGTATCTCGATGGCCTTGGCCATCGCGTTGGCCACCTATCTCGGCCTGAACCCGCCCGGGTTCGCGGCACAGGTGGTGGCTCTGGCCTTCGGTCTGGCCGCTGCGTCGATCTTCCCGGTGTTGATGATGGGTATCTTCTTCAAGCGCATCAACGACATCGGGGCGATCGCCGGCATGCTGTCGGGTCTGGCGTTCACCATCGTCTACATCTCGCTGTACAAGGGCTGGCTGTTCCTGCCAGGGACCAACCAGTTCCCGGATACGCCGGAGTACTGGCTGTTCGGCATCTCCCCGTTGTCGATCGGGGCGGTCGGAGCGCTGGTCAACTTCATCGTGGCCTACGCGGTCTCGCGGGTGACGGCAGCGCCGCCCCAGGAGATCCAGGAGCTGGTGGAGAGCATCCGCGTGCCGCGGGGGTCCGGTCCGGCGGCGCATCCCAGCGCAGCCATTCATCACTGATCCGGTCAACGCGCGATCCGCTTTGCGGGTCGCGCCAGCCTGGACAGGGCGGCGGTTTCGAAAGGGACCGCCGCCCCTTTTTTTGTGGGGCGACCATCGCGGCTTGGGCATCGCCGCTTTATCGGGTATCCCGGCGTCACGCGCCCGCCGCCCGCCGAGACCACTTGATGGCCGACCCCGAACCCGATCTCGATCTCCGGTTCTTCTTCCAGCAGCATCACCCCTTCGACAGCCTGCCGGAGGAGGCGATCGAGGCGCTGGCCGGCGAGGCGACGGCCGAGCGCGCGGCGGTCGGCACGCGCCTGTTCGTCCGGGACCACGCGATCTTGCGGCTGTGCGTGCTGGAGAGTGGGCAGGTCGACCTGATCTCGCCGCAGGAAGAAGTGGTGCTGCGCTACGCCGCCGGCGACACCATCGGCGTGCGCGGCCTGTTGCGCGACGGTTTGGCGATCGACGACGCGGTGGTCCGCGAGACCGCCAACATCATCTGGATTCCCAAAGAGCGGTTCGAGGCGCTGCTGGCCGACCACCCGGTCTTCAGCGCCTTCTATGATCGCACCCGGGCCGCCCAGCAGCATGCCACCCTGGCGGCCGTCGACCCGGCGGCGGCGCTGCTGACCACCCAGATGCGCGACGTGATGACGCCCGACCCGGTGGCCATCGGCCCCGACGCGCCGGTCGGTGCCGCCGCCCGGCTGATGCGCAAGCGGCGGATCTCCTGCCTGTTGGTGGCCGACGAGGACGGCCGCCTGGCGGGCATGGTGACCACCGCCGACATGACGGCCCGCGTCGTCGCCGACGAGCTGGACGCATCGACCCCGGTGTCCGAGGTGATGACGGCCTCGCCGCGCAGCCTCAGCCCGGACTCCACGGTGCTGGACGCCGTCCTGGAGATGAGCGAGCGGGACATCGGCCATCTGCCGGTGCTGGACGGCGGCCACATCGTCGGCATCGTCACGCGCACCAACCTGATCCGTCGCAACTCCCTGTCGGCGGCCGGCATGGTGCGGGACATCGGGCGGCAATCCGATCTCGACGGGCTGCGCAAGGCGATCGGCCAGATGCCGCAGGCGCTGGCGCAGATGGTCGGCAGCGGCTTCGACGTGCGCACCGTCGGCCAGATGATCACCAATCTGACCGATGTGCTGACGCGGCGGCTGTTGGCGCTCGCCCAAAACGATCTCGGCGCGCCGCCGGTGCCCTATCTGTGGCTGGCCTGCGGGTCGCAGGGCCGCCAGGAACAGACCGGGCTGTCCGATCAAGACAATGTGCTGATCCTCGACGAAAGCTACGACCCGGCCGAGCACGGCGCCTATTTCGAGGCGTTGGCGCGCCACGTGTCCGATGGGCTGAACGCCTGCGGGTTCGTCTATTGTCCCGGCGACATGATGGCGACCAACCCGAAATGGCGCGAGCGACCCTCGGTCTGGCGCGGCTATTTCCGCGACTGGATCGACCACCCCGATCCGAAGGCTCAGATGCTGGCCTCGGTGATGTTCGATCTCAGACCGATCTCCGGCACGGTGGCGCTATTCGACGGTATTCGGGCGGAAACGCTGGACCGGGCGCGGCGCAACAGCCTGTTCCGGGCGCATCTGATCGCCAACAGCATGAAGCATGTGCCGCCGCTGAACCTGTTCCGCGGCTTCGCACTGATTCGCTCCGGCGAGCACAAGAACACGGTCGACATGAAGATGAACGGCGTCGTGCCGATCGTCGACCTGGCGCGGGTGTTCGCGCTGGATGCCGGGGTGGAGGAGGTCAACACCCGCGACCGGCTGGTCGCCGCGCGGGAGGCCGGGGCGCTGAGCGCCGGGGCGGCGGAAGACCTGCTGGCCGCCTACGACCTGATCGGCCGGGTCCGGCTGGACCATCAGGCGCGCATGATCCGCCGGGGCGAAGTGCCCAACAACTTCCTGGCGCCCGCCAATCTCTCCGCCTTGGAGCGCAACCATCTGAAGGATGCGTTCAGCGCCATCAAGTCCCTGCAATCGGCGCTTGGCCAAGTGCGCGGCGTCGCCTGAGCCGGCGGTCCGATCGGGTCGCTCTGGGGTCGATCGACGGTCATCGCCGCACCCTGTTGAAGCCCTCCCCCTAGATGGGGGAGGGTTGGGAGGGGGTGTCCGTCTCGGTGGAGAAGGCGGGTGACACGACACCCTGTCGATGGTGCCACTAGACGGAGACGTGTGTTGCGGCGGCCTCACCCCCACCCGATCCCTCCCCCATCAAGGGGGAGGGGCTTCTGAATGTCGACCGACCCTAGAGCGCAGGATCCGCGCATCCGGAGACGACGGTCTTGATCTTCACGCTGATCGGCACGGTAATGTTGGGGGTGACGGCGGCCAGCCTGGTCTTCATCTTCGGCCGGGTGCTGAAGCGGCGTCTGCCGCGCTGGCTGATACCGGTCGCGGCCGGGGGAGCGATGATGGGCTTCATCATCTGGTCGGACTACGCCTACTTCGCGCGCACGGCCGCGGCCCTGCCGGACGGCATGCGGGTGGTGTCGTTCCAGACGAGCACCTCGATGATCCGTCCCTGGACGCTGATAGCACCGCCGGTCAACCGGTTTATGGCGATGGCCGGCCAGCGCACCCATCCCGATTGGCCGGGCTATGTGCTGACGGAGCTTCTGTTCCTGCAGCGGTGGTATCCGACGCGGCCCGTCGCCCAGCTTATCGACTGCGGCGGCGAGCGGCGGGCCGATGTCGAACTGGACGATCTGGCCGCCGGTGAGCCCGAGGCGCTCGATTGGTTTCCGCTCGCCCGCGACCATGCGTTGTGGCAGGCCGCTTGTCCCGATCCCGCCGATGAGCCCCCGGCCGGCTAACCCGGGCCGACCTGTCGGTTGCCGCGTCCTGCTCGTCGACGAGGAGGCGGCCTACAGCTACGCGGTCGTGCGCCTGTTGGAGCGCGCCGGCCACGAGGTGACGACCCATCCCGATGCCATCGCCGCCGCGGCGGAGCTGGTCTATGTGCCCTATGAGCGGCCCACCGCGCTGGTGCTGGACGGCGGCCGGTCGCCGGCCGACCTGGCCGGCGTCCTGGCGGTCCTGGCGGTGCGGGAGCCGCCGCGGCCGCGGCTGATTCTGGTGGGCAGCCGCGCCGACCCGATGGAGGCGGCGAAGTACCGGGCGCTGGGCGCCGATGCTTATCTGGTGAAGCCGTTTCTGGCCGAGGAGCTGGTAGCGGCGATCGCGTCCCAGGAAAAGGCGCCGGCCCAGGGAGTACCGGACGAGGCCGCGCCCGCCACAACGGCGGCGGCCGGGGGGGCGGCGTGATGGGCTGGGGTCGGCCTGCGTCGTGGCCGCTGCGGCTGCGCTTCTTGTTGTTCTTCGCGCTGATCGCCGGGGTGACGGCCGCGGTCGCCATCGCGATGATGGTGGTGGCGGCCCAGCGGCTGGCAGCCGGTGGGGCGGTGGCGCCGACGCTGGCGTTGGCTGGGGGCGTGACCGCTTGCGCCGCCGTGGGTGTCACGCTGTGGGTCTGGCGGCAGTTCGACCAGCATGTCGCCGGCGGCATCCGAACGGCGGCATCGGTCCTACACACCCACGCCTTCTGCGATCATGGCGCGGCGCTCGACCCCGACGCCGCGCGCTACCTGGCCGGCCTCGGCCCGGCGATCACCGAGGCGACCCAGGCCCTGGCCGCGGCGCGGGAGGACACCCAGGCGGCGATCGCCAGCGCGTCCGCCGAGGACCGCCATCAGCTTCGCCGGCTGGAATCGGTCCTGCAGGACCTCGACCAGGGGATCGTCATCTGCTCCCTCAAGCATGAGATCCTGCTCTACAACGCCAAGGCCCTGCAGATTCTCCAGGTGACCGGCGATTGCGGTCTCGGGCGGTCGCTCTTGCGGCTGGTCAGCGGCCGGCCGCTGGTCCAAGCGCTGGAACGCCTGGAGGCGCGTGCCGCCAACCCGGCGGACGAGGCGGCGGAGAGCGGACCGTCGACCCTGTTCGTCGGCACCTGCGCCGACGGCCGGACGGTGCTGAAGGGCCGGGTGTCGCTGACGCTGAGCGTGGAGGGCGAGCGGCCGATCGGCTATGCGGTGGCCTTCGAGGACGTCACCACCGAGCTTGCCGCCGGGGTCAGCCGCGACCGTCTGCTGCACCGGGCGACCGACAGCCTGCGCCGGGGCGTGGGCAATCTGCTGGCGATCGGCGAGGCGCTGGTGCCGGACCGACCGGACGATCCCGCCCTGGCCGCGGAGGCGCAGCAGGTCTTCGCCACGGAGCGGCGGCGCCTGGCCGACGATCTGGAGCGGCTGGAGCATGCCTCCAGCGACCTCTTGGCCAGCGCCTGGCCGATGGTCACCAAGCCCGCACCCGTCCTGTTGCGCCAGGTCGCCCGCCAGGTGCGCCGCGACCTGGCCTTGGACTGCATCGTCGATGCCGATCCGGTGGGTCTCTACTGCGATCCCGACTCCGTCGTCGACCTGATCGGGCACCTGTTGGGCTGCCTGGTGGCCGACGGCCTGGCGGGCACGGCGCCGCCGCGGCTGGTCGCCAAGACGGGCACGATCGCCACCGGCAACGGGACCCTGGGGTCGGTGGCGGCGGTGGATGTCGAGCTGGGCGGACCGCCGCCGGACCTGGCGACGCTGGACGGCTGGCTCGACCAGCCGCTGGCCATGGTCGCCGACGGCAGCGCGGTCAGCGGCAAGGACGTGCTGTTCCGCCACCGCACCACGGTGTGGCCGGAACGGATGAACGGGCGCGCCGGCCGGCTGCGCCTGCCGATGGCGGTTTCGTCGGCGGGGGACGAGCCGGCCGACGGCATCGCCATGCGGCCGGAGTTTTACGACTTCGATCTGTCCGCCGGCCTGAGTGCGGAGGAGATCGACGACCAGCCGCTGACCAGCCTGACCTTCGTCGTCTTCGATACGGAGACGACGGGGCTTGCCCCCTCCGCCGGCGACCAGATCGTCTCGATCGCCGGGGTCCGGCTGGTCAATGGCCGGCGGCTGCGCGGCGACGTGCTGGACACACTGGTCCATCCGGGCCGGCACATTCCCGCCGCGGCGACGCGCATCCACGGCATCGCCGATGCCGATGTGGCGGCGGCGCCGTCGCTGGGCGAAGCGCTGGGCCGGTTCGCCGCGTTCGTCGACCGGGCCGTGCTGGTGGCACACAACGCCGCCTTCGACATGAACTTCGTCACCCGCCACCCGGCGGGCCAGGAGCTGGCCGGGCGGCCGGTGTTGGACACGGTGTTGCTGGCGGCCCATGTGCTGGGGGCCGATCAGCCGCTGACGCTGGACGACCTGTCGACCCGGTTCTCGATCACCATCCCGGAGCGTGATCGCCACACCGCGCTGGGCGATGCGGTGGCGACGGCGGATGTGCTGATCTCGCTGTTCCCGTTGTTGGAGGCGGCAGGCGTGCGCACGCTGCGCGATGCGGTGGAGGCGTCGAACCTGCAGGCGGCCCTGCGCCGCCGCCAACGCTATTAGAGCGCGGTCGGGTCAGGTGGAAACAGTCCTGTTTCCACCTGACCCGATCGCGCTCCGATGATCGATGAGAGCAGGATTCACGCCTCGGCTGGTATCGCCCGTGGGCGATTCCAGCCAAGGCGATCCTGCTCTGACGGCTACCGACCCAGCGCCGCCTGCCGGTCGGACACCGCCGCCGGATCGAGCGGTGGGCCGGCGCCCAAGGCCGCGAGCGCCGCGTCGACCAGCGACGCGGTGCCGCCGGCCAGGCGGAAGACGCCGTCGGTATCGTCGGCGACCAGCGGCAGCGCCGTGACCACGCGCCACCGGTCCGCGGCGGGCCGATCGGCCTCATGGCAGGCGATGGCTTCTAGCGCGGCCGTGCCGTCGTCGACCGTGTAGATGCGGCAGAACCGCCCGGCCGCGTCGTCGAAGCTGTCGAGCACCGTCAAGCTTCCGGCCGGGACCTCCGCGACGGCGTAGCTGGGCATCCGGTCCAGCGCGTCGGCGATCGCGGGCGATGCCGCCGGTTGCAGGCTGAGGCCGGCGACCGCCGGGCTCTCCGCCGTGCCGGTCCAGCGGCCGAGGCCGAGGCCGGCGAGCAGGGCGAAGCAGGCGGCAAGCGCCATCGGCCAGGCGCGGCCCGCGGAACGCGGCCTTGCGCGGGGGCGGGCGGCGGGGCGTCGGGGGCGGTCGCCGGCGGGCGCGCTCAGGACGAACTGGGCGATGTTGTCGGGGATCGGCTCCGCCGCCGGCGCGGCGAAGGCACGTTCCGCCAGGACACCGGCGGTGACCAGCCGGCGAAGCTGCGCGCCCAGTTCGGGCGCGTCGGCGATCGCGGCCTCGACCTCGCTGGCGGCGGCCTCGTCGAGTTCGCCGTCGGCATAGGCGATCAGCATCTCATCGCTGGGTCTGGTCATCGGTCTCGCGCTCCTCTCATGCCCCATCGGCCGGACGGGCCGACAGGTTTCCCTCTTCGCCGAGGGCTTCGGCGATCCGCCGGCGAGCCCGGGCCAACCGGCTCATCACGGTGCCGACGGGGATGCCGAGGCTCTCCGCCGCCTCGCGGTAGGACCGGCCATCGATGGTGACCAGGCCCAACACGCTGCGCTGATCCTCCGGCAGGCCGGCAACGATCCGGCGCACCCGCTCCAGGGTCAGGCGCGCCTCCACCACCGTGCGGCCGTCGACGCCGGGGATGTCCTGCACCTCCGACAGTTCCGCCGCCGGCCGGCGCAGCCTTTCGGCGCGATGACGCTCGACCCAGGTCGTCTGGGTGATGCGGAACAGCCAGCTATCCATCCGCGACCCCGGCCGGAACTGGTGAAGGCGGGCCAGCGCGCGTTCGCAGACCGCCTGGACGAGGTCGTCGCCCTCGACCCGGCTAGCGGTCAGCGCGTAGGCAAATCGCCGCACCCGTGGCAGCACGGCCAGCATCTCCTCGCGCAGATCGTCTTCGGTCGCGTCGGTTTCGTCTGTCATGGTGCGGATCCGCTCGATCGCCCGTTTCGAACAAAGAACGGTGACCCTAGCTCGTCTATTCCCGTCCCGATCCCCATTTTTTGTGACGGTGATGAGGGAATGGCCGCCGCGCCGATCCGTTGTCCGCAGAGTCCATCGCGTCTTGAGAGGGAGCCTGTTGCCGTGTCGATCCATGCCGAAACCCAGCCGTCGGACCCCGCCCAGACCGACGTGAGACGCTGGCGCCGGGTCTGGCTGGGCGGTGTCTGCACCGTGGCGTTGATCCTTGGTGCCGATCTGCCGGCACCGGAGCCGCTGTCCTCGCTGTTCGGCGCCGGGCCGGTCCTGGCCCAGGGCGACGGGGATGGCGACGGCGATGGGGATGGCGACGGCGACGGTGATGGAGACGGCGACGGCGATGGGGACGGCGATGGCGATGGCGATGGCGATGGCGACGGCGATGGTGACGGGGACGGCGATGGTGACGGTGATGGCGATGGTGACGACGACGATGACGATGACGACGACTTCGGCGATGACCGCGATGATGACGATCGCGACGACGACGATGATGATGATCGGGATGATGACGACGACGACGACGATGACGATGACCGTCGGGCGGATGATCCGTCCGCTCGGCCGTCCGACCTGGAGGACGACGCGCCGTCCGTCGTAAGCGACCACCCGGACGACAACGATTTCCGCGACGGGGAGGTGCTGGCGCTCGCCGTCACGCAGTCGCAGCTCGCGGGCCTGGTGGCGGAGGGCATAACGCCCGCGCAGCGCCGGAACTTCGACAGCCTCGGCCTGTCCGTTACCCGCTTCGCCGCCCGCGATCCGATCGCCGCGCGCGCTGCGATGCGCCGGCTCGGCGTTACGGCGGCGGATGTCAATCACTTCTACCGCCTGGCCCAGGACGGGTCCTGCGTCGGCTGCCCGCAGACCCAGCTTGTCGGGCGCGAGCAGACGGACCGGAGCTGCGGCAGCGGCGTGCGGCTCGGCCAGGTCGATACCGCCGTCGATACCGGCGCACCGGCGCTGGCCGGCGCCCAGGTCGTCAGCCGCCGGTTCGCGCCATCGGGGCAGTCGGCCGCCCCGCCCGATCACGGAACGGCGGTCGCGTCGTTGCTGGTCGGCCTGCCCGGCGCAGAGGGCGGCCTGATCCCCGGGGCGGAGCTGTTCGCGGCGGATGTCTTCACGGTCGACGGCGCGGGCCGTCCGGGGGCGGAGACGGTGGAGATCCTGGCCGCGCTCGACTGGCTGGCCAGCACCGGCGTCAGCGTCGTCAACATGAGCATCGCCGGACCGGCCAACGCCTTGCTCGACCGGGCGATGAGCGCGATGACGCGCCGCGGCATCGTCGTCGTCGCGGCCGCCGGCAACAACGGCCCGACGGGGGCGCCGGCCCATCCGGCGGCGCACCCGGCCGTCCTGGCGGTGACCGCCGTCGACGGTGCGCTGAGGCCCTATCGGTCCGCCAACCAGGGGCCTTACGTCACCTTTGCCGCCCCCGGCGTCAATGTGGTGACGGCCGGTAGCGCCGGCCGCGCGGCGTCACGGACGGGCACTTCCTTCGCCACACCCTTCGTCACGGCGGCGGCCGGCGAGATGCTCGCTTCGGGCGGCCGGCTCGACCGGGCGGAGCTGGAGCGTCGGCTGATCGACGCCGCCCGCGATCTCGGGTCGCCGGGCCATGATCCGATCTTCGGTCACGGGTTGGTTCAGCTCGGCCGAAGCTGCCGGTAGACGGGCGCGGGTCATCCGTCGTCGAGGCTTGGGCGGTCGACGGACGCCGCCAGCAACGGGCGTGCCTTGAGCAGGCCCATCAGCGCGTGTTGCACGTTGTCGACGCGGATCTCGTTGTCATAGCTCTCCGTGCGGATGGCGCCGTCCACCCGGTCGCGGCGGGCGACGTAGAAGGCGTCGATGCCGTCGCGGACCTGAAGCTGTCTCAAGGATCGGACCGCGCGCCAGATCGCGCGCGCATAGGCCGTGGCTCGGGCCCTGTCGCCACCGTCGCGCGCCTGCGCCAGCGCGTCGGCCAGCCCCTCGACATAGACCCCGGTGGCCGAGGCGTGCGGCGGGCCGAAATCCGGCCGTGCGGGATCGTAGAAGCGGCCCCACAGGTCCGGCGCCAGCCGGCCGCCCCATTGCTGCAGTGGAAGCAGCCAGTCCGCCATCTCCAGCGCGAAGGCCGCAAGCTCGGCGCGGCCGGTCAGCCGGGCGAGCGTGGCGTTGGCCTGGATGTGCCAGGGCACGAAGGCGGGGTTGCGATCGGCACGGTGGCGGTCGCGGTAGTGCGCGGCGGTCTTCAGCGCACGGTCGAGCAGCGCGTCATCGGGCGCCGCGGTCAGCCGAACCGCCCAATAGAGCAGCGCCTCGCCGGGGTAGAAGTTCTGATTGTCGTTGCGGTCCGCCGGCACCAGGAAGGTTCGGAAGCTGCCGTCGGCCTGCCATAGCCGGTCGATGCAGGCATCCAGCCCGGAAAGCGGGGCGGCGAAGCGCCCGCCGGCCGCGTTCTCGCGGATCGCCAGCGCTGCCATCGCTACGGCGCCCAGCTTGACCGTGCCGCCCCAGTCGATGGCGCCGACGCCGTCGATTTCGCGGTAGAAGCGCGCCAGGTTGAAGGCGAGATTGGCGACAGCGCCGTCGGCCAGATCGGCCCGGCCCAGCGCCCGTCCGGCGCGGCCCAGCGCCACGGTCGCCATGAACCGGCGGACGGTGTTGTCGGCCTGGCTCTCCGTTCCGCGGCTGGGCCAGTACTTGTAGGGCAGCGCGCCGTCCTCGGCGAGGTTGCGCGCCATCCAGCCGGCCATGCCGTCGACCAGCGCATCGAGCATCGCCGGCCCGACATCGCCCGGCGGCACCACCCGGCCCCCGCGGAACAGCGGGATGGCCACCGGGGGATCGGCCGACAGATCGATCAGCACCTGCCGCGCGGCAAAGGCGGCGATCCGGCCGCCTTCGGCCTTGAAGCGTGCAGCATCGAGGCTATGCGCCTGGAAGAACAGGTCGCGCTCGCGGCTCAGGCTGCGGTTGCGGGCGATGGTCTCGCTCGGCGCCCGGCGCAGCCGGTGGCCCTGCCACGTCATCTGCAGGCCCGTCAGGCCCCGCGCGGCATTGGCGAAGACGGCGGTGAAGCGGGCCGGCGGGACCGGCCGCCAGCCATGGGTGACGTCGATCTGTACGAGATCGGCGTCGCAGCCCCTTGCCGCGTCCACCGCCTCGCGAACCAGCCGGACCAGGCTTGGCGCCGACGACCAGTGGGACGACAGCCGCCGGCCGCCGCGGCGCAGGCAGACGAAGACCGGGTCGCCGAGTGGCCAGCCGTCCGGCGCCACGGGCCGCCCCGCGGCGGCGTCGCCGATCCAGCGGGCAAGCTCGCGGTCGTCGGCGGTGGCGATGGGGGGCTGTCGGTCGTCGAGCACGAAGATCGGGCGATGGGCGCGGTCGCGGGGGCCGGGCGGCGACGGCCCGGTGGAGCGCGCGTCACTATGCCATGGGCGCTGCCCGTCGACGATGCGGATCGGCGCAGGCGGGTTGGGTGGTTGTTGTGGAGTCTTTCCGATCGCGAAATCGGATAGTATGCTGAGGGCCGACGGGGGCGAGGGGTGTGCCATGGCGATCCGTACCAGCATCCGCGGGGCCGAGCAGGACTCCGCCCGGATCGGCCTGATCCGCCGCGCGATCGCCCGCATGAAGGCAGTCGGTGACGAGCGCGGGTACGACTGGTTCGCCGCGCTGCACGGCGTGTCCCTGCCGATCTGGTGCGAGCATGGATCGGCGCTGTTCCTGCCGTGGCACCGCGCCTATCTCTATTACTTCGAACTGGCGATGCAGACCCGGCTGGGGCCGCGCTTCTCGCGCGTCCGGCCGGCGGATCCGGAACTGGCGGAGGTCGGGCTGCCCTGGTGGGACTGGACCTCGCCGGCGTCGCACAGCCAGGGCCTGCCGGACGCCTACGCCGCCGAGACGGTCGACGGGCAGCCGAACCCGCTGGCGCGGACGACGATCGGGTCCTGCCCCGGCGGCGACGCATTCTTCGTCGGCGTCTGGTCGGCGGCTTTGGTGGACGCCGTGCGCACGCAGCTCGAAGGGTCGATCAGCCCGAGCGGTCCGCCTGAGACGGTGCGCGACCCCGATCCGCCGGACGAGCTGCCGAGGGCAGAGACCATCGACACGGTGGTGATGCGCCAAAACACCTATGGGTCGTTCAACATGAGCCTGGAGCAGGTACATGGCGACGTGCATGTCTGGGTCGGCGGCAGCATGAGCCAGGTGCCGGTCGCCGCCTATGATCCGATCTTCTGGACGCACCATGCGATGATCGACCGGCTGTGGTATCTCTGGCAGATCAGCGATGTCGGACGGGACCCGCCGGCCAGCCTGCTGAATACCGTGCTGGCGCCGTTTCCGATGACCGTGGCCGATACCCTCGATATCGAGCGGCTGGGCTACGACTACGCCGTCGACGCAATCGCCTGAGGACCTGCCGATGGCCATGACCTCGAGCGCCGGGGCCGCCGGCCCGCCGACCGGAGACGGAGCGATCGTCCATCGCGACCTGGTCTTCGACCTGTCCGCCGGAGAGGAGGCGACGTTCCGCCGGGCCGATCTGGTGGTGGAGGGGGTCGACCACGCCCAGATCTCCTACGAGGTGCGGGTGTTCTTGAACAATCGCGCGGCGGACGACACGACGGCGCGGTCGCCGGACAACGGCTATGCCGGTCGGTTCGTGGTGTTCGGCCACGGTAACTGCTTCGGCGCGGCGGGCCATTGCGACAGCACGATCGCCGAGCCGTCCGCCCAGAGCGTCGAGCCCGGCGGCGGCCTGCCGCATCCCTTGGCGCCCCAGACCCGGATGCTGACCATCACCGAGCCGCTGCGCCGGGCGCTGGCCTCGCCGGCCGGCCGGCTGGAATCGCTGACCTTCGTGCCGATCGCCAAGGCGCCGCGCCGCGACCGGCGCGGTCTCGCCGCCGGCCTGTTCAAATGCGGCCGGATCTCGCTGCGCACCTATCGGTGACCTCGGGGGCTCCCGGCCGTCTCCGTCCCAGGCTTCACGACCCCGCCTTTAGCCCCTTGCGGCGGATGCGGCTGTAGAGGGTCGAGGGCTTGACGCCGAGGCGGGCGGCCGCGCCGTCGGGGCCGGAGACGCGGCCGCCGGCGGCGGAGAGGGCTGAGAGGATCGCCTCTTCCTCCAGGCGGCGCCGGTCGGTCTCGGTCAGCAGCGTGTCGCCGCTCGGCAGGGCCGGCGCCGCGGACGGGCCTTCGCGGCGGCGCGGGCGCAGGTCGAAGACCAGCTTGCCGCCGCGCGCCAGGATGACCGCGCGCTCGATGACGTTCTGCAGTTCCCGCGCATTGCCCGGCCAGTCATAGGCCGACAGTTCCGCCACCGCGGCGCGGGTCAGCGTCGGGCGCGGGATGCCGAGGCGTTCGCAGGACTGGCGCAGGAAGTGTTCGGCCAGCAGGGGCACGTCTTCAGGGCGCTCGCGCAAGGGCGCGCAGTGGATCGGGAAGACGTTGAGGCGGAAGAACAGATCCTCGCGGAAGCGGCCGGCCTTGGCTTCAGCGGCCAGGTCGCGGTTGGTGGCGGCGATCACCCGCACGTCGATCTGGCGGGTCCGCTCGTCGCCGACCCGTTCCAGGCTGCGTTCCTGCAGCACGCGCAACAGCTTGCCCTGCAGCTCCAGCGGGATCTCGCCGATCTCGTCGAGGAAGAGCGTGCCGCCGTCGGCCAGCTCGAAGCGGCCGATCCGGTCGCGCACCGCGCCGGTGAAGGCGCCCTTGGAATGGCCGAAGAACTCGCTCTCGAACAGTTCGCGCGGGATGGCCGCGCAGTTGACGCGGATGAGCGGCCGGTCGGCGCGGTGGCTGTCGGCGTGCACGGCTTGGGCCACCAGCTCCTTGCCGGCGCCGCTCTCGCCGAAGATCAGGACATTGGCGTCGGTCGGCCCGACCAGGGCGATCTGCTCCAACACGCGCGCGATGGCGGCGGAGCGGCCGATGATCTCCGAATGCGCGCTGCGGGTGCGGATCTCCTCCTGGAGATAGGCGTTCTCCATCTCCAGGCGTTCCTTCAGCCGGTCGACCTCGGCGACGGCTTCGCGCAGGCGGCGCTCGTTCTCCTTCCGCTCGGTGATGTCGCGGAAGACGATGACCGCACCTTGCACTTGGCCCTGATCGAGGATCGGGGTGGAGGTGTATTCCACCCGGATCGGCCGGCCGTCCTTGCGCCAGAACACCTCGTCCTCGACGCGGTTCACCTTGGCGAAGCGGAAGGCGTTGTAGATCGGGCAGTCCTCCACCGGATAGTGGCGCCCGTCGGCGTGGCTGTGATGGATCATGTGGTGGACCGTGCGGCCGATCAGGTCGTCGCGGCTCCAGCCCAGCATGCGTTCCGCGGCGGGGTTGGCGAAGGTGGTGCGGCCTTCGGTGTCGACGCCGTAGATGCCCTCGCCGGCGGCGGTGAGGATCAGTTGGTTGACCCGCTCCGCCTCGCGGAACAGGCGTTCGACCCGCCGCCATTCCAACAGGCCGCCCCGGGCGTAACGGTCGGCCTCGTCGGCGGCGCTGCGGCGCGCCTGCTCCGCCAGGTCGTGGGCGAGGAAAACCAGGAGGCGCCGACCCAGCGACGGACGTTTGGCAGCAGGAGGCAGGCATGTCGGTAAGGAGCCTCGGGGATCCCTTCGACCCCAACACGGAAATCGGGCACGGCGTCGGCTGCGCCTGCCATGGCTGCAGCAGCACCGCCACCGACGACGCGGCCCGCACGGCCCCGGCGGACAGCGAAGGCATGTTGGCGCGCGCGGTGGAAAGCGCCGTAGTGCGCGCCCTGTTCGGCGGCAACGATCTGTCGCGCCGCGCCTTCGCTGGCCTGGTGGGCAGCGGCACGCTGGCCGCGGCCTTGGCGTCGGTCTTTCCCTTGGAGAAGGCGAAGGCGGCCATCCTCGACGACCTAGGGCCGCCGGAGAAACCCGATCTCGATATCGGCTTCGTGCCGATCACCTGCGCAACGCCGATCATCATGGCCCAGCCCCCGGGCTTCTACGAGCGCCACGGGCTGAACGCCCAGGTGATCAAGACCGCCGGCTGGGCGGTTGCCCGCGACAAGTCGCTGAACGGCGAATACGACGCCAGCCACATGCTGACGCCGATGCCGCTGGCGATGACGCTTGGGGCGGGTTCCAGCGCCACCCCCTACATCATGCCGGCGGTGGAGAACATCAACGGCCAAGCCATCGTTCTGCACAACGACCATATCGACAAGCGCGACCCAAGGGAGTGGACGGGCTTCCGCTTCGGCGTGCCGTTCGAATACTCCATGCACAACTTCCTGCTGCGCTACTACGTGGCGGAGCACGGCATCGACCCCGACCAGGACATCCAGATCCGCGTGGTGCCGCCGCCGGAGATGGTCGCCAATCTGAGCGCGGGCAATCTCGACGGCTATCTCTCGCCCGACCCGTTCAACCAGCGCGCGGTGTGGGAGCAGATCGGCTTCATCCACATCCTGACCAAGGATATCTGGGAAGGCCATCCGTGCTGCGCCTTCGCCTGCTCCGCGGCGTTTGCGCAGGAGCTGCCGAACACCTATGGCGCGCTGCTGAAGTCGATCGTCGATGCCACGCAATACGCCGCCGATCCGGACAACCGGGTGGAGATCTCCGAGGCGATCTCGCCCGCCAACTACCTCAACCAGCCGGTGCCGGTGGTCCAGCAGGTGCTGACCGGGCGCTTCGCCGACGGGCTGGGCAATATGCAGGACGTGCCCGACCGCATCGATTTCGACCCGTTCCCCTGGCATTCCATGGCGGTGTGGATCCTCACCCAGATGAAGCGCTGGGGTTACATCGAGGGCGATGTCGACTACCGGGGCGTGGCGGAGCGGGTCTATCTCGCCGCCGACTGCGCCAAGGTGATGCGCGCGCTGGGCTACGAGCCGCCGGCGGAGACCTACCGCAACCACACGATCATGCAGAAGGTCTTCGATCCCGCCGATCCTGAGGGCTACCTCGCCTCCTTCGCGATCGGACGCACGGGATGAGCCTGTCTCTCACCTGGCGCGCGGCGGTCCTGTCGGTCCTGCTGCTGGCCGGCACCCTGTTCGTCTGGGAGCTGTCGATCTCGCAAGAGACGGCGACCGGCGAGCTATCGGAGTACGAGCTGCTGACCGGGGCCGCGGCACCCTCGGCCGGCGTGCCGCCGCCGTCGGAGGTGGCGACCCGCGCCTGGGAGGAGCTGAGCGACCCGTTCTACGACGCCGGTCCCAACGACAAGGGCATCGGCATCCAGATCGGCTACTCGCTCTACCGGGTTTTGTCGGGCTACCTGCTGGCGGCACTGATCGCCATTCCGCTGGGCTTCCTGATCGGCATGTCGCCGCTGATGCATCGGGCGCTCGACCCGTTCATCCAGGTGCTGCGGCCGATCTCGCCGCTCGCGTGGATGCCGCTGGCGCTGTTCGTCATCAAGGACAGCCAGGCCTCGGCGATCTTCGTGATCTTCATCTGCTCGGTCTGGCCGATGCTGATCAACACCGCCTTCGGCGTCGCCAGCGTGCGGCGCGACTGGCTGAACGTCGCGCGCACCCATGAGCTGGGGCGAGACGCATCAGACCGTCTTCATGATCACCCATGACGTCGACGAGGCGATCTATCTCGCCGACCGCATCCTCTTGATGACCAACGGGCCCTACGCCCAGGTCGCGGAGTCGGTGGAGATCCCGATCGACCGGCCGCGGTCGCGCGCGGAGATCGTGGAGGATCCGCGCTACTACCCGATCCGCAACCATCTGGTGCAGTTTCTGGCGCGGCGCGCCAACGCCCATGGCGGCCGGCCGACGCCGAAGGCCCCGGGGGGACCGCGCCCGGTTCGCTTCGCCGCCGACGGGGCGCCGGTCGCCGACGCACCTCCGCCGGGCGAGACCGAAGCCCCGGCGGACTCGCCGCGCACGCTCTACGCCGTTTGAGAACCAGGGAGGCCTGACCGATGACCCAAACCACCTTCGTCGAGCCGATGATGGGCAAGGACGACGTCGCCGCCATGGCGCTGTCGCGCAAGAAGCAGACCGGCATGAGCTGGCAGGAGATCGCCCGGAAGATCGGCATGTCGCCGGTATGGACGCATTCCGCGGCGATGGGCATGAACTCCATGCCGCCGGACAAGGCCGCCCGCTTCGTCGAGGTCATGGGCCTGCCGCAGGAGGCCGCCGTGGTGCTGGCCGAGCCGCCGACCAAGGAATGGACGCAGGCCGTCCCCACCGATCCCTGCATCTACCGCCTCTACGAGATCGTCGCGGTCTACGGGCCGACAATCAAGGCGCTGATCCATGAAGAGTTCGGCGACGGCATCATGAGCGCCATCGACTTCGACATGGAAATCTCCCGCGTGCCCCACGACAAGGGCGACCGCGTCAAGGTCGAGATGACCGGCAAGTTCCTGAAGTACGCGAGCTGGTGAGCGTGCGGAGTCTCCGGTGATCCGCCCGCCGCTGCCGCCCTTCGACGAGGCGGCCGCCCGCCATAAGGTGCGCTTGGCGGAAGACGCCTGGAACACCCGTGACCCGGAACGGGTGGCGGCTGCCTACACGCAAGACAGCGTGTGGCGCAATCGCTCGGAGTTTCTGCGGGGCCGGGCGGAGATCGTTGCCTTCTTGACCCGCAAATGGGCGAAGGAGCGGGACTACCGCCTGGTGAAGAACCTGCACGCTTTCCGCGGCGACCGCATCGCCGTGCGCTTCCGCTACGAATGGCACGATGCCGACGGCCAGTGGTGGCGGTCCTACGGCAACGAGAACTGGGCATTCGACGACAGCGGCCTGATGCGCCGCCGCGAGGCCAGCATCAACGATGTGGCGATCGCCGAGGCCGAGCGCGCCTTCCGCTGGCCCGCCCCGGGTCCCCGGCCGGAGGGTGAGGCGGAGATGCCGGATGTGCCGTGGTGAGGCAGCCGACTGTGGTAGGGTAGGGGGCTGAGCGCCGAAGGCGCCGCACGCGTCGGGAGGGTCGTCCATGCCGACCTACACCTGCACCGCCGCCGCCGGTCTTTTGGACCGAGAGCAGAAGGCGGCGATCGCCCGGGCGGTGACGCTGGCGCATTCGGAGATCACCGGCGCCCCGACCCATTTCGCCCAGGTGATCTTCCGGGAAGTGGCGGCCGGCGACCATTTCGTCGGCGGTGTGCCCCTGGCGCATGACCATGTCTTCCTCTACGGCCGCATCCGCGCCGGGCGCAGCGCCGTCGACCGCAAGGCGCTGATCCGCCAGTTGACCGCCGATGTGGCGGCGGCCGCCGGCGTCGACCGTTTCGCCGTGTGGGTCTACCTCTCGGAGCTGCCGGCCGCCGCCATGGTCGAGTTCGGCCACATCCTGCCCGAAGCCGGCGACGAGGCGGCCTGGACCG
This sequence comes from Alphaproteobacteria bacterium, assembly GCA_028284045.1. Classification (GTDB taxonomy): domain Bacteria; phylum Pseudomonadota; class Alphaproteobacteria; order DSM-16000; family Inquilinaceae; genus JANQSN01. The sequence continues at coordinate 85,239 of JANQSN010000029.1, read as the reverse complement.
AGGCCCTGCCCACCGACGACCGCGCGCGCCTGCAGGCGATCCGCGATCACCTGCTGGACTAGGCGCCCTTGAAGCCTGGCGGATACGCCGGGCCATGGGCGCGCGCTTGACCGGTCCGTCGGCCTGTCGCTAGATCTAGCTAATCTAGACTATTTGGTGCTGGAGGAAGCCCATGGACTGGCGACTCGCAGAGGCAAAGAACCGGCTGAGCGAAGTCGTCCGGCTGGCATTGTCGGAGGGGCCGCAGCGGATCAGCCGGCGCGATGACGCCGTGATCGTCGTTGCCGAGCAGGCATATCGGGACCTCGCCGGCGAGGAACCCGATTTCATTGCGTATCTGATGAGTGGAGAGTCGCTCGAAGACGTCGATCTCAGGCGCGATCGGACACCGCTGCGAGATGTCGCGTTGTGAGGGTTCTGATCGATACCTGTGTCATCTCGCAAATTCGCCATCCCAGGGGATCCCCAACGGTCAAGCAGGCGGTGCAGTCGCTGGCACCGGCGAACACCTTCCTCAGCGTCGTCACGGTCGGGGAAATCGCGGTCCCGATCAACTTGGCAGGCGCGTCAGCGTCGACGAAGATACGCGCCTGATCTTCAGGGAGGATATCGGGCCGTGAGCATGTGGCTGTTCCTGGGCGTCACCGTCGTCGAATTGCTGATCTTGTATTTCGTGTTCCGGTATATGGTGAAAGGGCTCCATCGCCTGAACAAGCGTATCGACGAGCGCAAGGCGGCAGAGGCGGCCGCCGAAGCCTCGTCACAGGCTGTCCCGGGCGACACGCGGGACCAGCCGTCGGCCTGAGGTTCTGGCGGTCGCAGGGTGTCGACCCCGCCCAATGCGCGTCACCGCCGCGAAGGCGGCGGTCTCCCACCGCTTGCCCGGGAGGTTCCCGTTTTCGCGGGAACGACGTGAAGGGGTAGGGCGCCTGGGTTGCCGCAGCACACGCGGCCCCATCCGTCGGTCCCCCATCTGCAGGAAGGAGACCAAGCACATGGACGCCTATCTCCTGGTCGGCGGCTTCGTCCTGGTGAAGATCGCGCTGATCGTGCTGTTCGTCGTACAGATCCAAAAGGGGCTGCGGCTGGGCGAGAAGATCGCCGAGCGCCGGCGGGCCGAAGCGGCCGCGGCCGAGCCCGAGCCGGCCGTCGAGGCGGCGGCGATGCCGGCAGCCCCGGCGGAGGTCGAGCGGCCCGCCGCCTGACCATCGGCGCATCGGCGGTGCCGGCCCCGTCCGGCGTCAGGCGGCGCGGGGCGTGTGCAGCACCTTGGCCATGGTCTCGCCCATCACCGACGGGTTCGGGGCGATGGTGACGCCGGCGCGGCCCAGCGCCTCGACCTTCTCATGCGCGCTCTCGCCGAAGGCGGTGATGATGGCGCCGGCATGGCCCATCCGCCGGCCCTTCGGCGCCGACAGCCCGGCGACATAGGCCACCACCGGCTTGGTCATGCGCGCCTGGATATAGGCCGCGGCCTCGGCTTCCTGCGGGCCGCCGATCTCGCCGATCATCATCACCGCGTCGGTGTCGGGATCGGTCTGGAACCGCTCCAGGATATCGCGGAAGGACGAGCCGTTGATCGGGTCGCCGCCGATGCCGACGCTGGTCGACACGCCGATGCCGAGCGCCTGCATCTGGCTCGCCGCCTCATAGCCCAGCGTGCCGGAGCGGCCGACGATGCCGACCCGGCCTTCGCGGTAGATCTGGTCCGGCATGATGCCGGCCAGCGCCTGGCCCGGCGAGATGATGCCGGCACAGTTCGGCCCGATCAGCGTCATCCGGTTGGCGCGCGGGTAGCGCCGCATGAAGCGCTTCACCCCCATCATGTCCTGGGCGGGGATGCCGTCGGTGATGCAGATCGCCAGGCGGATGCCGGCGTCCGCCGCCTCCATGATGGCGTCGGCGGCAAACGGCGGCGGCACGAAGATGACGGCGGTATCGGCTTGCGTCTCGGCCACCGCGCCGCGCACGGTGTTGAACACCGGCCGGTCGAGATGCTGCGTGCCGCCTTTGCCGGGCGTGACGCCGCCGACGACATTGGTGCCGTAGGCGATCATCTGTTCGGCGTGGAAGCTGCCGATGCGGCCGGTGAAGCCCTGGATCAGGACCCGGTTGCTGCGGTCGAGCAGAATGGCCATGGGTGCGGGTCTCGCCCTTCTCGTGCCGTGCGCGCGTTCAGGCGGACAGCCGGATCGTGTCGCGCCAGGCGGCGACGGACAGCGCCGCGGCGTCGGCCAGCGTCGTCGCCACGCCCAGCGGCAGGCCGCTTTCCTGCAGGATTTTTTGGCCTTCCGCGACATGCGTGCCGGCCAGCCGGACGACGATCGGCAGGTCCAGCTTCAGTTCCCGCACCGCCTTGACCACACCTTCCGCGACCCAGTCGCAGCGGTTGATGCCGGCGAAGATGTTGACCAGCACGACCTTCACCTTGGGGTCGGTCAGCACGCATTTGAACGCCTTGACCACCCGGTCCGGCGCCGCCCCGCCGCCGATGTCGAGGAAGTTGGCGGCATCCCCGCCGGCCAGCTTGATCATGTCCAGCGTCGCCATGGCCAGCCCGGCGCCGTTGACGATGCAGCCGATTTCCCCGTCGAGCCCGACATAGGCGAGGCCGCGGTCGGCGGCATAGGTCTCGCGCTTGTCCTCCTGGGACTTGTCGCGCAGTTCCGAGATCGCCGGGTGGCGGAACAGCGCGTTGTCGTCGAAGCTCATCTTGGCGTCGAGCACCAGCAGCCGGCCGCGATCGGTGATCACCAGCGGGTTCAGCTCCACCATATTCGCGTCGAGGTCGCGGAACGCCCGGTAGCAGCCCAGCAGGATCTCGTTCATCTGGCCGATCTGGCCGGTGTCGAGGCCGAGGCCGAAGGCGATCTCGCGGGCCTGGAACCCCTGTAGGCCGACCGCCGGATCGGCAGAGCAGCGGATCAGCGAGTCCGGTTCGGCATCGGAGATCTCTTCGATCTCCATGCCGCCGGCGGCCGAGGCCACCAGCATCACCCGCTCCGACTGCCGGTCGAGCACGAGGCCGAGATAAAGCTCGCGCTCGATCGGCACCGCCTCTTCAACATAGACGCGGTAGACGACCTTGCCGGCCGGGCCGGTCTGGTGGGTCACCAAGCGCTTGCCGAACAGCTCCGCCGCGGCGTCCCAGACCTCCGTCTCCGAGCGGCAGATCCGCACGCCGCCGGCCCGGCCGCGGGCGCCGGAATGGATCTGCGCCTTGACCACCCAGCAGTCGCCGCCGATCTCCAGCGCCCGGTAGGACGCCTGTTCCGGGCTGTAGGCGAGGCCGCCGCGCGGCACCGGCAGGCCGAACTGGCTGCTCAGGATCTGCTTGGCCTGGTATTCGTGGATATCCATGGGGCCACCGCCCTCTCTCGCTTGCGATTGCCCCTGGTGTCGACTGCCTCTGGGGGCGGACCGGCCGCGCGGCCCTCTAGGCGGCGAGACCGGCCGACCGGTCCGTCGCGGCCGCTGCGCCGACGCCCAGCGCGGTCATCGCCGCGGCGACGCCGGAGCCCGGCTGGATGGCGATGCCGCTGTCCAGCATCGCCATCTCCGCCGCGGCCAGGCCCGACATGATCTTCACCTCGTCCATCTTACCCAGATGGCCGATGCGGAACAGCCGGCCGGCGACCTTGGTCAGGCCGGCGCCGAAGCTGGTGTTGTACTTGGTGTAGGCGGTGCGGATCACCGCGCCCGCGTCGATATGGTCGGGGACCATGATGGCGGTGACGGTGTCGGAGGCGATCTCCGGCCGGCGCGCACAGCAGGCGAGGCCCCAGGCGTCGACCGCGGCGCGCACCGCGCGGCCCAGCCGGTGGTGGCGGGCGTGGACCGCCTCCAACCCCTCCTCGAACAGCATGTCGAGGCTTTCGCGCAAGCCCCGCAACAGCAGCGTTGCCGGCGTGTAGGGGAAGTACCCGCTGGCATTGGCACTGGCCTGCCAGGCGAAGTCGAAATAGCTGCGGGTCAGGCCGGCGGTCTTGGTGGCCGCCATCGCCTTCTCGCTGACCGCGATGATGCCGAGACCGGTGGGCAGCATCAGCCCCTTCTGCGAGCCGGTCACCGCGAGATCGACGCCCCAGTCGTCCATGCGAAACTCGATGGCCGCGACGGAGCTGACGCCGTCGACCGCCAGCAGCGCGGGATGGCCGGCGGCGTCCAGCACACGGCGCACGCCGGCAACGTCGCTGGTGACACCGGTCGCGGTCTCGTTGTGGCAGACCAGGACGGCCTTGATCTCATGCGCCTTGTCGGCTGCCAGCCGCTCCGCCAGTCGCTCAAGCGGGAAGGCTTCGCCCCAATCGATCTCCCAATCCTCCACATCCAGGCGGAGGTCGCGGCACATCTTGCCCCACAGCATGGAGAACTGGCCGAGGCTGGCGTTGATCACCTTGTCGCCGGGCGACAGCGTGTTGGTCAGCGCGGCTTCCCAAGCCCCGGTGCCGGAGGAGGGGTAGATGAACACCTGGCCCGTCTCGGTGCCGAAGACCCGCTTCAGATCAGCGAACAGCGGCATTACCAGTTCCGGGAAGTCCGAGGCGCGCATGTCCTCCATGGCGAGGTTCATCGCCCGGCGGATGCGGTCGGGCACATTGGTCGGCCCCGGAATGAACAGGTGCTTCGGCTCGGTCATGACGAACAGGTCCTCGGAAAACGGTCTTTGACTGCAAGGCGGCGCGGCGGTTACCGGGTGCCGTAGACCTCGCGCTCCACCGCGGTCATCGCGTCGCGGAAGGCGAACAGGTCGGGGCGGGTGCCGGTGTCGGCCGTCGCCGGCTCCGCCGCGGGCGTGCCGAACAGCAGGTTCATGCGGGCGATCAGTGCGTCCAGGCGGGCATCCGCGGCGGTGGTGTCGGTGGTGTGGGCGTTCATCGGGCGGTCTCCCTCATGCGTCGTCTTGGTCGGCCTCGGCGGTTCGTCGTCCGCCACTCTTGATGAGAAGATGACCGACGCCGCGCTCAACCGACACAGGCGAACGGGTAGTCGGGGCGAACTCTTACGGGTTGGTTCGCCCCAGCCCGAGCGGGTGGGTTCGGCCTACCCGTCGACGCCGGGGTGATCGCCGGACCACCACGGCGTAGAGGTACGGGAATGTCAGATTTCGACAATTTCTGTTACTCTGCTCGGCAGTTTCAGGCGCGCGAGAGAAGGGAGCCTGCGTCATGAATGTTTCGCTGACGCCGCATTTCGAGAGACTGGTTCAGCAAAAGGTCGAGAGCGGCCGGTATCACTCGGCCAGCGAGGTCATTCGCGACGCCCTGCGGCTCTTGGAGGAGCGGGACCGCATCGACGCTGCGAAGCTGGAGGCCCTTCGCGTCGATATCCGCGAGGGGCTGGAGAGTGGCCCGGCCGAAGACCTGGACATGGACGCCATCAAGCAGCGCGCCCGCCGGGAGTTCGAGAAGAAGAGAAGCTAAGATTCCATGGGTCGCTGCTTGCGTACACCCAGGGCGGTAGATGATCTGATAGAGATTTGGAGTTTCATCGCCCAGGACAATCCGGAAGCGGCGGATCGTCTTCTGGAAAAAATAGAAGGTGTCTGCCGGAAAATCTCCGATCATCCGCTCATAGGGCGAGAAAGGCCGGAAGTATTTAGTGGGATTCGCAGTTTTCAAGCAGGAAAGTACAATATCTACTATCGCCAATCAGCAAACGGTATCGAGATCGTCCGTGTGCTGCATGCAGCCCGAGACATTCACGCGCAGTTCTGACGAACAAGGTATCCGCGACGTCCATCGGGATCCGATCATCCGTTCGGGCGTTCGTTCTCGAAATAAAGCGCGACGGCCGAGGCGCGGTTGGAGACGTCGAGTTTTTCGTAGAGGTTCTTCAGGTGGAACTTCACCGTGTTCGGCGAGATGCCGTAGCGGCTGGCGATCTGCTGGTTGGTCCAGCCGCCGGCCAGCGCCGACAACAGTTCCTTCTCCCGTGCGGTCAGTTGCGCCAACGGATCGGCATAGAGCGACTTCACGTCGACATAGGGGAAGGCGATGCGGCCATGCGCCACCGCGGCGACGGTGTTGAGCAGCAGGTCCAACGGATCGGTCTTGGCGCAGAAGCCGAAGCCGCCCGCCGCCATCACCCGGCGCGGCAGGTCGCTGTTCTTGGAGTCGGTATAGACGATCAGCCGGCGCTTGACGCCGCGCCGGCGCAGATCCGCCAGGATGTCTTCCGCCGTCATGTCCGGCATGGACCATTCCGAGATCGCAATGGTTTCGGGCCGGCGGTCGAACAGGGCCAGCAGCTCCTGGCCGGCGGCGGCCTGCGCAGACGGCCGGAACCGGCCGTCCTCTTCCAGGACGGCGGACAGGCCGCGCAGCACCAGCGGATTGCCGTCCGCGATCAGGATTCCCATGGGCTCGGACATCGTCCGAAGACGTGTGGCGCAGGACGGCGAACCGGCGCAAGGGCAATGATCGCGGGAGGTGCAATCAGGCGGCGGGTTCGGGTGCGGCGCGGCGGGTTAGTGCGACCAGGCCGCGTTCGATCCACTGGGCGATGCGGACCTTGTGCTGGTGGTCGATCGCCAGACCGGCGACCAGTTGGTGGAAGGCCTGGATGCAGCGCAGCCGCTCCTCGCCGTCGCCGATGGTCCAGAGGATCCGGTCGAAGCTGCCGCTTTCCTCCAGGCATCCGTCGAGCGCGGTGACGATCGCCGCTTCGTGCTCGTGCCCCAGCGGGCTGGCCAGCAGGTTGGTCAGGAAGACGATCTCGTCCCACGGACCGGCGAAGCAGTGACCGATGCTGCGGATCGCGTAGGGCACGGCGAGCGCGGCCGGCTTGTCGCGCAGCCGGCCATACCGGTGGACCAGGGCGGCCGCCATGTCCGGCCCGCCCGATGGACCCGTCGGCGTGGCGATCCGCCCGATCAGGCGCTTGAACGCCGCCTCCTCGCCGGTCGGGCCGGCGGTTTCCTTGGTCAGGCGCTGGGTGCCGGCGACGGCGCGGCGGACGCGGTCGAGCAGCACGGCGCGGCTGTCGGGCAGGGCGTGGTCGCCCAGCGCGGCGTTCAGCTTCACCGTCTGCGGTTCGGTGCCGGGCCGGCGGGTGTCGAGCCGGCCGGCGGCGAGGTCGAGCAGCGCGTCCAGCGCCTCCGCCAGATTGGATCGGGCGCCCAGGGCCTCCTGCACCACCTTGCCGGACACCAGCACATCGGCCAGGAAACCGTCGATCAGCCGGGTGGCTTCCGCCGACACCGCCGCCGGCCGGGGCTCGGCCAGCCAGTCCAGCAGCAGCTCCAGCTTGGTCGGCAGCGAGCGGGTGATCACCAGCGTGCGCGCGATGCCGAGACGGGCGAGGTAGACCCGCGGCGGATCGCCCGCCGCCTTGGGCAGCCGGTCGAGGAAGGCGGCCAGGCCGTCGCGGTCGAGGGCGACCGCGGTCGGCACGTCATGGGTGCGCGCCCGGGCGACCGCGGCATCGAAGGCCGTCTGCAGCTCGGCGATGCGCGCGTCGACGGCACCGCCGAAGACCTCCACCTGGCGGGCGGCGATGCGGCCGATGGCGCTGACCACCAGCATGTCGGCGTCGGCGATGCGGCGCAGCTCGCGCGCATTGTGCAGGATCTCGGTGACCGTCAGGCCATGATGGTCGAGATAGCGGCGCGCCACCTGGCCGGCGATGGCGCGGGCCGGCAGCGCGTAGAGATCATCCGCCTCGCGGCACAGGACCACATCGTCGACGCTGCCCGGCACGTTGACCGGCGCTTCGGCCTTGCGGTCGGACTTGGCGGCGAACACCTCTTTCTCGTAGTCGCGGCCGGTCCAGCCGGACTTGATCTCGACGACCCGGACTTCCTCCGCCGTGCGGGCGAGCAGGAGCTGGGCCGTGGACACGGCCGCCGCCTTGTCTTCCAGGCTGCCTTCCAGGGTCTCCCGTCCCTCGGTGGCAGCATAGACTTCGTAGCGTGCCTTCACCCGTCGTGACTTCCCCGATCGCGCCTCTTCTTCGGCGACTGGCGGGGATTATCGGCAAGAAGGGGTTAAGTCTTGGTAACGGCGCAGGTTCCGGCCGGTGCGCCGGCGCCCTGCGCCCTTATCGACCTGGCCCCGGGGCTCTCCGGCGGGTCTATCGGGACGCGGCGACAAGGCCGTCGGAGATCGGCTGGGCGCCGTCCCCGGCGCTGGCCGAGCGGCCGTCGGCGCGGCGCACCTCGCCGCCGGCCGCCGCCAGCGCGCCGGCGACCAGCGCGAGGCCCAACACCCGCTCCGGCTGTTCGTCGGGCATGACGATGTCGGTGGGGACGTGCGTGAAGCCGAAGCGCCCGTAATAGGACTGCGCGCCCACCAGCAGGACGACCCGGTAGCCGAGGTCGCGGGCGGCGTCCAGCGTGCCGAAGGCGAGCGCCCGGCCGACGCCGGTGTTCTGGCGGGCCGGGTGGATGGCCAGCGGCCCGAGCAGCAGCGCGGGCTCGCACTGCCCCACCAGGATCGGCCAATAGCGGATCGATCCGATCATCGCGCCGTCCGGCCGGTCGTCGACGCGCACGACGCGGCTGAGCGCTGCCACCGGCGCAATCCCCCGGCGATAGCGGTAGGAGACCCTGGCCTGGCGATCCGGCCCGAAGGCGAGGTCGAGCAAGGTTTCGATCTCGGGCGCGTCTTCGGCCCGTTCGGGAAGAGGCTGCAACATCGTTCAAGGTGTCCACCGGGTGCGGACCGGGGGCTCGACCGATCGCGCGAAGCCCCCGAAAGCCGGGAACCGGTGCGGCATGGACCGGGTCCCGACGCGACATCGGACGCCGGCAGCGAGGGGCGACGAGTCGCCCGCCCGCGCGCCGGCCGTCAGCCGCCGCGTCGTCGTCGCAGGCCGGTGGGACCGGCCGGGTGCACCGTCATGGACATGGTGCACCTTGAATGGGTCAACCGGGCGTGCTTGTCAACGTCGAGGGGGCGCCGAGGGGGCGCCGAGGCGCGCATCACCCGCGCAAGGTCCCGCCGGTCTGCTTCGCCACGTTGGCGACGATACGCTGCGCCACGGCGTCGATCTCCGCCTCGGTCAGCGTCGCATCGACCGGCTGTAGCGTGACGGCGAGCGCCACGCTCTTGCGGCCCTCGCCCAGCGCGGCGCCCAAAAACACGTCGAAGACGGCGACGTCGGCGATTAGGCGCTTGTCGGCAGCCCGCGCCGCGCGGACCACGGCGTCGGCCGACACCGCCTCGTCGACGACGAAGGCGAAGTCGCGGTCGACCGGCTGGAACGGCGACAGCGTCAGCACCGGCCGTCGCGCGCCGGCCTTCGCCGCCTTGGGCTGCGGCACGCGGTTCAGGAAGACCTCGAACCCGGCCATCGGCCCGGCGGCATCGAGCGCCGACAGGACCGCCGGATGCAGCTCCCCGAACCGCGCCAGCACCGTCGCGCCGAGGCGGAATACCGCCGACCGGCCAGGGTGGAACCAGTCCGGCGCGTCTTGCGTGACCTGCAGATTGGCGACCGGGGCGCCGGCTGCGGTCAGCACCGCCAGCGCATCGGCCTTGGCGTCGAAGGCGTCGGCCGGGCGGGGCGCGCGGTCCCAGTGCCGCGGGCCGCCGGGGCCGGCGCGCAGGCCCGCCGCCACCGTGTCCTGGCCGTCGGCGCCGGCATGGCGGTAGGCAGGCCCGACCTCGAACAGCCCGACATCGGCCAGACCACGCGCGGCGTTGCGGCGGGCGGCGTCGATCAGGTTGGGCAGGATGGCCGGGCGCATGACGCCGAGATCGCTGGCGATCGGATTGACCAGCGTCAGCCCGGGCTCGGCCTGACCGAAGCGGGCCGCCGTCTCCGCCGCCAGGAAAGACCAGGTCACCGCCTCGTCAAGCCCGCGCGCGGCCAGCGTGCGGCGCACCCGCCGTTCCGTCCGCTGGGTGGGGCCGACCGCCGGGCGAGAGACGGTGCCCATCCGTTCCAAGGGCGTTGCCGGGATGGCGTCGTAGCCTTCGACCCGCAAGACCTCTTCCACCAGGTCGGCCTCGCCGGCGATGTCCGGCCGCCAGGACGGCACGGCGACGCTGAGCCGGTCGCCGTCCCCGGCCTCCACCGTGAAGCCGAGCGCCTGGAGGATCGCCACCTGGCGGTCGCGCGGCACGTCGACGCCGCCCAGCGTGGCGGTGCGGGCCGGGCGCCAGGCGACGCTGCGCTGCCAGTCCGGCACCGCCCCCGCGATCACCGGGCGGCTGGCGCTGCCGCCGCACAGATCGAGGATCAGCCGCGTCGCCGCCTCCGCCCCGGCGAGCACGGCGTCGGGGTCGACCCCCCGCTCGAACCGGTAGCGCGCGTCGCTAAGGATGCCCAGCCGGCGGCCCGTCGCGGCGGTGCGCGCGGGGTCGAACAGGGCTGCTTCCAGGAAGACGTCGGTGGTCGTCTCGTCGACGCTGGTCGGCTCTCCGCCGATGATGCCGCCCAGCGACTGCGCGCCGTCCGCGTCGGCGATCACCGTCATGCCCTCGGCCAGCGTGTAGCTACGGTCGTTCAGCGCCGCCAGGGTCTCGCCGTTGCGCGCCATCCGCACGGTCAGGGCGCCGCCGCCGATGCGGGCGGCGTCGAAGACGTGCAGCGGCCGGGCGCGGTCCAGCGTGAAAAGATTGGTGATGTCGACCAGCACCGAGATGGGCCGCAAGCCCACCGCAGTCAGCCGGCGTTGCAGCCAGTCCGGCGAGGGGCCGTTCTGCACGCCGCGGATCAGCCGGCCGACGAACAGCGGGCAGGCGTCGCGGGTGTCCTCGGCGATGGCGAGGCCGATCGGGCAGTCGAAATCGCCCGCCACCGGGGTTTCCGGCAGCGGCTTCAGCCGGCCGAGCCCGGCCGCCGCCAGGTCGCGGGCGATGCCGCGCACGCCGGTGCAGTCGGGCCGGTCCGGCGTGATGGCGACGTCGAAGACCGCATCGTCCTGGCCGAGCAGCGGCGCCACCGGCGCGCCGATCGGCGCCTCGGCCAGGGCCGGCAGGCTGGCTTCGTCGATGATGCCGTCATGCTCGTCGGACAGGCCCAACTCCCGCTCCGACACCAGCATGCCGTTGCTGTCGACGCCGCGGATGGCGCTGGCCTTGAGGTCGATGCCGGTGCCCGGAATATGGCTGCCGGCCGGCGCGAACACGCCCTTCATGCCGGTGCGGGCATTGGGCGCGCCGCACACCACCTGCACCTCGCCGTCGCCGGCATCGACCCGGCAGACGCGCAGCCGGTCGGCATTGGGATGCGGCGTCGCCTCGATCACCCGCGCAACCCGGAAGGGCGCCAGCGCCGCGGCGGGGTCGGCGACATCCTCCACCTCCAGGCCGAGCGCGGTCAGCGCCTCGGCGATCGCCGGGACCGCCGCTTGGGTGTCGAGATGCTCTCTCAGCCAGCTTGCCGTGAACTTCATCGGCCGAACGCCTTACAAGCGCGGGGAAACCGTCGGACGGACGGCGGTCAGGACGTCAGTCCGAAGGCGACATTGGGGATGTCGAGCGGCACGAAGCCGTAATGCTTCAGCCAGCGCAGATCGCTCTCGAAGAAGGTGCGCAGGTCCGGGATGCCGTATTTCAGCATCGCCGGCCGCTCGATCCCCATGCCGAAGGCGAAGCCCTGATAGCGCGTGCTGTCGATGCCGCAGGCCTCCAGCACGTTCGGGTGGACCATGCCGCAGCCGAGGATCTCCAGCCAGTCGCCGTGATTGCCGATCTTGATCTCGCCGCCGGCCCGCGAGCAGCCGATATCCACCTCCGCCGACGGCTCGGTGAACGGGAAGAAGCTGGGGCGGAAGCGCAGCGGCAGGTCGTCGACCTGGAAGAAGGCGCGGGCGAACTCCACCAGGCAGCCCTTCAGATGGCCCATATGCGTCGTCTCGTCGACCACCAGCCCTTCGATCTGGTGGAACATCGGCGTATGGGTCATGTCGTAGTCCGACCGATAGGTGCGGCCGGGGGCGACGATGCGGATCGGCGGCTTCTGGCTCACCATGGTGCGGATCTGCACGGGCGAGGTATGGGTGCGCAGCACCATGCGCGCGCCGTCGGCGCGGTCGGGCAGATAGAAGGTGTCCTGCATCTCCCGCGCCGGGTGGCCCGGCGGGAAGTTCAGCGCCTCGAAATTGTGCCAGTCGTCCTCGACATCCGGGCCTTCGGCGACCGCGAAGCCCATCTCCGCGAAGATCGCCACCATCTCGTCGATGGTCTGGCTGATCGGGTGGATGCGGCCCGGGCGTTCCGGCCGGACGGGCAGGGTCAGGTCGACCCGCTCCGCGGCCAGGCGGCGGTCGAGGTCGCGGCCGGCCAGCACCACCTGGCGCTGTTCCACCGCCGCGGCCACGGCGTCCTTCAGCGCGTTCAGTTCCTGACCGGCGCGGCGGCGTGCCTCGGCATCCAGCGTGCCGAGGGTCTTCATCAGGTCGGTGATCCGGCCCTTGCGGCCCAGCGCTGCGACCCGCGCCTGGTCGAGCGCCGGTAGATCGCCGGCGGCCTCCACCGCCCCGATCAACTCATCGCGCAGCGCGGCGAGATCTTCCATCGACGGCAGCCGTCCTAAAGCATGAGCGGGCGGGCGGCGCCCGCGGGGTTCGGACGGATAGCGGGCTAGGCGGCCAGCGTGGTCTTCGCCTGGTCGACCAGCGCGCGGAAGCTGTCCGGCTCGCGCACCGCCAGATCGGCCAGCACCTTGCGGTCGACCTCGATCCCGGCGGTGGAGAGGCCGTGCATGAACTGCGAATAGGTCAGCCCGTGCTCGCGCGCGCCGGCGTTGATCCGCTGGATCCACAGCGAGCGGAAGTCGCGCTTGCGGGTGCGGCGGTCGCGGTAGGCGTATTGCAGCGCCTTTTCGACCGCCTGGCGGGCCACCTTGATGGTGTTCTTGCGACGGCCGGAATAGCCGCGCGCCGCCTTGATGACCTTCTTGTGGCGGGCATGCGATGTGACACCGCGCTTGACCCGAGCCATGACCCTTGTCTCCTCGTCTCGACCGGCGCCGGAGCGTGCGGCGCTGCCGGAGCGTTGCTCAGCCGTTCGGCAGCTTGTACCGGCGGATCGTGCGCGCGTTGCTGTCGCACAGGATCTTGGTGCCCTGGTTCCGCTCCTTGGCGGACTTGTCCTTGCTGATCAGCCGGTGGCGCCGCATCGCGGAGTTGAAGCGCACGCGGCCGGTGGCGGTCAGACGGAACCGCTTCTTCGAGCTGGAATGGCTCTTCATCTTCGACATGACGCGCTGAAACCCTCAAATCGACGGCCGACGGCTCGTCCCCGGCCCGGCGGGCCGGCCCGTGCCATCGCGAAACCGCAAGACCGGCAAAGATCCATCCGCCTGGTCCGGCGGGACGGCAGGACACACGAACGGTCCCGCCCCAGCGCACAAGCCGGCGAATGAAGCCGGGGTTATAGCCGCCGGGCTCCGGCGAAGCAAGCACGCAAGCCGGATCGTTTCATGCCGCCGGGGGCAGGCCGGTCAGCGCCGCCCAACTGGGATGGACGAAGGCGCGCAGCTCCACCCGGTGGCCGTCCGGGTCCTTCAGCGCACAGGCGCGGATGCCGAGCCGCCGGTCGGTCTCAGGCGGCCCGTCCAGCGCCACCCCGGCCGCCTGCAGCCGGTCGGCCCAGCCGTCGACATCGGTTGTGACCAGCGTCAGGGAGGGCGCCTCGCCCAGGGAGGGCGCCTCGCCCAGGGAGGGCGCCTCGCCCAGGGAGGGCGCCTCGCCGGCGGGCCCCTGCGTGGCGTCGCAAAGCCCGACCACGGCATCGCGCGACACCCGGTAGATGCGCCAGCCACCCTGGTCGGCGACCAGGGGCAGCCCGAGCACCCCGGTATAGAAGCGGTGGGCGCGGTCGAGATCGGCCGAGCGCAGCAGGGTCATCTGGCCGGCGAAGGGGCCGGGGGGATGGGCGATCTCCTCCGGCGAGGGCGGGGCCGGCACGGCGCGCCGCTCGCGCGAGATCAGCAGCAGGTTGCGGGAATAGACCAGCACGCCGGTCGCCTGGCCGATGACGATCGGCCAAGCCTGGATGTTCACCGCATAGAGCAGCATCAGCGTGCCGCCGGTCAGGCTGAGATACCAGAAGACGATCGGCACGTAGGACCGCTTGGCGCGCTCCGACAGGATCCATTGGACCAGGAAGCGGCTGGCGAAGGTGCCTTGCGCCACCCAGCCGATCAGCTCCCACGTCCTCAGGTCGGTGAAGTAGCCGACGACGGCGTTGGCGACGCTCTCGAACACGGGCAGGCGACTCGCGGAAGATGAAGAGGTTAAGCGGCGCCCCGCCATAGCCGCCGACCGCGCCGATCCGCAACCACTATCGCGCCGGCGCATTAACCGGTCGGCAGGAAGCGGCATGCTAGACTGCCGTCTCCCCTGGGTCCGATCCGCGGATCCTCAACCGTCGCTCAAGGAGCCCGGCATGCCCGCCGGCCCGCCCGTTCCGGTATCGAGGCGTCTTCGCGCGGTGTTGGCGCCGGGCTTGGCCGTGATCGTGCTGCTCGGCGGCTGCGGCACGCGGGTGGAGTTCCGCGACCCGACTATCGCGGAGGTCGCGGTGGGCGCGGCCAAGGGCGCGCTGGAGTCGACCCTGCTCGGCTCCCCGGTGCCGGTCGGCGCCGTGACCGGGGCGGCGGGCACGCTGATCGAGGTGCGCGGACCGGTCTATTCTCAGTTCCCGGGACGGCCGAGCTATCGCGGAAGCTGCCGCGAGCTGCGCGACTGCGTCTTCTCCGGCCCCTGAACCGGGGATTCTGGACAAGATATCTCGGCTCGGGCCACACTCCCGGCGCAGTGATTGGCAGGCCGGTGAGTAGCGATGACCCTGGTTCCCGACGCAGGCACGGCGGGTGAAACCGTCGATGCGATGATGGATCGGCTCGGCCGGCAGGCACGCCGGGCCCAACGGCGCCTGGCGCAGGCCCCGGCGGCGGTGCGGACCGACGCGCTGCGGCGCGCGGCGGCGCATCTGAAGGCGGCGACCGACCGGCTGATGGCGGCCAACCGCGAGGACGTGGCACAGGCGCGGGGCGGCGGCGCCACCGACGCCTTCGTCGATCGCCTGGTGCTGACGCCGGAGCGGATCGCCGCCGTCGCCGACGGCCTGTCGGCGATCGCCGACCTGCCCGACCCGCTGGGCCGGGAGCTGGCCCGCTGGGATCGGCCGAACGGCCTGGACATCGCGCGCGTCAGCGTGCCGATCGGCGTGATCGGCATCATCTTCGAGAGCCGCCCGAACGTCACCGCCGATGCCGCGGGGCTGTGCCTGCGCGCCGGCAACGCCACCATCCTGCGCCCGGGCTCGGAGAGCTTTCGGTCCGCCGGCGTCATCGTCGAGGCGCTGCAGGCGGCCCTGGTCGACGCCGGGCTGGACGCGGAGACCGTCCAGCGGATCCCGACCGCGGACCGGGCCGGCGTCGGCGCGCTGTTGAAGGCGCGCGAGCATGTCGACCTGATCGTGCCGCGCGGCGGCAAGTCCCTGATCGCCCGCGTCGCGGCGGAGAGCCAGATCCCGGTGCTGAAGCATCTGGACGGCATCTGCCACGTCTACCTGCACGAGAGTGCCGATCCCGCCGCCGCGCTGGCCATCGCGGTCAACGCCAAGATGCGCCGCACCAGCATCTGCGGCGCGGCGGAGACGCTGTTGGTCGACCGGACGGCGGCCGCGCGCCTGCTGCCGCTGGTGATCGACGAACTGGCCGCGCTGGGCTGCGAGCTGCGCGGCGACGACGCGACCCGCGCGCTCGATCCGCGGGTCCTGCCGGCGGACGAGGCCGACTGGTCGACGGAGTATCTCGACGCCATCCTGTCGATCCGTCAGGTCGACGGGATCGACGCGGCGCTGGCGCATATCGACCGCTATGGCTCCCGCCACACCGACAGCATCGTGGCGGCGGATACCGTGGCAGTCGACGCCTTCGTCGCCGGGGTCGACAGCGCCATCGTGCTGGCCAACGCCTCGACCCAGTTCGCCGACGGCGGCGAGTTCGGCATGGGCGCGGAGATCGGCATCTCCACCGACCGCCTGCATGCCCGCGGGCCGGTCGGGGCGGAGCAGTTGACCATCTACAAATATGTGGTGCGCGGCACCGGCCAGGTGCGCCCCTGACGATCACGCCGAACCCGCGGATCGGGCGTCTTTGGGACGGGTTGACGGTCGGCCTGCTGGGCGGGTCCTTCGATCCGCCGCATCCGGGACACCTGCATATCAGCCTGGCGGCGCTGCACCGACTCGGCCTCGATCGGGTGTGGTGGCTGGTCAGTCCGCAGAACCCGCTGAAGGCCGACCGGCCGACGGCCCCGTTGGCCGATCGGCTGGCGGCCGCGCGGGCGGCGGTGCGCCATCCGGCGATCCAGGTCACCGGGATCGAGGCGGCGCTCGGGACCCGCTACACCGTCGACACGCTGGCGGCGCTGGCCAGGCGCTTCCCGCGCACCCGTTTCGTGTGGCTGATGGGGGCAGACCTCGCGGTGGAGTTGCCGCGCTGGCGGGACTGGGCCGGATTGTGCCGCCGGGCGGGTGTTGCGGTGGTCGATCGCCCCCCATATGGTATTCGAGTGGGGACATCCCCACTGATGCTGCGCTTTCGGCACCGGCGTTTGACCGTCGGCCGGGTTCGCCAGCTGGGGCGGCGGTCGCCGCCCGTCTGGACGTTCCTGGCGGTGCGCCAGCACCCGGCCTCCTCCACCGCGCTCCGGCGCGACGGGGAGAACGGATCGGGGCGCGGGTAGGCGGTATGGGGGGCCGGCCGGAGGCGTCGGGATCCAACCGAGACGGCCGGCGTCGTCCCGCATCTGCGCGTTGCCCGGTCCGTCTCCCAGTGCGATGAGGGGAGCACCATACGCACCGACACTCTCGCCTCCGCGGAGTCGGAGGCGGCCGATCCGGGGTTCGCTGAGCGCCTGCCCCGGCCGCTCGTGCAGATCGTGACGTCCTCGCTGGAGGACCACAAGGCCGGCGACCCCGTGGTGATCGACCTGGACGGCAAGTCGACGCTTGCCGACCACATGGTGATCGCCACCGGACAGAGCGCCCGCCACGTCGCCGCCATGGCGGACAAGCTGATCGAAGCCCTGCATGCCGCGGGCGTACGGCCGGTCTTCGCAGAGGGCCGGGCCGCCGCCGACTGGGTCCTGATCGATGCCGGCGATGTCATCGTGCATCTGTTCCGGCCGGAGGTGCGGGCCTTCTACGACCTTGAGAAGATGTGGGGCTATGACGCGCCCGCAGCCGCGCGCCCGGTGGTCGAGGCGGTTTCCGACTGGCCGGCTTGAGGCCGACGGGCGCGCGCGCTCGGCGGCGCCGGCCGGATCGGTCGCGCGCGGAGATCGTCATCCTCGCCGTCGGACGGCTGAGAGCCGGGCCGATTCGCAGCCTGATCGACGATTATCTCGATCGAATCGGCTGGTCGGTAGGCGAGCATGAGGTGGAGGTTGCCAACGCGCCGACCGGCGCGGCGCGCGCGGCCCGCGAGGCGGAGCGGCTGTTGGCGGCCGCGCCGGCGGGCGGCGTGCTGGTCAGTCTCGACCCCGCAGGCGATTGTTTGACAAGCGAGGCCTTCGCCGCGCGCCTGCAAGCTTGGCGCGAGGCGGAGGGGACCGTGACCTTCGCCATCGGCGGGGCGGAGGGGCATGGCCCCGCCGTCACACGCGCGGCACACGCTTGTCTTGCTTTCGGCCCGATGACATGGCCCCATGCTTTGGTGCGCGTTTTGCTCGCCGAGCAGCTTTGGCGAGCCTACGCGATCGTGACGGGTCATCCCTACCATCGCCTGGACCGCGATCCGGTCGGCGATCAATGATCCGGCAGGGGGGTAAGGCCGATCGAGGCGAACCCGATCCATAGTTGCCGTCCGGCGGGCGGTGCCGTCTCCCGCGGCGGGACGACGGAAGCCACACCCTCGGCGAGTGTGGCGGCGAAGGGGACGCGGACGGTGGCCGGCGCGCTGGCCGATGGGTGCGCGGTGGATCTGCCCTGCGGGAGGCGGGGATGAGCGGGACGGTCGTGGACAAGCCCGTCGGGAAGGGACGCCCACCCCGCGGCGCTGGCGACAGCCCGGTTGACCGGCAGGTACCGCCCGGCGCGGCGAGTGTCCTGTCGGCGCTGGCCGCCTTGACGGGTGTCGCCGCAGCCTTGCTGGTGCATCCCAAGGAGCGCAAGCTCATCGTCGCCGGCGGCCCGGCGGCCGGCACCTTCGTCGGCGGCCGGAGCCTGTCGCCGGCGCTGTTCAACGACCCGCAGCATCTCTTGCCGGCGTCGGGGAGCGGCGCCCGGTCGCCGCCGGAAGCGCCGATGGAGGCGCCGCCGCAGCCCCTCGTCGTGACCCTGGTGCGGGCGATCACCGACGCCGACGACCGTGTCGCCGGGCTGCTGGTGCTGATGGATGACCAGCCCGGTTCGCCAGGCGGTGACCCTGTGCTCGACCCGGTGGCGCTGGGCCTGGTCGATGTCCTGCAGCTTCAGCTCGCTGCCGTGCGCCGCCAGGCCCTCCTGGACCGCGCCTTGGCGGAATCCCGGCGCGAGGCAGCGATGGCGCGTCGCGAGAGCGCCGCCAAGACCAACTTCCTGGCGGCGATGAGCCACGAACTGCGCACGCCGTTGAATGCCATCATCGGCTTCTCGGAGATCATGAAGGACCAGCTCTTCGGACCACTCGGCAGCGGCACCTATGTCGAGTATGCCGCCGACGTGCACGATTGCGGCCGCCACCTGCTGAGCCTGATCAACGACGTCCTCGACATGGCCAAGATCGCCGCCCACCGCATGGCCATCGAGGTCGAATGGCTGAATGTCGAAGCGGCGCTGAACCATGCGGTGCGGATGGTGATGACCATGGCGCACAAGCGCGGCATCGTCATCTCGGTGAGCGCCGATCCCCCGGCGCTGCGGATCCTGGCCGATGACCGGGCGCTCAAGCAGATCCTGTTCAACCTGCTCAGCAACGCGGTCAAGTACTCCCACCCCAACGGTGCCGTCTCGGTGCACGGGCAGCATTTGCCCGACGGCAGCGTGTCCATCACCGTCGAGGACAGGGGTGTCGGCATGGACCAGGAGCAGATCGATCGCCTGTTCCGTCCCTTCGAACGGGCGGACAACCGCTTCGACGATACCCATCAGGGCATCGGGCTCGGCTTGGCGCTGGTGAACAACCTGGTCACGCTGCACGGCGGCGCCATCACCATCGAAAGCACGCCGGGTGAGGGCACGCGGGTAACCGCCCGCTTCCCCTGCGATGCGGAGGCGGTCGCTCTGACCACCGGTGCCCGCGACCCGGTCGGCTCCACGGTCTGAAGCCCCAACCCGACGGCCGCAGCCCCTGGGCTGGCCAGATAGCCGTTCCGGACGACAGGCAGCTTGAGTGCGGCGCGGTGCTGCGCCACAGTCCACGCGGCCGGACGGGCGGCCGTCCGCGGTGGGGAAGAGACGGGAGCGACATCCGATGAGCGAACCGCAGAGACCTGTGGTGCTGTGCGTCATGGACGGCTGGGGCTGGCGCGAGGCGGAGGAGATGAACGCCGTCCGCCTGGCGCGCACGCCGACCTTCGATCGGCTGTGGCAGTCGTGTCCGCGGGCCTTCCTGGACGCGTCGGGCGAAGATGTCGGTCTGCCCGCCGGCCAGATCGGCAATTCCGAGGTCGGGCACATGAACCTCGGCGCCGGCCGCGTCGTGCTGCAGGACCTGTTGAAGATCGACCGCTCGGTGGCCGACGGCGAACTCGCCAAGGCCGAGGCGCTGGCCCAGCACATCGCCAAGCTGAAGGCCAGCGGCGGCACCTGCCACGTCATGGGCCTGTGCTCGCCCGGCGGCGTGCACTCCCAGGACACCCATATGGCAGCGCTGGCCCGCACGGTGGCCGCGGCCGGGGTGCCGGTGGCCCTGCATCTGTTCACCGACGGCCGCGACGTGCCGCCCCGCGATGCGTTGCGGTCGGTGGGCGTGTTCCTCGACAGCCTGTCGGACGTCGCCGGTTGGCGGGTCGCCACCGTGGTTGGCCGCTACTACGCCATGGACCGCGATAAGCGGTGGGAGCGGGTGGAGCGCGCCTACAACGCCGTCGTCGAGGGCAAGGGCGAGACGGCGCCCGACGCGCTGGCGGCGATCCGCGCCTCCTATGACGCCGATGCCGGCGACGAGTTCATCGCCCCGACGGTGGTCGGCGACTATGCCGGCATGGGCGGTGACGACGGTGTGCTGTTCGTGAATTTCCGGGCCGATCGCGCCCGACAGTTCCTGGCGGCGCTGCTCGATCCGGGCTTCGACGGGTTCGCCCGCCGCATGCCCGCGCTGGCCGATGCCTGCGGCATGGTCGAGTACTCCGACGCGCTGAACCGTTTCCTCAGCGCCATCTTCCCGCCGAAGGTGCTGACCCGCGTGCTCGGCGAGGTCGTGGCCGATGCCGGCCGCACGCAGCTCCGCATGGCGGAGACGGAGAAGTACCCCCACGTCACCTTCTTCCTGAACGGCGGCGAGGAGACGCAGTTTCCCGGCGAGGACCGGATCATGGTGCCGTCGCCGAAGGTGGCGACCTACGACCTGCAGCCGGAGATGTCGGCGCCGGAGGTGACCCGGCACCTCGTCGAGGCGGTCGACAGCGCCAAGTACGACCTTATCGTCATCAACTTCGCCAACCCGGACATGGTCGGCCATACCGGCGACCTATCGGCCGCGATCAAGGCCGTGGAGACCGTCGACGACGGCGTGGCCCAACTCTCCGCCGCGCTGGAACGCCAGGGCGGGGTGATGATCCTGACCGCCGACCACGGCAATTGCGAGATGATGTGGGATCCCGAGACCAAAGGGCCGCACACCGCACACACCACCAACCCGGTGCCGGTGCTGCTGGTCAACGGTCCGGAGAAGGTGCGCCTGCGCAGCGGCCGGCTGTCGGACGTGGCGCCGACCTTGCTGGAGCTGATGGGGCTGGCGCAGCCGGCGGAGATGAGCGGCCGGTCGCTGATCGAGGGCCGCGACCAGCGGGCTGCCGCCGAATGAGGCGGGGCCGGGCAGGGCGCTGATGCGCCGTCCGGTCCAAGGCCGACGGCCGACCCGTCTGGGGGTTGCGGCCCTCGCCGCGACCGGCTGGCTGGTGGCGACCCCGTCCTGGGCCGATCAGCCCGCCGATCAGCCCGCCGATCCGGGGGCCGTGCAGGTGGCTGATGTGCTGGTGCCTGGGGGTGCGCCCCCGCCGGCCGCCGCGGACGCCGCTGGCGGCCTGCCGCCGGCGCCGCCGGCGACTGCCGTCGGCGATGGGGCCGGCGCCGGGATCGCAGCCGACACCGAGACCGTTGCCCGGGAGATCCGCCGCCTCAGGGCGCTGGAGCAGAGCGCGGTGGAGGGGGCGGACACCGCCCGCGCCGAGGCCGATGAGCATGCCCGGGCGATGCGCGCGCTGCAGCGCCGCATGGTCGACGCCGCCCTGGCCATCATGGCGCAGCATGACGGCCTGCGGGCGGTCGACGACCGCCTGTCGGCGCTTGCGGCCGACGCCGCGGCGGCGGAGGCCGCCCTGGTCGACGAACGTGCGCAGCTCGGCCGGCTGGTGGCGGCGCTGCAGCGCCTCGGCCGCGTCCCGCGAGAAGCGATGCTGACCCGGCCCGACGCCCCGGTCGACACCGTGCGGGCCGCCCTGTTGCTGCGGGCCGCCGTGCCGGCGTTGGAGACGGCGGCGGCGCGGCTGGAAGACCGGCTGGTGGAACTGTCGGCGCTGCGCCAGCAACTCGGCCAGGAGCGGGCGACCGCGGAGGCGCTGCGCCGCGACCTGGATGAGCAGATCGCCGCGCTCGACCGGCTGCGCCGCGAGCGCGAAGGCCGCTTCGCCGAGGCGAGTGCCGAGCATGCCCGCCTGGCGGCGGAAAGCGTGGCGGCGGCGATGCGCACGGAGACGCTGCGCGGCCTGTTGGCCGAGCTGGAGACGGCCCGCGCCCGCGCCCGCCGGCTGGGGGAGGAGGCGCCGGGCGCGGTCCCGCCGGAGGTGCTGGCCGCCGCCGCCCCGCCGCCGGTGCCGGCCTTCCTAGGCGGCGCGGTACCGCCCCGGACGGACGCCCCGGCCGGCGCGGACGCCTCCTTGCCGGGGTCGGCCGATGATGCCGGTTGGGAGATCATCACGATTGCGCTGCCCGACTCGCGCGACGGCGTACTGCTGCCCGCCAGCGGCGATATCGTCGGCCGCTTCGACGACGCCGACATCAGCGGCGCGCCGCGCCAGGGGATCGATATCGAGACCTATCCCGGCGCCCCGATCGTCGCGCCGCTGGACGGAGAGGTGCGGTATGCCGGGCCGTTTCAGGACCATGGCGATATCTTGATTCTCGTACACTCCGACGAATATCATTCCGTGATCATCGGTGCCGGCCGCCTGGATGTTGTTGTCGGACAGCAGGTACTGGCCGGCGAGCCGATCGCGGTCACGCCTTCGCCGCAAATTCAGGATACCGAGACCCTGTCGATCTATTTCGAGTTTCGACAGAACGGTCAGCCGGTCGATCCGATCCGTGGCCTGATGACTGCCCAGACGCAAGGATAAGGAAAGTCCGCGCTATGCATTACCGTGCGCTTGCGATCGTACTCGGGGGTTTCGCCGGTATCGCGGCAGGCCTGTTCATGTTCGGCGCGGCGGCCGACGATCGCGGCGAGACCTATCGCCAACTCGACCTGTTCGGCGATGTGTTCGAGCGGGTGCGCTCGGAGTATGTCGAGGAAGTCACCGACGAGGACCTGATCGAGGCGGCGATCTCCGGCATGCTGACCTCGCTCGATCCCCATTCGACCTATCTGCCGCCGGAGAACTTCGAGGACATGCAGGTGCAGACCCGCGGCGCATTCGGCGGGCTGGGCATCGAAGTCACCATGGAGAACGGACTGGTCAAGGTGGTCTCGCCGATCGACGAGACGCCGGCCTCTCAGGCCGGGTTGCAGTCGGGCGACTACATCACCCATCTCGACGGCGAGCAGGTTCTGGGTCTGACCTTGAGCGAGGCGGTTGACCGCATGCGCGGCGAGGTCGGCACCGACATCACCCTGACCATCCTGCGCGAGGACGCGGATCCCTTCGATGTCGTGATCACCCGCGACATCATCCGCATCCGCTCCGTCCGGCACGAACCGCTGGACCACAATATCGGCTATGTCCGGATCACCAGCTTCACCGAGCAGACGGAAGTCGGGCTGGAAGCGGCGGTGGAGGCCCTGACGGCGGATGTCGACGGCAATCTGCGCGGCTTGGTGCTCGATCTGCGCAACAATCCCGGCGGGCTGTTGGAACAGGCGATCGCCGTCGCCGACGCCTTCCTCGTGCAGGGCGAGATCGTTTCGACCCGCGGGCGCGACGAGGACAGCGCCCAGCGCTTCGATGCGGAGGGCGGCGATCTGATCGACGGCTTGCCGATGGTGGTGCTGATCAATCGCGGTTCCGCCTCGGCCTCCGAAATCGTCGCCGGGGCGCTGCAGGACCACGGGCGTGCGGTTCTTCTGGGCACCGAGACCTTCGGCAAGGGGTCGGTGCAGACCATCGTGCCGTTGCCCGGCCATGGCGCCATGCGGCTGACCACCTCGCGCTACTACACCCCCTCCGGCCGGTCGATCCAGGCGCTGGGGATCGATCCGGATATCCGGGTCGAGCAGGCGCTCCTGGAGGAGATCGACGACGGCCTGGTGCGGCGGGAGGCGGATCTCCGCGGCGCGCTGGACAGCGAGGAAGACGCCGGACCCGTCGGTCTGCCGGGGGCGGCGGCCGACGGCATCGATAGCGACGAGGCGGTCGATGCGGCGGCCTTCGACTATCAACTGAGCCGCGCCATCGATATCTTGGTCGGGGTATCGTTGTTCAACGACCGGGTCGACGGCTGAGGGTAAGGCGGCCGACCGACCCCATCGAGGACGATAGGGTGGTCGGATTTTGCGACGTCTTGTCAGCGGGCTGATTGAGCGGGCGCGACGGCTCGCCCGCCGTCTGGGCGAACGGCTGACCGACCTGCAGGGTGTTCCGGTGGTCGCCCGGGCCGGTCGGGCCGTCCGGGCGGTTGCCGGGCGATGGATGCCGCGCTTCACCGACTACCGCCCGCTGGCGGCCGCCCTCGGCCTCTCGGTGGCCGGCGCGGCGGTGACGGTGACCTGGCTGGCGGTCCAGGCGGAACCGACCCTGATGCGGCTGGAGAGCCTGGCGGCGACGCGGTCGCTGACCGCCAGCCTCGCGCTGCCAGCACTGTCCGCCGAGGCGGCGCCCGCCCCCGGGTCAGCCGATCCGATCGCCGCGGCGCCGGGCCTGCGCCAACTCATCACCGCCCAGACCGACGACGCCGGATCGATCGACGATGCCCCGCCGGTTGACGATTCCCCGGCGGTTGGCGATTCCCCGCCGGCCGATGACGGCGATCCCGACGGCTCGGCCACCGCGCCGGTGCCGGACGCGCAGGCCCCCGAAGCCCCCGATGCCCCCGTCGCCGACGCGACGGACGGCGTCCCGGCCGACAGCCCCTCCGCCGAGCCCGACAGCCGCCTGCCGGGCAGTCTGGTCGACCCACCGCTGGTCGCCGCACCGCTCGACACGATCACCGAGATCAGCCCGTTCGGCATTCTGCCCAAGATCGGGCCGGACGGCGAAGTGCCCTGGCGGGTCTACGCCCGGCCCTTCGACACCAGCCGCGACCGCCCGCGCGTCGCCATCATCGTCATGTGGCTGGGCCTCGACACCCCGGCGACGCGGCGGACGATCGAGCGGTTGCCGCCGGACATCACGCTGGGCTTCATGCCCTATCCGGAGGCCACGGCCGACCTGATGGCCGAGGCGCGCGGCGACGGTCACGAGACCCTGCTGATGCTGCCGATGGAGCCGACGAACTACCCGCAGGACGATCCGGGGCCGCAGGCGCTGCTGGCCCGCCTGTCGCCGGACATGAACCGCCAGCGCCTGGAATGGGTGATGGGCCGCGCGTCGGGCTATGTCGGTGTGGTCAGCCTGATGGGCGGCGCCTTCGTCACCGACGGCGAGGCGGTCTCGCCGATGCTGCAGATCCTTGCCCGGCGCGGCCTGATCTATGTCGACAACCGGCCCGGCGCCCCGTCGCTGGCCCCGCGACTGGCCAGCGAGGTCGGCGCCTCGCGCGCCACGGTCGACCGCCGCATCGATAGCGTCGAGACGCGCGACGCCATCGATCTGCGCTTGCGCGAGCTGGAGGCCATCGCGCGCGAGCGCGGTGCGGCGGTCGGTGTCGCGCATGCCTATCCGGTCACGCTGGACCGCTTGGTCGCGTGGGTGGCGACGCTGGACGCCAAGACCATCGACCTGGCACCGGTCAGCGCCCTGGTGAACCTGCAGCCGGATAGCTGAGAGGCGGAGCGCGATGACCGCCCCGGAGGCTTATCGCCCGTGCGTCGGCATTGCGCTGACCGATGGGGCCGGGCGGCTCTTGGTGGCGCGGCGATGCGATACGCCGGATGCCTGGCAGATGCCCCAGGGGGGTATCGATGCGGGCGAGGCGCCGGTCGACGCCGCCTTGCGCGAGATGGCGGAGGAGCTGGGCACCGCGGCGGCGGAGCCCCTGGCGGAGCTGGCGGAGTGGCTGACCTATGACCTGCCGGCCGATCTGGCCGGTCGGGTCTGGAAAGGGCGCTACCGGGGCCAGGCGCAGAAATGGGTGCTGCTGCGCTTCACCGGCCGCGATGGCGATATCGACCTGGACACGGCGACCCCGGAGTTCGACGCCTGGCGCTGGGCGACCCCGGACGAGGTCCTGGCGGCGATCATCCCGTTCAAGCGGTCGGTCTATCAGGCGGTGCTGGAGGGCTTCCGGCCGTATCTCGACACGACAGCCACATGATGGTGTTCGACATCCCTGCAGCCCCAAGATAGGGTAGGCAGATGCAGGCCCCGCCACGATACCGTACCGGCCGATTTGGGCGCGTGGCGGCCGTATTGGCCTGCCTGTTGGCGGCGGCCTGCGGCGACGATCCGCCGGCGGCGGGCCCGTCCGGCACGGCGGATCGCTGGCCGTCCGGGGAGCGGTGCCTCGACGAACTGCGGTCGCGCGGCGCCGTTTTCGACCGCATCGACGACTTTCGCAACGGCCGCGGCTGCGGCATCGAGACGGCGATCACCCTGACCGCGTCGGCGGTGCCGCTCGCCCGGCCGATGGACACGAGTTGTTCGTTGGCGCTGGCCTTCGACGACTTCCAGCGCCGCGTCGCCCTGCCGATGGCCGAGCGTCATTTCGACGAGCGCCTGGTGCGCATCCACCACTACGGCTCCTATAGCTGCCGGGGCCGGTCCAGCGACCCATCGCGGCTGTCGGAGCATGCCTTCGCCCGCGCCGTCGACATCTCCGGTTTCGAGTTGGCCGATGGGCGTATCGTGACGCTCGCCGACCATTGGTCGGCCGACGACGATCGCGAGCGGTTCCTGAAGAGCGTCGGGGAGCAGGCCTGCGCCATCTTCGGCGTCGTCCTCGGCCCCTCTAGCGATGCCGCGCATCGCGACCACTTCCACTTCGATATCAGCCGCTGGTCGTATTGCGAGCCGTGAATGGCTCAGGATCGGTCGAGGGCGAGCCGACCACCGAGGCCGATCAGCACCGTTCCGCCGACTGCGCGGGCCAGCCGCTGTAGCGTGGCGGAGCGGGCGAGCCGTCGGCTGACCGCGCCGGCGAAGCCGACGGAGACGATGTCGGCGGACGAAAACATCAGGTTGACGATGGTGCCGAGCACCAGCATCTGCGCCCAGATCGGCAGCCCCGCCCCCGGTACGGCGAATTGCGGCAGGAAGGCGAGGAAGAAGATCGCCGTCTTGGGGTTCAGCACCTCCACCAGCACGCTGTCGATGAAGGCCCGCCGCCCGCTGCGCGGGGTCGGCGCGGCCACCGCCTCGCCGCGCAGCGCCTGGCGGACCATCAGCCCGCCGATCACCATCAGATAGGCCGCACCCGCCAGCTTCACCGCCAGATAGGCTTCCGGGACTAGGCGGAACAGCGCCGACAAGCCCGAGGCGGCGGCCACCACATGGACATAGCCGCCGATATGGATGCCCAGCGCCGCCAGCAAGCCGGCGCGCCGGCCGCGCGCGATGGTCTGGGCGGCGGCATAGATCATCGCCGGGCCGGGCATGTAGGCGAACACCGCCGCCGCCAGGAAGAAGGTCCAGAGCACCTCAGCCGACGGCATAGGGGGCCCCTACATCAGACCGACGATCGCCGCCGCGCACCGCAAAAGCCCTCCCATAAAGGGGGAGGGACTTTCGAATGTCGACTCAGCCTGGCGCCAGTGGTCATCAGCGGCGGAGGTCGCGCAGCCGGTCGGCGATCGTCCGGGCGAAGGCGGCGGGATCCTTCAGCGGCGGTGCGTCGCGGGCGGCGACGCGCGCTTCGCGTGCCGCGCGGCCGACCACCGGGGCGGCCTTGCGGGCGGCGTCGACGACGGCTTGGCGTACCGCCGGATTGTTGGCGGCGTGCCGCGCGGCGGCCCAGACCAGGGTGCGGATCAGCGGCATCTTCGCGTCTCTCCTCCCGTGCGGGCTTCCGGATGGTTCTGCAACACCGTCTTTATCTGGTCTCCGGTCCGCCGGCTTTGAAGACCATCGCGACCATCCGACCGTTCCGTCCGGCCCCTACCGGTGGTGCTGACCGCCGCCGTAGAACACCTTCTCCCAGGCTTTGTGGGCCTTGTAGCCTTCCTGGATGAACGGGGTGAAGACCGACAGCTTCAACACCGACTTGTTGGTCAGGTTGGCCGGGAACTTGGTCGGCTTCTCGAAATCGACGAACAGGACCACCCGCACCTTGTCGGAATGGTTCCACGCCTCGTGCTCATAGGCGTCGTCGAAGATCAGCGCCTGGCCTTCCGTCCAATGGCAGATCTGGTCGTCGACCCGGATGCCGATCTTGTCGGGCTCGTCCGGCACCATCAGCCCGAGATGGAAGCGCAGGACGCCGTTATAGGGACCGCGATGCGGCGGCAGGTGCTTTCCCGGCTCGAAGATGGAGAACATGGCCGACTTCAGACCGGGGATCTTCTGAAGGATGCGCCAGGTCTCCGGGCACTGGCGAATCGCCTCCTGACAGCGGATGCCGTAGCCGCACAACAGGAAGGTCTTCCAGTTCTGGTCGTTGGAGATGGAGCGCACTTCCGAGGTGATCTCGTGGAAGGCCGGCAGGTCGCCCTTGCGAACCAGCACCTGATCCAGCTCCGCGCGGATCAGCTTCCACTCCGCCTCGACTTCCGATGCCCAGGGGAAGACGCTCTTGTCGAAGACCGGCGGATTGCCGACGGACGAGTATTTGAGGTTCAGTCCCTCCGCCCCGTCGATCACCCGTTGCATCGCCCGCGCCACCAGGCTGGGGCGCGACATGGTGTCCTCGATGCCATCGGTCTTCAGCTTCTGTTGGGTTTGATGCTGTGTCACCTGATCCCTCGCCGATGATGCCTCTCCGCCTTGTCGGCGCGGTCCCCTAGACCGCACCGTGGGACTGATATTGTCGTTACGCATTATCGAAGCGGAGATTGTTATGCTCCAGTCTCTATGCGCTGTCTCCTCCGCCACCGACGGGCGCACAGCCCGGCCCCCTTTCGACCCAACGGCGAGACCCCGGCATCGGACAGTGGGTGGGGACGGGGAGCGGAGGCCGCCGATCCGAGTGACCCGTCGGGTTTTCCATCCGAGCCGCCTTTGACCTGACAGAAGATCCGGAGTCTTCGAGCAGAATCGAAAAGGAGGGGGGGATCAACCAGGCATGGCACCCGCCAAATGCGAATGACGGCCAGACTATAGCTCAGGCCGCAAGGCGGGTCATCAGGCGACAGCCGGGCGGCGGCACCGCGCGCGGCGGTCCGTCGCGGCGGCCGGTCAGTGGCCGACCGCGACCAGCTTGGCCCGGGCGATCGCCATCGCGCGGGTCGCGGCGGCCCGCTCCGGCGCCGTGGTGGCGTCGGCGAGGTCCTCGCCGAGGTCCCGGATATCCTGTTCGATGCGCGCCCGATCCAGGTCGCCAACCGGCGTCACGGTATCGGCCAGGACGGTACAGCGTTCGGGCGTGACCTCCACGAAGCCGCCTTCCACGAACAGCTTCTCGCTGGCCTCCGGCCGCTTCTCATAGACCTCGATCACCCCGGGGCGCAGGGTGGAGATCATCGGGGCATGGCGGGCCATCGCGGCGAAGTTGCCCTCGCCGCCCGGCAGCACCACCATTTCCACCGGGCGCTGCATCAGCAGACGCTCCGGCGACACCAGTTCGAATTCGGTCGTCTCGGCCATCGCACCCGTCCTTGCGCCCCCGATCCCGTCCGGCCGCCGGCGGTCACGCCGCCTCGGCGGCCAGCTCCTTGGCGCGCTCCAGCGCCTCGTCAATGGTGCCGACCATGTAGAAGGCGGCTTCCGGGATGTGGTCGTACTCGCCCGCGCAGATGCCCTTGAAGCCGCGGATGGTTTCCTCCACCGGCACGAACACGCCCGGCTTGCCGGTGAACACCTCCGCGACGAAGAAGGGCTGGCTCAAGAAGCGCTGTATCTTGCGCGCCCGGGCCACCGTCAGCTTGTCGTCCTCGCTCAACTCGTCCATGCCGAGAATGGCGATGATGTCCTGCAGCGCCTTGTAGGTCTGCAGGATCTGCTGAACCTTACGGGCGACCTGGTAGTGCTCGTCGCCGACCACCCGCGGGTCGAGGATGCGGCTGGTGCTGTCCAGCGGGTCGACCGCCGGATAGATGCCAAGCTCCGAGATCGCCCGGTTCAGTACCGTGGTCGCGTCCAAATGGGCGAAGGAGGTGGCGGGCGCGGGGTCGGTCAGATCGTCGGCCGGCACATAGATCGCCTGGACCGAGGTGATCGACCCCTTGTTGGTCGTGGTGATGCGCTCCTGTAGCGCGCCCATGTCGGTGGCCAGCGTCGGCTGGTAGCCCACCGCCGATGGGATGCGGCCGAGCAGCGCCGACACCTCGGAGCCCGCCTGGGTGAAGCGGAAGATGTTGTCGACGAAGAACAGGACGTCCTGACCTTCCTCGTCGCGGAAGTACTCGGCCAGCGTCAGCGCCGACAGGCCGACGCGGGCGCGCGCGCCCGGCGGCTCGTTCATCTGGCCGAAGACCAGCGCGCATTTGGAGCCGTCCTCGCCGACCTTGTTCACGCCGCTCTCGATCATCTCGTGATAGAGATCGTTACCCTCGCGGGTGCGCTCGCCGACCCCGGCGAAGACCGAGTAGCCGCCATGCGCCTTGGCGACGTTGTTGATCAGCTCCTGGATCAGCACCGTCTTGCCGACCCCGGCGCCGCCGAACAGCCCGACCTTGCCGCCGCGCGCGTAGGGCGCCAGCAGGTCGACCACCTTGATGCCGGTGACCAGAACCTCAACCTCGGTCGACTGGTCGACGAAATCGGGCGCCGGCTTGTGGATCGGCGAGGTCGTCTTGGTTTCGACGGGCCCGCGCTCGTCCACCGATTCGCCGACCACGTTCATGATCCGGCCCAGCGTCTCCGGCCCGACCGGCATGCGGATCGGTCCGCCGGTGTCCGCCACCGGCTGGCCGCGGACCAGGCCGTCCGTCGTGTCCATGGCGATGCAGCGCACGGTGCTCTCGCCCAGATGCTGGGCGGCCTCCAGCACCAGGCGGCGGCCTTCGATCTCCACCGTCAGCGCGTTCAGGATCGCCGGCAGGTCGCCGTCGAACTGCACGTCGACGACGGCGCCCAGCACCTGGCGGATGGTGCCGGCCGTGTTCTTATCCGCCTGCGGCTTTGCGGCTTTCGCCATGTCCTCAATCCCCCATCGGTCCCGTTTGCGCGCCGCCCGGCCCCAAGCCTGTCGTCCGGGGGCGCGCCAGCGGTTCAGTCGTCAGAGCGCCTCGGCGCCCGAGATGATCTCAATCAGCTCCTTGGTGATGGCGGCCTGCCGGCTGCGGTTGTACTGCAGCGTCAGCTTGCCGATCATGTCGCCCGCGTTGCGGGTGGCATTGTCCATCGCCGTCATGCGCGCGCCGTGCTCGCTGGCCTGGCTTTCCAACAGCGCCTTGTAGATCTGGATGGCCAGGTTGCGCGGCAACAGCTCGGCGAGGATCTGGTCCTCCGCCGGCTCGAAGTCGTAGACCGCCCGCGACGCGGCGCTCATGACCGCCGGCGGAGCGTCGTCATTGGCCGCCTCCGGCGCGCCGCCGAGCGACACCGGCACGAGCTGTTCCGCCGTGACCACCTGGCTGATCGCCGAGCGGAAGCGGTTGTAGATCACGGTGGCGACGTCGAAGTCGCCCGCCTCGAACATCTCCAAGAGCCGGGTGCCGATCCGGTCGGCGACCTCGAAACCGTATTGGCTGCCGTGGTCGGTCGCCGTTTCGACGATCTTGTCCGCGTGGTCGCGCCGCAGGTTGTCGCGCCCCTTGCGGCCGACGATGAACAGCTTCACCGACTTGCCGGCCGCCGTCAGCTCGGTGATACGGCGCCGCGTCTCGCGGGTCAGCGTGCCGTTGAAGCCGCCGCACAATCCGCGGTCGGACGTCATCACCAACAGCAGGTGCACATCGTCCCGCCCGGTGCCGCGCATCAGCGGCGGGGCGGAGGCGCCGGCGGGCACATGCGCGCCCAGGCTGGCCAGCATGCGCCCCATCCGCGTGGCATAGGGCCGGCTGCTCTCGGCCTGCTCCTGCGCCCGCTTCAGACGCGAAGCCGCCACCATCTTCATCGCGGAGGTGATCTTCTGCGTCGACTTGACGCTGGCGATCCGGTTCCGCAGGTCCTTCAGGCTGGGCATGGGCCGCGTCTGTCTCCGACGCTGGGGGCGGGCGGGCTAGCGGGGTGGGTGGGGGCGTCGCGGCGCGGCCGCAGCGCTCAGACGAAGACCTTCACGAAGTCGCCGAGGAAGCTCTTGAGCTTCTGGTCGGTCGCCTCGCTGATGGTCTGCTCGTCGCGGATGGCCGCCAGGATGTCGGTGCCCTTGGAGCGGATGTCGCCGAGCAGGGCGGTCTCGAACCGTCCGATATCGCCGACCGCGATCCCGTCGAGGAAGCCGCGCACGCCGGCATAGATCGCCACCACCTGCTCTTCCACCGGCAGCGGCTGATACTGCGGCTGCTTGAGAAGCTCGGTCAGCCGGGCGCCGCGGGCGAGCAAGCGCCGGGTCGACGCGTCGAGGTCGGAGGCGAACTGCGAGAACGCCTCCATCTCGCGGTACTGCGCCAGCTCCAGCTTGATGGTGCCGGCGACCTGCTTCATCGCCTTGATCTGCGCGGCGGAGCCGACGCGGCTGACCGACAGGCCGACATTGATGGCCGGCCGGATGCCCTTATAGAACAGTCCGGTCTCCAGGAAGATCTGGCCGTCGGTGATGGAGATGACGTTGGTCGGGATATAGGCCGACACGTCGCCGGCCTGGGTCTCGATCACCGGCAGCGCGGTCAGCGAGCCCGCGCCCTGCTTGTTGGACAGCTTCGCGGCGCGCTCCAGAAGCCGGCTGTGCAGATAGAAGACGTCGCCCGGATAGGCCTCGCGGCCCGGCGGACGGCGCAGCAGCAGCGATACCTGGCGATAGGCGACGGCCTGCTTAGACAGATCGTCGTAGATGATCACCGCGTGCATGCCGTTGTCGCGGAAATACTCGCCGATCGACGCCGCCGCGTAGGGCGCCAGGAACTGCATCGGCGCCGGTTCCGACGCGGTCGCCGCCACGACGACGGTGTAGTCGAGCGCGCCGTAGTCCTTCAGCGTCTTGACGATCTGCGCGACCGTCGAGCGTTTCTGCCCGACCGCGCAATAGATGCAGTAGAGCTTCTTCGACTCGTCGGTGGACTTGTTGATCTCGCGCTGGTTGATGATGGTGTCCAGCGCAACGGCTGTCTTGCCGGTCTGCCGGTCGCCGATGATCAGCTCGCGCTGGCCGCGCCCGACCGGGGTCAGGGCGTCGATCGCCTTCAGCCCGGTCTGCATCGGCTCGTGCACCGAGCGGCGGGGGATGATGCCCGGCGCCTTGACCTCGGCGCGGCGGCGTTCCTCCGCGGCGATGTCCGGGCCGCCGTCGATGGCGTTGCCCAGCGCGTCGACCACCCGGCCCAACAGCGCCTTGCCCACCTGTACCTCGACGATGGCGCCGGTGCGCTTGACCAGGTCGCCTTCCTTGATGTCGCGGTCTTCGCCGAACACCACGACGCCGACATTGTCGCTTTCGAGGTTCAGCGCCATGCCCTTGACGCCGCCGGGAAACTCCACCATCTCGCCGGCTTCGACATTGTCCAGGCCGTAGACGCGAGCCACGCCGTCGCCGACGGACAGCACCTGGCCGACCTCCGCGGCGTCCGCCTCGGTCCCGAAATTGGCGATCTGGTCCTTCAGAATCGCAGAGATTTCGGCCGCGCGAATCTCCATTACCCGATCCCCTTCATCGCGAGTTGCAGCCTGTCGAGCTTCGTCTTGAGCGAGCTGTCGATCATCCGCGAGCCGACGCGGACGATCAGGCCGCCCAGCAGCGACGGATCGACCGACAGCGCCACATCCACCCTGGCGCCGAGCGCCCTCTTCAATTCATCGGAGAGCTTGACGGTCTGCGCCTCGCTCAAAGGGTGCGCGCTGACCACCTCCGCGGTCATCTCGCCGCGCCGGCGCGCCAGCTCCGCCAGGAAGCTTTCCGCCATGCCGTCCAGCGCGAACAGCCGGCGGTTGCGCGCGACGACGCCGACGAAGCGGCGCACCAGATCGGAGATCCCGGCCTTGGCCAGCACCGCGTCCAGCGCCCGGGCCTGGGCGTCGCGGCCGATCAGCGGGCTGCGCACCAAGCGCACGAGATCCGCGCTGTCGGCCAGCAGGGCGCGAATGGTCTTCAGGTCGCCTGCGACGGCGTCCAGCGAGCGGGCCTCGTCGGCCAACTCGAACAGCGCCTTGGCGTAGCGCTGCGCCAAGCCTTCCGACACTGAGGGAGAAGCTGCCACGGAACCAAGCCCCGGAAGTGATCCGACGAGAAGACCCGAAACCCCGAACGGGGTGTGTCGCGCCCGGCGAGCGGCGCCCCGAGACGGGGTGCCTCGCGAAGATCCTCCTCAGACACGGCGACGATGCCGACCCGCGAAGAGGTTCGCCCGCTAGAAACGTCCGCCCGCGAAGACGGTGTCCGGGGGCGCCCATGCTGGTCGCCCGTCGGTGCCGCCCGATCTGGCCGCCCGCCCTGGCCGATTGTGCGCGACCGCAAGGACCTGCCGATCGCGCCCACGCGACCGGCCGCATCCGAACGCATCTTGACCGGATTGCCGTCGCGGCCCAAGGCCCGCACAAGGCCATGGAACGGTCGTCGACATTCAGGCGCGGCCTACCGCAACCAGCCACGGCCGCCCCGATATCCCGCGCCCGCGAACGCCGGTGAATTAGCACAGCCCCGGAGGCGGCGCAACAACCCCGGAACCGGCGGATCGGCGACGGATTTGCGCCTTTGCCGGCAAGCGTTTGGGCCCCCGCCGGGCGGCGGCGGCGCGACCGTTTCCGCCCCGGCGACACTGTGTTGAGGTGCGGCCCCCCTGGCGCAGGCCGGCCGGCGCCCCATCTCCTGCGGACAGTTGACGGGAAGAGGCCGTGCCCGCCCGCAACTTCCCTGCCGGCACCGCGCCCGGCGAACCGCACTGTCTTCAAGGAGGCCCGAGACCCATGAGCCTTGTCCGCCGACGGATCCTGACCCCCGGCGCGGTTGCCGCCGGGCTTGCCCTCGCCGCCGCGATGCCGGCTTCGGCCCAGGCCGCAGACACCTATGTCTTCGATCCCTCCCACACCTATATCGGCTTCGTCGTCGACCATCTCGGCTTCTCGCAGGTGCGGGGCCGCTTCGCGTCGTTCGACGGCACGCTGGTGCTGGACACGGAGAACCTGGAAGCGGCCGAGCTGTCGGTCACCATCGACACCGCCTCCGTCGACACCGGCTGGGCGGAGCGCGACGACCATCTGCGCGACGACGACTTCTTCGATGTGGAGGCCCATCCGGCGGCCACCTTCGTCAGCACGGCGGTGACCCAGACGGGGGAGAACACCCTGGCGGTGACCGGCGACTTCACCCTGCTCGGCGTGACCCAGCCGATCACGCTGGACGTCACCGTCAACCGGATCGGCGAGCATCCCTTCCAGGATGATGTGACGGTGGCCGGCTTCTCCGCGGTCTCGACGATCCGGCGCAGCGATTTCGGCATGGATGCCTTCGTCGCGGCGGCGGACGATCCGTCCACCGGCGTCGGCGACGAGATCAGCTTGGTCATCGAAGCGGAGATGACGACCGGCGGCTAGTCCCCGTCTTTACGTGGGCGTCTTGGGCACCGGTTCGGGACGCGTGTCGCGAACCGGTGCCGATCCCGGCCGGTTGAGGGGAGGCCGCGCATGGCACACGCCAACGCTTCGGGGCGCTACGGCGCGGTGGCGATCGCCCTGCACTGGGTGACGGCGCTGGCCATCGCCGGCCTGCTGGCGCTCGGCCTGATCATGACCGAGGTCGACGACTTCCGGCTGCAGATCGCGCTCTATCAATGGCACAAATCGGTCGGGCTGACCGTGCTGGCGCTGGTGGTGATCCGGATCGCCTGGCGGCTGGCGCACCGGCCGCCCGAGCTGCCGGCGGCGATGACGGCCATTCAGCGCGGGGTAGCCGGGGCGACCCATCTGGCGCTCTACGCCCTGTTGGTGGCGATGCCGCTGAGCGGCTGGGTGATGGCCTCGGCCTCCAGCCTGCCGACCGAGTATTTCGACTGGTTCGACGTGCCGCGCCTGGTGGCGGTCGATCGCGGCATCGAGGACCTGGCCGGCGAGGTGCACGAGATCCTGGCCTGGGCGATGGTCGGCCTTCTGGCCCTGCACGTGGCCGCAGCGCTGAAGCACCACTTCATCGACCGCGACGACGTGCTGCGCCGCATGCTGCCGGGCCGGTCGCCGTCCTGAGCGGCGACCGGAAGAGCCCGAACGCGGCGCTACACCCGGTCGTTGCCGACGTCGACGGGGGCGTGGCTGAAGCGCGACACGCCGGGCGCGCTGAGCCCGAGATCGCGCAGATCGCGATCGCTCAACAGCCACAGATCCTCCGCGGTGCCTGAGCGGCGGTCGCGCGGCGCCAACGCTTTCCTGAGCCATTCGAAACGCATGGGGGTCACGTCCTGTAGATGGTCGGCCGTCCGGTCGGCGGCCTGCCCGATTGTCCCGCCGCCCGATCGGCGGCCTATCTGTAATGTATTGTGGGGAAGGTTGCCGGATCGTAAGCGCCGTGATGCGACACCTTCGGGGGTTTTCGTGCTTTTTTGTTGGCCACCCGAACGATCGCCGGACGTCGCGACGGTTTTCAGGTTGCCGTCGTCGGCGCTACCACCTGTTGCAACGCCGCTTCCAGCGCCGTCAACGAGAACGGCTTGGCCAGGCAGAACTGGTGGCGCAGAAGCCGCCGGCTGGTCGCCGGCAACAGATGCTCGTAGCCGGAGATGAAGATCACCGGCACGTTGGGCAGACGCTCCGCCACCGCCGCGGCCAGGGCCGGGCCGTCGATCCCGGGCATGACCACGTCGCTGACCAGCAGTTGCGGTGCCTGGTCGAGGTCGTCGACGATCGCCAGCGCCGCCTCGCCCGAGGCGGCGCTCAAGACGCGGTAGCCGCGTCCATGCAGGGCCAGCGCCACCGCGTCGCGCATCGGCTTGTCGTCGTCCACGACCAGGGCAACCGGCGCCCGGGCCGGGGCGGGCCCGCCAAACCGCGCAGCGTCAGGCACACGTCGACCGCCGATCCAAGCTGCGATCCTGTCGAGCCAACGACCGAAAGCGACAAGCATTCGCTTCTCCAGACAACCGGAGCGACGGCGGTCGCCTGTCGCTTGGACACATCGGACTGAAGTCCGCTCCACTGTGCCAGCAGCGATTTAAGTCGCGGTTAAATCGGCTTCAATGACGACGGCGCGGACTCAGTTTTCGGTCGCGCCGAGACGGGCGGATCGCGATACTGCAAGCCTGGGAGCGCTGCCACGGCCCATATCGGCCGGTGGCCGGCATCGCCAACGATCCGACGCGAGAGATGACCAGCCCCACGCCGCGACCGCCGGTGCCCGCCCCCGCAGACCAAGCCGTCGATCCGGGCGCCGTCGATCCGAGCGCCGTCGAAGCGGACAGTCCGGCGACGCGGACGCCGGAAGGCGCTCCCGAAGACGCACCGCCCGGCGAGGCGACGGCCTCGGCGCCCGGCCCGTCGGAAGGCGCGGTGGCGCGCCTCCTGAAGCTGATCGCCCGCGGCGATGTCGAGCTGCGCACGGCCGTTTACGTCCTGATGGTGCTGGCCATCCTCTACACGCTCTATCTGGCGGTCGGGGTGCTGCTGCCGGTCTTCCTGGCGATCTTCCTGTCGATCCTGCTGCATCCGATCGTCGAGCAACTCTCGCGCCTGCGCTGCCCCCGGGCGCTGGGCGCCGGCATGGTCGTGGCCGCGCTGGTCGGCGGGCTGTCCTGGGGGGTGCTGACGTTGTCGACCCCCGCGGTGGAATGGCTGGAGCGTGGGCCGCTGCTGCCCCAGCAGATCACCGTGAAGCTGGAGGCGCTGCGCGACAGCATCGAACAGGCGCGCGAGACCACGCAGCGGTTGCGCGACCTGACGGAGCTGGGCGACGAGGCGGAGACCCGGATCGTCGTCGAAGGCCCGGGCCTGACGGAGCAGGCGTTGGGTCAGGCCCGCGACCTGCTGTTCACCCTGGCGATCGTCGTGGTCTTGATCTTCTTCCTGCTGGCGCGGGGATCGGACACGCTGAACCAGCTTCAGGAGGTCTTCGTGCGCGACCGCGAGAGCGAGCGCTGGACCCGGCTGATGCTGGACATCAAGCGCGAGATCAGCCGCTACCTGCTGACCATCACCGCCATCAACATCACGCTTGGGACGTTGACCGCGCTGGCGATGTGGCTGATCGGCATGCCCAGCCCGCTGTTGTGGGGGGCGATCGCCGGCACGCTGAACTTCATGCCCTATATCGGGCCGGCCACCACCACGACGATCATCTTCACCGCCGCGCTGCTGACCTTCGACGGCTGGCTGATGATCCTGCTGCCGCCGGCCACCTATCTCGCGCTGACCATCCTGGAGGGCAACTTCGTCACCCCGATGATCATCGGCAAGCGGTTGACCTTGAACCCGATCAGCGTATTCCTGTCGTTTCTGTTCTGGGGCTGGGCGTGGGGCGTGGCCGGCGTCTTGATGGCGGTGCCGATTCTGGCGACCTTGAAGATCACCTTCTCCCACGTGCCGCAGCTTCGCCGCTATCGCGTCTTTTTCGGCTGACCGGACGACACGGAAGACCGCCGATGCCGCTCGACCTCTATCTCGCCTATCTGTTGACGACCTGTGTCGTCCTGGTGATCCCGGGGCCGACCATTCTTTTGGTCGTCAGCTATGCGCTCAGCCACGGGCGCCGGACGGCGTTGGCGACCGTGGCCGGCGTGGCGGCGGGCGATCTGCTGGCGATGACGCTGTCGCTGGCCGGGGTGGGCGCGTTGCTGGCGGCCTCGGCCACGGCGTTCACCGTGCTGAAATGGATCGGTGCGGCCTATCTGATATGGCTGGGGGTGAAGCTCTGGCGGGCGCCGGCGGTACCGCTCGCCGCGGCGGCCGATGAACCGCCAGCGGTGCCGCCGGCGCGATCCATGGGTCTGCACGCCTTCGCCGTGACCGCGCTCAATCCCAAGAGCATCGCCTTCTTCGTCGCCTTCCTGCCGCAGTTCATCAGCCCCGACCATCCGCCCGTGCCGCAGATGGTGATCATGGGCGGGACCTTCCTGGTGCTGGCCATCGCCAACGCCGCCGCCTATGGGCTGCTGGCGGGCAGCCTGCGCGCCCAGATCCGCCGGCCGGCGACGATGCGGCTGGTCAACCGCGTCGGCGGCACGGCGCTGATCGGCGCCGGCGTGGCCACCGCCGCCCTGCGCCGCGCCTGAGCCGGCCGGGGATCGGTCGGGGTCCATAGCTCGGAGCCCTCCCCCTTGATGGGAGGGCTATCGCATATGGCCTCGGATCGGGACGCAGCAGGAGATTGGGAATCGACGAAGTGCTTCTTCTGCAATCTTCGTATCCGAAATGGGGTGGATCGATTCCAAAAAGACTCCCGCTGCAGATCGACCATGCCATATGCGATTCCCCTACCCATCAAGGGGGAGGGATTTCGGGAACGTGCTCTGAGCCAGCTTAGGCGGCGTCTTCAGAGCGTGTCAGGCGCCAATCGGGCCGCGGGAAGTGGCAGGTGTAGCCGAAGGGGTTGCGCTGCAGATAGTCCTGGTGCTCCGGCTCCGCCTCCCAGAACGGGCCGGCCGGCGCCAGCTCCGTCACCACCTTGCCGGGCCAGAGGCCCGAGGCGTCGACCGCCGCGATCACCTCGGCCGCCACCTGACGCTGGGCGTCGTCGGTGTAGAAGATCGCGGAGCGGTATTGCGGCCCGCGGTCGTTGCCCTGGCGGTCCGGCGTCGTCGGGTCGTGGATCTGGAAGAACAGCTCCAAGAGGCGGCGGAAGCTGGTGTGGGCCGGGTCGAACACGACCGCCAGCGTTTCCGCGTGGCCGGTGCGGCCGGTCTTGACCGTCGTATAGGTGGCGTCCGGTGTGCTGCCACCGGCATAGCCGACGCGGGTGGCCACGACGCCCGGCTCCCGGCGCATCAGGTCCTGCATGCCCCAGAAGCAGCCGCCGGCGAGATAGGCGGTCTGGGTCTTGGTGCCGGTATCGGTTCCGCCGAACAGGTCCGCGTAGTCGCCATAGCCTTCCGCCGCC
The DNA here is from genome assembly GCA_028284045.1 of Alphaproteobacteria bacterium. Lineage (GTDB taxonomy): Bacteria > Pseudomonadota > Alphaproteobacteria > DSM-16000 > Inquilinaceae > JANQSN01. The sequence goes on along the minus strand of JANQSN010000029.1, from coordinate 45,616 downwards.
AGCCGGTCGGCCGGCACGAAGCGCAGGGCTGCGGAGTTGATGCAGTAGCGCTGGCCGGTCGGTGCCGGGCCGTCCGGGAAGACATGGCCGAGATGGCTGTCGCCATGGGTCGAGCGGACCTCGGTGCGCACCATGCCGTGGCTCTTGTCGGTGTGCTCGACGACGTTGGCGGAGTCGACCGGCCGCACGAAGCTGGGCCAGCCGGTACCGCTGTCGAACTTGTCGGTGGAGGCGAACAGCGGCTCCCCCGACACGATGTCGACATACAGTCCCGACTGCTTGTGGTTCCAGAAGGCGTTGTGGAAGGGACGCTCCGTGGCGTCCTCCTGGGTCACGCGGCGTTGCTCGGGCGTCAGACGGGCGATCGCCTCGGGGGTCTTGGCATAGCGGTCGGTCATCCGGCTCTCCTGGGGTGGGGTGTGGCGGCGGCGCCGCCGGTCGCGTGCAAGACAAGTGGGGGCCGCCATGGCCGGCGTCAAACGGCCGACGGGGGCGTTGACAACCGTCGGCAAGCTGGCACGCTACCCCGACGCGACGGTCCCGCACGGCCGGTCTACCGGTGGTGCGGGCGAAGAGGGAACGAGGGTGCGGCCGGCGTTTGCCGTCGGCCAAAGCCCAGGCTGCCCCCGCAACTGTGAGCGGAGAGCCGGATCGCCATCGAGGCCACTGACCGCACCCGCGGTCGGGAAGGCGCGATACCGGCAGCGACCCGCAAGCCAGGAGACCTGCCGCCGCGCCTGATTGTGAGACCGCCGGACGGGGTGTGCCGGGCTGGGATCGCCGGCGCCGCCCGTTGCTCCGCTTTCCGGCCGCGCCCCGACCGTCCAGACCCGTCGACGAGACCCCGCCGGTTGCGCCAGGGGTGTTCGACGCATGGCTCGGTCGACGGGCTCGCAGCATCGCAGTCTTAGCGCCGGGTGCCGGATCGCCGGCGCGCCGGACCGCGATCGCCTCTGGCGGTGGCCGCGGATCGTCGCGCTGGCGTTGCATCTGTCGCCGCTGTTGGCGCTGGTCGCCTGGTCATCGGGCGGTGGCGGTGCGGGGGCCGGCAGCATGCTCGGCTCGGGTGGCGGCGTGATCACGGTGTCTGTGGTCGGTGCAGACGCCTTGGCGGATGGCCAGGCGAACCATCCGGTGACGTCGCCAGCGCCGCTGCCCGACGCTCCGCCGGCCGACGCGGTGGCGCCGTCGCCGCAACCCGACACGCGCCAGCCGGCCTTGCGCGCCGTGCCACCGCCAGTGCCGCCGCCTGCGGCGGTCGACGCGCTGCCCGCCGCGCGCGCGCCAACGGTTCTGCCGCGGCCGACGCCCGTACCGGAGCCTTCGCCGCCCGAAGCCTCTCCGGCGCCCGAGAGCCCGCAGGCGGCGGTCCCATCCCCCTTGGCCTTCGCCGCGCCGGTCGCCCCGGCAAGGCCGGCGGAGCGTCCGGCCCGGCCTGCGCCGCCGGCCGCCGTCGCTGCGGCGCCCCGGGCACCGGCCCCCTCTGTGCCGGCCGAACCGCAGGCGGCGCCGGTTCCATCGCCAGCGGCCCCATCGCCAACGGCCCCATCGCCAACGGCCATATCACCCCCGGCCGGGACATCGCCGTCAGCCCCCGGCGGTGGTGCTGTGGTGCCAGGCGATTCCGCGGCACCGGGCGCGGGCATCGGGCAGGGCACCAGCGACGGGGCCTCGGCCGCGGCGGCTGCGGGTAACGGGTCGGCGGCCGACTACGTGGCGGTGGTGCGGGCGTGGCTGGAGCGGCACAAGCGCTATCCGCGTCTGGCGCGTCAGCGCGGCACGCAAGGCGTCGCGGTCGTCGTCTTCTCGATCCGCGCCGACGGTACCCTGCTGTCGCATCAGGTGGCCCAGAGCAGCGGGCATGCCAGCCTCGACCGGGCGGCGGCGGACATGGTGGAACGGGCATCGCCCTTCCCGCCGGTGCCGCCGGGCCTCGGCGGCGGGCGGCTGACCCTGACGGTTCCCGTCGATTTCTCCCTGCGCTGATCGGTTGACGGCCTCTGATCTAGGTCATTGATCGCCCGCGGCGACCACGCTAGAACCCGCATAGGTGGTGCTCCCCGGACGGGAGTGAAAAGGGAACACGGTGCGGCGTACCCATCAGGGGCCAACTCCGTGGCTGACCTCGCAACTGTAAGCGGGAGGCGGCGTCCACGAATTGACCACTTGGGCCTTCACGGCCCTGGGAAGGTCGGACGTCGCCGTCGATCGCAAGCCAGGAAACCTGCCGCCTGAGCGTCGCCCTTCCCGGAGGCGGGGACCCCTCCTGGTGCGGAATTCCGTCGTGGCGACCGGACTTCGGTGCGGGTTTGCCAGGACGGTTCGATGCCATATCCGACAACAGGCTTGTGTTGCGACCGCCGACGGTGCGCCGCCGGACAGGCCACGCCATGTCCTGTCGCCGGCCTGACCAACCCCACCCTTTCCATCCCGGAACTGGAGGTTTGGTCATGCCCAGGAGGCATCGTGCCGGCCGGCGGCCGATTCGCGCATCCCTGTTCACCATCCACACGACATCGGTCGACCGTCTGCCCGGTCGGCAAGCCGTCGCGCTGTTCTGCGCGCTATCCCTGGCGGTCGCCAATGGCAGCGCGACCGCCCAGGAGCCGCCCGTGCTCCCCGCAGACGGCGAGGCGACCGATCAGCAGGCACCCGGCGATCTGGAGCTGGACGTGGCACCGGTCTCGGTGACCGCCAATCGGACGCCGACACCGCTGGACGCCGTGGGCGCGTCCGTCACCGTGATCGACCGCGCGCAGATCGAAGCGCAGCAGGTCCGCCAACTCTCCGACGTGCTGCGCCAAGTGCCCGGCCTGGTGGTCAGCAGCTTCGGCGGCCCCGGTTCGCTGGCCGAGGTGCGGATTCGTGGCGCGGAGACCAACCAGACCCTGGTGCTGATCGACGGCGTGCGGGTGAACGATCCCAGCAGCGTCGGCGCCGCCTACGACTTCGGCCACCTGCAGGCCGACGATGTCGAGCGCATTGAGGTGCTGCGCGGTCCGCAAAGCGCGCTCTATCCCAGCGACGCCATCGGCGGGGTGATCAACATCATCACCCGCCGCGGCGATGGCCCGCCGGCCGTCAGCGCCAGCGTGGAAGGCGGGTCCTTCGGCACGGTGCGGGTGACCGGCAACGTGTCGGCCGGCACCGACGTCTATGACGGGCGCGTCGGCGTCACCTTTTTCCGCAACGACGGCATCTCCATCGGCAGCGACGGGGTGGAGGACGACGGGTATGAAAACCTGTCCCTGACCTTCGCCGGCGGGGTGCGGCCGACCGACTGGCTCGCACTCGACCTGACCGCCCGCTACAGCATCAGCGAGCGCGAGCTGGACGACAACGCTCCCCTGGACGGCGCCAATTTCTTCGAGAACGAGGAGTCGAGCGGCCGGCTGCAGGCGACGCTGAGTTTCCTGGACGGCGCCTGGACGACCATCGCGGGCGTCAACCTGGCCGGTTTCGATCGGCCGCAATCCGACACCACCGGGTCGTTCATCGACTCCCGCTTCCGCTCCGACAGCATCGGCGGCGACATCCAGACCAGCCTGGTGGTGGACACGCCTGACCTGGCGAACACGGTGCACACCTTCACCGCCGCGGTCGCCCATCTGAAAGAGGACGGCATCTTTGAGCCGCGCGGCGCACCGAGGGTGGAGGAGAGCATCACCAACACCAGCTTCGCCGGCGACTACCAGCTTGCCGTCGACGAGCAGGTGTTCTTGACGGGATCGCTGCGCCACGACGTCAACAGCGACTTCCCCGACACCACGACCTACCGGTTCACCGGCGCCTACGTGCATCCGAACTGGGGCACCCGCCTGCACGGCAGCTACGGCACGGGCGTGAAGAACCCGACGCTGAACGATCTGTTCGTCGACTTCCCGAGCTTCTTCTTCTTCGCCAACCCCGAACTGGAGCCGGAGCGGTCGACCGGTTTCGACATCGGGATCGAGCAACCCTTCTTCGACGACCGGGCCAGCATCGACGTCACCTTCTTCCGCAACTGGATCGAGAACCTGACGGCGTCGGGCGGCGTCTTCCCGCGGTTCACCATCGTTAACATTCCGGGCAACAGCCTGCGCCAGGGTGTGGAGGTCAGCGCCACCGCATCGGTCACCGAGGATATCGATCTGATCGGGCACTACACCTACACCTTCGCCGACCAGGCCGATGGTGAACGGCTGCTCAACGTGCCGCGCCACACGGTCGGGGCCAGCGCCGTCTGGCGGTTCCTGGACGACGATGCCACGCTGTCGGCATCCCTGGTGGGAGAGTATGGGCGATACTCCCGCGATTTCTCGCTGCCGGGGTCACCGCGCGTGGCGCTGGACGGCTTCACGTTGGTCAACGTCGCCGGCAGCTACGAAATCACCGAGAATGTCGAGGTGTTCGGGCGTGTGGAGAACCTGTTGGACCAGGACTACGAGACGCGCCCGGGCTTCGCCAATCCGGGCATCAGTGCCTTTGCCGGCCTCAGGGTTCGCTTCGGTGTCGAGTAGCGATGCGGCCGGCAGAACCACCCTCCGACTCTCCTCTTGAGCGTTCACGCGCCGCGCGAGGTCCAACCGACATTCGTCGCCGCAACCCGTTGAAGCCCTCCCCCTTGATGGGGGAGGGTTGGGTGGGGGTGATGCCTGTCGGTGGAGGAGCCGGATCAGGAAACACCCTTTCGATAGCACGATTGGGCGGGACGAACGTTTAGGCGCGAGATGAGCCCCTCGAAGACGCGAGCGCCGTGCGGCGACATCACCCCCACCCTAACCCTCCCCCATCGAGGGGGAGGGCATCCTGTATGTCGATTGAACCTGGCGCGTTTTCCAGCCGGGTGGGACTCACCCGGCGACTCGGAAAACGCTTCAAAACAAGATGATAGAGCGTGCTGGGCTGACCGGCGTCAGTCCAGCACGCTCTAGGGAGTCCGCACCGATGGCCCAGGTCGAGAGCATAGAACCGGTTGTCGAGGTCAGCCCGCATGGCGCCCGCACCGAGGTCTTCACCGTGCCCGCGACGGAGGCGTTTCTGCAGCCGCTGCTGACGGAGCTGTTCGAGGCCCATTGGGACAAGATCGTCTTCGGCCCGATCATCCAGGGCGCGGCCTACGAGATCCGGGCGGCGCGGCAGCCGGAGAGCATCGCCCTGAACGACGGCTACCTGACCGTCGTCTTCGGGGTGTCGCATTTCCATCTGTGCATCGGCGACACTGTCGGATCGCCGAGCCATCCGACTCCGGATGCGCTGCGCCGCGAGCGCCGGACGAGCCGCGCGGAGTTCTTTCGTGGCCTCGACGATGAGGGCTGCCCGTGCACCTGGGGTCTGCGCCTGTTCAACGGGGCGGGCGACCAGCAGATGACGGTCTTCCTGCCGAACCCCTTCATCGGCGACCAAGACAACATCCTGCCGGCGCCCGACTGGGACCGGCTGGCCCTGTGGGAGGATCTGGGCCGCCGGTATCTCCATCGGGAGCCGGACGGCCGGGACCGCACGGGTGCCGGCTTCTCGCATACCGGCTGACGCCGCCATGGGGCGCCTGGCGGCGATCCTCGCGATGCTGGCGATCGGGGCCGTCCCGGCTGCCCCGGCCGCCGCCGGTGATCTGCCGCGGGTGGCGTCCTTCGGGTTGTGCGCCGACCACTATGTGCTGGCGCTGGCCGATCCGTCGCAGATCGTCTCGCTGTCGCATCACGCCGCCGGGCCGCTGTCGGTAAACCGCGACCGGGCGGCCGCCTTCCCGGCCAACCGGGGCAGCGCGGAAGAGCTGCTGATGGTCGGGGCGGAGGTCGTCGTGCTGCAGCGCTGGGGCACGGCGGAGACGGCGGCGCATCTGACCCGCCAGGGCGTCGCCGTGGTGCCGGTGGGCGACGATCTTCGGCTAACCGATGCTGTCGCATCGATCCGCCGGGTCGGGGCGGCGATCGGCCGGCCGGGGGCGGCCGCGACCTGGGCGGACGCGTTGGCGGCGCGATCGGCGGCGACGCCGCCGCCGGGACCGGTCGCCGCCTATTTCCGGCCCGACGGCGGTAGCGCCGGGGCGAACACCTTTGTCGACGATGCGATGACGGCGGCGGGCCTCGCCAATCTCAAAGCCGAGTTGGGGGAAAGCGGTTGGCGTCGTCTCGACCTGGAGGCGCTGGTGATGACGCCGCCGGTGCTGATGGTCTTCAGCTTCTTCGATACGTCCCCGCCGTCGCTCGGCGGCAGCTTCACGCGCCATCCGGTCTTTCGACGCTTCGCCGCCGATCGGCCAGTGTTCGGCGTGCCGGGTGCTTACTGGCCCTGCGCCGGGCCGCATCTCGGCGATGCCATCGACCATCTCGCAGGTGCGCTGGGCGAGATCTCCCCTGTGGAGGGCGCGCGATGAGGGGCGGTGTTCCCGCCGCGCCCGTCCTGCGCCCGGCGGCGGTGCGGCGGGCGGGTGCGGCCGGGTCTGTCGGCGTGGTGACCCTGTCGCTCGGCCTCTCGGTGCTGCTGGCGGCCCTGTGCATCGCCGCCCTGTTCATCGGCTACACCCCGTTGGACACCGGCCAGGTGTTGGGTGGCCTGGTCGGTCGGGGCGACCCGCGGGTCGTCGTCATCGTGCAGGAGATCCGCGCGCCGCGCATCGTCCTGGCGGCGCTGATCGGTGCGTCGAGCGGGCTGGCCGGGGCGGCGCTGCAAGGATTGTTCCGCAACCCGCTGGCTGATCCGGGGATCCTCGGCATCTCCTCCAGCGCCGCGCTGGGGGCGGTGATCGCACTCTATTTCGGCCTGTCCGCCGCTTGGGCATTGGCGTTGCCGGTCGCTGCGATGCTCGGCGCCGGGCTGGCGACCCTGGCGCTCTACCTCCTGGCCGCGCGCGATGCCTCGACATTGACGGTCGTGCTGGCCGGCGTTGCCATCTCCAGCTTCGCCATCGCGCTGACCTCGCTGGCCATGAACCTGTCGCCCAACCCCTACGCGCTGGCCGAGATGGTCGACTGGCTGCTGGGATCGGTGAAGGACCGCAGCTTCGCCCATGTCACCCTGGTCCTGCCGTTCATGATCGCCGGCGGTGCGCTGTTGCTGACCGCCGGCCGCGGCCTCGACGCGCTGACCCTCGGCGAGGATGGCGCGCGCAGCCTGGGCATCGGTCTGCGGCGTCTCAGGGTGCAGATCATCACCGGGACGGCGCTCGCCGTCGGATCCGGGGTCGCAGTGTCCGGCGGCATCGGGTTCGTCGGGCTGGTCTGCCCGCATCTGGTGCGTCCGCTGGTGGGGCACCAGCCGCGCCACGTGCTGCTGCCCAGCGCGCTGGCGGGGGCGGCGCTGGTGGTCGCCGCGGACGTTCTGGTGCGGCTGATCGCCACCGGGCCGGAGCTGATGCTGGGGGTGGTCACGGCGCTGGTCGGCACGCCCTTCTTCTTCTGGCTGATCATGAAGACCGGGCGGGGGGCGCCGGTATGATCGTGCATCGCCTGGAGGCGCGCGACATCGCCGTGCGGCTCGGCGGACGGACGGTGTTGCGCGATGTCAGCGTGCGGCTCGGCAGCGGCGCGCTGGTCGGCGTGGTCGGCCCCAACGGGTCCGGCAAGACGACGCTGGTCCGCGCCCTGGCCGGGTTGCAGCCGCTCGCCGCCGGCCGGGTCGTCCTGGACGGCCGGCCGCTGCCGCGCTGGGACCGGCGGGCGCGGGCCGCCCGCATCGCCTATCTGCCACAGCGGGCCGCCGTGGAGTGGCCGATCCGGGTCGATCGGGCGGTGGCGCTGGGCCGCATTCCGCACACCACCGCGTGGCGCTGGCCGACGCCGGCCGACGAGGGGGCGATCGACGCGGCAATCGACCAGGCCAATGTCGGTCATCTCCGCCTGAGGACCTGCACGACGCTGTCCGGCGGTGAGCGGGCGCGCGTGATGCTGGCGCGCGTGTTGGCGGTCGACGCGCCGATTCTGTTGGCCGACGAACCGGTGGCGGCGCTCGATCCGCGCCACCAGATCGCCATCATGGAGATCCTGCACGCGGCGGCGGCGGAGGGCCGCTCGGTCGTCGCGGTGCTACACGACTTGACGCTCGCCGCACGTTTCTGCGACCGGATCGTCGTTATGGTCGATGGTGGTATCCTGGCCGACGGTCCGCCCGATACCGCGCTATCCGGCGAGCTGGTGCAGGCGGCCTTCGGCGTGACGGCCATCGAAGGGACCCATCGGGGCCGCCGCTATGTTCTGCCCTGGTCGATCGCCGATAGCGACGGCCGCGAGTTCCCAACGCTTCCCCTGACCCACGGAGACTGACAGATGCGCGTTTTGTTGGCGATCACCGCTCTCGTCCTGATGTCGCTGACGCAACCAACGGTATCGCCGGCCCAAGACACGGACGAGACGATCATCGTGTTCAACCTCACATCCGACGATGTTTGGACCGGCCAGATGGCGCTTGGCCTCGCGCAACGCATGGTCGAAGACGGGCATGACGTCGTCGTCTTCCTCAATGTCCGTGCCGTCACCTTGGCCAACAGCGCCGTGCCGCAGCATACGGAGGCGATGACGGGCTTGACCGCGCATGAGATGATCGCCCGACTGGTCGACGGTGGCGCGCGCGTGTTTGCCTGCGGAGGCTGTACGCGGCAGGCGGGTCTGGATCCAGAAGACCTGATCGACGGGGTCGTGCCCGGCAATGCGGATCTGCGGGCCGCGATGATGGCGCCTGGAAGCCGGATCATCAGCTACTAGCCTCTATCGCTTCGCCGTCGCCCAAGCGGGGAGGGTCTGTCGGCGCCATGGAAGATCTGCCGTTCGACAGTCCGCTGGAAGGGGTTGCCTGGCCGGCGCTGCCGGGGGCGCGCGGCATGGCGGCCGCGGCGATCCTTTTCCAGCTCGAACGCTCGCAATGGTGGTCGGAAGACCGGCTGTGGCACCATCAGGCGCGCCAGCTCCGCCTATTGGTCGATCATGCCCGCCGCACTGTGCCGTACTATCACGAGCGGCTGGCCGATCTCGACCTGGCGGCCGGCGACGACGCCTTCCGCGACGCTTGGCGGGGCCTGCCGATCCTCGACCGGGAGGCGGTCCAGGCCGCCGGCGATGGGCTGATCAGCACCGAATTGCCGAAGAGCCACGGCCGCACCGCAGCGATCTACAGCTCAGGGTCGACGGGCAAGCCGGTGCGGGTCATCCGCACCGAGCTTTGGAACACCTATTGGCGGGCGATCACGGTGCGCGACCATCTCTGGCATGGCCGCAACTTCGCGGGCACCTTGGCGGCGATCCGGGAGAGCGGGCCGGGCAAGGCGCCCTATCCGGACGGCGACCGGGCGCCGCGATGGGGCGGGGCGTCCGGCGGCTTGTTCCGCACGGGCCCGAGCTTCAGCCTGAACGTCACGACGCCGGTGGCGCAGCAGGCGGAATGGCTGATGCGCCTCGACCCGGACTATCTCCTGACCCATCCCAGCGTCGCCGAGCGGCTCGCCCGCTACTGCCTCGACCAAGGGCTGCGGCCGGGCCGGTTGCGCCAGGTGGAGACCATCGCGGAGGTGCTGCGCCCCCGGGTGCGGGAGCTGTGCCGGGCCGCCTGGGGCGTGCCGGTGGTCGACATGTACAGCACCCGCGACGCCGGCTACATCGCCCTGCAATGCCCGGAGAATGAGACCTATCACGTCCAGGGCGAAACCACGCTGGTCGAGGTCGTCGACGCGGCCGGTCGACCATGCGGGCCGGGGGAGGTCGGCAACGTCCTGGTGACGCCGCTGCACAACCTGGCGATGCCGCTGATCCGCTATACGCTGGGCGATGTCGCGGAGGTCGGGCCGCCTTGTCCGTGCGGGCGCGGCCTGCCGGTGCTGACGCGCATCCTCGGCCGGCGCCAGAACATGCTGGTGCTGGCCGACGGGACGGAGCGGTGGCCGTTGCTGTCCACTAAGGATCTGGGCGCGCTAACGTCGCTGGTGCCGCTGCAGCGCTATCAGTTCGTGCAGCGGCGCGCGGGCGCGGTGGACCTGCGCCTCGCTCTGCCGCGCGCGATCACGGCGGCGGAGGAGGCCGCGGTCGCCGACTGGGTGCGGGGCAAGTTCGACCCGGCGCTGGCGGTCACGGTGACGGCGCAGGCGGACTTGGCCCCGGCGCCATCCGGCAAGTTCGAGGACTTCGTCTGCGAAATCCCGGACCGGCCGCGACCCTAACCCCCTTCGCCGCCCTCTCCGCCTTCGCCGCCCTCGCGGCCGACACGGCCACCGGTGCGGAAGCTGAAGCCTGGGGTGTCGACCCGGACATCGCCGGAATCGATGATCACGCGGCTGCCGCCTTCGCCCCCTTCATGACCGACGACGCAGCCGGCCGTCAGCGAGGCTGCGCCGAGCGCGACGAACAGTGCGCTGAAGCTCTGCTTGTTCAACGACGGGGTCTCCGAAAGCGGGGCAGAGGACGAGGGTCGGCCACCGGCGGTTAACCAACTCCAGCACTACCGGGCCGGATCGTGACCAGAATATGGCTGAGCGAGCGCGCCGCCGCGGCATTCTTGCTTTTCGCGATGGGGCGGCTCAAGCTGACCCCCTACGCGACCGGCATGGTGTTTTTGGGGGAGGTGCCGGTCCCTGCCAAGGCAAAAAGCGGCAAACGGGGGGAACTGCATCGTCGCGGTCGCTTCGGGTCGGATGGGTCCTCCGGGGGAAGCTTCGAGGGCCAGGGGCGATGGCCCCGCCATCCGGACACGGCACCGCCCACCCTCCCCCAAGGCGGTCCTGATCGGTGCCCGCAAGGCCAGCCGGCCTTTCAGTGGGACAGGGGCGATCGCTTCGGTGAGGCTAGACTCCGCTTTGGGGAGGGCGCCTCGCTCATGTGCACGACTTGCGGCTGCGGCACGTCTGCGGGCCTCGGCGCCCACGGTCATAGCCACATGCACCATCATGATCATGACCACGCCCACGGCCATGACCCTGTCCATCACCATCGCCACTCGGCGCCGGACGCGGCCGCCGAACGGCGCATCGCGGTGGAGGAGGCGTTGTTCGCCAAGAACGACCGCCTGGCCGCCGGCAACCGGGCGCGGCTTCAGCGCTGCGGGATCGCCGCATTCAACCTGGTCTCCAGCCCCGGGGCGGGCAAGACCAGCCTGCTGGTCCGCACCTTGGAGGATCTCGGCGCCGCCGCGCCCATGGCGGTGATCGAAGGCGACCAGGCCACCGATCTCGATGCCCGGCGCATCCAGACCACCGGCACGCCCGTCGTCCAGGTCAATACCGGGTCCGGCTGCCATCTCGACGCGGAGATGATCGACGGCGCGCTCGACCGGCTGGATCTCGGCGGGCCCTGGGGGCCGGGCGTGCTGTTCATCGAGAATGTCGGCAACCTGGTGTGCCCGGCCGCCTTCGATCTGGGAGAGGCCGCCAAGGTGGTCGTCGTCTCGGTCACCGAGGGCGACGACAAACCCCTGAAATACCCCGACATGTTCGCCGCCGCGGGGCTGATGGTGGTGACCAAGACCGATCTCTTGGCCCATGTACCGGCAAGCCTGGACCGCCTGATCGCCAATGCCGTGCGCGTCAATCCGGCGTTGGAGGCGCTCGCCGTCTCCGTCCAGTCCGGCGCCGGGCTGGCGGCCTGGTACGATTGGATCGACGTCCGGCGGCGGGGCGCCCTGCCGGACCGGGCGGAGACCCGCCGCGCCGAACCGGCGGTTCATGCCTGACGCCGCCGCCCCGGCCGGCGGGACAGGCGGCCTTCGCCGCTGCCGGCTGCGCATCCGCGGCCAAGTCCAGGGCGTCGGCTTCCGCCCGCATGTGTTCGCGCTGGCGGAGAGCCGCCGGCTCTCCGGCTGGGTGACCAATGACGGCGAAGGCGTGCTGGCCGAGGTGCAGGGCCGCGGGGTCGCAGACTTCGTCTCGGCCCTGGTCGACCAGGCGCCGCCGCTCGCCCGCATCGACGCGGTCGAGGTCGACGACTGTGTGCCGACGGACGAGGCCGGCGGCTTCGCCATCCTGGACAGCGACCGCGCCGGTGCGGTGGCGACGGAGGTGCCGCCGGACGCCCCCGTCTGCCCCGACTGTCTGGCGGAGCTGTTCGACCCGGCCGACCGGCGCTACCGCTATCCGTTCCTGACCTGCACCCATTGCGGGCCGCGTTTTTCCATCACCCGGGCGCTGCCCTATGACCGGCCGCAGACCAGCATGGCCGGCTTCGCGCTGTGCGAGAGCTGCGCGCGCGAGTACCGCGATCCCGCCGACCGCCGCTTTCACGCCCAGCCGGTGGCCTGCCCGGCCTGCGGGCCGCATCTGTCGACGCCAGTCGAGGAGATCCTGGCGCGGCTGCGTGCCGGGGCGATCGTCGCGCTGAAGGGGTTGGGCGGCTTCCACCTGGTTTGCGATGCCCGCGACCCGGCAGCGGTTGGCCGCCTGCGCCACGCCAAGCAGCGCGACGGCAAGCCCTTCGCCGTCATGGTCGCGGGCCTGGCGTCGGCACGCACGATTGCCGAGATCGACGCAGCAGAGGCCGCGGTGTTGAGCGGGCTTGAGCGTCCGGTGGTGCTGTTGCGCAAATCCGCCGGTGCGGCCGGCTTGGCCGGGGCGGTCGCGCCGGGCCTGCCGTGGCTGGGCGTGATGCTGCCCTATACGCCGTTGCACTACCTGCTGTTCCACGAGGCGGCCGGGCGGCCCGCCGGCACCGCCTGGCTCGATCGGCCGCAGTGCCTGGCTCTGGTGATGACCAGCGCCAATCCGGGTGGCGAGCCGCTGGTGCGGGACGGGGCGGAGGCGGCTGAGCGCCTAGCCGGCATCGCCGACGCCATCGTCGACCACGACCGGCCGATCGTCGTGCGCAGCGACGACGGCGTTGCGCGGGTGGTCGCCGGCAAGCCCTTGGCGATCCGCCGGGCCCGCGGGGCGGTGCCGCGGCCGGTGCGCCTGCCGCAGCCGGTGCCGCCGGTCTTGGCGGTCGGCGCGCAGATGAAGGTGACGGCCTGCCTGACCCGTGGTGCGGACGCGTTCCTGTCCCAGCATATCGGCGATCTCGACGACGCACCGACGCTCGACTTCTTCGAGGAGGCGGTGGCGCATCTCATCCGTCTCGTCGGCCGCGCGCCGGTGCTGGTCGCCCATGACCGACATCCCGACTTGGCGTCCACGCGCTTCGCCGAGGGCCTCGGCGTGGCGACGCTGGCCGTCCAGCACCACCATGCCCATATCGCCGCCGTCGCCGCGGAGCACGGGCACGACGGCCCGCTGCTCGGCCTGGCGCTCGACGGCGTCGGCTATGGCGACGACGGCACGGCCTGGGGTGGGGAGCTGCTTCGGGTCGACGGCGCGGCCTATTGCCGGCTCGGCCACCTTGGCGCCCTGGCGCTGCCGGGCGGGGATGTCGCGGCAAGCCAGCCTTGGCGGATGGCGGCGGCGGCGTTGCACCGGCTGGGCCGGGGGGCGGAGATCGCACCGCGGCTGTCGCAGCATGGTCCGGCGGCGGCGCTGGCCGACCTGCTGGACCGCGGCGTGCGCTGCCCGCCCACCACCTCGGCCGGCCGGCTGTTCGATGCGGCGGCCGGGCTGCTCGGCGTGTGCGCGGTCTCCGGCTATGAGGCCGAGGCGGCGATGCAGCTGGAGGGCTTGGTGCGCGCGCCGCGTGCGCTGCCGGGCGGCTGGTCGATCGACGACGAGGGCGTTCTGGACCTCTCCGTCCTGCTGGACGCGCTGATCGACCGCGATCCGGCGGATGGCGCGGATCTGTTCCACGGCACACTGGTCGCTGCGCTGGTCGATTGGTCAGCGCGGGCGGCGGAGGCCTGCGGCCTCGACCGCGTGGCACTGGCCGGCGGCTGTCTGATCAACAAGGTGCTGGCGGAAGGGCTGGTCGACGGTCTTGAGGCCCGCGGCCTGCGGCCGCTGACCGCCCGCGCGGTGCCGCCCAATGACGGCGGCCTGTCGCTCGGCCAAGCCTGGATCGCCGGGCAGGTCGCCCAAGACCGAAGCGATTGCGGGGTGGATTAGGGGCAAGCCCTCCCCCTGGATGGGGGAGGGTTGGGAGGGGGTGATCTTGGGGGTCAAGAGGCGCCGTAGAGCAACGCCGCGGCATCATCACCCCCACCCGAACCCTCCCCCATCGAGGGGGAGGGCTTGTGACTATCGAGTCGTTGCAAGGGGGAGGCACGCGACCAATGTGCTTGGCCGTCCCGGCGGAGGTGATCGAGATCAGCGGCGAGGATGCGCTGGTCGACCTCGGCGGCATCCGCAAGCGGGTGTCCTTGATGCTGGTCGATGACGTCGCGGTCGGCGACTACGTCATCGTCCATGTCGGCTTCGCGCTGACCCGGCTGGACCGCGACGAGGCCCAGGAGTCGCTGGCGCTCTTGCGGGAGGGCCTGGCGGCGGCGGGCGCGGCCCCATGAGATATCTCGACGAGTTCCGCGATGGCGCGATCGCCCGCAGCCTGGCCACGCAGATCGCCGAGCGCGCGCAACCCGATCGGTCCTACCGGCTGATGGAGTTCTGCGGCGGCCACACCCACACCATCAGCCGCTACGACCTGGAAGGGTTGTTGCCGGCGAATGTGACGCTGATCCACGGACCCGGTTGCCCGGTCTGCATCCTGCCGGTCGGTCGGGTCGACCAGGCCGTCGCGCTGTCGCTGTCGCACGAGGTCATCCTGTGCTGCTACGGCGACGTCATGCGGGTCCCGGGCTCCGACGACACCAGCCTGATCAAGGCGCGCAGCCATGGGGCGGATGTGCGCATCGTCTATTCCAGCACCGATGCGCTAGCGCTGGCCCAGTCGATGCCCGACCGCCAGGTCGTCTTCCTGGCCATCGGCTTCGAGACGACGGCGCCGGCCACCGCGGCCGTCGTCTTGAGGGCCGAGGCGCTGGGCCTGACCAATTTCTCGGTGCTCTGCTACCACGTGCTGACGCCGCCGGCGCTGGACGCCCTGTTGGGTCCGCCGGCCGATCCCGCGCGACCGATGGCGGAGATCGACGGCTTCATCGGGCCCGGCCATGTCAGCACGGTGATCGGCGCAGAGATCTACCGCGCGCTCCTGGACCGGCACGACAAGCCGATGGTGGTTTCCGGCTTCGAGCCGATCGACATCCTGCAATCGGTGGCGATGCTGCTCGACCTCCTGAACGACGATCGCTCGGAGGTCGCCATCCAGTACCGCCGGGTCGTCACTTGGGCCGGCAACCGCAAGGCCCAGGACATGCTGGCCAAGGTGTTCGCCGTGCGCGACGCGTTCGAGTGGCGGGGCCTCGGCAGCCTGCCCGACAGCGCCTACCGGCTGGCCGACCGGTTCGCGCATCTCGATGCGGAGCGGCGGTTCCCGCTGCCCCAGCACACCGTGGCCGACAACCCGGCCTGCGAGTGCCCGGACATCCTGCGCGGCACCAAGCATCCCCTGGACTGCCGCATCTTCGGCACCGCCTGCACGCCGGAGACGCCGGTCGGCGCCTGCATGGTGTCGTCGGAAGGGGCGTGTGCGGCCTACTACACCTATGGCCGCGGGCGGGAGGCCCGGACCGCTGCCCAGTAGCCACCGACCCCGGGCACGCCGGCTCGACCTGCGCCATGGCAGCGTGACCTTGAGCCATGGGGCCGGCGGCAAGGCGATGACGCAGCTCATCGACGAGCTGTTCGTCGCGGCCTTCGACAATCCGTGGCTCAGCCAGCGCAACGACCAGGCGGCGATCGAGCTGCCGGAGGGGCGCACGGTCATCACCACCGACGGTTTCGTGGTCTCGCCTCTGTTCTTCCCTGGCGGCGATATCGGCATGCTCGCCGTCAACGGCACGGTCAACGACGTGGCGATGGCGGGGGCGCGGCCGCTCTATCTGTCCGCCGCCTTCATCCTGGAGGAAGGGTTCCCGCTGGGCGATCTGGCGCGCATCGCGGAGTCCATGGCGGCGGCGGCGCGGACGGCGGGCGTGGCCATCGTCACCGGCGACACCAAGGTGGTGCAGCGCGGCAGCGGCGACGGTGTGTTCATCGCCACCACCGGCGTCGGTGTCGCGCCGCCGGGGGTCGCGCCGTCGGCCGACAGCGCGCGGCCGGGCGATGCGGTGGTGCTGAGCGGCCCGATCGGCGACCACGGCGTCGCCGTGCTGGCTCAGCGCGAGGCGCTGCGGTTCGAGACGACGGTGACGTCGGACACCGCGCCCTTGGCGGAGCTGGTGGCGGCGATGGTCGCCGCGGTTCCCGACATTCATGTGCTGCGCGATCCGACGCGGGGTGGCCTGGCGGCGACCTTGAACGAGATCGCCGACCAGTCCGCCGTCGGCATCGTCGTCGACGAGCGGGCGATCCCGGTGCGCGGCGAGGTGCGCGCGGCGTGCGAGCTGTTGGGCCTGGACCCGCTGAACATCGCCAATGAGGGGCGGTTGGTCGCGCTGGTGGCGGCGGCGGATGCCGACCGGCTGGTCGACGCGATGCGCGGACAGCCGCACGGCCGCGATGCCGCGGTGATCGGCCATGTCATCGCCGACGACCGGCGCTTCGTTCAGATGCGCACGACTTTCGGCGGCTCCCGCCTCATCGACTGGCTGGCCGGTGAGCCGCTGCCGCGGATCTGCTGATTGAGGCTTCGAAGGGGCGGCGACCGCCCGGTCGGAAAATCAGAACGCCTTGCCCAGGACCGCCATCGCAAACAGCGCGGTCAGGATGGCACAGGCGATGCCGGTGCCGGTCAGCGTCGTCAGCACGAATTTCTGTTCCAGAGTCCTAATCATCTGTCCGTCCTCGACATGGGGGAGCCGCGGGCACAGCCGAGTCCGCTGCACCGCAGCAATTCGATAGCAATCGAATTCTGTAGAAACAGCGCTCCCACGATTTGAATGATACATCATGTTGCGTCGCAACAACATAGGTTGATCTGCATGGCTGCCCCGGAAGGGGCGCATGTGATTGTTCACGCTTTCTTAAGTGACACTCACCGTGTGGTGCAGATCGGCGGTCGATCCACCACTCTTTAGGTTATTCGGTGGATATCCTGCTTGCCGGTCACTTAAATCTGCTGGCGAGATCGAAACTTTCTGTTAACGACCTCGGCGCGATTGGAGGTTGCCTGCCGTGCCCTGTCGGCGGAACATTGTTGCTCTCGCGACCCTTTTCGATCGGCAGAGACGCCATGCGGGCACACCACCGACGCCGCGCCCTGACGCTGGCTGGGGCGTTCGGGGTCTTGGTGGTCGCGGCCGTCTTGGCGTGGCGGTCCTGGCCGTCCGGGCCGCCGCCGGAGACGACGGAGATCGCCGCCGGCCGCGCGCTGGCGCAAGCCTGCAGCGTCTGCCACGCGCTGGACCTCGGCGCGCCGCCGCGCGTCGGACCGCATCTGTGGGGGATCGTCGACCGCCCGGTCGGCGCCATCGCCGGATACGGCTACTCCCGGGCTCTGGTCGAGGCCGGCGGTCGATGGACGGCGGAGCGCCTGGACCGCTTCCTGGCCGACCCCGCGGTCGCCTTTCCCGGAACCGCTATGGCCTATGGCGGCCTGACCGACGCGGTGGATCGGGCCCGTCTGATCGCCTTTCTCGCAACGCTGCGGGACTGATCACCCTTTCCACGGGATGCAAACGATCCCGCCATATTCGCAATTTTATTTCTGATACATGGGTTTCGCCGCTTGATTTATGTCAGCGACGAACAGTTTTCGAAAACATACGATCGGCATACGACATGATGCGGCTTGCCGGCCGACACATGCCGACAACGCCGCGCGACAAAGACGCGGCGCAAGAGATACGGGAGAAACGCCACGGGAGGTTGCGCTGATGACAGCGCCACAGCTCGCCGTGCCCTTGCCGGGTCCCATCGACGACGAGGCAATCGGTCGGCTGGATGGCTACACGGGGGCCCTTGGGGGCCTGACGCGCCGAGAGTTCCTGAAATACTGCACCGGCATTGCTGCGACGCTGGGCCTGTCGCCCGCCTTCGGCGTCGAGATCGCCAATGCCGCCACCAGCGGCCAGCGGCCGTCGGTGATCTGGATCTCCGCCCAGGAGTGCACCGGCTGCACCGAGGGCCTGCTGCGCTCCTACCACCCGACGCTGGACACGCTGATCCTCGACCAGATCTCGCTGGACTACCACGAGACGCTGTGCGCCGGGGCGGGCCACCAGGCCGAAGCGTTCCGCGAGCAGGCGGTGGAGGCGAATTGGGGCCGGTTCCTGCTGGTGGTCGACGGGGCGATCCCGGTCAAGGACGGCGGCATCTACTGCAAGATCGCCGGCGAGGCGGTGCTGGACACCGTCTTGCGGCTGGCCGAGGGGGCCGGCGCCATCGTCGCCATGGGCTCCTGCGCCGCCTGGGGCGGCATCCCGGCCAGTGGTCCCAACCCGACCGAGGCGACGGCGGTCAATCGGGTGCTGGCCGACAAGACGGTGGTGAACATCCCCGGCTGTCCGCCCAATCCATACAATTTCCTCGCCACCGTCCTGCATTTCCTGACCTTCGAACGGCTGCCGGCGCTGGATGCGCGCAATCGGCCGCTGTTCGCCTATGGCCGGCTGATCCATGAGAATTGCGAGCGGCGGCCGCATTTCGACGCCGGCCGCTTCGCCCGCGAATTCGGCGACGAAGGTCACCGCCAGGGCTGGTGCCTCTACCAGCTCGGCTGCAAGGGGCCGGAGACCTGGGCGAACTGCCCGGCCATCGGCTTCAACGATGTCGGCGAGAGCGCCTGGCCGGTCGGCATCGGCCATCCCTGCTTCGGCTGCACCGAAGAAGGGGTCGGCTTCACCAAGCCGATCCACAGCCTGGCCGAGCTGAAGACGGTGACGCCGCCCACCGCGTTCCCGCGGGTTGTGGAGGAGCAAGGCACGCTGAGCCCGGCCGCCGTCGGGCTGGCGGCCGGCGTCGTCGGCGCCGGGGTCGGCGCCGCCGCGGTGCTGGCCAGCCGCCTGGCCAAGCACGGACCGCCGCCGGACGAAGCGCCGCCCGCCGACGAGAGCTGAGGAGGGGGCAGCGATGGACCTGAACCGACGCCGCTTTCTCACCCTGGCTGCGACGGAAGGCGCGGCCGGCGCCGCCGTCGCGACGGCCGCCACGATCGCCCCGGGCGCGGTCGCGCAGGCCCAGGACCTGCGGCGCGACCCAAAGCCGTTGCCGCCGGATGCGGTCGGCTTGCTCTACGACAGCACCCTGTGCATCGGCTGTCGCGCCTGCCAGGCCGCGTGCAAGGAGGCCAACGGCATGGAAGCGGAGGTGCCGGCACGCTACGCCGCCTGGAACGCCGGCACCTGGGACAGCCCGACCGACCTGTCCGGCGACACGCTGACCGTCATCCAGGTCTACCAGCACGGCACGATGGAAGAGAAGGACAGCCCCACCGACGGCTATGCCTTCGTGAAGCGCCAGTGCATGCACTGCACGGACGCGTCCTGCATCTCCGTCTGTCCGGTGACGGCGATGACCAAAGACGAAGGCACCGGCATCGTCCGCCACCATCCCGACCGCTGCATCGGCTGCCGCTATTGCGTGCTCGCCTGCCCGTTCGGCGTGCCGCGCTACGAGTTCGACGATCCGTTCGGCCAGATCCAGAAGTGCGAACTCTGCGCCGATGTCCCCGGCCAGGATGTGCCGGCCTGCGCGGATGTCTGTCCGACCGGCGCGACGCTCTACGGCCATACGGAAACGCTGGCCGAGGAGGCGCGGCGGCGCCTGGCGACCCGGACTGGGGAGGCCTACGCCTTCCCGCGCGGCGTGCTGCTGAGGGCCGAGGACGGCGGCGACCCGGTGACCGACCGCGCCCGGCACGAGGCGCCGATGGGTCCCTATGTGGAGGGCATCTACGGCGAGCATCTGTTGGGCGGCACCCAATGCCTGATGCTGGCCGGCGTGCCCTTCACCCTGCTCGGCGTGCCGGAGGATGTGCCGGACACCTCCTATGCCTCCATCACCGAGGGCATTCAGCACACGCTCTACCGCTACATGATCGGCCCGATCCTGCTGTTGGGCGGCCTGATCGCCTTCGCCTATCGCAGCGCCCGCCAGCACCGCCCGGAAGAGTGGGACTAGCCGTCCGTCGCCCGGGACCCTGAGGGATACCGCACGCCATGGCTCACGCGCCCGCACAGCGCCACGCGCCGATCGGCGGCAGGGTCATCACCCTGCCCTTCGTGATCCTCGCCGCCTTCGCGCTGGCGGCCACCTTCTTCCTGGTCGAGCGCTTCGTCTTCGGCCTCGGGGCCGTGACCAATCTCAGCGACGGCTACCCGTGGGGGATCTGGATCGCCATCGACCTGGTGGTCGGCACCGCCTTCGGCTGTGCGGGCTATGCCGTGGCACTCCTGGTCTACATCCTCAACCGCGGGGAGTACCACCCGCTGGTTCGGCCGGCCCTGTTGGCCAGCCTGTTCGGCTATGCGCTGGGCGGCTTCTCCGTGCTGATCGATCTCGGCCGCTACTGGCAGGGGCACAACATGTTCCTGCCCTGGCTGTCGCAATACAACTCGGTGATGTTGGAGACGGCGCTGTGCATCGCCGCCTATATCACCGTGCTGATGATCGAGTTCTCGCCGGTCGTCCTGGAACGCTTCGGGCTGAAGAACGTGCGGCGCAAGCTCGACCGCGTGTTGTTCATCTTCATCGCGCTGGGTGTCCTCTTGCCGACCATGCACCAGTCGTCGATGGGGACGATCCTGGTGATCCTCGGCCACCAGCTTTCGCCGCTCTGGCAGACCCAATTGCTGCCGCTGTTGTTCCTGGTGTCGGCCCTGTTCATGGGCTTTGCCATCGTCGTCTTCGAGGCGGTGCTGGCCTCGGTCGGTTTCCGCCGGCCGATGGAGACCTTCATCCTCAACCGGCTGTGCGTGGCCATGGCCTGGCTGTTGGCCGGCTTCCTGATCGTGCGGATGGCCGATCTGGTGTTCGACGGGGACATCGCGCGCGCCTTCACGGCGACCTACGACGCGCTGACCTTCTGGGCGGAGACGTTGCTCCACGTGCTGGCGCTGTTCTTGTTGTGGCCCCGCGGGCCGCGGCCGTCGGCCCAACGCCTGTTCCTCGCCGCCTTCATGCTGCTGGTAGCGGGCACGCTCTACCGGCTGAACTGCTATCTGATCGCCTATCACCCCGGCGACGGCTGGTTCTACTTCCCCAGCGTTGGCGAGATCATGGTGACGCTGGGCATCTTCTCCGTCGAGGTCATGCTCTACCTGGTCTTCGTGAAGAAGCTGCCGGTGCTGCACACGGTGGAGGCCGCCTATCGCGAGGAGCATGCCGCCGAGGCGCGCGAGCGGCCTGCCCCCGGCTGATCCCCGACCGTCGACCCTCTCCTGGGACCGAAACCGCTAACGCCCCGAAGGGACGAGCCCCATGCGCATCACCGTCGATCCCATCACCCGTATCGAGGGCCATCTGCGCATCGACTGCGAGGTCGACGGGGGCCGCGTGGCCAATGCCTGGGCCTCGGGCCAGATGTGGCGGGGGATCGAGCTGATCTTGAAGGACCGCGATGCGCGCGACGCCTGGATCTTCGCACAGCGGATCTGCGGGGTGTGCACCACGGTGCACGCGATTGCCTCGGTGCGCGCGGTGGAGAACGCGCTGGGCCTCGAAGTGCCGCTGAACGCCCAGTACATCCGCAACATGATCATCACGGCGCACGGCGTGCACGACCACATCGTGCACTTCTATCACCTGTCGGCGCTGGACTGGGTGGACATCGTCTCCGCCCTGTCGGCCGACCCGGCGCGGGCCGCGCGCATCGCCCAGAGCGTGTCGGACTGGCCGCGCAACAGCGTGCAGGAGTTCACTCAAGTCCAGGAACGCCTACGTGCCTTCGTGGAGACCGGGCAGCTCGGCGTCTTCGGCAGCGGCTATTGGGGCCATCCGGCGATGGTGCTGGATCCGGAGATCAACCTGATCGCCGCCGTACACTATCTCCAGGCGCTCGACTACCAGCGCCGGGCCAACCGGATCGTCGCCATCCTCGGCGGCAAGACCCCGCATATCCAGAACATGGCGGTCGGCGGGGTGGCCAACGCCATCAACCTCGACAGCCAGTCGACGCTGGGGATCGAGCGGCTTATGGCGGTGCGCCGGGTGATCGACGAGATCGGCGACTTCGTCATGCAGGTCTATCTGCCCGACGTCGCGGTGATCGGCGCGCAATACGCAGACTGGACCGGTTATGGCGCCGGCGTGACCAACTATCTCTCGGTGCCCGACCTGCCGCTGGATACCCGCGGGACGGAGTTCGCCATGCCCGGCGGCTACATCCCGGCCGGCGATGTCGAGCGCTACCAGGCGATCGCCGGCTTCACCGACCCCTATTTCGAGAACGGGGTGAAGGAGAGCGTGAAGCATGCCTGGTACAAGGGCGACCGCGGCGCGCTGCACCCTTATGACGGCGAAACGGTGCCCGACTACACCGACTTCCAGGAGGATGAGAAATACTCCTGGGTGAAGTCGCCGACCTTCTATGACGAGCGCGCGCAGGTCGGCCCGCTGGCCAATGTGCTGTGCATGTATGTCGCCGGGCACGAGCCGACCCGCCGGCATCTCACCTGGCTGATCGAGCAGGTGCAGGCCCAGCTCGGCACCGAGATCCCGCTTGCCGCGTTGCATTCCACCATCGGCCGCCACGCCGCGCGCGCGGTGCGCTGTGCGGTGCTCTACGAGGCGCTGCAGGAGCAATGGACGCTGCTGATGGAAAATCTCGGCCGCAGCGACTTCGACACCTTCAACCCGCCCGTCTTCCCGGCGGAGGAGGTGCGCGGCTTCGGCTTCCACGAGGCGCCACGGGGTGTCCTGTCCCACTGGACCGTGCTGCGCGAGGGGCGCATCGCCAACTACCAGGCCGTCGTGCCGACCACCTGGAACGCCGGCCCGCGCGACGAGGCCGACGCGCTGGGGCCGTATGAGGCGTCGCTGCTCGACAACCCGGTGGCCGACCCGGACCTGCCCTTGGAGATCCTGCGCACCGTGCATTCCTTCGATCCGTGTCTTGCCTGCGCCATCCATATGGTCGACGCCAAGGGCCGGCCGCTGGTGCGCACGCGGGTGCATTAGGCTCTTGGCGGGGAGGCGACGGCGATGGACGGGACGGCGACCTTTGGCGCGAGCGGGCGGGTTCTGGTGCTCGGGCTCGGCAACATCCTGTTGGGCGACGAGGGGCTGGGGGTGCGGGCGGCGGAGCGTCTCGCGGCCCGGTATGTCCTGCCCGACGGCGTCGACGTGGTCGACGGCGGCACGTCGGGCTATGACCTGATCGATATCCTGGCCGGGCGCGATCGGGTGATCGTGCTGGACGCGGTGGACGGCGAGGGCGGGCCGGGCACGCTGGTGCGCCTGCATGCCTCGGCGGTGCCGGTCGGCTGGCAGGCCAAACAGTCGCATCACCAGCTCGGCCTCGCCGACGTGCTGGCGGCGTTGACGCTGCTGGAGCAAGCGCCGCGGGCGCTGACCGTGATCGGGCTGGTGCCGCAGGATCTCGACCTCGGCCTGGATCTCAGCTTGACCATCGCCGCCCGGCTGGACGATCTGGTGGATGCCGCGGTGGCGGAGCTGGCCCGGCTGGGCTTCGCGCCGTCGGGGCGGCCGGACGAGCCTTTGACGGTTTCCACCGATGGACCCGAGGCGTGCACGAGCTGTCTCTCTGTCAGAGCCTGATCGCCATCGTCACCGAGCATGCCCGGCGCCACGGCATGGCGCGGGTCCGCGAGGTGTGCCTGGAGGTCGGGGCGCTGTCTTGCGTGGAACCGCGGGCGCTGGCCTTCTGTTTCGACGCGGTGGCGCGCGACACGGCGGCGGCGGGGGCGTCGTTGTCCCTGACGATCGTGCCGACGGAGGCCTGGTGCTGGACCTGCAGCCGCACGGTCGCCGTGGCGGACCGGGAGGGCGGGTGCCCGTCCTGCGGCAGTCCGACCGTCCGCGCCAACGATCCCCGCGACCTGAAGGTGACCGAGATCGTCGGCGACGCGGTGGCGTGAGGCGGGCGCCGACGCCGGGGATGTGACTTCTCTCTGCGCCTGTCCGTTGGTAGGCGCATCCGACCCATCCACCGCGGCCTCACGCCTCGATTGCGCGAGCGTGACTTCCCACGACGGGCCGGTTGGCGCCATATGGAGGACGTTGGCAGCCAAGAGGGCGGCGATGGGTCTGGCGAGCGTGGGCACTGAGGACGGGCGGCGGTCGGGCATCCGCGGACGCCTGGCGACGGTGGCTGTCGTCCTGGCCGCGGTCTTCGCGGGTCCGGTCGCCGGGGTGGCCCAGGGGATCGACCGGCCGGCCGATAGCCCGGCCATGAGCCTGATCCCGGATCGGGATGCGCCCGCCATCGACAGACCGGCCATCGGCACCCCGGGCATCGACCGTCCCGTCGCCGCCGACACCGCCGGCATCGATCAGCCGGTCGAGACCACCGTCACCGCCGCGCTAGTCGCCGAGACGGCGACCGCCCAACCGGGTGCCACGGTCACCCTCGGCCTGCATTTCGACATTCCCGACGGCTGGCACACCTATTGGCGCAATCCGGGGGACAGCGGGGCGGCCACGGCGATCGACTGGACGCTGCCGCCCGGGGTCGCCGCCGGGGCGATCCAGTGGCCCTATCCGGCGCGCCTGCCCGTCGGGCCGCTGGTCAATTTCGGCTACGAGCACGCGGTCACCCACCTGATCGATCTCACCGTGCCGGCGGACTGGCCGGCGGACCGTCCGATGCCGCTGCTGGCGCGGGTCGAATGGCTGGTGTGCGCCGATATCTGCATCCCGGAAGAGGCGACGCTGTCGCTCAGCCTGCCGGTCTCCGCCGACGCCATGACGCTGGACCCCGCCACCGCGGCGCGGTTCGAGGCGGCGCGGGCGCGCCTGCCGGCGGCGGCGGATTGGGATGCGGCCTATGCGCGCCACGGCGGCCGGCTGGCGCTGTCGGTCGATCGCGGCATGGCGGCGGACACGGTGCACCGCGCCACCTTCTTCCCGGCCGATCCCGGCTGGGTGGTGGCCGCCGCGGCGCAGTCCGCCCGCGCCGACGGCACCCGGCTGGTGCTGGACCTGGCGGCCGACCCGCATCCGCTCAACCCCGTCGCCGCCGATGCGACGCTGGCCGGCGTGCTGGTGCTGGAGGAGGCGGTGGCCGACGGCCGGGTCACCCGCGCCGTTGCCCTCGCCGCGCCGCCGGGCGCCGTGGCGTCGCCCTCGGGCGATGCGCGGCCCGTCGACACCGGCACGGGCGCGCCCGCCACCGCGTCGGGCGGGACGATGCTTGCCCTGTGGCAGGTGCTGGCCTTGGCGTTGGCCGGCGGTCTGGTCTTGAACCTGATGCCCTGCGTCTTCCCGGTGCTGTCGATCAAGGCGATGGCGCTGGTTCGCCACGGCGGGGCCGATGCGGCCGCACGGCGGCGCGACGGCCTCGCCTATACCGCGGGCGTGCTGGTCTCCTTCGCGGTGGTCGCCATCGTGCTGCTGGCACTGCAGGCCGGTGGCGCGGCGCTGGGCTGGGGCTTCCAGCTCCAATCGCCGGCTTTCGTCGGTGTCTTGGCGCTGGTGCTGTTCGCCGTGGGCCTCAGCCTGTCGGGCGTGTTCACGCTGGGCGGTGCGTGGGCCGGGGCGGGTCAGTCGCTGGCCGGCCGCGGCGGGCTGACAGGCAGCTTCTTCACCGGCGTCCTGGCGACCGTGGTGGCGACGCCGTGCACGGCGCCCTTCATGGGCACCGCAGTGGGTGTGGCCCTGGCCGCCCCGCCGGCGGAGGCCCTGGCCATCCTGTTGACCCTGGGCCTCGGCCTGGCGCTGCCCTTCCTGGTGTTGGCCTTCGTGCCCGGGGCGGGGCGATGGCTGCCGCGGCCGGGCGCGTGGATGGAGTGGCTGAAGCAGGCGCTGGCCTTCCCGATGTATGCCTCGGCCGCCTGGCTGATCTGGGTGCTGGCCCAGCAGACCGGTCCCGACGGCCTAGCGCTCGCCCTGGCCGGCTTGGTGGGGGTGGCGCTGGCGGCGTGGCTGTGGCGCCTGGCGGGCGAGGCCCGGGCCGGGCAGGGGCGGCGGGTGGCCGGCGGGTTCGGCCTGGTGGCGCTGGCGGCATCGGTCGCGCTGATGGTGGCCGTGCCGCCGGCGGCGGGGGAGCGCAGCGGGACGGTCGCCGCGGGGGCGAACCTCGCCGCGCCGGCCACGGCCTCGGTCGCCGAGCCCTTCTCGGAAGCCCGGCTGGCGGCGCTGCGGGCGGCGGACCGGCCGGTCTTCGTGAACATCACGGCGGCCTGGTGCATCACCTGCCTGGTGAATGAACAGGTGGCGCTGGCCGGCGGGGCCGGGGCTGCGCTGCTCGACAGCGGCGCGGTCGCCTATTTGAAGGGCGACTGGACCAACCGCGACCCGGCAATCACCGCCTATCTGGCCAGCTTCGGTCGCAGCGGCGTGCCGCTTTACGTCGTCTACCCGGCCGGGGGCGGTGCGCCCGTGGTGCTGGCCCAGGTGCTGTCGCCGGCGGCGGTGGAAGACGCCTTCACCGCCGCCATTGCCGACGGCCGAGACGCCCCGAGCGCCACCGCCGCAGCAGGCGAGCCGGACGCCTGACGCGCCCTCGCGAGATTACGCGTGGGACGGCCCGCTGGTGGCATTCTGCACAACCTACTTCCCTTTTCCCCCGCGCCTACCTTAGAGTTCTATCTAACAGCGGTTGACGGACTGCCGGATTTCATTTTCGTGCAGCAGAGTCGGCCCCCGATAACTCGCCGGAGGACGACGGTCATGACAGTGCAGAAGATTTTGGACAACAAGCGTAGCGGGGAGCAGGTCTACACCATCGCTCCCGAGGCGACGGTGATGACGGCCGTGGAGGTCCTGCGGGACCGGCGCATCGGCGTCGTGGTGGTCAGCAATGGCGATGGCCGGCCGACCGGCATCCTGTCGGAGCGCGACGTGGTACGCGTCATCGCCGATGACGGGACCATGGTGCTCGACCGCCCGGTCACCGAGGTGATGACCCGCAACCTGATCACCTGCAGCCGCGGCGACACGGTGGCATCGGTGATGGGCAAGATGAGCCAGGGCCATATGCGCCACCTGCCGGTGGTCGAGGACGGCCGGTTGTGCGGCATGATCAGCATGACCGACGTCGTGCGCTACCGCCTGGAAGAGGTCGAGGACGAGGCCGCGCATCTGCGCAGCTACTTCCAGTAGGTCGCCCGCCGCCGCCGGCTACGGCGTCAGGTCCACCCAGACCGGCACGTGGTCGGACGGCTTGGGCTGCCAGCCGCGCGCCGGACGCAGCACGGTGGCGCCGGCCAGCCGGTCGGCGAGCGGCGGCGTGACCCAGACATGGTCGAGTCGCCGGCCGCGGTCGGAGACCACCCAGTCGCGTGCCCGATAGCTCCACCAGCTATAGAGCTTGCGGTCCGCCGGCACGAAGTGGCGCACGGCATCCACCCACTCCAGGCTCTGCTGCATCGCGGCCAGGCGCGCCACCTCGACGGGCGTGTGGCTGACCACGTCCAGCATCTGCTTGTGCGACCAGACGTCGTTCTCCAGGGGTGCGATGTTGAGGTCGCCCACCAGCACCCGGCGGCGTCCGGGGTCGCCTTGGGCCGGCAGCCACCCCGTCAGCTCGCCGACGAAGTCGAGCTTGTGGGCGAACTTCTCGTTGGCGGCCGGATCCGGGACGTCGCCGCCGGAGGGGACGTAGAGATTGTGCACCTCGATCCCAGCGGCCGGGCCGTCGCCGGCGATGGTGGCGGCGACGTGGCGGCAGTCCTGGCGCCCGCAATGGTCGTGCACCGCCGCCCCCTCCAGAGGCAGCCGCGACAGGATGGCGACGCCGTTGTAGGCCTTCATGCCGGCGAGCGCGTGCCAGCGATAGCCGCGCAGGCGGAACGGCTCCAACGGGAACAGCCCGTCGGGCACCTTGGTTTCCTGCAGGCACAACAGATCGGGCGCCGCGGTGTCGAGGAGCTGGCCCACCAGATCGGCGCGCAGCCGCACCGAGTTGATGTTCCAGGTGGCGATCCTGAGAGCGCCCGGCGGTTTCGGCTGGGCCGGCAGCGGGTCGGCGGCGTCCACCGAAGTCATCGACAACGCCCGCGGCTCGGTCAGCTCTTCGCCTTGGCGGTGTCCTTGGCCGGGCGCGGGTCGCGCTTCTCGGCGATGCGGGCCGACTTGCCGCGGCGCGAGCGCAGGTAATAGAGCTTCGCCCGGCGCACCGCGCCGCGCCGGATCACCTGGATGCTGTCGAGCCGCGGGCTGTAGAGGGGGAACACACGCTCCACCCCTTCGCCGTAGGAGATCTTGCGCACGGTGAAGGCGCTGTTGAGGCCGGCATTCTTGCGGCCGATGCACACGCCCTCGAAGGCCTGGATCCGCTCGCGCGTGCCTTCCACGACCTTCACGTTCACGCGCACCGTGTCGCCTGGGCCGAACTCGGGGATCGGCTTCTCTTCGGTGAGCTTGCCGATCTGCTCCTGCTCGATCTGTTGGAGGATGTTCATCGCTGGTCTCTCTTTGCTGATCAGGCGGTTTGCCGGTCCTTGGATCGCGGCGCCTCGGCGGGTTCCTTGCCGCGGTGCGCAACGTCGGAGTGTTGGGCGGGCTGTGGGGCCGGGCGCCGGGCCGGCGCCGGGTTGGGGGTCGTCATCGCGTCGGCCTGGGAACGCATGTAGCGGGCCCACAGGTCCGGGCGGCGGATGCGGGTCGTGGTCTCCGCCTCCGACAGGCGCCAGGCGCCGACTTCGGCGTGATGGCCCGACAGCAGGACGTCCGGCACCCGGCGGGGAATGCCGTCGCTGCCGGTCCATTCGGCCGGACGGGTGTAGTGCGGATACTCCAGAAGGCCGTTGGCGAAGCTCTCCTCGCCGGCGCTGGTCTGGTTGCCCATCACGCCGGGCAGCAGCCGGACGACCGCATCGATCAGGCACAGCGCCGCCGGCTCGCCGCCCGACAGCACGAAGTCGCCGAGGCTGACCTCGATCGCGCCATGGGCCTCCAGGACCCGCTCGTCGACGCCTTCATAGCGGCCGCACAGCAGGATCACGCCCTCGCCCGCCGCCAGTTCCGCCACCATCGTTTGGTCGAGCGGGCGGCCGCGCGGGGTCAGGTAGATCAGCGGCAGCGTGTGCCGGCCGGCCTCCAGCCCTTCCACAAGGCGGATCGCCCGGTCGGCGACGGAGGGGCGCATCACCATGCCCGGGCCGCCGCCGAAGGGGGCGTCGTCGACCCGGCGGTGCGGCGGCTCGGCCGCATCGCGGATGTCGTGCACCGTCAGCCGCCAGTCGCCGCGGGCCAGCGCCCGGCCGGCCAGGCTCTCGCCGAGCGGGCCGGGGAACATCTCCGGGAACACGGTCAGCACCCGGGCGGTCCACGGCGCCTCGGCCGCGCCTTGGGTGTCCTGGCGGCTCATCGCACCGCCTCCGCCGGCCGGTGCGCCGGCGCGGGCTCGCCTGGCATGGTTCCCTCGGCCTTCGGGTCTTCGGTCTCCAGCACGACGACGATATGTCCGGCTGCCAGATCGACCTCCGGCACGGCGGCGCGCGAGAAGGGCAGGGTGGCCGTGCCGCCGGCGTCCAAGGCCAGCTCGATCACATCGCCCGCACCGAAGTCGTAGAGGGCGCGCACCCGGCCTATGGGGCGCCCCATCGGGTCGCGGGCCGGCAGACCCAACAGGTCCGCGTGGTAGTAGGCGTCCTCTTCCGGTTCCGGCAGCCGTCCGCGCTCGACATAAAGCCGCGTGCCGGCCAGCGCCTCCGCCGCGGTGCGGTCGGCGATGCCGTCGATCCGGGCGATCCACTGGCCCTTATGCGCGTTCATCAAGGTCAGTTCGAAGCGCCGGCGCCCGGCCTCGTCGGTCGGCGGGCCATAGGCTGTGATGCCGGCCGGATCGACGGTGAACGGCTTGACCCGGATGAGACCGCGCACGCCATGCGGGCCGGTAATCGTACCGACGCAGACGCGGGCAGTCGCGGGGCTGCTGGCCATGGGTCCGGGTCCGGGCGAGAGAGGGCGCGAAAGGCCGGTCAGGCCTCCGCCGACGCCTCAGCAGGCGCGTCGGCCGGTGCTTCGGCGGGCGCCTCGGCGGACGCCTCGGCGTCGGCGGCCGGCGCGGGTGCTTCGTCGGCGGCCTTGGCGGCCTCCGCCGCGGCCTTCAGGCGCTCCTGCGCCTTGGCCTTGGGCTGCGCCTTCTTCGGGTTCTCGCGCGCCACGGGCATGGTGATGATCTCGGCCTGGCCGAGGAAGCGGGCGACCCGGTCGGTGGGCTGGGCGCCGACCGACAGCCAGTGGCGCGCCCGCTCCGTCTTCACCGTGACGCGATCCGGGTGGTCGCGCGGCAGCATCGGGTTGTAGGTGCCGATCTTCTCGATGAAGCGCCCGTCGCGCGGGCTGCGCACGTCGGCGACGACGATGCTGTAGAAGGGGCGCTTCTTCGCGCCGCCCCGGGCCAATCGGATCTTCACGCTCATCGGGCTATTTGTCCTTGGTTGTCCATAGCGGTTCGGGTTTCCGGCGCGCGGGCCGGGTCAGTCCGGTGTGTGGCAGACGGCCTCGACATGGTGGCCGTCCGGGTCGATCAGGAAGCCGGCGTAGTAGTTGTCGTGATAGTGCGGGCGCAGCCCGGGCGCGCCGTTGTCCTGGCCGCCGGCGGCCAAGCCGGCGGCGTGGAAGGCGTCCACCTGGGCGCGGGTGCCGGCGGCGAAGGCGATATGCTGGCCCATCGGCGCCAGCACCTCCGTCGCTGCATCGGGTCGGGGCACGCTGTCGGCGCCGATCCAGAAGCCGGGTTCGTGGCTGCCGGCGATGCCGTAGCCCGAAGAGACGAACACCTCGTTCTCTTCGTTCATCAGCCGGGCGTGGCCGAGCGCGGCCATCACCGCGTCGTAGAAGGTGCGCGAGCGCGCCATGTCGCGCACGGCCACCGAGAGATGGTCGATCACAGCTTGAAGCCCCCCGGCGGCATCAGCCCCGGCGGCAGGTTGCCGGGCAGGCCGCCCGGCAGCCCCTTCATCATGCCCTTCGCCCCGCCCTTCTTCATGCGCTTCATCATGTCGGCCATCTGCTGGTGCTGCTTCAGCAGGCGGTTGACGTCCTGCACCGAGGTGCCGGACCCGGCGGCGATGCGCCGCTTGCGCGAGGCGTGGATGACCTTGGGATTGCGCCGCTCGTGCGGCGTCATCGACAGGATGATCGCCTCCTGGCGCTTCAGCAGGCCGTCGTCGATCTGGGCGTCCTTGAGCTGGTTCTTCAGCTTGCCGACGCCGGGCAGCATGCCGAGCACGCCGCCCAGCCCGCCCAGCTTCCGCATCTGGCGGAACTGGCTGGCCATGTCCTCCAGATCGAAGCTGCCCTTCTGCATCTTGCGGGCCAGCTTCTCCGCCTCGTCCTTCTCGATGGACTCCGCGGCGCGCTCCACCAGGCTGACCACGTCGCCCATGCCGAGGATGCGCCCGGCGATGCGGTCGGGGTGGAAGGCCTCCAGCGCGTCGGCCTTCTCGCCGACGCCGATCATCTTGATCGGCCGGCCGGTCACGGCGCGCATGGACAAGGCCGCACCGCCGCGGGCATCGCCGTCGACGCGGGTCAGCACGATGCCGGTCAGGTCGAGCTTGTCGTGGAACGCCTGGGCGACGGCCACGGCGTCCTGGCCGGTCATCGCGTCGGCCACCAGCAGGGTTTCCGATGGCCGGGCGAGGTCGGCGACGGCCTTCACCTCGTCCATCAGCTCCTGGTCGATGGACAGCCGGCCGGCGGTGTCGAGGATGACCACGTCGAAACCGCGCAGCCGGGCGCTTTCTAGCGCGCGGGTGGCGATCTCCAAGGGTTGCTGGCCCTTGACGATCGGCAGGCTGTCGACGCCGACCTGCTCGCCCAGCACGCGAAGCTGCTCCTGCGCCGCCGGGCGGCGGGTGTCCAGCGAGGCCAGCAGGACCTTCTTCGCCTCGCGGGTCTTCAGGCGCAGCGCGATCTTTGCCGCCGTGGTGGTCTTGCCGGAGCCCTGCAGGCCGGCCAGCAACAGCGGCACCGGCGGCACGGCGTTCAGGTTCAGCGGCAGCTTCGCCTCGCCGGGCGGGACGGGGTCGGCCGGCTGATCCTCGCCGCCCAGCATGGCGACGAGTTGGTCGTGGACGATCTTGATGACCTGCTGGCCGGGGGTGACCGAGCGCAGCACCTCCTGGCCGACGGCGCGCTGGCGCACGGCGGCCACGAAGTCCTTGACCACCGGCAGGGCGACATCGGCCTCCAACAGCGCCACGCGGACCTCGCGCAGCGCAGCCGATACGTCCTCCTCGCTCAGCGCGCCGCGGCGGCGCAGCCGATCGAAGATATCGCCGAAACGGCCGGACAGGCCCTCGAACATCGGTGACGGTCCCGGGTTGCGGTCACGACAACGCAAAAAACGCCAGTGCGCGACACTCGCGGACTGGCGGCGGCCCTTCGGGCACGGTCGACGGCGCGGCGCGCGCGACGTGACGGCCGTGCTGATAGCGTGCCCGGGCGCCGATTGTCAATCTCGGTGCCGATTCGGGCGCGCCGATCGCGTGCCGCTGCTCTAAGGTCTGGGACGGCGACGGCGGTCCGGTGGGGAACCGGGCCGGCACGATCGATCCCCCCGCCCGCTTTCAGGACTGTCACCGTCATGCCGACGTCGTATCACGCCCAACACGCGCTGCTGCCCGATGGGTGGGCCAATGACGTCACCATCGATGTCTCCGGCGCCGGCGACATCATCGCCGTCGTCGTCGGTGCGGCGCCGGGCGGGGCGGAGCATCTGACGGGCCCGGTCATGCCCGGCCTGCCCAATGCCCACAGCCATGCCTTTCAGCGGGCGATGGCCGGGCTGGCCGAGGGCGGGGGCGATTTCTGGGGATGGCGGTCGCTGATGTACCGCTTCCTCGACCGGCTGGAGCCGGACGATGTCGGGGCGATCGCCGCACAGGTCTATCTGGAGATGCTGAAGGCCGGCTATACCGCGGTCGGCGAATTCCACTATCTGCACCACGACCATCGCGGCGTGCCCTACGCCGATCCGGCGGAGATGGCGCATCGGGTGATCGGCGGCGCGCGCCGGGTCGGCATCGGGATGACGCTGCTGCCGGTGCTCTACAGCCATGGCGGCTTCGGCGGCCAGCCCCCGGCACCGGAGCAGGCGCGCCTGGTCTGCGATCCCGGCCGGCTGCTCGGCATCCTGGAATCCCTGCTGCGCGAGCATGGCGACGACGATCCCAATCTGCGCTTCGGCATCGCGCCGCACAGCCTGCGCGCCGTCGCGCCGGAGGAGCTTGCCGTCATCATCGCCGGCACCCAGGCGATCGACCGGATGATGCCGGTGCATATCCATGTCGCCGAGCAGACCGGCGAGGTCGACCAGTGCCTCGCCTGGTGCGGTGCCCGGCCGGTGGAATGGCTCTTGTCGGAAACCCCGATCGATGGCCGCTGGTGCCTGGTGCACGCGACTCACATGACGGATGCGGAGACCCGGGCGCTCGCCGCCAGCGACGCGGTCGCCGGGTTGTGCCCGACGACGGAGGCCAATCTCGGCGACGGGCTGTTCAACCTGCCAGTCTATCTCGGTGCCGGGGGCAAGTTCGCCATCGGCTCCGACAGCCATGTCTCGGTCAGCCCGTGGGAGGAGCTGCGCTGGCTGGAATACGGCCAGCGGCTGGTGCATCGCCGCCGCCATATCGCGGGTGGCGAGGATGGCGTGTCGGTCGGCGCGGCGCTGGTGCGCCAGGCGCTGGACGGGGGTGCGCAGGCGCTCGGACGGCCGGTCGGCCGTATCGAGATGGGCAGCCGGGCCGATCTTCTGGTGCTCGACCACGCGCTGGCGACGATGGTCGATCGCACCGGCGACGCGATCTCCGACGCCGCCGTGTTCAGCGGCAACCGGCTGCCGGTGCGCGACGTGATGGTCGGCGGGGCTTGGGTCGTGCGCGACGGTCGCCACGGCGCGGAGGAGGCGGTGGGTGCCGCCTATCGCGCGGCGCTGGCCCGGCTGAACGCGTAGAGGGCGGCCGACCCGCCGAAAATCGGCCGCAATTTCCCCGTCCTGTGCCGGCTTGCCGTTGGGCGGCCCCCGGCCCCCGTCCCGCAAATCGGAGATAAACCACCGTGATCGGCACGATCGATCGACGCGATCTGCTGGCGGCGCTGTGCGCGCTGCCGCTGGCGGCCGGCCTGCCCGGCGTCCGGCCGGCCGCGGCTCAGGACGGCGGGCCCACCGCGGTCGTGGAGCGGCTGCACGAGACCTTGATGTCGGTGATGCAGGAGGCGCGCAGCCTCGGTTTTGGCGGACGTCGGGACGTGCTGTCGGCGGCCCTGCCGGAGATCTTCGCCTTCCCGCTGATGGCCCGCATCGTCGCCGGACGGCATTGGGACGGCTTTGCGGAAGCCGATCGCGCGGCGCTGGTGGAGGCCTACCGCGACCTCTCCGTCGCCACCTATGCTAACCGGTTCGACGACTTCACCGGCGAGCGCTTCGTCACCGGCGGGGCGGAGCCGGTGCGCGGCGGCTCGGAGCTGGTGCGCACGCAGATCCTGCGGCCGGTCGAAGGCCCCATCGAGATCAGCTACGTCGTGCGCGAGGTCAGCGGGGCGTGGCGCATCGTCGACGTGATCCTCGACGGCAGCCTCAGCGAGGTGTCGCGCCAGCGCGCCGAATACGGCTCGGTGCTGAGCCGCGGCGGCCACGCCGCCCTGATGACGGAGCTGCGCGCCGCGATCGCCCGCCAGGGTGCCTAGATCAACCTGCGTCCATTCGGACGCAGGTTGATCTAGGCCGCGAGGGGATCAAGCGAAACAGACCTAACCGTCAGCCGCCGGCATAGCGGGCGAGCCAGGCGGCCTCCAGCTCGGTCATCCAGCTCGGATGGGGTTCCGGCAACGGCGTGCCGAGGTCGCCGGGCGCCAGCGTCGCCGGCCCGAGGTCGATGGCGTCGAACGGCGCGCGGTCGGCGTCGGACAGGCCATCCAGGTCGAGCACCGTGAAGTCGCCCCAATAGGCCGGGTCCAGCTTGCGCGCCTGGGCCTCCGGCGACAGCAGGAAGTTGGCCACCACCATCGCGCCGGCGCGGGCCGTCGCGTTGTAGGGGATCGCCACGAAATGCGTGTTGCCGATGGTGCCGCCGTCCAGCACGAAGGTGCCGATGGTGGGCGGCAACTGGCCATCGGCGATCATCCGCGAGGCCTCGGCAGGCTGAAAACTCAAGGCGATGTCGATCTCGCCGTCGCCCAGGAGGCGCCGCAGCTCCGGCCCGCTGGCGGGAAAGCTGCGCCCGCCGCGCCACAGCGCGGGGTGCAGCCGGTCGAGATAGTCCCACAGGGGCGCCGTGGCGGGGCCGAAGGTATCTTCCGCCACCGGCCGGGCCAGCGCCGCGGGGTCGGGCGCGAAGGCGATCAGCGCCTGCTTCAGGAAGGTGCTGCCGATGAAGTCCGGGGGCTGGGGATAGGTGAAGCGGCCGGGATTGGCCACCGCCCAGTCGGCCAGCGCCTCCATGCTGGCGGGCGGCTCGGCGACCCGCTCGCGATCATGCATGAAGACGAACTGCGCCATGCCCCAGGGGCTCTCCAGCCCGTCGGTCGGCACGGTGAAGTCGACCAGCGTGGTCGGCTTGCCCGCGATGTCGACCAGGGCGAAATTCGGCAGATGCTGGGTGAAGGGCGCGCCCAGCAGCCCTTCGCGTTTCATCGCCGCGAAGTTTTCGCCGTTCAGCCACATCAGGTCGACCGAGCCGTCGGCGTCGCGCCCGGCGGTGCGCTCGGCCAGCACGCGCGCGACGGTCTCCGCGATATCGGCGACCTTGACATGCACCAGCGTGACGTCGTGGCGCTCGGCCAGCTCCTCGCCGACCCAGGCGATATAGTCGTTGATGCCGGCGTCACCGGCCCAGGCGTTCCAATAGACGGTCTGGCCCGCGGCTTCGTCCAGCACGGCCTGCCAGTCGCCCGTCTCGCCGTCCCTCTCGGTAGCGGCGGCGGGCAGGGCGGTCAGCAAGGCCATCAGGCCGGCGACGATCGGACGGCGCATCGGCGGCGCTCCTCTAAGGCGCGGAGGTCGCTTCAGGTGACCCGACCGCCCGGCGGGGTCAAGGCGTTGCCGGAACACCGTTGCGTGATCGCGCCCGGCCTCAAGGCCGCGACGAGGACCGCGGTGCCGAGACGGCCGGCCCTTTCGACAGGCTGACGGCGGGGGGCATCGGCGCCGCCCGGCCGCGGCGGCGCCGGCGGGCGACCAAGCGCAAGCGTAAGCGCCGGGCATCCTCCTGGATGGTGATCAGCGCCGGCACCACCAAGAGGACCAAGAAAGTCGTCACCATCAGGCCGAAGACGAGCGTGATCGCCATGGGGATTAGGAACTGAGCCTGCAGGCTGGTCTCGAACAACAAGGGCGTCAGCCCGCCGATGGTGGTGAGCGAGGTCAACAGCACGGCGCGCAGCCGCTCGCAGGTGCCGTCGACCACGGCGTCGCGGACCGGCTTGGCCGGCATCGCCAGATGCCGGTCGATGGTCGCCACCATGATGATCGAGTCGTTCACCAGGATGCCGCTCAAGCCCAACAGCGCGATCATGCTCAAGATCGTCAGGTCGAAGCCGAGCAGCATATGGCCGAGCACGGCGCCGATGACGCCGAAGGGGATCACCGACATCACCACGATCGGCCGACCATAGCTGGCGAACACCCAGGCCAGGATGATGTAGATCGCGGCGAACCCGATGATCCCGCCGAGCTGCATGTCGGCGAAGGTCTCCGCCTGCTCCTCCGCCTTGCCGGCGAAGCGGTAGTCGATGGCGAGATCGGCGGCGATGCGGTCCAGGCCCTGTGCCGGCAGGTCGGCGACGATGGCGTTGGCGTCGGCGACGGCGGCATCGATCTCCGCGGTGACGGAGACCTCGCGCACCCCGTCTTCGCGCTTGATCAGCAGGAAGCCGCGCTCGCTGCGGGTCGACACGACGTCGTCCAACGCCACCTCGCCGCTGCCGTCGGGGGTGCGCAGGCGCAGCGCGCTGAGGCCGGCGAGGCCGCGGTCGTCGGTCGTCAGGCGCAGGCGCAAGGTCACCTCGTCGTCGCCGCGGGCGAACCGGTCGGCGATGACGCCTTCGAAGGCGGCGCGGACCTGCGCTGCGATGTCCTGGGTGGTGAAGCCCAGCGCCCGGCCGCGCGGGGTCAGTTCCAAAATCGTCTCCGGCCGGCCGTAGGGCAGGTCGTCGCTGATGTCGCTGACACCCGGATAGCGGCCCAGCAGGTCGGCCACCGCCTCCGCCGCCGCCTTCAGGTCGTCCAGCGAGCCGCCCGACAGCCGCACGTCGAGGTCGCGGCCCGGCGGCCCGCCGATACGCTCGCGGATGATCATCCGCTCCAGCCCGGCCATCGGCCGGATCTCCGCCCGCCAGGCCTCCAGGAACTCGCCGATGCGCACATCGCGGGTGTCGGCCGGCGGTACCTCCACATGCAGCGAGCCGATATGGTCGCCGGTCTCGGCGAAGTCGCCGCCGCCGCTGCCGATCTTGGCGAAGGCGGTCTCGATCAGCCCGTCGGGGGCGCGGTCGGCGAAGCCTTCCTCCACCACCACCAAGGCACGTTCCGCCTCCGCCAGCATGGCGCGGGTGGTCTCGCGCGGCGTGCCCGGCGCGAAGGCGAAGTCGGCCAGCACCACCTCGCTCTCCGGCGAGGGGAAGAACTGGAAGCCGACGCGGTCGCCGGCGACCACCCCGACGGCCAGGAGAAAGCTGGCCACCGCGGTCGCCACGGTCAGGTAGCGCCAGGCCACCGCGGTCTCCACCAGCCGGCGGAAGCGTCCGGCGCGGAAACGGTCGAAGGCGGCATCGAACCGGCGCCTGAGCGCGTTGGGGCGGTGATGCGCCAGGTCTTCCTTGTTCAGCGCGTTGCGCATATGCGCCGGCAGGATCAGGAAGCACTCGATCAGGCTGGCCACCAGGATCGAGATGATGACGATCGGGATGGCGCCGATGATCTGGCCGATGATGTCGCCGATCAGCAACAGCGGCAGGAAGGCGGCGATGGTGGTCAGCGTCGCTGCGGTGACCGGCGCCAGCATGGCCAGCGCGCCCTGCTCGGCCGCCTCGCGCGGTCCCAGCCCGGCTTCGGAGCGGTGGGCGGCATGCTCGCCGACGACGATGGCGTCGTCGACCACGATGCCCAGCGCCATGATGATCCCGAACAGGCTGAGCATGTTGATGCTCTGGTCGGTCGCCAGCATGACGACCATGGCGGTCATGATCGAGATCGGGATGCCCAGCGCGATCCAGAAGGCCACCCGCGCGCTGAGGAAGAGGAAGAGGACGGCCAGCACCAGCACCAGCCCGCCGACGCCGTTCTTGATCAGAAGCGCGATGCGCTCCTCGATCAGGTCGGCCAGGGTGTCGAAGGGCTCGACCACCAGCCCGGCCGGCCAGGCATCCGCTTGCTCCGCCAGGTAGGCGTCCACCACGGCGGCGGCGTCCAGCGCGTCGGCGTTGACGGCGCGTTGCACCTCCAGCTCGATCGCCGGCTGGCCGTTGCGCAGGCCGAATGCCTCCGTGTCGTCGAAGCCGTCGCGGATATCGGCGATGTCGGCGAGGACGAGGCGCCGGCCGGACGCATCCGTCACCACCGCCAGCTCGCCGAGGCGCGCGGCGTCGGGCCGCCGCTCCAGCGTGCGGAGCTGGCGTTCCAGCCCGCCTTCCAGCGATCCCAGCGGGATGTCCTGGGACAAGGCCGCCAGCCGGTCGGCCAGCATGTCCAAGGTGAGGTCGAGGCGCAGCAGCGTGTCGGGGTCGACCTCGACGATGATCTCCTCGTCGCGGGCGCCGAACAGATTGACCCGGTCGATGCCGCGGTCGATCAGGTCGTCGCGGATGGTCTCGGCATGGGCCTTCAGTTCGGCTTCCGGGATCGGCCCGTGGATGGCGATGCGCAAGATCGTCTCGTAGAGCTGGAAGCGGCTGATCTCCGGCTCTTCGCTGTCGTCGGGCAGGGTGGTGAGGCGGGCGACGGCGCTCTCGGCATCCGACAGGGCGGACTGCATGTCGGTGCCGCTGTCGAACTCCAGGACGAGGATGCCGATGCCTTCGTAGGCGTTGGCGGTCAGCTTCTTCAGCCCGTCGATGAAGCGGACCTCCGGCTCGATCGCCTGGATGATGCCGTCCTCGACGTCTTCCGCGCTGGCGCCTGGCCAGTCCACGGTGATCTGCAGGAAGTCGAAGCCGACGCTGGGCAGGAATTGGCGGTTCAGCCGGTCCAGCGCGATGGTGCCGCCGACCAGCGCCAGGATCATCAGGAGATTGGCGGCATTGCGGTGGCGCGCGAACAGGCGGACGAGGCTGGCCGGCGACATGGGGATGGGTTTTCTTGAAGGTGCGGCGCTAGTCGACGGTCGATACGGGCACGCCGTCGGCGATGCCGGCGAAGCGCGAGGTGACCACGCGCTCGCCTCCGGCCAGCCCGTCGCCGATCAGAACCCGGTCGTCGACGTTGGCGATCAGGGCGACGCGCCGGCTCTCCAGCCGATCGGCGTCGTCGACGACATAGACCACCGGGCCGTCTGCGGTGTCGAACAGCGCTTGCGC
Organism: Alphaproteobacteria bacterium; assembly: GCA_028284045.1. GTDB lineage: Bacteria > Pseudomonadota > Alphaproteobacteria > DSM-16000 > Inquilinaceae > JANQSN01. The sequence goes on along the minus strand of JANQSN010000029.1, from coordinate 6,222 downwards.
CGGCAGGTCGGCGACGGAGGGGTACAGGCGTCCGGGCAGGGCGACCGCGACGAAGGCGCCGGGGCGAATCGGCGTCGCGGTATCGAGATCGCTCAGCCGGGCATAAACATCGATGCCGCCGGTGGCCGCCTGGATGGTGCCGTCGATGCGCTCGACCGTCGCCGGGAAGCTGAGCGCCGTCTCGCCGATGCGCCAGGTGACCTCGGCTTCGCGGCCGATCAGCGCGTCGCTGGCGCCGACGATCTGGCCGTAATCGCGTTCGCTGAGCAGGAAGCGCACCTCCAGGCGCGCCGGGTCGATCAGCCGGGCGACCGCGTCGTCGGCCCGGATGCGCTGGCCTTCCTCCGCCGCGACGGCGTCGACGATGCCGGCGAACGGCGCGGTCAGCCGGGTCCTCTCCAGATCGCGGTGGGCGCGGTCGCGGCGCGCCGTCAGCCGGTCGACGATCGCCGCCTGCTGGTCGAGCCGGGCCTCCTCCGCGGCGATGGTGTTGGTGCGGATGGTGATGGCGCGCCGCTGGGTCAGCAGCGCCATGCGGGCATCGTCGAGGGTGCGTTGGGTACCGGCCCCGGTGGCCACCAGCCGCTGCTGGCGGGCGACCTCCGCCTCGTCCAGCGCGACCATGCCTTCTTCCTGGGTCAGCGCCTCGACCTCCAGGGTCAGGCGAGCGGTCAGTTCGGCCAGCCGGGCTTCTGCCTCCGCCAGCTCCGCTGAACGTTCGGCGAGTGCGATCTCGTAGTCGAAGGGGTCGATCTGCACCAGAAGATCGCCGGGTTCCACCAGGCCGCCTTCGCGGAAGCCGGGGCCGACGGCAATGACGTCGCCGCCGACCGCCGGCGTGACGTCGACGGCGCGACCGGCGACGATTTCGCCGAACAGGTCGAGGACCGGGCGATGGTCCTGGCGTTCCGCGCGGACGATAGCAACCGGCCAGATGCGCTGGCTGCTCTCCGCCACCGCGGGCTCGGGCCGGGTGTCGATGAGATAGGCCACGGCCCCGGCCGCCGACAGCAGGATAACCAGCGGCAAGAGACCCTTCGCCAGGGGGATCAGCCGAGGCAGGGAGAGGAGTCGGTGCATGGTCCTGCTAACACGCATCGGCCGGTCGGATCCGTCGGCCACCGGGGGCCTGGACGCCGGGGCGCCGAGCGATCGTTGATCCGGCTCGGCCGGGCGTCGCTGTCGGGGTGTGCGAACGCCCTCATCATACGCCCCCGGACCGGGGCCGGATCAACTTAGTTCGCCCGCCGTCCGCCGTCGGCGCGCCAGGCGCAGGCCGACGATGATCGCCCCGGCCAGACCGGCGCCGAGGCCGGCGAACACCAGGCTGGGGCCGGGCTTGGAGACCGCCGGGCTGAAGCCGGTCCAGGCGTCCGCAGCCACCTCCTGGTCGAAATGGGCGAGCATGACCACCGGCCGTTCGATCAAATCGGCGTTGGCGAGGCGCAGACGCGCCGTATCCAGCGTGCCGGCCTGGTCGATCTGCGCGCGCAGTTGGGCGGTCATGTGCGCCGCGGCTTGGCCCTGGGCATCGTCGAGCAGCTCGTGAACGGCCATCTGCTCCGCCCGCGCGCGGTCGACGATGGCCGCGACATCTTCGCGCGCGGAGGCTGCGCGTCCGGCCAAGGTCTCCTGATACCGGTCGATCAGCACCGGCACCTGCGAGCCGATCAGCGCCGCCAGCAGGACAGCCGCCACCTCCATCCCGCGCCAGAACCGCCGGCGCGGCCGCGCCACCAAGGAATCGTCGGACCTCATGCTGCCATTGCAGCCCAGGAGTACGGCGGTTTTATGATCCCTCCGGGGCCGATGCCCGGCCGCCGGGCGCGCTCTGGGCCGGGGGGGCGGCGGCCTGCTCCGCCAACCATTGGCGGAACACGAGAAGGCGTGGCTCCTCCGCGCGGTGCGGCAAGACGACCATCCAGTAGTCATAGGGTGCCGGCCGGCTGACCGGCATCGGGCGGACCAGTCGCCCGGCGTCGAGGTCTTTGCCCATCAATCCCGACCGGCCGATCGCCAGGCCGTGACCGGCGATCGCCGCCTGAATGATCATCGCCGTGTCGGAGAAGCGCAGGCCGCGGTTCAGGTCGATGTCGCGGACCCCGGCGTCCTCCAGCCAGGACTGCCAGTTCAGCCATCCCGGCGCGTAGATGTCGTGCAGCAGCACATGGTGGCGCAGATCGGCCATCTCCTTCAGCGGCGGACCGCGGTTCAGGAGCGTCGGCGAGCAGACCGGGAACAGCTCCTCGCGCAACAGCAGCTCTGTTGCCAGGCCGGGATAGTCGCCGCTGCCGTAGCGGATGCCGATATCGGCGTCGCTGGTGTTGAGGTCGATGCTGCGCGCCTCCGCCTCGATCTCCAGGTCGATCTCCGGATAGCGCGCGTGGAAGTCGCCGATGCGCGGGACCAGCCAGCGCGCCGCGAAGGACGGGATGACGCTGACCCGAAGGCGCCCGGCGAGATCGCGGTTGCACACCCGACCGACGGCGTCGGCCAGCCGCAGAAAGCCGTCGCTGATGCCGGGCAGGAGCGCGCGGCCTTCGTCCGTCAGCACCAGGCCGCGGGGCAGCCGGCGGAACAAGCGAATCTGAAGCTGATCTTCCAGCGCCTTCACCTGATGGCTGATCGCCGCCGGGGTGACGGCCATCTCGTCGGCGGCGCGCGAGAAGCTCTGATGGCGGGCCGCCGCCTCGAAGGCACGCAGCGCGTTGAGGGGCGGCAGGCGGCGGGTCATGGCGCGGCGGCTCCGGCCGGCGGGGTAGGCTTAGATTACCTAAGCGATGCTACGAGAAACCCTCGTTTGTGCAAGGCGCCACAGAACCGCAACTATCGGGTCGAAGGGCGGCGATGCTGTGCGGTGTAGTGGCGGTCGAGCGAGGAAGCCGCCGAGTCCCGGCAGGCCGCGAGGGGCGGAGAAGGAGTGAGGCGCCATGACGAGCGGACTGAGAGAAGACTGTGCCGATTGCGTGACCGGCGGGTCGCCGCTGCGCGTCGGCCGATCGGAGACGCTGGGCGATCTTCTGGCCGGCTTCGTCGGCATCCTCGGCGTCTCGGCGACGCGCCTGGTCGATCTGTTGTTGACCTGGCAGGCGCGGGCGCGCGAGCGGCAGCATTTGAGGACGATGGACGCACGCCAGCTCCGCGATCTCGGCCTGACCCGCACCGATGTGGTGGTCGAGACCGACAAGCCGTTCTGGCAGGGCTAGGGTCAATCGGCAGTCGTCGCCGCGAGCTGTTGAAGCCCTCCCCCTTGATGGGGGAGGGTTGGGTGGGGGTGATGCTTGTCGGTGGAGAAGCCGGATCAAGAAGCACCTTTCGACGGCGCCATTGGATGGGACGGACGGCGCGGTGTGAGACTGGCCCGTCAAAGACGCCAACGCAGAGCGGCGATATCACCCCCACCCTAACCCTCCCCCATCAAGGGGGAGGGAATTCCGAGCTCCGATTGCCTCTGGAGGGGCCAGACGCTCACGCCAGCCGTGTCGCGGCGACCCACCAGGTCGGCTCCGCCGCCGTGAGTCGGGCGGCGGCGGCGTCGGCTGACCGGTCGTCGTCGAACAGGCCGAAGCACGTCGCACCACTGCCGGACATGCGGGCAAGCCGGCAGCGGGGTGCGGCGGCCAACACCTCAAGCGCTCGGCCGATGGTCGGTTCCAGCGCGATGGCCGGCGCTTCCAGATCGTTGCGGGTGGCGGCGAGGACCGCGGCCAGGCCGGCGGCATCGGCTGTCGACGTGTCGACCAGCCCCACCGGCGCGGGCTGAGAGAACGGCCCCTGACGGGTGCGGAAGACGTCCCGCGTGGCCACTGGCCGACCTGGATTGATCAGCACCACCGGCACACCGGCGAGCGAGGGACCGCGCGCCAGACCTTCGCCGATACCGGTCATGCGGGCCGTGCGGCTGGCCAGGCAGACCGGCACATCCGCCCCGAGGTCCAGCGCCAGCGCGGCGAGATCGTCGCCGCCGATCGCCAGGCCCCAGGCGCCCGCCAGCAGCCTGAGCGCGGCGGCGGCGTCGGCGGAGCCGCCGCCGATGCCGCTGGCCACCGGCAGCCGCTTGTCGAGGACGAAGCGGCCGGTGGCCGGCCGGCCGGCCCGGGCGGCCAATGCGCGGGCGGCGCGCAGCACCAGATTGTCATCCGCGCCGGCCCCATTCGGCCCGGTCATGGCGGCGGCGAGCGCGCCGGCGAACGGGCCGGTGACCGACAGGCCGAGCGGTCCGTCCGGGTCGGCGCTCAGCCGATCGCCGATCTCCGCGAAGGCCACCAGGCTGTCCAGCATGTGGTAGCCGTCGGCCCGTCGGCCCGTGACCTGCAGCCAGAGATTGATCTTGGCCCGCGCCGTGTCGATCCGAAGGGAGGAGGCGCTGCCGGCGTCGCTGGCGTCTAGGACGCTCACGGCCGCTCGATCGCGTCCGGCTCCGCGGTCCCCGGCGACCGGTTCGGGTCCGACGCATCGGCCGTCGTGGCCGGGCCGTCGCCGGCGGCGTTCAACCCGTGGGCCAGCTTCGCCTCGATCGCCTCGATCAGCACCGGGTCGTCGGCGCCGACCAAGGCATGCGACCATTGGAACCGCGCCTCGGTGCGCCGGCCGACCTGCCAGTAGGCGTCGCCCAGGTGATCGTTGATCACCGGATCCAGCGGCCGGAAGCGGACGGCGCGTTCCAGCGTCTCCACCGCCTCGTCGAACAGGCCCTGGCGGTACTGCGCCCATCCTAGGCTGTCGATGATGTAGCCGTCGTTCGGCCGCAGCTCCAGCGCCCGGCGGACCAGGGCCTCGCCTTCGGCCATGTTGCGGCCAAGGTCGATCCACAGATAACCCAGATAGTTCAAGAGGTGCGCGTGGTCCTCGTTCAGCGAGATCGCGCGCTCCAGATCGGCGATCGCCCGGTCGAAGTCGCGGTCCCGCTCCAACGCCATGCCGCGGCGGTAGAGGAAGGACCAGTCCAGCCCCACGGTCAACGAGTCGGCCTCGAAAGCGGCGTCGTAGGCGACCACGGCTGCCGCGAAATCGCCGGTGAAGCGGTGCACATCGCCGAGCTGGACCAGGGGCTCGGCGCGGTCCGGCCGTTCCGCGGCCATGGCCTCCAGTAGCGCGATGGCGTCGGTGTCCAGCTCCAGCCGGGCCAGCATACGGGCGCTGCGCAAGCGGGCATCCCAGCCGAGGCCGGGGTCGTCGGCGACACCGCGGTAGATGGCGAGCGCCTGGCGGTCGTGGTCGCGGTCGGCCAGGATGTCGCCGAGCAGGATGCCCGCGGCGGCGAAACCGGGCCGCAGATACCGCGCAAGATTGACATAGACCAGACCGGTCTGGCCGGCCGTCTCGCGCGAGATCACCGACGCGATCTGAAACAACACTTCCGCAGCACCGTGGCCGACGCCGGTCAGCAGGGGGGGCGGTATCTCCCCGGCGTCAAGGCGGGCCAAGGCGGGCGCGAACTGCAGGGAGTCCGGCGTGTCGGCGATGAAGCCCCCGTAAAGGCGGCGGGCACGGTCCGGCGCCCCGTTCCGCTCGAAGAAGTTGCCGGCGGCGGCGACCAGCCGCGGGCTTTCGCCATGGGCCAAGGCCGCCTCATAGGCCTCGGCGGCGCCGGGATCGCCGGCCACGTCGCGGATCAGCGCGCGATGCAGGTCAACCAGGGGCAGGAACCCGTCTTCCGCCGCAACCGGGTCGAGCGCCGCCAACGCGTCGTCCAAGGCACCGGTGCCGGCCAAGGCCCAGGCTTCGAGCATCGGGGCGGTGAAGCGGGCGATGCCGTTGCGGCCGATGGTTCTGAGTGCCGTTGCGGCCTCGCCATAGCGGCCGTGCACGAAATCGTCGGCCGCCAGGACCAGTCGGGCCACGTCGGCCTCACCGCCGCCGCGCGGAATGATGCCGGGGGCGAGACGGACACTCTCCTCGATCAGGCCGCCGCTGAGGGTGGCGATGAAGGCGCGGCGGTAGAGGATCTCGTTGTCGCCATCGAGCGCCAGGGCCTGGACCAGGAAGTCGGCGGCTGCGGCCTGATCGTCCGCCGCCGCGGCGAAAATACCGGCGAGATAGGCCCCGGCCTGCGAGCTGGCTGCCGGCAGGCCGCTCGACGGCAGGCCTTCGTCGCCCGCGTCGTCCCGTCCGGCGGCGGCCGAGGGCGGCGCCCAGGCCAGCCAGGCGGTCGACAGTACCAAGGCGAGCGCCAGGGCGAGGACAGGCAGGGCGCGTCCCGGCCGCGACCGGTGGCGTCCC